>NZ_JASGEN010000172.1:0-18112 GCF_047606365.1 Micropruina sp. | reverse complement strand
GGAAACAACTCGACCTGGTCGCCGACCTGCTGCAGGTCCAGTCCAGGCTGGTCGGAGTGGTGCACACCGTGCTCGGCCAGGTCGACCGTTCCGAAGCGGCGATGACCGCGCACGGTGTCCCGACCGTGTCATGGTTGGCGTCAGAGTTGCGCTACACCCGGGGCCAGGCCTCAGCGATGCTGCACCACGCCAACGATCTGCACCGGTTCTCCCAGATCGGCGACGCGTTGCGCGACGGTGTTGCCAACGATCGGCAAGCACAAGCGGTCACCCAGGTGTTGAAGAAGCTCCCCACCGACCTGGGGGTCGAAGCCGAGGCCAAGGCCCAGGCGACGATGGTCGGCCATTGCGAGGAGTTCAACAGTCACGAACTTGCTGGCCTGTCGCGGTATCTGCTGGAGGTTGTCGCACCCGAGGTCGCCGAAGAGGCCGAAGCCAAACGTCAGGAACGTGAACTACGGGATGCACAGCAGGCCCGGCATCTGAACTTTGCCGATGACGGGCATGGTTCCAGCACCATCAAAGGCTCCCTCCCGACAGCGGACGCAGCGTTGATCAAGGCACAAATCGAAGCGCTCGCGCAGCAGATGCACCGCACCGCCTTAGAGCTACGCGATTCGGGTGTGCCGCAACCGTCGTGGCCGCAACGTCGCGCTGACGCTTTGGTGGAGTTGGCCCGCCGAGTCGCGATCCAGCAAGCAGCACCCAAGCATGGTGGTGACCGTCCCCATGTGGTGGTGTTGATCGACTACGACGACCTGCTCAGCGACTGCCGAGGCGCAGGCCTAGCCGACGGCACCATGCTCACCGCCGGCCAGCTACGCCAGTACGCGTGTGATGCCGGCATCCTGCCGATCATTCTGGGCGGCCCCTCCGGGGTGCTGGACGTCGGAAGAGAACAGCGGCTGGTCACTCCTGACATTCGCCATGCTCTGCATGTGCGGGATAAAGGTTGTGTGTTTCCGGGTTGTGACCGGCCTGCTGCTGATTGTGATGCGCACCACATCCAACCGTGGGCTCAAGGTGGTGCAACATCGTTGTCGAATCTGTGTTTGCTGTGTAAACATCACCACAACCTGCTCGAACCCGATACGAAACGGGCATCGGAGTTGCAATGGCAGATCAGAATCTCAAGTGACGGAATCCCGGAGGTGATTCCACCGCGTTTCGTGGATAAGCATCGACGGCCACGATGTCATCAACGATTCCGACCACCTGGATAACCCGGAGAGAATTGCGGGTGCGCGGGTTGGACCCACTCAGAAATGTGCGCATGTGTGGGATGGGTCTCGACAAGCTCGACCAACGGTGGCGAGTCAGAGTTTCGACGAGCTCGGCCGACGGCACCCATGTCATCCCGGCGGACGCCGGGATCTCCCCGTCCGAGTGTTTCGGGCTGCGAGATCCCGGATCAAGTCCGGGATGACGAAGGGACCAGTGCGCATCCGCGAAGGGGGCTCGGCGGTATTCACGTCATTCCTGCGGTGCTTACGTCATCCCGGCGGACGCCGGGATCTCCCTAGTTGGAGAATTCGGACTGCGGAGATCCCGGATCAAGTCCGGGACGACGAAGGGACCAGTGCGCATCCGCGAAGGGGGCTCGCCAAGCCGTGAGCCAGCAGTGGTGGTCCGGCAGCTACGCAACCGAAAGGCGAGTGGGCTGCACCCGTCCGGGCACGTCAGGCGTTTCGACGAGCTTGACCGACAGTGGCCGGCACGGGTCTCGACAGGCTTGACCGACGGTCATCGGCACGGGTCTCGACGTAGCTCGACCGACGGTGGTCGGCAAGGCCTCCACAAGCTCGATCAACGTTAACCGGCACCGTGACGCGAGGCCCGGCTGTTCCCAGTAGGGTGAGCCATGGTTCCCGTGCTGCTGGTGATAGGCGGCTTGGTGGCGCTCATCGCGGGCGCGGAACTGGTGGTCCGGTACGGCTCGCTGCTCGCCCGCAGACTGGGCATTCCGCCGATGATCATCGGCCTCACCGTCGTCTCGATCGGCACCAGCGCACCCGAACTTGCCGTCGGCATCGACGCGATGAAGGTCAACGCGGGGTCCCTCGCCGTCGGCAACATCGCCGGCACCAACATCGTCAACCTGCTACTCATCCTCGGCCTGAGCGCCGCGCTGCGTCCGATCGACTTCGAACGTCGCACCCTGGTGCTCGACCTGCCCGGCATGGCGATCGTCGCGGTGCTGGTCTACGTGTTCAGCCTGGACGGCGCGCTGCAGACCTGGGAGGGCGTCCCGTTGGTGATCGCCGCGGTCGCCTACACCGTCGCGCTGGGCTGGTGGACGCGGCGCGAGAACGCCGGCAGATCGGACGAACTGGTCGCCGATCTGGCGGTGGAGGCTCGGGTCAGCGCCCCGGGCGAGCACGCCCGCGCTCGCGTGCTGTGGTTCGCACTACTGCTGGTGGTCGGGATCGCCATCATCGTGATCGGCGCCGATTGGCTGGTCCGCGGCTCAGAAGAACTGGCCCGGCTGTTCGGAGTATCGGACGCGTTCATCGGCCTCACCGTCGTCGCCATCGGCACCTCGGCACCCGAACTGGTCACCGCGCTGGTCTCCACGGTGCGCGGCGATCGCGACATCGCCGTCGGCAACCTGATCGGCTCCAGCGTCTACAACCTCACCCTGATCCTGGGCGTCCCGGTGCTGGTCGCGAACGGCTCCGGCCCGATCGACACCGACCTGCTGCACATCGACCTGCCGATCATGGTCGCCGTCTGCCTGTTGTGCGTCCCGTTGTTCCTCACCGGAAAGCGGTTGTCCCGCTCCGAGGGCGTCCTGATGGTGGCCGGCTATGTCGTCTACTTCGGCTATTTGCTGCTCGCCCGCACCTGACCCGGCTCCCCGGCCAGCTCGGTCACCCGCCCAACCACCTCGGCCGCTGAGCCACCACGTCCGACCGCGACCCCGGCCAGGAAGGCACTGAGCGGGGCACCCGGCCGCGACTGCCCATGCGCCACCGCGGAGACCATGGCGAGCAGATCCTCTTCGTGATCGAGAACGACCGCCGGATCGAGGCCGAGCTCGGCGGCGACCCGGGTCAACCATTCCCGCATCCGGTTCATCCTCACCGGATCATCCCTGTGCATGGGCTCATCCTCCCCCGCCACCGGCCTCGCGCGGAACCGGGACGGCAGCACTAACGTGGTGCCATGCCAGCGACGCCGTCCGACTCAGCGCAGTACCCCACCGCGAACTCCGTCGAGGAGTTCCGGCGCAATCTTGATGCTGTGCAAGGCCGGATAGCGGCAGCGGCCGAACGGGCGGGGCGCTCCGCGGACGAGGTGCGGCTTCTGCCGGTCAGCAAGACAGTTCCCGAAGAACGGGTCCGCATGGCGATCGCCGCAGGCATGCACCAACTAGGCGAGAACAAGGTGCAGGAGGCGAAGCGCAAGCACGCCAACCTGATCGACGAAGACGTGGCCTGGTCGGTGATCGGGCATCTGCAGACCAACAAGGCCAAGGACGTCGCCGCCTTCGCCGCCGAGTTCCAGGCCCTGGACAGCTTGCGGGCCGCCGAAGCGCTGGACCGCCGCCTGCAGGCCGCCGGACGCTCCCTCGACGTGTACGTGCAGGTGAATACCTCCGCGGAGGAGTCCAAGTACGGCTTGGCGCCCGACGAGGTGCCCGCGTTCCTTCGCCAGCTCCCCCACTACGCCAGCCTCAAGGTGCAGGGCCTGATGACCCTCGCCCTGTTCACCTCCGACGTCGAACGGGTCCGCGCCTGTTTCGTCCGGCTGCGGGAACTGCGCGACCGGGCTCGTGACACTGACCCGGAGCTGCTCGGTCCGGGTGGGCTGTCGATGGGCATGTCCGGCGACTACGAAGTGGCGGTCGAAGAGGGCGCCACCTGCGTCCGGGTCGGCCAGGCCATCTTCGGTGCGCGCACCCTGAACGAGGACCACTACTGGCCCTCGAGCGCACCCGGCCGCTGATCGCCAACGCGCTTGACGGGTCCGTGCGGCCTCATCCGACCGAGAAGTTTCATCGAACTGTCAGTCGCCGTCCACCTCGCCTCACCACCCGCATTTCACCCGTAGACACGGACCCAGCACGCCAACAAAGACGCATCTGCGGAGTCGCTGCGCCCTGCCCGGCACACGTCTCCGCCACTAGCCGAAAAGGTTATTCGCAAGACTTTCGTCAAAAAAAAGACAGGCGCTCGCTGCCTTGATAGGCAAGCGTTATGACGACTGGGCAGGCACACCTGGATGGTCCGGCAGCCGATGCGCTGCTCAAGCTGGGCAAGTTCTTCACCAAGTGGGACGAGACCGACGACGGCCGCGCCGTCTTCCGTGAGGGCGGCCGCAAGGGCGACGTCTTCTACCGCGACCGATGGAGCCATGACAAGGTCGTTCGCTCCACCCACGGGGTGAACTGCACCGGTTCGTGTTCCTGGAAGGTGTACGTCAAGGACGGCATCATCACCTGGGAGTCGCAGCAGACCGATTACCCCAGCACCGGCCCCGACCGGCCCGAGTACGAGCCCCGCGGCTGCCCCCGCGGCGCTGCCTTCTCCTGGTACACCTACAGCCCGACCCGGGTGCGCTACCCGTACGGCCGAGCCGTGCTGCTGGAGATGTACCGGGAGGCCAAGAAGCGGCTCGGCGATCCGGTCGAGGCCTTCCGCGAGATCTCCACCGATCCGGTGAAACGCCGCCGCTACCAGCAGGCCCGCGGCAAGGGCGGCCTGGTCCGGATGAGCTGGGCCGAGGCGGTCGAGATCGCGGCGGCGTCCTACGTGCACACGATCAAGACCTACGGTCCCGACCGCTGCGTGTCGTTCAGTCCGATCCCGGCGATGTCGATCGTCAGCCATGCCATCGGCACCCGGTTCAACCACCTGATCGGCGGCGCGATGGCGTCGTTCTACGACTGGTACGCCGACCTGCCGGTGGCCTCGCCGCAGGTTTTCGGCGACCAGACCGATGTGCCGGAGTCGGGCGACTGGTGGGATTCCACCTACCTGATGATGTGGGGCTCCAACATTCCGGTCACCCGGACGCCGGACGCGCACTGGATGGCCGAGGTGCGCTACCGCGGCACCAAGGTGGTCACCGTCGCCCCCGACTACGCCGACAACGTGAAATTCGCCGACGAATGGCTGCCTGCCCAGGCCGGCACCGACGCCGCGCTGGCGATGGCGATGGGGCACGTGATCCTCAAGGAGCACTACGTCGAGAAGCAGACCCCGTTCTTCCGCGACTACGTCCGCCAGTACACCGACCTGGGCATGCTGGTGAAGCTCGTCGAACACCCGGACGGCCACGGCCTGACCGCGTCCAAATTCTTAACTGCCGAAGATTTGGGGATGGGCTCCGGCACCAAGCACGACGCGTTCAAGACGGTGATCTGGGACGCCGCCAGCAACGCCCCGGCGGTGCCGAAGGGTTCGATGGGCTACCGCTATTCCGACGACGGGCCGGGGAACTGGAACCTGGTGCTGGGCGACCTCGATCCGGCGCTGTCGCTGCTCGAGACCGACGAGTACGAGCCGGCCGAGATCGCGCTGCCCTGCTTCGAGGATCCGCGCGGTGAGGGCAGCATCATCCGCCGCGGCGTCCCCACCAAACGGGTCGGCGACTACCAGGTGACCACCGTGCTCGACCTGATGCTGGCCCAGTACGGCGTCGGCCGCGACGGGCTGCCGGGGCATTGGCCGTCCGGCTACGACGACGCCGAGACCCCGTACACCCCGGCCTGGCAAGAGGCGATTACCTCGGTGCCGGCGGAAGCGTGTCTGCGGATCGCCCGCGAGTTCGCCAACAACTCCGAGGTCTCCAAGGGCCGCACGATGATCCTGATCGGCGCCGGCATCTGTCACTGGTTCCACGCCGACGTCACCTATCGGGCGATCATCGCGTTGCTGATGCTGACCGGCTCGATCGGACGCAACGGCGGCGGCTGGGCGCACTACGTCGGCCAGGAGAAGTGCCGTCCGATGACCGGCTGGTTCAACCTGGCCAACGCGCTGGACTGGAGCCGTCCGCCGCGCACCGTGATCGGCACCGGCTACTGGTACATGCACACCGACCAGTGGCGCACCGACGGCTATTCGGCCGACACCATCACCTCACCGCTGTCCACCGGCAAGCTGAACGGCCTGCACACCGCCGACGCCCTGGCGCTGTCGAACCGGCTGGGCTGGATGCCGTTCTACCCCCAATTCGACCGCAACCCGCTCGACCTGGCCGATGAGGCCAAGGCCGCGGTAGAGCGCGGCGAGGCCGACACCGTCCAGGAATGGATCGCCGGCAAGCTGAAATCCGGTGAGTTGAAGTCGGCGATGGAGGACATCGACGCCCCCGAGAACTGGCCGCGGACGATGATCGTCTGGCGCTCCAACATCATGGGTTCCTCAGCCAAGGGCAACGAGTACTTCCTCAAACACCTGCTCGGCACCCACAACAACCTGATGCCGAACGACCACGGCGCCGACCGGCACCCGAGCGTTGTGAAGTGGCGTGACGAGGCACCCGAGGGCAAGCTCGACCTGCTGATCAGCGCCGATTTCCGGATGACGTCGACGACGCTGCTCTCCGACATCGTCTTCCCGGCCGCCACCTGGTACGAGAAGCACGACATCTCGTCCACCGACATGCACCCGTTCGTGCACGCCTTCACCCCGGCGATCGACCCGCCCTGGGAGGCCCGCACCGACTTCGACATCTTCCACACACTGGCCCGTGCCGTTAGCACGCTGGCCAAGAAGCATCTGGGCACCCGCTCCGACCTGGTCGCCGTCCCGCTGCAGCACGACACGCCTGGTCAGATCGCCCAACCGGGCGGTGTCGTCCCCGATTGGCGCGGCACCGACCTGCCCTGCGTGCCGGGGCAGAACGCGCCGGTGCTGGCAGTGGTCGAGCGTGACTACACCGCGATCGCCGACAAACTGTCCAGCGTCGGGCCACTGGCCGACCGGCTCGGCTTCACGGTGAAGAACATCAACTACGACATGACCGGGCCGGTCAACCGGTTGGCCCGGCTGCACGGCGTGATGCCGGACGGCCCTGCCGCCGGGCGTCCGGCGATCGACACCGACCAGCGTTTCGCCGAGGCGATCCTGACCTGCTCGGGCACCACCAACGGCGAGCTCGCCACCCACGGCTTCCGCGACCTGGAACGCAAGACCGGGCGCAAGCTGGCTGATCTCTCCGAGGGGTCGGAGGAGAAGATCATCACCTTCGCCTCCACCCAGGCCTCGCCGCAGCCGGTGATCACCTCACCGGAATGGTCCGGTTCAGAGACCGGCGGACGCCGCTACGCCGCGTTCACCATCAACACCGAACGGCTCAAGCCGTGGCACACCTTGTCGGGCCGGATGCACTTCTTCATCGACCACGACTGGATCATCGACGCCGGCGAGCAGCTGCCGACGTTCCGTCCGCCGCTGGACATGAGTCGCGCCTTCGGTGAGCCGGAACTCGGCCCGAACGGCGAGAAGGCGATCGTGCTGCGCTACCTGACGGTGCACAACAAGTGGTCGATCCACTCCGAATACCAGGACAACCTGTTCATGCTGAGCCTGGGTCGCGGCGGCCCGCAGGCCTGGCTGAGCGTCAACGACGCGAACTCCATCGGGGTCAAGGACAACGAGTGGATCGAGCTGACCAACGCCAACGGCGTGTTCGTCGCCCGCGCGGTGGTCAGCCACAAGCTGCCGGACGGCGTCTGCTTCGTCCAGCACGCCCAGGAGCGGACCATCGACATTCCCAAATCGGAGGCCACCGGACGCCGCGGCGGCATCCACAACTCGGTGACCCGCATCTTGATGAAACCCACCCACCTGATCGGCGGCTACGCCCATCTGGCCTACGCGTTCAACTATCTCGGCCCCACCGGCGTACAGCGGGACATCGTCTCGACCGTCCGCCGCCGCTCGCAGGAGGTGCAGTACTGATGAGGATCATGGCTCAGGTCGGCATGGTGATGAACCTCGACAAATGCATCGGGTGCCACACCTGTTCGGTCACCTGCAAGCAGGCCTGGACGAACCGGGCCGGCACCGAATACGTCTGGTTCAACAATGTGGAGACTCGGCCGGGGCTGGGTTATCCGCGCCGTTACGAGGATCAGGCCAAGTGGCGCGGCGGTTGGGTGCGGACGGCGTCCGGACGGCTGAAGCTGCGGGCCGGCGGCCGCTTCCAGAAGCTGTTCAGCATCTTCGCCTCACCGGTGCAGCCCGAACTGCACGACTACTACGAGCCGTGGACCTACGACTACGACAACCTGGTGAAGGCGCCGCTCGGCGACGACTTCCCGGTGGCCCGGCCGAAATCGCTGATCACCGGCAAGAACACCACCATCGAGTGGTCAGCCAACTGGGACGACTCGCTGGGCGGCACCTACGCCACCGGCGAGGTCGACCCGGTGATCGAGAAGCTGCGCGCCGAGGCGAACCAGCAGATCAAATTCGAGTACGAGAAGAGCTTCATGTTCTTCCTGCCGCGGATCTGTGAGCACTGCCTGAACCCGTCGTGCATGGCGTCCTGCCCCTCGGGCGCGATCTACAAGCGTGCCGAGGACGGCATCGTGCTGGTCGACCAGGACCGCTGCCGCGGCTGGCGGCAATGCATCACCGGCTGCCCGTACAAGAAGATCTACTTCAACCACCGCTCCGGCAAGGCCGAGAAGTGCACTTTCTGCTACCCACGCCTCGAGGTGGGTCTGCCGACGGTGTGCTCGGAGACCTGTGTGGGCCGGCTGCGCTACATCGGGATCATCCTCTACGACGCGGACGCCGTCACCGCGGCCGCCGCGACCAAGGACGAGAAGAACCTCTATCAGGCGCAGCTCGACGTGATCCTCGACCCGCACGACCCGAAGATCGAGGCCGCCGCCCGGGCCGCCGACATTCCCGAGGACTGGATCGACGCGGCCAAGCGGTCGCCGATCTACGCGCTGCTCAAGGAGTACAAGGTCGCCCTGCCGCTGCATCCCGAGTACCGGACGATGCCGATGGTCTGGTACATCCCGCCGCTGTCGCCGGTGGTCGACCTGCTGAAGAGCCAGGGTCACGACGGCGAGCAGGCCAACAACCTGTTCGGGGCGATCGACGAGCTGCGCATTCCGGTGGAGTACCTAGCCGAGCTGTTCACCGCCGGCGACACCGAGGTGGTCACCAAGGTGCTGCAGAAGCTGGCCGCGATGCGCTCCTACATGCGCGGGGTCACCCTCGACCTGGGCCGCGACGAGGAGCTGGCCAGCGCGGTCGGGATGACCGGCGCCGAGATCGAGCGGATGTACCGGCTGCTGGCGATCGCCAAGTACGACGAGCGCTACGTCATCCCGAAGGCGCACATCGAGCAGGCCCACAACCTCGAAGAGATGGGCTGCTCGCTCGACTTCGAGGAGGGCCCGGGCATGTTCGAGTCCGGGCCGTTCGGTGAGGCGTCCGGACGCCCAGTGCCGGTCGCGCTGGAACTGTTCAACGCGTCCCGGCTTCGGCAGACGGCCGACGACACCTCGGAGACGGGACAACCGACGTGAGCGCGCCGCTGACCTATCAGGCCGCGTCGCTGGTCTTGAGTTATCCGGACGAGTCGCTGCTGGCTTCGCTGGACACCATCGAGGCGGCGCTGGCCGGCACCCAGGCGGCGGCGGACTTCGCCGACGTCCTGGGGCATCTCAGATCCTCGGACCTGATTGCGCTGCAGTCGTTCCACGTGCAGGAGTTCGACCTGTCGCGGCGGCACGCCCTGCACCTGACCTACTGGACCGAGGGCGACACCCGCCGCCGCGGCGAGGTTCTGGCCCGGTTCAAGAAGGTGTACCGGGATTCCGGGCTGCTGGTCGACACCGGCGGTGAACTGCCCGATCACCTGCCGATGGTGCTCGAGTTCGCCGTCCACGACCCCGAGCGGGGCGCCGAACTGCTGCAGCAGTGGCGGCCCAGCCTGGAACTGCTGCGGATCGGCCTGGATGAGGACGACCTGCCGCACGCCGGCGTGCTGCGCGCCATCTGCGCGACGCTGCCCGGCGAGTCCCCGAAGAGCCGCACCGAGGTGCAGCAGCTCGTCCAGGCGATCCAGCCGGCCGAAAGCGTCGGCCTGGAACCGTACGGTGCCGAACCCAACGCGGCTTTCCTCGGCATGCCCGCAATGCCCACGCCCGAACTGCAGAGGAGTTGAGATGGACCTGCTGTTGTGGGGCGTGCTGCCCTACCTGACCCTGCTGGTGCTGATCGGCGGACTGATCTGGCGCTACCGCTACGACCAGTTCGGCTGGACGACCCGTTCGACCCAGCTGTACGAGTCCAAGTTGCTGCGGATCGCCTCACCGCTGTTCCACTATTCGCTGTTCGGCGTGCTCGCCGGCCACCTCATCGGCCTGCTGATCCCGAAGGCCTGGACCGACCTGGTGATCAGCCAGGAGACCTACCACGCCTTCGCGCTGTACGGCGGCGGGCTGGCGGGTCTCGGCACGGTGGTCGGCATCGCGATGCTGATCTACCGGCGGCGCACCACCGGACCGGTGTTCATGGCCACCACCGCCAACGACAAGTTCATGTACGTGATCCTCGCCAGCGCCATCCTGCTGGGCATCTGGGCCACCCTGACCGGCGATCACACCCCCGACGGCCATCACCACAACTACCGCGAGACGGTCTCGATCTGGTTCCGCTCGCTGATGATCTTCCAGCCGAACATCGACGCCATGGCTGCCTCCACCATCCAGTTCAAGATCCACATCCTGATGGGCTTCGCGCTGTTCATGATCCTGCCGTTCACCCGGCTAGTGCACGCCTTCACCGTGCCGTTCCACTACCTGTTCCGCCCCTACATCGTCTATCGCACCCGCGACGCCAACCCGATGACCCACACCACCGGCATGAAGCGCGCCGGGTGGGATCCGATCGGCACCGAAGACCGCCACAAGACCCGCAAATAGCTCGACCGGCCGCCATCGCCGGCCGAGTCGAGACCCGATCACCCGTTCCCGAGAGGAATTCCGTGACCACAACCGCTGAGACCACGACCCCGTCCCAGCTCAAGGGACAGTTCGGCCAGGTGCTGCTGGCCACCCTTGCCTCCACCATCGGCTTCTGGGCCTGGATGTCCATCGCCCCGCTGCAGAAGACGTACGCCACCGAACTGGGTCTCTCCGAGGGCCAGATCTCGCTGATGCTGGCCACCCCCGTGCTGGTCGGGGCCCTGGGCCGGGTGGTCGTGGGTGCCCTCACCGACCGGTTCGGCGGCCGGAAGATGTTCGCCCTGGTGCTGCTCGGCTCGGCGCCGGCGGTGCTGCTGGTGGCCCTGGCCGGGGTGATCAAGAACTTCCCGCTGCTGATCGGTGCCGGCTTCTACCTGGGCGTCGCGGGCACCATCTTCGCCGTCGGCATCCCGTTCTCCAGCGCCTGGTATGAGCCGTCGCGACGCGGTTTCGCCAACGGCGTCTTCGGCATGGGCATGGTCGGCACCGCCGTCTCGGCGTTCTTCACCCCGCGGCTGGCGCTGGCGATCGGGTTCTTCCCGACCCATCTGCTGATCGCCGGGGCGATGGTCGGCATGGCCGCCCTGGTCTGGTTCTTCCTGCGCGATTCGCCGGCCTGGACGCCCAGCCACCAGCCGCTGGTGCCGAAGGTGATGGGTGCCCTGAAGCTGGCCGTCACCTGGCAGATGTCGTTCCTCTACGCGATCGTGTTCGGCGGCTTCGTGGCCTTCTCCACCTATCTGCCGAAGTACCTGACCACCGTCTACCCCACCGAGGTGGATCCGGTGGGTGCCGGCACCCGGACGGCCGTCTTCGCGGTCGCCGCCGTGATCGCGCGTCCGATCGGCGGCATCCTGGCCGACCGGTTCGGCCCCAAGGTGGTCGCCCTGGTGTCGCTGGCCGGGGTGTCGATCCTGGCCTACGTGGTCGGCACGCAACCCCCGGAGGGGATCGTCACCGGGGCCACCTTCCTGGCCATGGCCGCGTTCATGGGTCTCGGCATGGGTGCGGTGTTCGCCTGGATCGGCCCGTCGACGCCCAAGGACAAGGTCGGCGCGGTCAGCGGTGTGGTCGCCGCGGCCGGCGGCCTGGGCGGCTACTTCCCACCGCTGGTGATGGGCGCGACCTACCACGCAGACACCAACTCCTACTCGCTGGGGCTGTGGCTGCTGCTGATTGCGGCGACGCTCGCCCTGGTGCTCGGCGGCATGCTGCGCGATGCTCGCGCCTGAGTTGCCCGGACGACTGTCGGCGGCGGTGCTCGTCGTCTCCGACGAGGTCGCCTCAGGAGCGGACGCCGACCGCGGCGGCCCGGTCGCGATGAGTTTGCTGGGCGACCTCGGGGTCGCCGCGGTGAAGACCGCCGTCCCGGACGACCCGGCCCTGATCCGCACGGCCATCGTCGAAGCGATCGACGCGGGCGCACGGGTGGTGCTGGCCTGCGGCGGCACCGGTATCGGCCCGCACGACCACACCGCCGACGTGGTCGCGGGGCTGCTCAGCTTCGAGATGCCCGGGATCGCCGAGGAGATCCGGCGGCAGGGCTACGGGCACACCCCGGTCGCCCTGGTCTCGCGCGAGATCGCTGGCGTCGTGCAGCCCGAACAGGGGGCGCCGGTGCTGCTGCTGGCCGTCCCGGGTTCGCGCGGCGGCATCCGCGATGCCCTCGGCGTGGTCGGACCGATGCTCGGCTACATCATCGATCAACTGGACGGAGCGGGCCACGTCTGAGCAAAGCCAGGAAAGGGAACCCACGATGAGCCAGGCCACGACCGGCTGCCCGTACCCGAACGATCCACGGACCCGCTACGACGCCCTCCACCACGAACCGCTGACCCGGGACGGCAACGGCCGCTGGGTCGTCGTCCGGCACGCCGACGCGGTGGCGGTGGTGACCGATCCGGAGACCTTCTCCAGCCAGGTCTCCCGCTTCCTTCAGGTGCCCAACGGGCTGGACGGCGCGGCGCACCGTGAGGCCCGCGAGCTGCTCGACCCGTTCCTGGCCCCCGAGCGGCTGACCAACCTGGCGCCGAAGCTGGAGCGCATCGCGGACGAGCTGGCCGCGTCCGTACCGGCCGGCGGCAGCCTGGACGCCGTCGGCGAACTCGGCTCGGTGTACGCCGTCCGGGCGCAGTCGGCGTGGCTGGGCTGGCCGTCCGAGATCGAACCCGAGCTGCTGGCCTGGATGGCGGACAACCACGCCGCCACCCGTTCCGGCGAACTGGAACGGACGGCCGCAGTCGCCCACCGGTTCGACGCGATCATTCATCGGCTGCTCAGTTTCCGGCGGATCCGCAAACCCGGCCCGGCGGAGGATCTGACCGATGAACTGATGCGGGTGAAGCATCACGACGGCAGGCCGCTCGGTGAGGACGAGATCGTCTCGGTGCTGCGCAACTGGACCGGCGGCGACCTGGGCTCGCTGGCGTTGTGCACCGGCGTCGTCCTGCACTGGCTGGCCACCCACCCCGAACTGCAGGACGACCTGGTCGACGCCGACGATGACGTTGTCGATGCCGCACTGGACGAGATCCTGCGGATCGACGACCCGTTCGTCTCCAACCGTCGGGTGGCCACCGTCGACACGGTGCTGAACGGCCAGCCGCTCGCCCGCGGCGAGCAGCTGGTGGTCAACTGGACGGCCGCCAACCGCGACCCTGCGGTGTTCGCCGATCCGGACGGCTACGCACCCCGGGTGAACTCCGCAAAGAACCTGGTCTACGGCGCCGGGCCGCACGTCTGCCCCGGCCGGGCGCTGGCCACGCTGGAGCTGCGGGTGCTGGTCCGCGCGATGCTGCGCCGGCATCGGATCGCCCTGGATCTCGAGGCGGCGCCCGAGCGGGAGCAACCTCCGGTGGGCGGCTTCCACCGCGTCCCGGTGCTGCTCAACCCGCGTTAGCGCGGGTAAGTACTTTCGCCACCTTGACCCGAATCTTCTTGACCTGTCAGATGCCCGGGGAGTAGCAACTCCACTAGCCGCACGCGGGGTGGGGCCACGTACGGGAAGGGACAAATCATGCGCGGAGTCGTTGTGGGGAGGACGGCGCTGGCACTCGTTGCCGCGGCCGGTCTGATGCTGAGCGGAGGACTGACCGCCGAGGCACACGGGTACTCGCACGGGCATGGGAAGGCCCGCGCTCTCGTCTGCACCGGGGGTGAGATCGCCTCGGGCACCTATGCGAGCATCACCGTGACCGGCACCTGCGCGGTCGCGAAGAACGCCGTGATCACGGTGAAGGGCGACATCACGGTGCGCAAGGGCGCCACCCTCGATGCACAGAGTTCGCCGTCGACCATCACCGTGGGCAGGAACGTCAACGCCGGCCGTGGTGCGACCCTCGGCCTGGGCTGTCAGCCGATGGTGCTGATGGGCAACTCGGCGCATCCCTGCGTCGACGCCGACGGCAACCCCATCGAGGACGTGAACGTCTTCTCCAAGATCACCGTGAAGGGCAACGTCACCGCACTCGGCAGCGCGGTCGTGCTGATCAACGGAATCACGGTCGGCAAAAGCCTCACCATCGTCGGTGGCGGGTCGCCGGTGATCCCGTGGTCGGTGAAGAACAACACGGTCAAGGGCAATCTATGGGCGAGCCACCTGACCACGAACTGGCTCGGCGTGATGTTCAACAAGGTCGGCAAGAGCGTGACGCTGCTGAACATCAAGATCGTGGAAGACCATCCGGACGCCGCCGGGGTCGTCTTCGTGGTGCAGAACAACATCAAGCGCAACCTGATCTGCGCGGGGCTTCCCGGTGTGTCGGGCGGATTCGTCCCCGGTGCGGTCAACACCGTGGGCGGCAAGGCGCTGGGTCAGTGCAAGGGCCTGGCCGGCTGAGCTGATCACCAGGCACTGGGCCCTGGCGGGGAGGCGCTCGGCGGCGTCTCCCTACCGGGGCCCAGTTGCGTGCCACCTCGGGGCGAACCACGCACCCACCGGATTTAAAGCACGAAAAATGCACCAAAAGGCGCCTAATCACAACCGGAAATGTTCATTAATCGAATGCACAACCGGGTATTTTCGAGAGGACTGAGACTCATCCACCGCGTGGCCCGAACAGGAGGCAATGGTGCAGGTCGGCTCGGATCGTGCTCGGCGGACGCTGGCGTACCTGCGCCACCAGATCTCGTCGGGGGAATGGCCGATCAACTCCAAGATCCCCACCGAGACAGAGCTGATGCAGCTGATCGGCGTGGGCAAGACGACGGTGCGCGAGGCGGTCCGCGCCCTGGCCAGCATGGGCATGCTGGAGCCGATGCCGGGCATCGGCACCTTCGTCCGCTCCCGGATGCCGGTCAGTTCGGTGCTCACCGACTACCTGTCCGAGTTCAGCGCGACCGATCTGCTCGGCTACCGGCGGGCGCTCGAACTCGAGGCGGCGCAACTGGCCGCCCGGCAGCGCACCGATGAGCAGCTGGCCGCGATGCGGCAGGCACTCGAGCGGCCGGCGACCCAGGCTGACCAGCCGCTCGGCGGACGCCGGGCCAAGGCTCCGGGTCAGTTCCACTTCCTGGTGATGGAGGCCAGTGGCAACGCCCTGATGGTCGGGCTGTACGCGGGCGTCATCCAGGCGCTGCGCCATGCGATCGCGACCGGTGCCGTCGCCGAAGGCACGGACGTCGCGTCCCTGCAGCGCGATCACCGCGAGCTGCTGGCTGCGCTCGAGGCTGGCGACGTCGTCCGCGCGGCGCATGTGATGGCGCAGCACATCGAGAACGATCTGGTGCCGGCCGAGCAGTCCTGAGATCCGTTGGTCGAGCTTGTCGAGACCGGGAGTCCTGGCGCTGATCGGGGGTTTCGACAAGCTCAACCAGCGGTGGTCGGCAGTATCGCCCGTAGTCCGTCGGCGATCCCGCCCCGCCAGCAGGCGTAGTCGTGCCCGCCGTTGAATTCGGCGTAGTCGTGCCGGACGCCGGTCTCGGCGAACCGGGAGTGCAGCTGTCGGTTCGGCCCCAGCAGCACCCACTCCTGGCGTCCGACCTCGAGATAGCCGTGCGCCGAGGCGGGCATCGCTGCGGCCCGATCGGCCAGCCCCTCCTGCCACAGCGACGCCGACTGGGCCAGGAAGCCGCCCACGGCGTCCGGGCGTTCGGCGGCGGTGAGCAGCGCCACCGCACCACCCAGGCTCTGCCCGGCGACGATCCGGTCGGCGGCCTGCGTGCTGGCCTGGTGACCGGCCACCGCCCAGGGCAGCAGCACGTCGGCGATCCAGTCGGGCATTCCGCCGGCGCCGTTGAGTTCGGCCCAGCGCTGCAGCCGGTCGCCGCCGGGCACCAGCAGCACCAGCGGTGCGCGGATCAGCCCGTCGGCGATCAGGTTGTCCACCATGGCCGGCAGGCTCTGCTCGCCGAGCCACATCTCGCCGTCCAGGGCCACCAGCACCGGGCCGCCCGGGGTGAACTCGGCAGGCCGGTAGACCGAGGGACGGCGTCCGTCGAGTTCGTGGTGGGTGAGCACGCCGCGGAGCGGACCGCGCGGCGCCAGCCAAGCCTGAGCGGGGGCATCCGGCAACTCCACCACCGAGACCAGATTGCCGACCCGATTGCGCATCGAACGAGGGTTGAGCGGGTCGGGCAGCCCCCGGTCGAGCGCCGCCCGCAGCGACACCTGTTCGGCCAGGTCACGCCACGGTGCCGGCCGGCCGGGCCGCTTGGGCACCACGGCGTAGGAGGCCCGCCAGTCCCCCGGCATCCGGTAGCTCAGGTGCCACAGGTCGGTGCCGGGCAGCCGCTCCATCAGGCTGCGGTCGAGGTCGCGCTCGTCGGTGAGCCGGTTGACGAACAGCAGCACCTCGTCGGCGTCGGCATCGCGCCAGCAGAAGGTGACCAGCCATTCGTCGCCGTCCGGTTCGATGATCGGCGAGCGAGGCTCGGCCCGTAGCGCGGCCAGCACGCTCGACGGGGTGGCCACCCGGGGTGCCGGCGCCGGACGGCGCACCTTCGGCGGCGTCCGGGGCGCACCCGGAGCAGCGGCGGCGCTCATTCGTCACCTGCCGGAATCACCAGCGGACGGCCGGTCTCGGGGTCGGCCAGCACCCGGCAGGGCAGGCCGTAGACGTCTTCGATCAGTTGCGCGGTGACGATCTCGCACGGGTCGCCCTGGGCGACGATCTGCCCGTCCTTCATCACCAGCAACTGGGTGGCGTAGCGGAACGCCAGGTGCAGGTCGTGCAGCACCACGACGACGGTGTAGCCGTCGCGTTGCAGGCTGCGGGTGAGCCGCAGCACCTCCACCTGGTGGGCGACGTCGAGGTAGGTGGTCGGCTCGTCGAGCAGCAGGATCGGGGTCTGCTGGGCGAGCGCCATCGCGATCCACACCCGCTGCCGCTGTCCGCCGGACAGCTGGCTGACCTGCCGGTCGGCCAGGTCGGTCACTCCGGCGCGGCGCATCGCCTCGTCGACTGCGGCAGCGTCGGTGTCGCTCCACTGCCGGAAGATGCCCTGGTGCGGGTAACGTCCGCGGGCCACCAGGTCGGTGACGGTGATGCCGTCCGGGGCGACCGGTGACTGCGGCAGCAGGCCGAGCCGGCGGGCCACCTGCCGGGTCGGGTAGTGGCCGATCGGCTTGCCGTCCAACTCGACGACGCCGGAACGGGCCGGCACCATCCGGGCCAGGGCGCGCAGCAGCGTCGACTTGCCGCAGCCATTGGGGCCGACGATCACCGTCAGTTCGCCGGCCGGCAGGTCGACGTCCAGGCCGTCGAGCACCAGCCGCTCGCCGTAGCCGACACCCAGGCTGCGGGCGCGCAGCGGCGCCACCGCGGTGACCGGCTCAACCATGCTCACGGAGGTCATCGTGCTCCCTTTCGCCATTGGCTGCCCAACAGCCAGATCAGATACCCGCCGCCCAGCACGCCGGTGACCACCCCGACGGCCAACTGGGTGGGGGCGAACAGTCGCTGCGCCACCAGGTCGGAGGCCAGCACCAGCGCCCCGCCGACCAGGGCCGCCGCACCGAAACCGACCCCGGAGGTGCGGGTCAGCCGGCGGGCGATCTGCGGTGCGGCCAGCGCGATGAAGCCGATCGGTCCGGCGGTCGCGGTGGCCACCGCGACCAGCGCGACACCAACCACCACCAGCAGTGTCCGGCTGCGTTCGACCCGGACGCCGAGCGCGGCCGCCAGGTCGTCGCCCAGCACCAGCGCCCCCAGCGGACGGGCCAGCAGC
>NZ_JASGEN010000171.1:0-38118 GCF_047606365.1 Micropruina sp. | reverse complement strand
GCGGCGGGAGCCGGCGCCGAGGGCGGGGCAAGTGCCGGAGTGGGGGCCGGTGCGGCCGCAGGGCCGGCGGCAGCGGTCGTGATCGGCGCGAAGGTCGCCAAGGATGCCGCCGAGGCCGGGCCGAAGGCCGGGCACGCGCTGGCCGGCCATGCCGAGACCGCCGCGGACGCCGCAGGCGGGCAGAACGGCGGCGCCCCGCCACCGTCCCAGACGCCGCCGCGGTCCACCCCTCAACCGCGCACCCCGTCGCCGTCTCAGTCGTCGCCGCCTGCCGCGAAGGAGTGACCGGCCATGCCCACCACGGAACAGAAGGCACCCGGTAGCGAGCTGACGCCGATGAAGTTCAGCCGACTCACCCGCCGCGGGGTGCTGCTCGGCCTCTCGGTCTCTCAGCTCGTCACCCTCGGCATCGGCGGCCTGGCGCTGTTGGCCGCGTTCTACGGCGGCGCCGGGATGCGGCTGGCCTACACCGCCCCGGTCTGGCTGCTCGCCGTGGTGCTGACCTGGGTGCCAGTCGCCGGAAGGCCGATGGTCGAATGGCTCCCGGTCGCGCTCTGGTGGCTGTGGCGCTCCACCGGCGGCCAACTGCTCTACCGGCGTCGGATCGTCAAGCCCCGCCCGGCCGGGAACCTCGCTCTGCCCGGCGACATGGCCCGGCTGCGGGAGCATCTGGACCCCGAGACCGGCGCGTGCATGATCCACGACCCCCGCCAGGCGACTTTGACGGTCGTGACGGACGTGACCCATCCGGCTTTCATCTTGCTCGACCCCGGCGAGCAGGAACGCCGCGTCACCTCCTGGGGGCGGGTACTCGCCACGGTCTGCCGGTCCGGGCGGATCACGACCCTGCAAGTGCTCGAACGCACCCTGCCGGACTCCGGCTCGGGATTGGCCGAGTGGTGGGCCGAGCACGGCACCGACGACGGGACGTGGGCCGCGACCACCTACCGCGAGTTGATCGAGCGGGCCGGCCCCGCCGGGGAACGGCACGCCACCACGGTCAGCCTCTCGCTGGACATGAAGGTCGCCGCCCGGCAGATCAGGACCGCCGGCGGCGGCATCCGCGGCGCCGCCGCGGTGCTTCGGCAGGAGATGGCGACCCTTGTCGCTGCGCTGCGGTCTGCGGACTTGACCCCTTCGGGGTGGCTCGGCCCCGGTCAGGTCGCGGTCATTCTCCGCTCGGCGTATGACCCGGCCGTGGCCGCGACCTTGGAGCGCCACGGGCGGCTCGGGCAGGAACTCGCCGCCGCCGGCCCGGTCGCGGTCACCGAGACCTGGGGCAACCTGCGCACCGACTCCGCGTGGCACACCGTGCTGTGGGTCTCGGAGTGGCCCCGCAGCCTCGTCTATCCGGGGTTTCTCGCGCCGGTGCTGCTCTCGACCGGCATTCAACGGTCGGTGTCGCTGATCTACACCCCGATGCGCTCGGACCAGGCGGCCCGCGACATCCGCAAGAAGAAGGTCGAACACATCAGCGATGCGGCCCAGCGCGCCCGGATCGGCCAGATCGAGGACGCGGCCCAGACCGCCGAGTACCAAGACGTTCTTCAACAGGAAGCCGACCTGACCGCTGGGCACGGCGTGCTGCGCGTCTCCGGCCTCATCTCCGTCTCCGCTCCCGGCGTCGACGAGCTGGAAGCAGCGGTCGCCGCGATCGAACAAGCCGCGATCCAAGCCTCCTGCGAGACCCGAAGGCTCGTCGGGCAGCAGGCGGTCGCGTTCACGGCGGCCGCGCTGCCGCTGTGCCGCACGGTGTGACCGGCGCGCTCACCTGGCAGGCATCCCACCCTCGTTGAAGGAGGCCCGTGATGCCCACGTTCACCAACCCGACCGCCGACGCGGACGACGCCTACGAGGCGTTGCGCGGGCTCGCTCACGCCACCCGCGTGTTCCCGGAGCCAGCCGACACCTACGCGGTGATCGGGAATCTGCTGGGCGGGGTGCGGTCGCTGCGGCAGGTGCTCGACCAGCTCGCCGCTGTGCACCTGCGCCACCAGCAACAGGTCACCGACGAGGCCCGCGACTACGCAGGCGGTGCGGTCGAGGCGCTGGCTGCGTCCGACGAGCTGCACCACGCAGCCTCCCTCATCGACCAGGCGCACGATCGCCTCAACGACGCCATGACCCACTCCGGTCGGATCGTGTGGAACCCCGGAACCCCGGTGGTCGAACGATGGATCGGCGTCGTGTTCCTGCAAGGCGAGGAAGCCGACCAGACGCTCGACCTCATCGACCGAGGCGGCGACGAGGCGGGCATCGAGCATCTGTCCATGTGGGACTACGGCGACGAGACCACCAACGCCGCCTTCGAGAACGGGGATGTCCACGACACCGCCCCCGTCTACCCCGGAGACCGGCAGGCCGAGACCGGCGACTACGCCATGACCTACAACCCACAGGCCGGGCACGTCGCTCTCTATCGGCGGCACCTGATCCCCGCCGAAGACGCCATCGAGCCGCCCACCGCCGCGCACGTCCCGCCGACCCGCGACACCGCCGGCCACGATACGGCAGCTCGACGCAGCGCGGTTCGTGACGGGGGCTGGTTCGAGCATCCCGGCGTCGCCGCGGTCAAGCAGGCCCGCGGGCTGTCGCTCTGACGTAGCCAATCGCAGAGACGCGCCGGCGTGCACCTGCCCGCCATGAACAGCGCAGACCCCACCGCTCCGATGTCCCGGCAAGTCGGGACGCTCACCTTGACCGTCTGGCCGGACTCGTCGCTGGGCGAGCACCAGCGATACGCCTATCGCATCGAGGACACCGCGACCGGGCAGACGCTCGACGGCCGGGACCTGTTCACCGGCGCCGGAGCGCCCGTGGCTCCGGACCGCGCGATGCGCGACCTCGCCGGCTACCTGACCGCGGCCGGCGAAGCCCGCCAGTACGCCATCGACAACCCCGGCAGCAGCCCCGAGCACGAGGGCCTGTTTCCCGGATGGGTCGCCGAGGCCGCTCGTCAGAACGCGGACGCGCTGGACCTGCTCGACATCGAGGACCCGCCGCAGCCCAAGCCGGACATGCCACAGCGGCCTCGCCCGGCGTCGGACTCGTCGTGGTTCGACCGTCCCGCCGGCGGTTGGGTCTCCGGGTCGCGGGGGCGGTCGTTGTGAGCCGGGGCGAGAAACTGCATACCGCTGTCCTCGTCGCGCCCGCCTCGGAGCGGCGCCGGCTGCGCAAGCAGCGTCGGCAAGCGGCCGCCCGGCTCGTCGCCGAGCAGCGTCACGCCGAGAAGGAAACAGCCCAGGCCAAGGCCGCCGCCGAGCGTGCCGAACGCCGCGCCACGGTCTACCTGCCCGCCGCCGGCGAGCCCGGCACGGCGGCGCTGAGGACGCCGGGCCGGTTCCGGGTGCCCCGGCATCAGGACACCAGTGCGGTGCTCGCTGGGCAGTACCCGTTCCTGGCCGAAGCCGGGCTCGGAGCCGCGGGAATCTTCATCGGCCAAGACCTCTACAGCGGCTCGTCGTTCGTGTACGACCCGTGGGAGCTGTACCGCAGGGGCATCATCACCGCGCCGAACCTGATCTTGGCCGGGATCGTCGGCTCCGGCAAATCGTCGCTCGCCAAGAGCCTCTACACCCGCAGCCTGCCGTTCGGATACAGGGTCTATGTCCCCGGCGACCCCAAAGGCGAGCACTCCGGCGTCGCTGAAGCCGTCGGCGGGAAAGCGATCATCCTCGGACACGGGATGGGGACTCGTCTCAACCCGCTCGATGAGGGCTACCGACCCTCTGCGGTCACCGATGACGAGTGGGCGATCACGCTCGCCGCGCGACGCCGCGATCTGCTCGGAGCCTTGACCGAGACGGTGCTGGATCGGCGGCTGGCGCCGTTGGAGCACACCGCGATCGACACCGCCCTGGCCGGGGCGGTGCGGGACTCGGACGTGCCGATCCTGCCGATGGTGGTCAACCGGCTGCTGCGCCCTGACCCTGCCGACGACCCGGACGGCCGACTCACCGAGGATGGCCGCCAGGTCGGCCACGCCCTGCGCCGTCTGGTGGCCGGGGACCTGGCCGGCCTGTTCGACGGGCCGAGCACCGTCAGGTTCGACCCGTCGCTGCCGATGGTCAGCCTCGACCTCTCGCGCGTCACCGAGAACGGCACCCTGATTTCGGTGCTCATGACCTGCTCATCCGCATGGATGGAAGCCGCCCTGCTCGACCCCCACGGGGGCCGCAGGTGGGTCGTCTACGACGAGGCATGGAGGCTCATGTCGCACCCGGCGCTCCTGCGCAGGATGGACGCGCACTGGCGGCTGGCGAGACACTACGGGCTGGCGAATCTGCTCGTGTTCCACAAGCTGACCGACTTGGAGAACGTCGGCGACGCAGGATCGGCGAACCGGGCGCTGGCGAACAGCCTGCTGGCGAACGCGGAGACGAGGATCGTCTACCGGCAGGAGACCGATCAGCTCGGCCCCACCGCCGTCGCGCTCGGGCTGACCGGCACCGAACGTCGCCTGCTGCCCGGACTTGGCACCGGGCAAGGGCTCTGGCGGATCAAGGACCGGGCCTTCGTGGTGCAGCACCAGCTCCACCCCGCTGAGCTGGCCGCGTTCGACACCACAGCCCGCATGACGGGAAAACGTCTAGAAGTTCCCGGATTCCTGAACGTTCGTCGGGATTCCTGACTGTTCATCGGTCGGACTGACGGTTCCTCGGGATCGCTGAACGGTTCCTCCCGGAGTCGTGACCGGCCCGGCCGGGAACCCCGTGCGCCCTGCGGCACTCGGCTGTTGCCGGTGGGGACGGGTGCACCTGGCGGCATGAGGAAACCCGAGCCGCAGCCTGAGCCTGTCCCGGTCTCCATCCCGCTCGTCGTGCTCGACGTGCACGAGGACGGCACCGTGACCGTCACCGTCGACGGGAAACGGCTGGACCCCGACCCTTTCGCGCCGCCGTGGCGACGGTCCTCGTTCGGGCAGATCATCGACTGCGCCACGAACGACCGGACGACACCGGCCAGAGTCGAGGTCCGCGAAGCGGACGGCACGACATTCACCGACATCATCGCCGCCCGCCGCCGGCGTTCCCGCCCCGAGCCCGAACCGGAACCGAAGACATCGACCGGGCCGGTGTTCCACACCGTCAAGGGCGAGGGGTTCGTCCCCGGCGAGGACGTGGCGGTCGCCGTCGTCACCGGACACACCGACGCCGCCCACACCGGCACCGCCCGCGCCCTCATCGACCCGGCCGGAACCAGCATCGACCAGACCGGCGGGGTCATCGAGGTCATCCTGTTCGGCCGCGTCTCCGGCACCACGATCATCCGGCGAGTGCCGTGAACGAGCAGGGTCGCCAAACCGGCTCGTTCGGGGACGAGCTGACCAACGCCGCGATGATCGGGTTGGTTGTCCTGTTCGGTGTCGCGCTGATCCTGCGCGCCGCTGGATCGGTGGCCGCGTTCCTGACCGGCACGCCCCAGCCGGCCGGCGATCCCGCCTCCGGGGTTGGAGTGCTGTTCCGTCCTGGCGATCCCGGAGCGGCGCTCGACGCGGACGGTCTGAACCCGGTCGTCTACTGGCTTGTCGCTGGGCTGCTGCTCGCCGGTCTCGTGACCGGCGGGCTATGGGTGTGGCTGCGGTTGCGCCGCCACACCCACTGGATCGAAGCCGATCCGCGCCGCATGGCCGGGATCGCCACCCGCCACGAGGTCGCCACCGCTGCGTCTGACAGGGCGCTGCTGCGCCGTGCGAGAAACCTCCGTCCCGGTCTGAGCGACCCCAGGCCGCAGGATGTGGGCTACCGGCTCGGCACCTCCAAAGGTACGAGCGTGTGGGCGTCGGTTGAAGACTCGATCATGGTCATCGGCCCGCCCCGCTCCGGGAAAGGTCTGCATCTGGTGATCCCGGCGATCCTCGACGCGCCCGGCGCCGTCGTCGTCACCTCGACCAGGCCGGACAACCTCACTGCGACCATGCGTGCCCGCCGCCGGATCGGCCCGGTCGCGATCTTCGATCCCCAGCATCTTGCCGAGGGTCTGCCCGCCGGTCTGCGCTGGTCACCGATCCGGGGCTGCGAGTCACCGCAGACGGCGATGATCCGCGCTACCGGGCTCGCTGCCGGTACCGGCCTGTCCGCAGGCGGCGTCGATGGCGGAGGCTTCTGGGAGGGCAAGACACGGGCCGCGCTCCAAGCTCTGCTGCACGCGGCAGCGATCGACAACCGGCCGCCCGCTGAGCTGTTCCGATGGACTCTCGATCCGACCGCGGCCGCTGACGCGGTGGCGATCCTGACCGGCTCCACCCAAGCTGCGACCGGCTGGGCCGAGTCCCTGGAAGCGATGATCGACTCCGACCCCCGCACCCGCGACTCGATCTGGCAGGGCGTCTCCTTGGCTCTCGGCTCGCTCGCCGACCCGCGCGTGCTCGACGCCGTATCGCCCAGCTCCGGTGAGGGCTTCGACCCCGAAGCATTCATCCGCGACCGCGGCACGTTGTTCCTGCTGGCAACCGGGTCCGGTGCGGGAGCCAGCGCCGCGCTGGTCGCCGCGCTCGTGGAAGACCTGATCGAGACCGCCCGCCGCCTGGCCGCACGGTCGGCGGGCGCGCGTCTCGATCCGCCGATGTTGCTGGCGCTTGACGAGATAGCCAATCTCTCGCCGTTGCCGTCGCTGCCGACGCTGATGGCCGAAGGCGGCGGGTCGGGGATCACGACGATGCCGGTGCTCCAATCGCTCGCGCAGGCACGGGACAAGTGGAACGAGCACCAGGCGGGCGCGATCTGGGACGCCGCGATCGTCAAGGTCATCCTTGGCGGCGCCTCCAACAGCCGGGACCTGCAAGACCTGAGCGCCTTGGTCGGAGAACGCGACGAATACACCGACTCCGTGACGCTGGGCGACCACGGCACCCGCTCCAACCAGAGGTCCGTGCGCCGGGTGCCGATCTTCCCGCCCGACAAGATCAGGCGCCTCCCGTTCGGCACCGGGATCGTGCTGCTGCGCTCCGCACCCCCGATCGTCACCGACCTGCACCCGTGGCCCAAGCGGCCCGACGCCGGCCAGCTCGTCGCCGACCGCGCCGAGATTGAAGCTCTGCTGCGCCGCTCCGACGCCTGAGCGCCGGTCGCGGCAAGGAGCACCTGCCTGTCACGGCGGCCCGGACGAGGGCCGCGTGAGCAGACAGGAGCAGTCCCATGTCGTCCATTCAGACCCAGCAGTCCGTGGCCGGGTTCGTCGCCTCCGATCCGCAACTGAGCCGCACCGAGCGGGGCGACGCGCGCCTCTACATGAAGATCGGCATCGAGCACTACCGGCGTGAGGCTGACAACTCCTTCACCAAGCTAGAAACCACCTTCCACGACCTGATCGCGTTCAGGGCCGCCGCCGAGTACGGGCACCAGAAGCTCGCCAAGGGCGACAACTTCATCGCTGACGGCCGTGTCCGCGAGTATTCCTACGAACGCGACGGCCAGCGGCACGAAGGCGAGGAGTTCGTCGCCGCCCGTCTCGGGCACGACCTCGCCCGCACCCGCTACGACGTGGATCGTTCACCGCGTACCAGCGGCGTCGGTCAGGACTCGCCAGCGCGGGACTCGGCAGCCTTCACCACGCCGGAGCGAGCGAGCCAGCCTGCCGCCGCTGCTGCCGCAATGGGCATGTGAGGCCGGCCATGAACAACACCAACGAGCCCGACGCCGACGCCAGCGGTGAGGTGCCCGACTACTTGGACGACCAGCCGGACTTCGACCCCGACAACGACCTGCCCGGCCCACCGCGGCCGATCAACTGGAACCTGCTGTCAGCCAGCGATCTGGAAGCCGAGCTGCTGGAGCTGAACCGCTGGGTCGATTGGCTGCGGCACACCTACGGTCTGCCCGCGAGCGTGATCCCGCCGATGTGGCACCGCCACCCCGAACTGCTCTGGGAGCTGTCCGCCCTGCATCTGCACTGGCTCGGGGCCTACGACCCCGACCAGAACGCCAGCGCCGCGATCGGCTGGCACCGCGACTTCGCCGACGCCCGCCAGCGGCTCCGCGACTGGGTAGCGACCAGCGGTACTCGCCTGGATCGCGACCGCCCCACGCGGCAGACCGCCTGGCCCGGCGAGCCGCCGGCCGAGCCGGTCGAAGAGGTGCCCATCACCGACCGTGACGAAGACTTCGTGCGCTACGTCCTCGATGAGGTCGCAGCCCGGCAGGCCGCCGAGGACGCCTTCTTCGCCGGCGTCGATCCCACGACGGGGGAAGTCCAGTGAGCAAGCCCCGGAAGGCACCGCCGGCACGGATGCGGACGTACCGCGTCGAGGCCGAGCCGCTCACCAGCCCCGACCTGCACAAGCTCGCCCAACTGTTCATCGGCATGGCCTTCGCTCGCGCAGACGACGAGCGGCGCAACCAGCACGTCCCGTCTTCGAGTCCTCGGCAAGACGCCGATGGCGAGGTAGAATCGTAGACGTACCAAGCCAGCGGTCACGCTCCGGCGTGGCCGTGGTGCGCAAGTCCTGTTCAGCCTTCGAGGCTTACCCAGGGCGCTCCGCTCGGAGCGTTCCGGGTCGTGTTTCCCAACGAGTCGCACCGCGCGAGCGGTCGCCATCGCTCGTGTTGGCCCCATCTGTTGGGGAAGGAAACACGACCCATGACCATCACACAAGCGGCACCGCCGGCCGCTCTCGCTCATGTGGGCGAGACGACCTGCCTGGCGGTGTCCTACCTGCGTGTCTCGACCAAGGAACAGGCCGAACGCGGCGGCCGGGACGAAGGCTTCTCGATCCCTGCGCAGCGGGAGGCGAACCTGCGCAAGGCACGCGAGCTCGACGCGATCATCACCGAAGAGTTCGTCGATGCCGGCGAGTCCGCCCGCAAGGCCGACCGGCCCGACCTGATGCGAATGATCGAGTACGTCAAGACCCATCCGGTCGCGTACTGCATCGTCCACAAGGTCGACCGGCTCGCCCGCAACCGCGCCGACGACGTGGCGATCCATCTGGCCTTGAAGGAGGCCGGGGTCATGCTCGTCTCGGCCACCGAGAACATTGACGAAACCCCGAGCGGGATGCTGTTGCACGGCATCATGTCCACCATCGCGGAGTTCTACTCCCGCAACCTCGCCAACGAGGTCGCCAAGGGCATGAACCAGAAGGCGCTCACCGGCGGAACCAACGGCAAGGCACCCATCGGCTACCTCAACGTCCGCAAGCGCGACGAGCTGGGCCGCGAAATGCGGGTGGTCGAGCCCGATCCCGACCGTGCCGCGCTGGTCAAGTGGGCGTTCGAGGCTTACGCCACCGGGAACTACTCGACCATCACCCTGCACGAGGAACTGATCGACCGAGGACTGACGAGCGTGCCGACACCGAAGCGGCCGTCGAAGGCCCCGGCGCTGTCCACGATCCAGAAGATGCTGACCAACCCGTACTACAAGGGACAGGTCAGCTTCCGGGGCGCCACCTACGACGGGCTGCACGAACCGCTCGTCGCCACCGAAGTCTGGTACCGCGTCCAGGCCGTCCTCACCGCGCACCAGACTTCCGGGGAGAAGACCCAGGCCCACGACCACTACCTCAAAGGCAGCATCTTCTGCGGCGAGTGCGGCTCCCGGCTGATCCTGTCCAACGCCCGCAGCAGTCAAGGAGTGATCTACCCCTACTTCCTGTGCGCGGGCCGGCACTCCAAGCGCACCACCTGCGAACGCAAGGCCATGTTCGTCCCCGACATCGAAGCCGCCGTCGAGGACTACTACCGCAACGTGCAGATACCCGAGCACATCGTCACCGCGCTGCGGGAACTCGTCACCGCCGAGTTCGACCGGCTCCACGCCACCGCCCGGCAGGAACGCCACGCCTACACCGCCGAACGCGACGCGCTCCGCGACGAACGAGCCAAGCTCCTGCAAGCCCACTACGCCGGAGCCGTCCCGCTCGACCTGCTCGCCACCGAACAAGACCGCATCGCCCGGCGCATCGGGTTCCTCGACGCACAGATCAATGCCGGCGACATCGAGTACGACCAGGCCAAGGCGCACCTGGACGACTGCCTCGCCCTCGCCGGAGACTGCCACGCGATCTACATGAGCATTGACGACTCACTCCGACGCCTCGCCAACCAAGCCTTCTTCGACAAGCTCGTCGTGATGCCCGACGACACCGTGGACGGCGAACCCGGCGAACCGTTCAACATCCTCTTCGACTCGGACATCCAGGGCCTCGCGGTCACCAGGCACCACGCGATGGCGGAATCTGGACCTCAAACCGGAAACGTCGTCGGTTTGAACAACGACGTTCTGGTGGGCGCAGAGGGACTCGAACCCCCGACCACCTCCTTGTAAGGGAGGTGCTCTAACCAGCTGAGCTATGCGCCCGAATTTCTCCGGCGGCCCATTGTGCCAGTTACCGGCGGGTGCCCTTCGGCCGGACCAGTTTCTGCGCCTGCCAGTTCGCCGACACAGTCGCCGGATTGGCCAACGCCAGGCCGGCAGTCAGGGCAGCTTCGGCGAGATCGGTCGGGTCCAGATAGTCCGGACGCCCCACCTTCGGGCTGAGCAGCCAGATATGACCGGACGGGGAAAGGTCGGTCAGCGCATCCACCAAGCCGTCGACGATGTCGCCGTCGCTGTCACGCCACCACAGCAGCACCACATCGACGGCCTCGTTCGACTCGTAGAGCAGATCGCCGTCGATCGCGTCCATGATCGCGTCGCGCAGCGCCTCATCGACATCGTCGTCCCAGCCGAGCTCCTGCACGGCCAGCCCTTTGGTGAATCCCAGGGCGGTCGCTGCCGACGCTTGGGTCGTGCCGTCGGTGGTGGACACCTGCTTCCTTTCGAACTCCGTGGACGAAAACGTCTGGTGGCCTAGCCTGCCAGAATTCCTCGCCGGACGGAAAGCGGGAGACATGACAGTGGGCCGATGACCGCGGTCACGGTCACCGGCCCACTCACATGCCGTTGATCAGGCGTCGCCGCCGGCAACGCCGGAGGCTCCGGCGTTCACGTCCAGCAGGCGGTACTTGTCCGCCGCCTGGGCCGCCGCTCCGGCGTCCACCTTGCCCTGCTCACCGAGCACCTGCAGCGTCCGCACCACCATCGACGGACCGTCGATGTGGAAGAACCGCCGAGCGGCCGCGCGGGTGTCGGAGAAGCCGAAGCCGTCGGCACCGAGCGAGTGGAATTCGCCGGGCACCCACTGGGCGATCTGGTCCTGGACCAGCCGCATGTAGTCCGAGGTCGCGATGAACGGACCGGGACGACCCTGCAGCTGCCGGGTGACGAACGGGACCTGCTTCTCCTCGTCGGGGTGCAGGAAGTTGTGCTCGTCGACGGCGATGCCGTCGCGCCGCAACTCGTTCCACGAGGTGACGCTCCATACGTCGGCCACCACGCCCCAGTCGTTCTTCAGCAGTTCCTGCGCCTCGAGCGCCCACGGCACGCCGACACCGGACGCCAGCAGCTGTGCGCGCGGCGCGTCGCCGCCGACACCGTCGAAGGAGCCCTCCTTGAGCAGGTAGATGCCCTTCCTGATCCCGTCGGCGTCGATGCCCTCCGGTTCACGCGGCTGCACCATCGGCTCGTTGTACAAGGTGATGTAGAAGATGACGTCCTGCGGATTCTCGCCGTACATCGTCTCCAGACCGTGCTGCATGATGTGCGCGATCTCGTAGGAGTAGGCCGGGTCGTAGGAACGCACCGCCGGGTTGGTCGCGGCCAGGATGTGGCTGTGGCCGTCCATGTGCTGCAGGCCCTCGCCGGCAAGCGTCGTGCGGCCGGCGGTGGCTCCGAGCAGGAAGCCGCGGGCCAGCTGGTCGGCGGCGGCCCACATCGAGTCGCCGGTGCGCTGGAAGCCGAACATCGAGTAGAAGATGTAGATCGGCACCATGTGGACGCCGTGCGTGGCGTAGGCGCTGCCGGCCGCCGCGAAGGCGCCCATCGAGCCGGCCTCGTTGATGCCCACGTGCAGGATCTGACCGGTCGTCGCCTCGCGGTAGGCAAGCATCAGCTCGTGGTCGACCGGGGTGTAGGTCTGGCCGTGCGGGCTGTAGATCTTGATCGTCGGGAAGAAGGCGTCCAGGCCGAAGGTGCGGGCCTCGTCCGGGATGATCGGGACGACGTGCGGAGCGAACTCCTTGTCGCGCATCAGGTCCTTGAACAGCCGCACCCAGGCCATCGTGCTGGCGATCTGCTGCTGGCCGGAGCCCTTCTTGACGGTGGCGTAGGCCGAGTCGTCGGGCAGCTTGATCGGTGCCGGGTTGTTGCGGCGCTGGGGCAGGCCGCCACCCAGGGTGCGGCGGCGCTCCAGCGCGTAGGCGACGCGTTCGTCGTCGGGGCCCGGGTTGACGAACGGCGGACGGTACGGGTCGGCCTCGAGCACGGCGTCCGAGATCGGCATGTCGAGCCGATCGCGGAACTGCTTGAGGTCGTCCAGCGCCATCTTCTTCATGCCGTGGGTGGCGTTGCGTCCGGCGAAGTGCTGGCCGAGCACGTACCCCTTGATGGTGTGGGCCAGGATGACGGTCGGCGCGCCGGTGAACTCGGTCGCCGCCTTATAGGCCGCGTAGACCTTGTGGTAGTCGTGGCCGCCACGGGTCAGCTTCCAGATCTTCTCGGCGTCCCAGCCCTCGACCATCTTGGCGACCCGCGGGTCGCGTCCGAAGAAGTGCTCCTTGACGTACTCGCCGTCGTTGGCCCGGAAGGTCTGGTAGTCGCCGTCGGGGGTGTTGTTCATCACGTTGACCAGTGCACCGTCGCGGTCGGCGGCCAGCAGCGGATCCCAGCCGCGGCCCCAGACGACCTTGATCACGTTCCAGCCGGCACCGCGGAAGAAGCCTTCCAGCTCCTGCATGATCTTGCCGTTGCCACGCACCGGGCCGTCCAGCCGCTGCAGGTTGCAGTTGATCACGAAGGTCAGGTTGTCCAGCTCTTCGTAGGCGGCCAGCTGCAGCGCACCGCGGCTCTCCGGCTCGTCCATCTCGCCGTCACCGAGGAACGCCCATACGTGCTGCTGCGAGGTGTCCTTGATGCCGCGGTTGTGCATGTACTTGTTGAACTGCGCCTGGTAGATCGCGTCCAGCGGGCCGAGACCCATCGAGACGGTCGGGAACTCCCAGAAGGTCGGCATCTGCCGAGGGTGGGGGTAGGAGGGCAGTGCGCGGACGCGTCCGTCGACCACATGGCTGTGCTCCTGGCGGAAGCCCTCGAGGTCGGCCTCTTCGAGGCGTCCCTCCAGGAAGGCGCGGGAGTACATACCGGGCGAGGCGTGGCCCTGGTAGAAGATCTGGTCGCCGCCGCCGGGGTGGTCCTTGCCGCGGAAGAAGTGGTTGAAGCCCACCTCGTACAGGGTCGCCGACGAGGCGAACGACGAGATGTGGCCGCCGACACCGATACCGGGACGGTTCGCCCGATGCACCATCACCGCGGCGTTCCAGCGGACCAGCCGGCGGAACTTCCGCTCCAGGTCCTGGTCGCCCGGGTACCACGGCTCGCTCTCCGGCGGAATGGTGTTGATGTGGTCGGTCACGGTCAGGGACGGGACGCCCAGGTGCCGCTCACGCGAGCGCTCCAGCAGCTTGAGCATGATGTAGCGGGCGCGGTTGCGTCCGCCCTCGTCGATGACGCCGTCCAGAGACTCCAGCCACTCGGCCGTTTCCTCCGAATCGATGTCGGGAAGGCTTGTGGGGAGTCCGTTCAGGATCGGGCCGACATTCTCGCTCATGGCCACCAGGAGTCCTTTCTGATTTCGCGGCCCCGCCTCGCAGCACTGCCGAGGACGGGGAGATTCGGGTCCATCCTGCCTCATCATCGCCGTCGAGCACATCGGCACGACCACAGTGTGTCCGGCAGGTGTCCCCGACGACCCTATCTACGGCCCCGATCGGGGGTGAATGACGGTGTCAGCGGGACGTCGCCCAGTCGAGCAGCCGCTGCACCGGCCAGCTGGTGACGATGCGGTCCGGGTCGATTCCGGCGGCCTCCGCGCGCGCCGCGCCGTAGGCCAGAAACTCCAGTTGCCCCGGGGCGTGCGCGTCGGTGTCGATGCTGAACAGGCAACCGGCCTCGTTCGCCAACGCCAGCAGCCGGTCGGGCGGGTCGCGCCGCTCGGGGCGGCTGTTGATCTCCACCGCCACGTCGAAGGCCCGGCATGCCTCGAAGACCACTTCTGCATCGAAGGAGCTCTCGCCACGGGTGCCGCGCTCCCCCTCGATCAGCCGTCCGGTGCAATGGCCGAGGATGTTGGTGCGCGGATTGGCGATCGCCGCCACCATCCGATGCGTCATCGATTCGGCGTCCATCGCCAGCTTCGAGTGGACGCTGGCCACCACGACGTCCAGCCGGTTGAGCATGAACGGTGACTGGTCGAGGGTGCCGTCGTCGAGGATGTCGACCTCGATGCCGCGCAGCACCCGGAACGGGGCGAGCGCCTCGTTCAGGTCGTCGATCAGGTCCAACTGTTCGGCGAGTCGCTCCGCCGACAGCCCGCGCGCGACCCGCAGCCGGGGCGAATGGTCGGTGACCGCGGTGTACTCGTGGCCCAGCGCACGCGCCGCCAGCATCATCTCCTCGATCGAGCTACCACCGTCGGACCAGGTCGAATGGGTGTGCAGGTCACCGCGCAGCCGCGCCCGCAGCGCCGGCTCGGGATCGACCAGTGGCTTGGCTTTGGCCCGCTTGCCGGCCAGGTAGTCGGGCACCCGTCCGGCCAGCGCCTGCTCGATCACCGCGACCGAGGTGGTGCCCAAGCCGGAGACCCGTTTCCAGTCCCCCGCCGCAGCATGGTCGGAACGTTCCGCGGCATCCATCGCGTCGACGATGTCGGCTGCCCGCCGAAAGGCCCGGACGCGGTACGTGTCGGCACGCTCGCGCTCCATCAGATAGGCGATCTCGCGCAACGCGACGACGGGATCCACTGCGCTCGCCACCTCCCTGACAGCCTCCGACGGGTTCCTACACCCTAAGGTGTTCCAGACGAAGGGAGATCGGTGGCTGCCATTCCAGGAATCGGACGCGGCTGGCCGCAGTCCGGCCGGCAGCGGTCGACCGTTGCCCGGCGCCTCGCCCAGTCCGCCGGCGACCTGACCACCGCCGCGCTCGCCGAGATCGAGGACCGTCACCCCTGGTTCGGCGAGTTGGACGCCGAGCACCGCTCGTCGGTGACCCTGGTCGCCCGGGCCGGCATCGACGGGTTCATCCGCTGGTTCGCCGACGACGGCCGCGACGTCAACCCGGCCGAGGTCTTCGACGCCGCCCCGCGGACCCTGATGCGCCGGATCACCCTGCACCAGAGCGTCGACCTGATCCGCACCACCATCGACACCGTGGAGAACCAGCTGGACCGGCTGGTCCCCCGCGGCGACCGATCCGGCGTCTACCTGGCGATCATGCAGTACTCCCGCGAGATCGCCTTCGGGGTCGCAGAAGTGTATGCCCGGGCCGCCGAGGCACGCGGCGGCTGGGACGCCCGCCTCGAGGCGCTGGTCGTCGACGCGGTGATTCGCGGCGAGACCGATGAGACGGTGCTCTCCCGCGCGTCCACGCTGGGTTGGCGCTCCCCCGCGGCGATCACCGTCACCATCGGCGAGGCGCCCGCGAAGGACCACGCCATCGAATCGATGCGCCGGGCGGTGGCCGAGCGCGGCTTCGACCTGCTGGCCTCCACCCAGGGCGAGCGGCTGGTCGTCGTCCTGGGCGGCCATTCGGGCACGGCCGGTACCGCACTGTCGGTGATCACCGAGATCGCCGACCACTTCGGACCGGGCCACATCGTGGTCGGCCCGGAGGTCAGCGACCTGGTCGAGGCCGCCACGTCCGCGCGCGGCGCACTCTCCGGCATCCGTGCGGCCGACGCCTGGCCGAGCGCGCCACGTCCGGTGGCTGCGGAGGACCTGCTGCCCGAACGGGCCCTCGCCGGCGACGGCCACGCCCGGCGGATCCTGGCCCGCGAGATCTACGGTCCGCTGCGTGACGCCGGTGCCGACCTGCTGGACACCCTGGTCGCCTACCTCGACAACAGCGGCTCGGTGGAGGCCACCGCCCGCAGCCTGTTCGTCCACCCGAACACCGTCCGGTACCGGCTGCGACGCATCGCGGAGGTCTCCGGCTACCACCCCGCCGAGGCCCGCAGCGCCTACGTACTGCGCCTTGCCGTCACCCTCGGCAGGCTGATGACCTCGTGATTGCCACAAAGCCCGGCCACCGGTGCCCCCGTCTGACTACGCGGCCGCTTGTGAGAATCCCACAAGAAGGTCTGTGAGATTTTCGTCATGTCCCGCTGTCATTCCTGAGCCGATTCGCGCAAGAGTATTCCCGTGCTTGCAATCCTCGCGCCCGGCCAGGGCGCTCAGACGCCCGGCTTCCTCGGCCCCTGGCTGGCGGACGACGCCGCGCGCGACCAGCTGGATGCGCTCTCGGAGGTCGCCGGGGTCGATCTGGCGCACTACGGCACCGAGGCGGACGCCGACGCGATCCGCGCCACCGACATCGCCCAGCCGCTGCTGGTCGCTGCCGGCCTGGTCGCCGGCCGTGCGCTGCTCGGCGACGGCCCGGTACCGGACGTCGTCGCCGGCCACAGCGTCGGCGAGATCACCGCGGCGGCACTGGTCGGTGTGCTGTCCGACCAGGACGCGATGCGCTTCGTCGCGACCCGCGGCCGGGGCATGGCCGCCGCCTCGGCGCTGCGCCCCACTTCGATGATGGCTGTCGTCGGCGGCGTGCCCGACCAGGTGGCAGCCGCGATCGAGGCGGCCGGGCTGACCGCCGCCAACAACAACGGCAAGGGCCAGATCGTGGCCGCAGGCACCGTGGAGCAGCTGGCCGAACTGGCCGCCAACCCGCCGGCCCGGGCCCGGCTGATCCAGCTCAGCGTGGCCGGCGCGTTCCACACCGTTCACATGCAACCCGCCGTCGCCGAACTCGCCGAACTCGCGTCCGGTCTCAGCACGGCGGCCCCGACCACCAAGCTGCTGAGCAACGCCGACGGCGCGGTCGTCGACGACCGCGCCGAGGTGCTGAACCGGCTGGTCAGCCAGGTCGGCAACCCGGTGCGGTGGGACCTGTGCCTGGACACCCTCGCCGCATTGGGTGTCACCGGCATCCTCGAGCTTCCGCCGGCTGGCACGCTGACCGGCATCGCCAAGCGCAACCTCAAGGGAGTCGCCTTGTTCAACCTGAACACTCCGGATCAGCTCACCGACGCCCGCGCCTTCGTGGCCGAGCACGCGGGGGTGGCGGCATGACCGCCCCGATCGCGGCCAGCACCGGCGCGCCGTTCGCCCAGCTGCTCTCAGTCGCCTCGTTCGTGCCGTCGCGGGTGGTCGACAACGCCGAGATGTGCACCTGGATCGACTCCTCCGACGAATGGATCCAGCAACGCACCGGCATCGCCGAGCGCCGCTGGGTCGGCGAGGGCGAGAACGTCGAGACGATGGCGCTGAGCGCCGCGCGCACCGCGATCGAGCGGTCCGGCGTCCCGGCCGCCGAGATCGGCGCGGTGATCGTGGCCACCGTCACCTACTTCCATCAGACCCCCAGCCTGGCGGCCAAGTTGGCCCATCAGCTGGGCACCAACGGCGCCGCCTACGACATCTCGGCCGCCTGCGCCGGCTTCTGCTACGGCCTGGCCCAGGCCGAGGCCCTGGTCCGTTCGGGCAGCGCCCGCTACGCGCTGGTGATCGGTGTCGAGGAACTCAGCCGGTTCACCGACATCCACGATCGCAGCACCGCCTTCCTGTTCGCCGACGGCGCCGGCGCGGCCGTGGTCGGCCCCAGCGAGACCAACGGCATCGGCCCGGTGGTCTGGGGTTCGGACGGCGGCCAGGCCGACGCCATCGGCCAGACCACCGAATGGAACGAGGCGCTCTCGACCGGTGAGCGGCCCTATCTGGCGATGGACGGCCGTCCGGTCTTCAAGTGGGCGACCGGCTTCATCACCGGCGCCACCAAGAACGTGCTGGACGCCGCCGGGCTGGCCCCCGAGGATCTGGACGTCTTCATTCCGCATCAGGCCAACAACCGGATCACCGACACGATGCTGCGGCACCTCAAACTGCCCGAGCACGTCGTGGTGGCCCGCACCATCAAACAGTTCGGCAATAATTCCGCGGCGTCCGTGCCGATGGCGATGGACGCCCTGCTCAGTTCGGGCGAGGCGAAGTCCGGACAGACCGCATTGTTGATCGGCTTCGGCGCCGGCCTGGTGTACGCCGGGCAGGTTGTGACCCTACCCTGATCATTTAGTTCTTCCGGGATCCCCCGGAAAGGCCCTACGACAAGGAGAAACCCTATGGCCACCACCGAAGAGATCCGTGCTCAGCTGGCTGAGCTCGTCAACGACGTCGCCGGTGTGCCGGTCGAGGACGTCCAGCTGGACAAGTCCTTCGTCGACGATCTCGACGTTGACTCGCTGGCGATGGTCGAGATCATCGTCGGTTGTGAGGAGAAGTTCGGCGTCACCATCCCGGACGAGGACTCCAAGAACCTCAAGACCGTCGGCGACGCCGTGGCGTACGTCGAGGCGCACAGCTGATCTGTGTCGCCGGGTGATCCGGGCCCGCCGGAATGCGGCGGGCCCGGGTCCCACCACCATCCGTCCCCGAACCATCTCGGAGAATTCGGAGAATCATGCCTGAGATTGTGATCACCGGCATCGGAGCCACCACCCCGCTCGGCGGCGACGCGCGCTCGACCTGGGCGGCCCTGCTCGCCGGTACGTCCGGCGTCAGCCGGATCACCGAAGAGTGGGTCGAGGAACTTCCGGTCAAGATCGCCGCCAAGGTCAAGGTCGATCCGTCGACCATCATCGATCGGGTCAAGGCGCGTCGTCTCGACCGGTCCACCCAGCTGGCGCTGATCGCGGCGCAGGAGGCCTGGCAGGATGCCGGGCTCACCTGGAGCACCGAGAACGAGGTCGATCCGCAGCGGCTGATCGTCTCCCTGGCCAGCGGCATCGGTGGCCTGCATTCGCTGCTCAACAACTGGGATGCCCATCGCGACAAGGGGTATCGCCGGGTCAGCCCGTTCACCATTCCGATGCTGATGGCCAATGCGCCGGCTGCGAACATCGGTATGGCGATCAGTGCCAAGGCCGGCGTGCACACCCCGGTGTCGGCCTGTGCGTCGTCCAATGAGGCGATCGCCCTGGCGCTCGACCAGCTGCGGCTGGGGCGTGCCGACATCGCCGTCGTCGGCGGCACCGAGGCCACCATCCATCCGCTGCCGATCGCGGCGTTCGGCCAGATGCAGGCCCTGTCGCGCCGCAACGACGAGCCCGAGAAGGCCTCCCGACCCTGGGACATCGGACGCGACGGCTTCGTGATGGGCGAAGGCTCGGCCGCGCTGATCATCGAGACCCTGGAGCACGCTAAGGCCCGCGGGGCGACGATCTACGGCACCCTGGCCGGTGCCGGCATCACCGCCGACAGCCACGACATCGTCCAGCCCGATCCGAGCGGTGCCGGGCAGTACGGCGCCATGCAGAAGGCGATCAAGGACGCCGGACTCACCGCGTCCGACATCAAGCACGTCAACGCCCACGGCACGTCGACGCCGCAGGGTGACCTGACCGAGGCCGGCTCCATCCGGCACGGCCTGGGCAGTGCGGTCGACGGCTGCGTGGTGACTTCGACCAAGTCGACGACCGGGCACCTGCTCGGCGGCGCCGGGGCCCTGGAGACCCTGGCCACCGTGATGGCGCTGCACGATCGGCTGATCCCGCCGACGATCAACCTGGACAACCCGGAGCCCGATCTCGGCATCGACATCGCCGCGAACGTCGCCCGTCCGTTGCCCGAGGGTGACCTCGCCGCGATCAACAACTCGTTCGGCTTCGGCGGCGCCAACGTCGCCGTCACCGTGACCAACGCCAACATCACCCGCTGACCACTCGCGCTTCCGCGGGGACCCCCGGGCCGGCTCAACCCGTCCGTAGGGCCCTCCCTAACTATCTCTGCCCTCCCGCATGTGGGAGGGCAGAGATAGTTAGGGAGGGTTTTGTCGGGTGGACGCCCCGGACGTGGGCGGTCAGACGACCTGGTGCAGCCAGCGGACGTCGGCGCCGCCCTCGCCGGCCTGGCGGAAGACCTCGAGTTCGTCGTCCCAGGCGGTGCCGATCAGGTCGTTGACGGCGTCGCGCAGGTTGCGGCGGCCCAGGGCGTCCCGGGCCATGGCGGCCTTGAGCCGCTCCTCGTTGATCATGATGTCGCCGTGCAGGCCGACGGTGGCGTGGAAGACGCCGAGCGCCGGGGTGTAGGAGTATCGGACGGCCTCGGACGCCGCCGTGCCGTCCTCGGTGATCTCGAAGCGCAGCCGCTGCCAGCCCTTCAGGGCGCTGGTCAGTTTCGCTGAGGTACCTACCGGACCGGTCCAGCAGAACTCGGCACGATAGGACGCCCGCTCAGCGGGCTGCGGCGTCCAGTCAAGATGCACGGGTACGCCGACGACGCCGCCCACGGCCCATTCGACATGCGGGCACAACGCGGACGGCGCAGAGTGGATCTGCACCACCCCATGGGTTTTCGCCATGGTCTTTCTCCTTCGCCGAGTAGCTGCCTTCCCCTGCATCACTCGGTCGTCGGAGTGGCTCTATTCTGCCTCACCGGCTGCGGCGGAACCAACCGCGAGTCGTCCACAAATCCACCTCTTCGGGCGTGCTCGGCGACGAATCCGCGAGGCAGGGTGGAGATATGCCGAAAACCACGAAGAGCGGCAAGGTGAAGAAGTCCGACCTGCCGGGCCCCGTCCGGCGATCGTCGAAGAAGGCTCGTCGGACCTTCGCGAAGACCTACGACTCCGCCATGGAGACCTACGACGGCGACGAGGGGCGGGCCAGTGCGGCGGCCTACGCGTCGCTGAAGCACTCCTACGAGAAGGTCGGCGACCACTGGGAGCGCAAGGAGAAGCGTGGACCCTCGGACGCGCGCGCCGAGGAGGGTGGCCCAAACCCCAAGAGTGAGAGCGCGGGCGGTGTCGACGCCAACGCCACCAAGGAGCATCTGCTCAACCTGGCGCGCCGGCTGGATATTCAGGGACGCTCGACGATGACCAAGGACGAGTTGGTCGACGCGCTGCAGAAGGCGAACGACAAGGCCAACGAAGAAGCCCGCAAATAGCTGATTCCGCTCGCTGCCTGTTCCTGCCGGTGACAAACCCGCCGCGGCCCGATTGGATGACGCAATGAGCGATCGGGTGCTGGTAGAGCGACAGGGACACGTTCTGACGATCGGGCTGAATCGCGCCGAGAAGCGGAATGCTGCTGATCTGGCGATGCTGCACGCATTGGCCGAGGCCTACACGGTGCTGCACACCGATGCCGAGCTGCGCGTCGGTGTCGTGCATGCCGTGGGCGAGCACTTCACCGCCGGTCTCGACCTGGCCGATGTGGCGCCGGCGATCACCTCGGGTTCGGCTGAGTTGCTGCCGCCCGGAATGATCGACCCTTGGGGTGTCGTGACCGAGCCGGTGTCCAAACCGGTCGTCGTCGCCGTGCAGGGCACCTGTCTCACCCTCGGCGTCGAACTCGCCCTCGCCGCGGACGTCGTGGTGGCCGCCGCCGGCACCCGGTTCGCCCAACTCGAGGTGGCCCGCGGGATCATGGCGTTCGGTGGCGCCACCGTGCGGCTCCCCCGGCTCGGCTGGGGCGACGCCATGCGCTGGCTGCTCACCGGCGACTACTTCGACGCGGCCGAGGCGCACCGGATCGGGCTGGTGCAGCAGATCGTTCCGGACGGCGACCAGTTCGACGCCGCGATGTCCCTCGCGGAGCGGATCGCGGCACAGGCACCGCTCGCCGTCCAGGCCACATTGGCCAACGCGCGGCTGGCGCTCACCGACCCGCGTGGGGCGTCCGGACGGCTCCATCCGGTGGTGGCGATGCTGGCCAAGACCTCGGACGCCCGGCGGGCGATGGAGAGCTACCTGAGTGGTTCACCCGCCAACTTCGAGGGCCGGTAGGGATCCGAACGAGCCGTTGGCGGCGGAGATCCCGGCGTTCGCCGGGATGACGGTTGTGCGCCGGGGTCACGAGGTGCGCTGGGATGACGGTTATGAGGTGCAGAGGTCTCGACAAGCTCGACCAACGGTTGTGAGGCGGCAGGGGTCTCGACAAGCTCGACCAACGGTCGCTCAGCAGGCTGACCAGCGAGATGCAACAAGCTCGACCAACGGGGTCGCGTCAGGGCCAGCGAGCGCCCAGCGAGATCACCGCGATGGCGGCGAGGATGGCGAAGCCGAACGCGTAACCGGTGTAGATCTCGGTCACCTCCTGCTCTTCCTTCACATAACCGATGGCCTTCGCGATCGAGGCGTACACGTCCTTGAGCTCACCGGACGAGCCGGCGGCGAACTTCTTACCGCCGGAGATGTCGGCGACCCGCTGCAGTTCCTCGTGATTGACCGGGACGGGCTCACGGCGTCCGCCGTCGACGACGTAACCGTCCGCGGTGCCGTAGGCGATCGTGTAGATGGGAATCTTGCGTTCCTTCGCGGCCTGCGCCGCGGTGGCCGACTTGCGTCCGATGTTGGTGAAGCCGTCCGACAACAACACGATCGCGCCGGGTGCCGGGTCGTCGGGATGATCAGGGTCGACCGGGGCCAGCACCAGGGCGTCCAGGGAGGAGAAGATGCCTTCACCGATCGCGGTGGACGGCGCGACCTGCAGCCCCTCGATCGCCCGCGAGACCAGGCCGCGGTCGGTGGTCGGAGCCACCACGATGGACGCCGACCCCGCGAAAGCCACCAGCGCCACGTTGAACCGGGGCGGCAGCATGCCCAGGAAGTCCGTCGCCGCGGCCTTGGCGGCGTCCAGCCGGTTCGGAGCCACGTCTTCGGCGATCATCGAACGCGAGACGTCGATGGCCAGCACGATGGTGGCCCGGTCGCGCGGCACATCGACCTCGTCGCTCGGCTTGGCGAACGCCACGTTGAGCGCCGACAGCGACAACACCGCCGCACCGACGGCGATGTGCCGCTTCCAGGCCTGCTGTTTGGGCAGCACCTTGTTCAGGTTCGAGATGCCGGTGGTGCGGCTGCGGCTGCTCTTGCGGTGCAGCAGCACCAGGTACAGCACCACCAGGAACGGGATCAGCGCCAGCCACCACAGCCGGTCCGGTTCCATGAACGAGATCATCGGAAGCATCATCATGGCCACCTCGCCCCGAGCGACACGGCCGCGAGTGCGGCGACCACCGCGAACGCCAGGCCGTAGCCGGCCCAGGTGGCGGTGATCTCCTTCCGCACCTCTTCGTAGCCGACCTCGCTGCGGATGTTCTTATAAACCGTGTCCAGATCGCCGGCGGATTCCGCGGCGTAGGCCTGCCCGTTGGTCAGGCTCGCGATGCGCTGCAGCAACGCCTTGTCCGGCGGCACCTTCTCGCGCTTGTTGTCCAGGTCGACGTAGCCGTTCTCGGTGCCGTACGCGATCGTGTAGATCGGCACCTTGGCCTTGCCGGCCGCGGCAGCCTCCTGGGTGGGCGACCGGCCGGCGGTGTTCTGGCCGTCGGAGAGCAGCACGATCGCGCCCGGCGGAATGGAGCCGTCCGCCGCCTTCGGAGCCGACTGCAGGGTCGACATCGCCACATTGATCGCGTCGCCGATGGCGGTCGAGTCCTGCAGGGTGAGGGCGTCGATGGCGCGGTTGATCTGCCCGCGGTCGGTGGTCGGTGGCAGCCGGGACGCCGGCGCGCCGGACAGGCTGACCAGCGCCACGTTGTAGGTGGCCGGGATCGACGCGACGAACCGCTTGGCTTCGGTCTTGGCGGCGTCCAGCCGGTTCGGCTTCACATCGGTGGCCGCCATCGACTGCGAGACGTCGAGCACCAGCACGATGGTTGCCCGCTCGCGCGGAACCCTGTCGACACCGCTCGGACGCGACCAGGCGATGGTCAGCGCCACCAGGCTGAGCAGCGACAGGGCGACCGCGAGATGCCGCCGCCACTGCGACTGCACCGGCACCACCGCACCCAGGATCGAGGTGTTGGTGAAGCGCATCCCGGTGCGGTTCCGGCGCCGGGTCAGGTAGATGTATGCGGCGACCAGCACCGGGATGAGCAGCAGCCACCACAGACGCTCCGGGTTCAGGAACATCTGATCGAGATTCACTTGCTCACCCCCTGCGGTGGTTGGTGCAACATGCCTGCCACGCGGCGGTAGGCGAGCACGAAACGGGCGATGTCCTGCACCCAGTCTCTATCGGTACGCAACTGGATGTGCGCGACCCCGGCCCGGCGCAGCGCGATCCGGATCCGTTCCCGCTGGGCGGCGGACGCCGCGTCCATCCGGGCCCGGGCGCCCGCGTCGCTGGTGTTCACATAACGCTGGAAGTCGGTCTCGGGGTCGCGGATCAGGATGTCGCCCACGTCGGGGAACTCGATCTCGCGCTTGTCGATCACCTCGACGGCGAGCACCTGGTTGCGGATCGCCAGCCGCCGCATCGGCCGCTCCCAGTCGGGTTCGACGTTCGGGTCGAGTTCGGAATCGCCGGCCGACAGGAAGTCGGAGATAACGATCCGCATGCCGCGGCGGCGCTGCAGCCGGGTGAGCTGTTCCACCCCGGCGGCCAGGGTGTACGGCCCGGTGCTGTGGTCGGGCACGATCGGCTCGTCGAGCATCCGGCGCAGCAGCCCGTACAGCGCCGTCCGGCCCGAGCGTGCGGGCAGTCGCTTGATCGCGTCCGGACGCATCACCAGGCCGCCGAACCGGTCACCCATCCGCTGCGACAGGAAGCCGATGGTGGCGACGGCGGCGATGCCGAGGTCACGCTTGGTGACCCCCTCGGTGCCCCAGTTCATCGACGGGGTGACGTCGAGCAGCGCCCACACCTCGAGTTCGCGGTCGGCGATGGTGTCGCGGACGTGCGGCGTCTGGGTGCGGGCGGTCACCGCCCAGTCGATCTTGCGGACGTCGTCCTGGCCGGGCACGTACACGCGCGCATCGTTGGTCTCCGAGCCGGGGCCGGGCATCAGGCCGCGGTGGTCGCCGTGCAGGAAGCCCTCCAACCGCCGGACGACGGTCAACTCCAGCCGCCGCAGCGCCGCCTCGGGTGCGAGCTTGTGCAGCGGCAGGGTGGCGCGGGTCGGTTCGCGCAGCACCGACTCCACCACGCCGAGGTCGTCGGCGGGTGGTTCGAACTGCATCTGCTGAGACAACGGCCTCGTCAGTTCTGGTAGCTCGGGTTGTGCCGGTGCTGTCCGTGCGCCTGGTCACGCTGCTGCTGGTTCCACACCGGGGTGGGCGGCGGCACCATCGCGACGATCCGTTCGACCACCTGGGCGGGCGCGATGTTGTCGGCGACGGCGTCGAAGCCCAGCACCAGCCGGTGCGACATGACGTCCTTGGCGACGGCCTGGACGTCAGTGGGCAGCACGTAGTCACGGCCGTGGATCAGGGCCAGCGCGCGGGCGGCCGCGACCAGGCCGAGGGTGGCACGGGGCGAGCAGCCGATCTGGATCACCGGGGTCAGGTCGGGCATACCGAACTCGGCCGGCGTCCGGGTCGCCAGCACCAGCCGGACGATGTACTCGGCGACCAGGTTGTGCACGAAGACGTTGGACGCCTGATCCTGCAGTTCGCGGATCTTGTCGGGGCTCAGAATGTTGGTCGGCTCGGGCGGCTGCACACTCATCCGGCGCAGGATCTCGAACTCCTCGTTGCCGCGCGGGTACGGCACGTCCACCTTGAGCAGGAAGCGGTCGCGCTGCGCCTCGGGCAGCGGGTAGACGCCCTCGGACTCGATCGGGTTCTGGGTGGCGATCACGATGAACGGCTTCGGCACCGGGTAGGTGGTGCCGCCGATCGAGACCTGCCGCTCGGCCATCAGCTCGAGCATCGCCGACTGCACTTTGGCGGGCGCACGGTTGATCTCGTCGGCGAGCACGAAGTTCACGAACACCGGGCCGAGCGCGATGTCGAACTTCTCCTGCCGCGCCGAGTAGATCCGGGTACCGACGATGTCGGACGGCACCAGGTCGGGGGTGAACTGGATGCGGGAGAACTCGCCGCCGACGACGGTGGCGAAGCTGCGCACGGCGAGCGTCTTGGCGACACCCGGGACGCCCTCCAGCAGCACATGCCCCTTCGCCAGCAGGCCGACCATCAGCTGTTCGACCATGTGTTCCTGGCCGACGATCACCCGCTGCACCTGGGCGATCGCCTCACCGAGCAGGCGGGCGGCCTCGCGGGTGGCCGGATTTCCCTGCGGCTGCTGACCGGGGGCCTGGGTCGGATTGGACACGCGTGTCTCCTGCTCGCCGAATACGCCTGGGGCGGGCCTGGCCCGCCGGTTCGCAGGCCACCTTACCGGGCAGGGCTGTCACCTCTCTGTGTGCCGGGCGGGCGTCCGGAAGGTGGCGCGGTTCACAGGGTGTGTCCCCCTCGGACCACGACGCGTGGGGCTTGTCCGGATGATCGGACGGCACCTGGCATCGGGCAGAATGGGACGCCTCGCCCCCACCCGTCGGTTGGGCGCATGTGATGAGATGGGAGCCGATGTCCGAGCAGCAGAACCCGGCACCCGGCGACCCGCAGTCGTCGGGCGCGGTGCCACTGACCCCGCTGCTCGCCGAGGACCCGCCCAAGGTGGGCGATTTCTGGCTGGACGCACGGCTGGTGGTCGCGCCGTCCGGAATCGCGTTCGCCGGGCACGACGAGGCCAACACGCCGGTCATGCTGATCCTGCTGTCCGAGGGCGCGTCGAACGATGCGGCGGCCCGCGACCGGCTGGCGGGCGTGGTGAACGAACTGCACATCGACACCGTGGTGGCCCGCGGCGGCCACGGCCAGGACGAGGGACGGCTGGGCGGCAAGTACCGGCATGAGGACGACGATCCGGTCGACCCCGACGACGCACCGTTGGCGCCCTGGGTCGCCCTGGCCTACGACGGCTCCCCGGCGGCGATCGCCGAGGCCTCCCGGATCCTCGACGACGTGCAGCTGGCCCGGTTGCCGCTGCAGGGCACGCCCGCCGGCCCCGACTACCGGCTGCACTGGATCGATCGGACCGGGCCCGGTGTCGCACGGCTCTGGCCGCTGCCCTGGCCCGGACGCGGTGACCGCGCCGGCTGGGTGTCGATCCTGGCGTCCTGGCTGCTGATGCTGCTGCTGGCGGCGCTGGCGATCCTGATCGCGATCCTGATCTTCCAGCAGTCGCCGCAGCAGAGCCCGCCGCCGCCGGTGCCGCCGACCGGATCCCCACCACCGCAGTCGGCGTCGCCGTCGCCGCAGTCGGGCTCACCCTCGCCACAGTCGGGTTCGCCGTCCCCGCAATCGGGCTCACCTTCCCCGCAGTCGGGTTCCCCGTCGCCGCAGTCGGGCTCGCCCTCGGCTTCGCGCTCCGCAGGCGGGTCTCCGACGCCCAACTCGCGACTATGACCGTTGGGCTGATCGTCACCGATCTGGACGGCACCTTCGTCGACCCGCTCGGTGAGGTGTCGGTGGTGAACCGCGAGGCGCTTACCCTCGCCGCCGATCGCGGTGTGCCGGTCGTGGTCGCGACCGGACGCCCGTCGCGCTGGCTGGACGTCCTGGAGGGACTCCCCGGCCTGTACCCCGAGGTGGTGGTCAGCAACGGCGCCGGCCGATTCGATCTGACCACCCGACGACACACGGTCGTGCACGGGCTCGACCCGCAGCTGGCGCTGGAGGTCGCCGACGACCTGCGGGCCGCGATCCCGGGCACGATTTTCGCCTTCGAGTGGGGTGAGCGGTTCGGATGCGAACCCGGACTGCAGCGCGAGAAGGGCGACTGGCTGACCGAGGCGCCACTGGCCGAACTGGCCGCGATCTCCGAACCGGTGCTGAAGCTGTGCGCGTTCCACCACGAACTGGACAGCGACGCCCTGGCCGCACGAGGCCGCTCGGTGGTCGGTGAACGGCTCACCATGACCCATTCCCACCTGGGCGACTACGGACTGCTCGAGATCAGCGCCCCGGGTGTCACGAAAGCGTTCGGATTGGCCGCGTTGTGTGCAGAGCTGGGCGTCGATCCGGCCGAGGTGGCCGCCTTCGGTGACATGCCGAACGATCTGCCGATGCTGGCCTGGGCGGGCCACGGGTACGCCATCGCCGAGGGACATCCGAGCCTGGTTGGCGCCGGCTTCCGGCTCACCGACGGCCCGCAGGACGAGGCGGTCGGCCGGGTGATCATGCAGCTGCTGGGCTGATCCAGCACCGCAGGTTGAGCTTGTCGACCACCGCCGGTCGAGCTCCGGTTGAGCTCGTCGAAACCGCTGCGGCAGAGGTTTCGACAAGCTCGACCAACGCGACCCAGCGATGGAGGGAATACCCTCAGGCCATGCGGGGGAAGCGTCGGATCTGGGTCCGGGTGGTCGTCGGCCTTCTGGTGGTCGTCGTGGTCGCGGCGACGGCCGGGTATTGGTACCTGAGGCCGCTGCTGCGCACCGGCACCGGGTATGCGGCGCACAACGCGTGTGCGCTGGATGTGATCGCGCATCGTCCGATGACCGAGGATCTGCCGCCCAATCCGCTGGTGCCCTATCTGCGGATCGGCCCGGACGGCGGCGGCTACCGGGCCTCGGTGTTCGGCATGCTCGCCGCCCAACAGGCGTGGCCGGTGGACGGTTTCGGTTGCACGCTGGCGCCGGGGCGTCCGTCTCTCGGAGCTGCCACGCCAATCACGACCGCGTCCAACCCGCTGGCCGGACAGGTCGCCCCGAAACTCACCCCGGGACTGGAGGCCGCCCTGGCCGGCGCCTTCGGCGACGATCTCGATCAGGACGCCCGAGAGCGGCTCGGCACCCGCGGTGTCGTGGTCGTCCGGGACGGCCGGATCGTCGCGGAACGCTATGCGCCCGGCTTCACCGCCGACACCCCGCAACTGGGCTGGTCGATGGCGAAGAGCGTGACCAGCCTGCTCACCGGCGTCCTGGTCGGCGAAGGCAAGCTGACGCTGTCGGACGACCGGCTGCGGCCCGAATGGACCGACGACCGGGCGCGGATCACCGTCGAGGATCTGCTCCGGATGCGCAGCGGGCTCACCTGGGACGAGACCTACGACCTGGGCACCACGATCACCGCGATGCTCTACGACCAGCCGGACATGGCGTCCTTCGTGGCCTCCCAACCGCTGCTTCATCCGATCGGCTCGACTCAGCAGTACTCGTCGGGTTCGACCAACCTGCTGTGCAGTGTGTTGCGCGACCGCACCGGACAGGGAGCCGATCTGCCCCGGGCCGCGTTACTCGCATCCCTCGGCGTGTCGTCGGCGGTGTGGGAGGCGGACGCCACCGGCACGCCGGTCTGCAGCTCGTACCTGTGGGCGACCCCGCGCGACTGGGCGACGATCGGCGAGTTCGCCCGTGCCGATGGCGTCTGGAACGGACGCCGGCTGCTGCCCGAGGGCTGGATGCGACAGACCACCACCGTCGTCACCCCGCCGTCCGCGGAGGACCCGAACTACGCCGCCGGCTGGTGGACGAACCGGACCGCGTCCGGCTCGGTGATCGACCAGCGACTCCCCCGGGACGCCTACTGGGCCAGCGGTCACGACGGCCAGCGGCTGTACGTGGTGCCGTCCGAGAAGCTGGTTATCGTCCGCCTCGGCTTCTCCCCCGCCGCCGACGACATCCGCACCGAACAACTCGTCGCCGACGTCATCAAAGCCCTCGGCTGACCGCCGCGACGTTGATCGAGCTTGTCGAGATCCCTTCCGAGGGGTTTCGACAAGCTCAACCAGCGGCGGCTGGTTCGCACTTCCGGGGACGGTTCTTTGACGTGCGATTTTCGAACGCCGAAGAACCGTCCCCCGATCTGCGATTTTCGAACGTGAAAGAACCGTCCCCCGATGTGCGAGATTCGCACGAAGGAGAACCGTCCCCGATCAACGGAGGCGGGCTAGCAGGGCGTCCGGGTTGTGGCGGTAGGTCTCGATGTCGGCTTCGCCGGCGGTGAGCGCCTCGAGAGTCGAAGTGAGTAGGGCGTTCACCGGGGTGGGGACGCCGACCTGGGAGCCGTGGCGGGCGACGGCGCCGTTGAGGAAGGAGACCTCGGTGCGGCCGCGGCCGCCGTGCAGGTCGATGTGGAAGCTGGGCATCTTGTCGCCGCGTCCCGAGCCGAGCGCCTTGGTCAGGGCCGGCTGGGCGACGAAGCGCGGCAAGCGGGTAGCCAACGCCAGGGCGCGGACCGGCGTGCCGGGCAGATCCACGACGCCGTGGCCGAGCGCCTTCATCACCGCCAGGCATTCCCGCAGCACCGCCACCTCGAGCCGGTAGGTGCGCTTGTCGGAGAACAGTTCGGCGACCGTGCGGTCGAGGATCGCGGACGTGGCATTGCCGGTCAGGTTGGTCAGCAGCTTCGACCACTTCATCGCGCCCGCGTCGGCGAACAGGCGTCCGGACAGCCCGGCCTTCTCCAGCGCGGCCACCAGGGGTTCGCTCAGCCGGTGACCCATCGCCACGCCGATGCCGCGGTGCTTCTCCTCCACCACTTCGCCGATGCCCGGCTTGCTCACCGCGGTCGCGACGGTGCCGGCCAGCACCCGGTCGGCGCCGAGCGTCGCGGCGATCGTCGGTTCGTTGTCGACGCCGTTCTGCAGCGACAGGATGCTGGGCACCTCGTGTCCGGTGGCGACCAGTTCGTCCAGCGCGGTCTGGGTGTCGAACGACTTCAGCGCGAAGACGCCGATGTCGTACGGTCCCGCGGCCAACGCCTCGCCGGCGCTGCCGTGCATCGTCACGTTGGTGACCAGGCGGGTGGCGTCCGCGGTGTGCACCTTCAACCCGCGCGAGGCGATGACTTCGGCGGTGTCGGGTCGTTCGATGAAGCTGACGTCTTCGCCGGCGGCAGCCAGGCTGCCCCCGACGTAGGTGCCGATCGCGCCCGCGCCCAGGAAGAGGAACCTCATGGCAGGACTCTCCCGGGTCTGCCCGCCGCGAGCAAGCGGACGCGACGGCGTCCGACGCCAAACGCTCGCCGAACTATCCAAAGCTCGCGTAGTTCAGCGAGCCCTGAATAGTTCGGCGAGCGCGTGGGTGGGGGTGGACGCCGGCCGGCGGAGGATTACTTCAGTGCGGACTCCAGCTTGGGCACCAGGTTCTCGATGGCGTACTTGGTGGCGATGGTGGTGCCCAGCGAGTAGGCCTGCGCCAGATCGCCGTCGATCACCACGGCGTGCCCGGCCTTGACCGCGGGCACGGCCTTCCAGGCGGCATCACCGGTCAGCTTGGAGGTTTCGATGAAGATCGGGAAGGCGACGATCACGTCGGCGTCGATGTCGTCCAGCTTCTCGGGCGAGAGGCTGACCGAGAAGCCGGTGGCGTCCGGCTTCATCGCGGCGATCTTCGGGTTCTGGGTGAAGCCGAGGTTCTGCATGAAGGTGACCCGCTCGCTGCCATCGATGTAGGCGCCCCAGCCGTCCGCGGTCTTGGTCGCGGCGGTCATCGTCTTGCCCTTCCAGTCCGGGTGAGCGGACGCGGCCGCGGCGAACGCGTCCGAGACCTCCTTGAGCAGCGCCTCGCCCTTCGCCTTCTCACCCAGCGCGGTGGCGATCATCGTCACCTGCTGCTCCTGGTTGGTCAGGTAGCTGTCGCCACCGGTCGGGACGCCGATCGTGGGTGCGATGGACTTCAACCGGTCGTAGCGGGCCTGGTCGCCGGAACCCTTCACGTCGAGGATCAGGTCGGGCTTGAGGCTGGCGATCTTCTCGTACGACGGCTCCAGGGTGCCGATGATCTCGGGCGCCGTGGTGTACATGCCCTTCGCCCACGGACCGACGCCCTCGCCACCGAAACCGAGCCAGTCGGACGCGCCCACCGGCTGAACCCCGAGGGCGAGCGCCGTCTCCGCGTCACCCCAGCCCAGGGCCACCACGCGGGTCGGCTTCGCGCTCACGGTGACATCGCCGAACTTGGTCGATATGGTCGCCGGGAACGCTTCGCCGGTGGAAGCGGCCGCCGTCGGGCTGGTGGTAGGCGCAGCCGGTTGCGCAGGCGAGGAGCAGGCGGCCAGGCCGGCCAGCAGGGTCGCCGCGACAGCTGCCGCGAGTGCTCGTAGACGCATGAAGTTTCCTTCGCTGGATCGAGTGGGACGGGGCATGATCGGCACGCCGATCACACCAGTAGGAAGTTAGGTAAGGCTAGCCTATGATCTCCTCCCGTGACCGCTCTCCGTCCGCACCCTGGCGCCCCACTCGCACCGGTCGGTGAGCGACGCTCCCCCGCCGTCCGTGCCCTCGGGCTGCTGGCTCTGCTCGTCGTCCTCGGCCTCGCGGTGATCGCCAGCCTCGCCGTCGGCGCGCGCGCCATTCCGCCGCTGGAGGTATTGCAGATCCTGCTCGGCCAGAACACCGGGCAGAACGCGGTGGTGGTCACCGATCTCCGCATGCCACGCACCCTGATCGCGATCGTCGCCGGCGCCGCCCTGGGTGTGGCCGGGGCGCTCATCCAAGCCGTCACCCGCAACCCACTGGCCGATCCGGGGATTCTCGGCGTCAACGCCGGCGCCGCGTTCGCGTTGGCCATGGGGACCGGCCTGGCGGGCGTCTCCGGACCCTTCGGCACGCTCACCCTGGCCTTCGTCGGAGCATTCGGCGCCTCGGTGCTGGTCTACTTGATCGGCTCCGTCGGACGCGGCGGAGCCAGCCCCGTCCGGCTGATCCTGGCCGGCGTGGCCCTCGGCGCCGTGCTGGCCGGCATCACCCGTGCGGTGGTGCTCACCGATCGCGAACGGTTCGCGGTGATGACCTCATGGGAGTCCGGCTCCCTGCTCGACCGCGACATCAGCCTGCTCGGCCCTTCCACTCCGTTCGTCCTCCTCGGCCTGGGCATCGCGCTCGCCATCGCGTCCTCACTGAACGCGGTCGCCCTCGGCGACGATCTGGCCTCCGCACTGGGCGCCAACGTGATGCGCACCCGGATCCTCGCGGTCACCGCAGTGATGCTGCTGGCCGGGACGGCGACCGCGCTGGCCGGCCCGATCGCCTTCGTCGGGCTGATGGTGCCGCACGCCGTCCGCTGGATCGTCGGCCCCGATCAGCGCTGGATCATCGGCTATTCGGCCCTGGCCGCCCCGTCATTGTTGCTGATCGCCGATGTGATCGGACGAGTGGCGCTGGAATCCGGCGAGCTGCCGGCCGGCATCGTGACCGCGCTGATCGGCGCACCGGTGCTGATCTTCCTGGTCCGCCAGCGGAAGGCGAGCGAACTGTGACCACTCTCGCCGACGACCCGACCCGGCCCGTCAACCCGCGCGCCGGCAGCATTCCGCTGCCGCTGATCGGTGGCTGGTCTCCTGCCCGTGGCCTCGTCGTCACCACCGTCGTAACCGTCATCGCACTCGCGCTCGCCGTCGTGGCACTCGGTCTCGGCGACCTCCAACTGAGTCCCGGCGAGGTCGTCCAAGCCCTGTTCGCCACCGACGGCAGCTTCACCTCGACCGTGGTGCGGGACTGGCGGCTACCGCGCGTGCTCGGCGCACTGGTGTTCGGTAGCGCGCTCGCAGTGTCCGGCGCGCTCTTCCAGTCGCTGACCCGCAACCCGCTCGGCTCACCGGACGTCATCGGCTTCTCAGCCGGCGCCTACACCGGCGCCCTGGTCGCACTCACCGTTGCGGGGGCCGGCGTCGTGTCGGCCTCCGTGGGCGCACTGGTCGGCGCGCTGCTCACCGCGGTGGTGGTCTACCTGCTCGCCTATCGACGGGGCATGCAAGGTTTCCGGTTGATCATCGTGGGCATCGCGGTGACCGCCATGCTGCACGCCGCCAACCTGTTCCTGCTGCTCCGGGCACAGCAGGAGGTGGCGATGGCCGCCGCCATTTGGGGTGCGGGGTCGTTGGCCCTGCTGGGCTGGCCGACACTGATCCCGGCGATCGTCGGGCTGCTGCTGTGCACCCCCGGATTCATGCTCGCCCCGGGGTTGCGGCAGTTGGAACTCGGCGACGACGCGGCCGCTGCCCACGGTGTTGCGGTGGAGCGTGTCCGGGTGGGCCTGGTGCTGTTCGCCGTCGCCCTGGTGGCCATCGTCACCGCCAGCACCGGCCCGATCGCGTTCGTGTCACTTTCTGCGCCGCAGATCGCCCGCCGGCTGGCCCGTAGCGCCGGCATTCCGCTGATCTCGTCCGCGGCAGTGGGCGCCTTGCTGATGCTCGGTGCCGATCTGATCGCCCAACATCTGATGCCGGTCGACGTACCGGTGGGCATCGTCACCGTCGTGCTCGGCGGCGTCTATCTGCTGACATTGCTGGTCCAGGAAGCGAGGAACCGATGAGCACCCTGCCCACCCCGGAGCCGTTGCGGGCGCCCCGGCTGCGCGCCGAGAACGTCACGCTGCGCTACGACCAACGGGTGGTGAGCACCGACCTGAGCGTGGACATTCCCGACCGGGAGTTCACCGTGATCATCGGGCCCAACGCCTGCGGCAAGAGCACCCTGCTGCGATCGCTGTCACGGCTGCTGCGACCCGCGAATGGCCGGGTCACCCTGGACGGCCAGAGCCTCGACACGTTCAAGCCCAAGGAGTTCGCCCGCCAGGTGGGTCTGCTGCCGCAGTCCTCGATCGCGCCCGAGGGGATCACCGTTGTCGACCTGGTCAGCCGCGGCCGATTCCCGTACCAGAAGCTGGTCCGGCAGTGGACGCCGGCCGACGAGGAGGCGGTGCGCGGGGCGATGACCGCCACCAACGTCGCCCAGCTCGCCACCCGCGAGGTCGCCGAACTGTCCGGTGGCCAGCGGCAACGGGTGTGGGCGGCGATGGCGATCGCCCAGCAGACGCCGGTGCTGCTGCTCGACGAGCCCACCACCTATCTCGACCTCACCCACCAGATCGAGATGCTCGACCTGTTCGCCCGGCTGCACCGTGACGGCACCACGATCGTGGCGGTGCTGCACGATCTCAATCAGGCCGCTCGCTACGCCAGTCACCTGATCGTGATGAAGGCCGGACGGCTGATCGCGGCCGGTCCGCCCGCGCAGGTGCTGACCGTCGACCTGGTCCGCGAGGTGTTCGAACTGAACTGCCTGGTGATCGACGATCCGGCGTCCGGCACTCCGATGGTGGTGCCGACGGACGGACGCTGGCGGTGACCGAGCCGGCGACAGCTCGCCCATCTCGAATGCGGAACGGCGCTCGCCGCCGGTCCGCCCGTACTACGCTGCCTAAGGTTAGGCAAAGCTAACTACCGTCACGAGACCTGGGGAGTCCCAGGTCAGGCACGGTCCAATCAAGACGAACTCGCGGACGGCAAACGTGCTGGCTACCTTCATCATCGGCTTGCGTGAGGGGCTCGAAGCAGCCCTGATCGTCGGCATCATCGCCGCCTTCCTGCGCCGCAACGGACGCTCCCTGACGCCGATGATGATCGGCGTCGGTGCCGCCATCCTGCTCAGCCTCGGCGTGGGTGTCGGCCTGCGCATGGTCGAGACGAGCCTGCCGCAGGCGGCCCAGGAGGGCATGGAGGCGATCATCGGCATCGTCGCCATCGTCTTCGTCACCGGCATGTTGCTCTGGATGAACAGCAACGCGGGCGGCCTCAAACGACATCTGGAAAGCTCCGCGACAGAGGCACTCGGCGCAGGTACCGGACGTGCCCTGGTGGTGATGGCCTTCCTGGCCGTGCTCAAGGAGGGCTTCGAAACCTCCGTCTTCCTGCTTGCCACCTTCTCGGCCTCCACCAACGCGGGATTGGCCGCCACCGGCGCCATCCTCGGCATCCTGACCGCGGCCGTCATCGGCTACGGCCTCTACACCGGCGGCATGCGGCTCAACCTGGGCCGCTTCTTCCGGATCACCAGCGTCTTCCTGCTGCTGGTCGCCGCCGGCCTGGTGGTCAGCACTCTGGGCAAGATGCACGGCGCCGGGTGGATCGACGCCGGCCAGGCCCCCACCGTCGACCTGTCCTGGCTGGCTCCCCCGGGGTCCGTCCAGGGCGCGCTGTTCACCGGCGTGCTGGGCATTCCGCCGGACCCGCGGGTGATCCAGGTGGTCGGCTGGTTCGGCTACGTCATTCCGATGGCGATCTACGTCTACTGGCCGAAGAAGTGGCGTCCGGACGCCCGCGGCGCCGTCCGGCTGCGATTCGGCATCGCCGGAGCGCTGGCCGTTGCCGCCGTGGCGATGTTCCTCGCCGTCGGCCCGGCCCAGATGCCGAGCCTCGGCGCTGCGACGCTGGTCGACTCCAGCGGCCAGACCGCGGGAAGCGTTCGAACCGAGGGCGACCGGGCGATCGTCACCGTCGGGGCGAGCGAGTCGACGATGCCGCTCACCGAGGGGGTGGTCGGTCAGCACCGCACCGTCCCGGACGCCGTCGGCTACCGGCAGGCGTTGGAGCCGGTCGACGCCGGCAGCATGCCGTCCACGCTGACCCTGGATGAGCTGGCCGCCCTCAACGGCGGACGGTTGCCGCTGGGCATCAATCCCCTCGTCGCAAAAGGACCGTTCACCGTCAGCTGGGTGCACAGTGGCGAGCGGCAGCTGTGGCTGGTGGCCGGCGAGGTGCTGGATTTCACCCAGACCGACACCACGACCGCGACGCTCAGCGGCGGCGGACTGGCCAATTCGCGCACGCTCACCCTGTCCGGGACCCTGCCCAACGGCACGCAGCTGGGTTCCGGCTCGTTGACCGTCGACGCCGCCCGCGTCCAGGCCGCCGAGCAGGGCGCCCTCACCCTGCGCACCCAGGGCGTCGAGCGCACCTTCTGGGGACGCGTGTTCCCGGCCCTGCTGCTGCTCTCAGCTCTCATCACCGTGATCCTGGCCGAGCGCTCACGCCGCCGGCTGCCTCAGCCCGACCGAGCGGTCGCGGCATCCGAATCCGAATCAAGGAGGAATCTCAATGTCTCATAGAACCCACGCCGCGGCGGGGCTGGGCGCCGTCCTGGCCCTGGCCGCCGGGCTGAGCGGTTGTGCCGGCAGCACGCCGGCCGCCTCGACCAGCGCGACAGCGTCCGCCCCGGCCGACGGTTCCGCACCGGTGGTCGACGGGGTGGCGCAGGTCAAGATCACCCTGACCGGCGCCGAGGACGGCGACAAGTGCACCGCCGACTTCGCCACCGCGGCCGCCGGCCCGGTCACCTTCACCGTGGACAACGTCAGTTCGACCGCGATCACCGAGGTCGAGATCCAGAGCGAACTGAAGATCCTCGGCGAGAAGGAGAACCTCGCTCCCGGGCTGCCGCCGTCGACCTTCACCATCACGATGAACGGCGGCCAGTACACCCTGTACTGCCTCGGCGCAACGCCCCAGACCCAGCCCTTCACCGTGACCGGCGAGGCCGCCGCGGCACCGTCCGGCAGCACCGCGACCCTGCTGAACCAGGGAACCAAGGACTACGCCACCTGGGTCGGCACCCAGGCCGACGGGCTCAAGGCAGCGGTTGCCGACCTGAAGGCCGCCGTCGACTCCGGTGACGTCGCCAAGTCGCAGGCCGCCTACCTGGCCGCCCGTCCGTTCTACGAGAAGATCGAGTCCGACGTCGAGGGCTTCGTGATGCCCGGCTTCAAGGTCGACGACAACAAGGGCAACCTCGACTACCTGATCGATATGCGGGCCTCCAACCTGGACGAGAAGGTCGGCTGGTCGGGCTTCCACGCCGTTGAGCGCGACCTGTGGAAGGCCGGCAAGATCAGCGACGGCACCAAGAAGTACGCCGCCGACCTGGACACCAACGTCGGCAAGCTGGTCGACGTGGTGAAGACCCTCGAGTTCAAGCCCGAGGATCTCGCCAACGGCGCCGCGGCGCTGCTCGAAGAGGTGCAGTCGGGCAAGATCACCGGCGAGGAGGAGGCCTTCAGCCACACCGACCTGGTCGACTTCCACTCCAACATGGAGGGTGCCCGGCAGGCGTTCGCCTACCTGCAGCCCGGGCTCGAGAAGATCGACCCCGACCTGATGAACCAGGTCGTCACCCAGTTCGGTAACGTGGACGACGCCTTGGCCAAGCTGCGTGACAAGACGGCGCCCGGGGGCTACCTGCCCTGGACGGCGGCGAACCGCGAGAAGCATCGCAAGGAGTTGAGCCAAGCCGTGCTCGCCCTACAGCAGCCGATGCAGAAGATCGCCGAAAAGGTCGCCACCGCCAAGTGAGCGACAGCGGTTGCGGCGGCCCGGGCGGAACGGAGCGGAGACCATGACTGAGGAATCGAATCTCGATCCTTCGGGTCCCGCCGCCGGCTCCCCCGGGCCGTCGCCCGCCCCGTCCGATCCCGCACCCGCCGGCGGGGTGTCGCGCCGTCGGCTGATTGCCGGCGGTGCCGC
>NZ_JASGEN010000170.1:0-38912 GCF_047606365.1 Micropruina sp. | reverse complement strand
GTGGCGTCCGGCTGCCAGGTGCTGGCCGCGGCGGCCGCGGTGATCGCCGCGCTGCTGATCGGCGGCCCGCTGGTGGCCGACGGCACGCTGCCGCCGGTGATGCTGGCTGTGCTGGTGCTCACCCCGCTGGCGCTGCACGAGGTGCTCTCCACCCTGACCCAGGCCGCGCAGAGCGCCACCCGTGCGCTGGCCTCGCTGGCCCGCGTCCGGCAACTGCTGGACGCTCCACCGGTCGGCATCGGCGACCGCGAGTTGCCCAGCACCGAGGTCGCGCCCGGCCCGCTGGTGCTGGACGACCTGGCGATCGGCTGGCCGGGCGGCCCCGTCCTGCACGAGGGCCTCACCCTGCGGGTCGAGCCCGGCGAGAGCGTGGCGCTGGTGGGGCCGTCCGGCGCCGGGAAGACCACCTTGGCGGCCACCGTCCTGGGCCTGATCCCGCCCAGGTCCGGTCGGGTCGAGGTGACCGGACGGGTCGGCTACCTGGCCCAGGACGCGCACATCTTCGCCACCTCGATCTCCGAGAACGTCCGGATCGGCAACCGGGACGCCGACGCCGCGGGCGTCCGGCGCGCGCTGGACCGGGCCGGGTTACCGCTGGACGCCGCACGCGTCGTCGGCGAGGAGGGGGCGACGCTGTCCGGCGGCGAGGCGCGCCGGCTGGCGCTGTCCCGGCTGTTCGCCAGCGAGTATCAGGCGGTGGTGCTGGATGAGCCGTCCGAACATCTGGACGCGGTGACCGCCGAGGCCTTGCTGGACGACATCTTCGCCTCGATGGCCGGGGTGCCGCTGCTGGTCATCACCCACGATCCGGACGTCGTCGCACGCTGCGACGGCATCGTCGAACTGGCGGTTGGCGCCGTCCCCTATCGTTGACGGCGTGACCCAGGGCCTGCCTCCGCTCAGCAATGGGCCGGACGTCGGCCACTTCTTGCCGCCCAGGTTCGGCTCGCCGGGCCTGCCGGCCCAGTTCGGCATTCCGGCTCCGCTCTCACCGCCGCGTCAACCACCCAGTCCGGGCCGGTTCCTGGTGGTGGTCCTGGTCGTGATCGGCCTGGTGGCCGCGGTGCTGCAGACCCTGCCGGTGTTCGACACGGCGCTGAGCGAACCGGCCGGTACGCGTACCGGCACCGCGGCGGGAACGGCACCCAGTTTCCGGCCGGGCGACCCACTGACCGACAGCAAGATCTACCCGATGCAGGTCAAGGGCAGCTGCCCAGCGGCCCGTTCGGTGACCACCCGCGAGGCTTACGAAGCCCAAGTGAGCAGCCTGATCGACTGCCTGGCGGGCATCTTCAAGCCGTTGGTGAACCAGGCCGGCGGCGACTTCGAAACGGCCCAGCACAAGTTCTACGGACGGTCCACCAGTTCACCCTGCGGCTCCGAGCAGGACGCCTACGCCTTCTACTGCACCCGCGACGCCACTCTCTACTTCTCCGACCAGGTGTTCGAGGATTCCCAGTACGGCCGGTTGATGATCGCCGACGTCGTGATCCACGAGTACGGCCATCACGTCCAGGCGATGATGGGCATGTTCGAGGCCGCCGACGGGCTGAGCGAGGAGAAGGCGATCACCACTCGCCGCGAGGAGCTGCAGGTGTTCTGCTGGACCTACTACGTGTTCGCGAATGTGGAGAGTTTCGAGTTGAGCGCCGCCGATCACAGCTACTTCCGTGACGTGTGGAGCCACACCGACGATCCGGTCGGCCACGGCTCGGTGAAGGCGCAGCAGTACTGGGGTGCCCGCGGCCTGAACGGCACCGATCTGGGCGCCTGCAACACCTGGAAGGAGCCTGCGTCCCGGGTGCGCTGACCCGCTCTCCCTGCGACGTGGACCCGCTCTGCCCGGGGGCGCTGACCCGCTCCACCTGCGGCGCTGACCGACCCTGCCTGCGGCGCGGACGCCAGCCTCGCGGCGCACGTCCACTAGCCTGTCGCCATGGCTGACCTGGAGAGCCCGCCCGTCCAACGCGGCGAGGCCGACACCGATCCGGTCGAGCCGGCGCCCAACCCCGACGACCCGGCCACCTTCGAGTTTCCCCGCGTCACGGACGCCGCGCCGCAGCCGTCGCGTCCGCTCACCATCGCGCAGTTCACCGACAACTACGGCCCGGCTCCCAGCGGGCTGCTGTACGCGGTGCAGTTCCTGGAGCGCGAGGTGCTCAAGGCGGGGCATCGGGTGCTGCTGGTGGCGCCCGAGGCGAAGGGCCCGAATCCACTGGCCGACAACCCGCACCGCCGCGAGATCCGGATGCCGTCGGTGCCGATCCCGGGGGCCGGCATCCGGCTGTCGCTGGGCCGCGACCTGGAGTTCCGGCTGGCCCAGCTGGTCGCCGATCCGCCCGACATCATCCACGTCCACGGCCTGGGCGGGGTGGGGTTGCTGGGCATGTGGGTGGCGCAGCGCGCCGAACGTCCGCTGGTGGTCACCTGGCACACCGACCTGGAGGCCTACGCCGAGCACTACTGGCATCTGGGACCGTTCCTGAACGCCGCCTACCGGCTATTCGCGATGCGGGCCGAGTCGAAGCCGTGGGCGAAGCTGCGCAAGTTGCGGTTCAAGCGGCCGCGCCGCGGTGGCGCGCAGCTGGAGCTGTTGCAGGCGGCGTCCGACATGTTGAGCACCGCCGATCTGGTCACCACGCCGTCGGACAAGACCGGCAAGCGGGTGCTCGAGTTGGCGCCGGGCGCCAAGGTGAAGGTGGTGCCGAACGGTGCCGATCCGCTGCCGGAACGCAAGCCGCTGCCGCGCGGGAAGGGGCCGCGGCTGCTCTACGTCGGCCGGATCTCACCCGAGAAGAATCTTGACCTGCTGCTGGACGCCTTCGAACTGGTCCGCGATTTCGAGCCGAACGCCGAGCTGATGATCGTCGGCGACTTCCAGGACACCGCCCAGGCGCTGCGCCGGCGGCTGCAGCGGGCGGCCCGGTACGGCGGTGTCCGGTTGGTCGGCCGGGTGCCGCACGACGAGCTGGCCACCTACTACGGCAGTGCCGACGTGTTCGTCTTCCCCTCCCAGACCGACACTCAGGCGTTGGTGCTGCACGAGGCGGCGTTGTGCGGGCTGCCGCTGGTGATCGTCGATCCCGAGCTCAACCTGGTCGTCGACCCGGGGGTGAATGCCCTGGTGGCGCGGCCGAACATGGTGTCGCTGAGCCAGGCGATCATGTCGATGCTGCGGCTGCTGAAGGACGAGGAGTTCGCCACGAAGGCGGCGGCCCGCAGCCGTGAGCTCGCCGGCCAGTGGCCGATCGAACGCCAGGCCAAGGAGATGCTGGGCATCTACACCGACCTGATGGCCGGACGCCCGGTGGCGCTCAGCGACTACCTGAAGCCCGATCTGGGACGTCCCCGGCTCAGCGGCAGGCTGCACTGACGACGCCTGCGGGTCAGCGCACCCCGAAGCGGCGTAGCCGCAGGCTGTTCAGCACCACGAACACCGACGACAGTGCCATCGCGGCACCGGCGATCATCGGGTTGAGGAAGCCGAGTGCGGCCAGCGGGATCGCGGCGACGTTGTAGGCGAAGGCCCAGAACAGGTTGCCCTTGATGGTGGCCAGGGTGGCCCGGGAGAGCCGGATCGCGGTCGCGGCCAGCCGTAGATCGCCGCGCATCAGGGTCAGGTCGGACGCCGCGATCGCCGCGTCGGTGCCGGTGCCCATCGCGATGCCCAGGTCGGCCTGGGCGAGCGCGGCGGAGTCGTTGACGCCGTCGCCGACCATCGCCACCTGGGTGCCGTCGGCCTGCAGCCGTTTGATCTCGGCCAACTTGTCCGCCGGCAGCACCTCGGCGATCACCTTCTCGATGCCGACCTCGGCGGCGACCGCTTCGGCGACCGCGCGGGCGTCGCCGGTGAGCAGCACCGGGGTGAGGCCCAACTCCTTCAGGTCGGCGATGGCGTCGGCCGAGCTGTCCTTGACGGCATCCGCGACGGCGATCATGCCGCGCAGTTGCCCATCCACGACGACCAGGACGGCGGTGTGGCCCTTGGCTTGCGCCGCGGCGAAGGCGGTCATCGCAGGCGAGTCGACGCCACGATCCGCCCCGACCAGGGCGGGTGTCCCGACCAGCACCTGACGGCCGTCCACGGTGGCACGGATGCCGCGTCCGGGCAGGTTCTCGAAGTCGGTCACGGCCGCGTCGGAGCCCACGTGCTCCGCGATCGCCCGGGCGATCGGGTGCTCCGAGGCCGACTCGGCGGCGCCTGCCAGCCGCAGCCAGCCGGCGTCCGGCCCCTCGCCGACGACCTCGACCACGGCCATGGTGCCGGTGGTGACGGTGCCGGTCTTGTCCAGCACGACGGTGCTGACGGATTTGGTGCGTTCCAGGATCTCGGGGCCCTTGATCACGATGCCCAGTTGCGCGCCGCGTCCGGTGCCGACCAGCAGCGCAGTCGGGGTGGCCAGGCCGAGCGCACACGGGCAGGCGATGATCAGTACCGCCACCGCAGCCGAGGCGGCGAACGCAAAACCTGCGCCGGCCAGCAGCCAGCCGAGCAGGGTGAGCACAGCCAGGCCGATAACTACGGGCACGAACACCGAGCTGACCCGGTCGGCGAGCCGCTGCACGTTGGCCTTGCCGGTCTGGGCCTGCTCGACCAGCCGGGCGATGTGCGCCAGCTGGGTGTCGGCGCCGACCCGGGTGGCCCGCACAATCAGCCGTCCGTTGGCGTTCACGGTGGCACCGATCACCGTGTCGCCCGGGCCGACGTCGACCGGCACCGATTCGCCGGTGACCATTGAGGCGTCCACCGCCGAGCTGCCTTCGACCACCTCGCCGTCGGTGGCGATCTTCTCCCCCGGTCTGACCACGAAGGTGTCGCCGGGCTTCAGGAAGTCGACCGGGACGCGGGTCTCGACGCCGCCGCGCAGCAGGGTCGCCTCGGTGGCGCCCAGCTGCAGCAGTGCCCGGACGGCTTCGCCGGCGCGCTGCTTGGAGCGGGCCTCGAACCAGCGGCCGAGCAGCAGGAAGGTGATGATGCCGACGACGGCCTCGAAGTAGACGCTGCCCTCGCCGGTGCCGCGCATCAGCATGAACTCGAAGCCGTGGGTGTAGCCGATCATGCCGGCGTGACCGAAGAACAGCGCGTACAGCGACCAGCCCATCGCGGCGGTGGTGCCGAGGCTGATCAGGGTGTCCATGGTGGTGGCGAAGTGCCGGGCGTTGACCACCGCCGAGCGATGGAACGGATAGCCGGCCCAGCCGTAGACCGGAATGGTCAGCGCCAGCGACACCCACTGCCAGCCCGGGAACTGCCAGGCCGGAACCATCGCCAGCACGATCACCGGGAGCGCCAGCACCGCGCTGACGATCACCCGGTTCTGCAGCTCCTTGGCGTGGTCGACCTCTGGTTTGGCCGGGTCGGGCAGCGCCGCGTGGTACCCGGTCTGCTCGACGACCGCGATCAGATCGGCCACCGGAATCGGGCTGTCGGTGAGCACCCGCGCCTTCTCGGTCGCATAGTTCACCGAGGCGGTCACCCCGTCCACCTTGTTGAGCTTCTTCTCGATCCGAGCCGCACACGAGGCACAAGTCATGCCGTCGATGTCGAGTTCGATCGATTGATGCTGCGTGGTGGTGGTCATGTCCTTCTTCGTTTCGTGAGTTCTATCGATTTACAACAGGGCGACCCACTCGCTGCCCGGGCCCGCATCCACAGATCCGGGTTGAAAGCGAGATTCCGAGCACTCATCGGCTAGACCCTCGCCCCCGGCGGGTCGATCGACGGCCCGCAAGCATGAGCGGCGGGTCGACCCATGGCCCCGAGCACGAAGCGACCGGTTGGCCAACGGCCCGCAAGCGTTGAAGCGGCGGGACCGGACGCCCTCGGCAGGTAGGTGGGCGTCCGGAAGATCGGCGGGGCTTGCCCCGGCGATCTGGAGGTGGGCGGCGAGGGCGTCCGGTCCCGCCGCGGCACCCCCCTGAAACCCGACGACCGGGGCCAAAGCCAGAGCCCAAAGCCCAAAGCCCAAAGCCCAAAGCCCAAAGCCCAAACCGAGGATCAGGAGACGGTGTAGTCGCCCGCCTCTGCCACTGCTTCGACGATCCGGTCGAAGTCGACCGGCGCCTCGGAGGTGACGGTCAGCTTGCCACCCTCGAGGACGACGACGGCGTCGGTGACGCCGTGGATCTGCTTGACCTCTTCGGTGACGGCGGCGACGCAGTGCCCGCAGGTCATGCCTTCGACGGTGTAGGTGCTCTCCACGGTGTTTCTCCTTCGTTCGGTCAGGATCGGACGAGGCGCGCGATCGCGTCCCGTGCCTCGGCGAGTTTGATCTCGGCCTCGTCGCCGCCTTCGCGGGCAGCGTTGACCACGCAGTGCCTCAGGTGGTCGTCGAGCAGGCCCAGGGCGAGCGATTCCAACGCCCGGGTGGTGGCCGAGATCTGGGTGAGGATGTCGATGCAGTACCGCTCGTCGGCGACCATGCGCGACAGGCCGCCGACCTGGCCCTCGATCCGGCGCAGCCGCTTGAGGTAGGCGTCCTTGGAGGTCAGGTAGCCGTGACCGGTGGACGACGTCTGGTCGGGATTGTCCGGATAACCCGGATCTACCGAGGTTTGCTGCGACATAGCGCCCTCCTGGTCGTGCGACATTGAGCATCAACCCTTGTCACTATACCCCCTATGGGTATGTTCACAAGTGCTTATAGTGTGCATAACCCTTCAGGGAGGTGTGGCATACACCAGCCCCCCGGGCGACTGTCAAACTGCACCCAACCCGCGAGACTCCTCCGCAACTCACACCCCCGAGCGAGCAACACACCTAGTGAAAGCCGGAATGCGAGGGACGGAAATTTCTCATCCACGGTCGCTCGGCGCGTCGTACACAGGCGACACGCCTTGGCTCCACAGGATCCACAGGCCATGAACAAAGCTGTGGATAACTACGGTTGGACGATCCCGCGAGGCCGTGGCTATGGTCGGGCGATACGCCGCGCAGATCGTCCTGCACGGCACCCGCGAGAGATCGCACATTCGAACTGACGAACGACGGGCACAAAAGTGTCCGAGCGTCCGACTAACGTGCCAATGTAAGTGATGAACGCAGATGCGAGGAGGGGTTATGTCACTCGCCTCGCTTCCCCCGTACGAAGAGCCGCCCGGCGAGTTCAGCGGCGGCCCCGACCGGACTCCGCCGCAGGATGTGCAGGCCGAGCAGTCGGCGCTGGGTGCGATGCTGCTGAGCAAGGACGCGATCGGCGACGTCGCCGAGATCGTCCGCGGCCATGACTTCTATCTGCCCAAGCATGAGCAGATCTTCGACGCGATCATCGACCTGTTCGGCCGCGGCGAGCCGGCCGACGCGATCACCGTCGCCGACGAGCTGGCCAAGCGCGGCGAGCTGGGGAAAATCGGCGGACACATCTATCTGCACGACCTGCTGTCGATGGTGTCGATCGCGTCGAACGCCAGCTTCTACGCCGAGATCGTCAAAGAGAAGGCGGTGCTGCGGCGGTTGGTCGAGGCCTCGATCAAGATCAGCCAGATGGGCTACACCGGTGGCGGCGAGGTGTCCGACATCGTCGACCGGGCCCAGCAGGCGATCTATGAGGTGGCCGAGGGCAAGACCTCCGACGACTACGAGCCGCTGAGCGTGCTGATGGAGCGCACCCTCGACGAGATCGAGTCGCTCAGCCAGCACGGCGTGCTGTCGGGGGTACCGACCGGGTTCATCGAGCTCGACGAACTCACCAACGGCCTGCACGCCGGCCAGATGATCATCGTGGCCGCCCGTCCCGGTATGGGTAAGTCCACACTGGGGCTGGATTTCGCGCGGGCCGCGTCCATCAAGAACAAGCTGACCAGCTGCTTCTTCTCGCTGGAAATGGGCAAGTCCGAGATCGTCCAGCGGCTGATCTCGGCCGAGGCCGGAGTGCCGTTGAACCACATCCGCAAGGGCCAGATGGGCGACGACGACTGGCAGCGGATCGCCCGCAAGACCGGCGAGGTGTCCAGCGCGCCGCTGTTCATCGACGACTCGCCGAACCTGACCATGATGGAGATTCGGGCCAAGGCGCGCCGGCTCAAGCAGCGGCACGACCTGAAGCTGGTGATCGTCGACTACATGCAGCTGATGACCTCGGGCAAGAAGGTTGAATCCCGCCAGCTCGAGGTGTCCGAGTTCAGCCGCCAGATGAAGCTGCTGGCCAAGGAGCTGAGCGTGCCGGTGGTGGCGCTCTCGCAGCTGAACCGTGGCCCCGAGCAGCGCACCGACAAGAAGCCGATGCTCTCCGACCTGCGTGAATCCGGCTCGCTGGAGCAGGACGCCGACATGGTCATCCTGCTGCACCGTGCCGACGCCTACGACAAGGACTCCGACCGGGTCGGCGAGGCCGACTTCATCGTCGCTAAGCACCGCAACGGTCCGACCGCGACGATCCCGACGGTCTTCCAGGGTCACTACAGCCGATTCGTCGACATGCAGCACTGAGGTGCCGTGACGCATCGAAGGTGGCAGGACGTCGTCTGCGGCCCGCGCGGAACGGTGCGTGGCCGGGCATGACTTTGGACGTCGTCCGCACCGCGTATGCGGCCAGATCCGCGGAGTACATTGCCCTGTTCGGTCGCGTCGACCAGGTGGCCGAGATCGATCGGGACTTCATCCTGGCATGGGCGCTGGGCCTGCAGGGGCCAGTGCTCGATGTGGGCTGCGGGCCCGGTCAGTGGACACATCTGCTCGGTGCCGCCGGTGTGGACGCCGAGGGTGTCGACCCGGTGCCCGAGTTCATCGACAGCGCCCGGGCCAGCTACCCGTCGGATCGCTACCGGGTCGGCCGCGCCGAGGACCTGGGTGTGGACGACGCAGCCCTGGCCGGCGTCCTCGCTTGGTATTCGCTCATCCACACCGAACCCGAGCTGATCGACGTGCCGTTGGCCGAGTTCGCCCGTTGCGTCAGGTCCGGTGGTGGGCTGGCACTCGGCTTCTGCACCGGAGCACGGCTCGAGCCCTTCGACCATGCGGTCACCACCGCCTACTTTTGGCCCATCGACCGGCTCGCGGCGCGGGTCGAGGCCGCAGGTTTCACGGTGAGCCGGACGGCCGCCCGCACCGAGCCGGGCACCCGTCCGCACGGCGCTCTGCTGGCGATCCGGAGGTAGGGGGCCCACCCCACGCCGGCTGAGGTTCTCGAGGCACCTGCTCGGCTCCCCGTCGTCCGAGGTCTCGACAGCTCGACCAACGATGGATCAGCGTTCCACCAGTTGCTCCAACGCCCCCACGTAGGTGCCGGTCTTCGCGAAGTGGACGTCGTGGGAGCTGCGCACCCGGACGGTGCGGTTGTCGGGCAGCAGGCTCTCGACCCGGGCCAGATCGTCGTCGCTGAGCGCAGCGAGTAGGACGCCCTGACGGTTGTACCGGGTGGTGGCCTTGACGAACACGCTCGGGCAACGGATCGCGGCCAGTGTCTGCGCCTGGTCGAGGCCGGAGAACCAGCTGTTGTCGATGAACGCCGTGGTGAAGCGCAGGTCGTAGGGGTGGCTGATCGATTCCCAGATGCGGTTGATCGACACCGATACCCAGCGCATCACCGGCAGGCAGTGCGGATCGGCCCGGCGCTGCCGGACCACGCTGCGGGTGAGCGCCGGCCAGATCGGGCCGAGGAGTCGTTTCCAGTAGCTGTGCCGCATGTACCAGCACACCCAGTCGGCCTCGGCGTCCTGGGCGAGGAACGACGACACGTGGGCGTAGACATCGATGCCGACGAAGGTGCCGCCGACCCGATCGGGTTCGGTGGCGAAGAACGGCGGATCCTCCAGCAGCACCGCCCGCACCTTGTCGGGATGGGCGGCGGCCAGCCGTGCGGCGATCAGTCCGCCTGAGGAGTGGCCGGCGACCACCACCGGATCACCGAACACCTGGCCGATGAGCCGGGCCAGATCGTCGGCGATCTGGACACAGGTGTAGTCGGCGGCTTTCCAGCTGCTGCGGCCGTGCCCGTGGACGTCGACGGCCACCACCCGGAACTTCTCAACCAGCTGTGGGATTGCCTTGGCGTACTCCTGCCAGACGCTGCCTTGCCCGGGGATGAGCAGGAGCGGGATCCCGCCCGCCGGCCCCTCGGCGATGTTCAGCCGGACGCCGTCGCGCACCTCGACCGTCCGCTCCCGGAACCCGAGTGCCTCCGCTCGGCGCACATGCTTGCCGAAGTAGTCCCGGGTGGTGACGACCGCGATCAGGGCACGGACGCCGAAGACCACGATGAGGCCGGCCAGCGCGAACCCGATGTTAAGCAGCACCACCTCCCAGCCGCTAGGCATGCCCGGGCCGATCCGTACCGCCGCCGAGTGCTCGATCGATGACGTCGCCGTACTGGGCGGGGTCGACCAGCGCGATGCCTCGCTCGCGGTCGGCCATCAGCAGCAGCGAGTCGCCGGGCGCGAGGCCGAACAGGTCGCGAACTTCCTTGGGGATCACGATCTGCGACTTCGGGCCGAGCCGGACCATGCTGATCCAGCGGCCTTCGGGGGATGGGGTGGAAGTCATGACATCATGGTAGCAATAGTTGGAAAAGTAATACCCTGCGTTGGTGTGACCGGAGGTGACTGACGTCTTGGCGTGCCACTGCCGCTCTGCATCGCGTCAGTGGCGCGTTATCCCGGCAGTCGTCCGGGCAGATCGGTCGCCAACCCCATCACCGCCGCCCGCGCCGCGACCACCGCACGAGAACTGCCGCCTCGCGCCGCAAGCGCCCGCAGGCCGGGCACGGCCAGCACATTCGATTCCGCGAGGCCTGTCGAGACCGCCGCGAGGGCTTCCGGTGCCAGATCGGCGAGCGCTTCGGCGACGTCGGCGGTGCCCGGCAGCATCCGTGGCCCGGACAGCGACACGGTGATCAGGTCGTCGAGCACCGGCCACACGACGGAAGCCATCCCCTCCTCGGCGACCTCGAGCGAGACCCGAGCGAAGGCGGCCAGCGACCGTGGCGTCCCTTCCCAGTCGAGATAGCGGACGTCCGCGACCCCAGGTCGTAGCAACCCCCGTTGCCAGGCCTCGATCACCGCCGTCATCGCGTCCCCTGCCGCCTTGGGGTGCGGCGAGCGCTGGGCGCCCAGCAGATTGACGGCCGCGGCGGGTCCGAAGGGTCTCGCCCGACGCGCCTCCTGGCGTAACACCACCCCGGCTTCGGCACCGGCGCACAGCCAGAGCCCGGACGCCGCCGCGTCCGACCAAGCGGGGAACACAGCACTCTCCTGAAGCTGGCTGTAGCCGATCGAAGCAAGGCGCTCCGGGAATTCCTTCAGCGATCGGGGCAGGCTGATCGGCGCGGCACACCATCGTCCGGTCTCGGCCTGGACCAGGCCGGGCTCGCGAATCGGATCGCGGAAGTAGGCAGCCGCGGTGGGACCCGCCTTCCGCCACAGCCGGCGTCCGTTCTGCCGGACGACCGGCACCCGCAGGGTCTCCAACGCGGCCAGCTGCGTGGCACTCACCGATGCCGGATCGACGCGGGTGAGCGCCAGCAGCAGATCCACCTCGATCACGTCGGCTCTGCTGTCCCGATAGCCGCGCAGCCGATCGACCAGATCGGACGGATCGATCCGCAGATCGATCCATGACGGGGTGGACAGCAGCACCGGCACCTGCCCCAGCCGCTGGAAGACCGCGAACTCACGGGCCAGCAGCACGTCCTCCACCCGACCGGGAAGCCCGTCGAGCCCATACCTGGGCCTCGTTCCGGCCAGCCAGTCGGCCACCGGACGCAGCCCTGGCGTCCACTCGGTTCCGACCCCGCGGAGCCCCCGGCGCGCCGCCGCGGGATCGGCCCAGGTGAGCGCATTCACCAGATGCAGGAACTCTTCGGTGGCGATGTCGAAAGCACCCTCCGGACGGCTCACCAGCACTCCCGCCGCGCGAGCCAGCGCTTCAACGCCTGGCTCACCCGGCTCGAACCGCGGCACAGTCCAGAGCCCCGGCGTCGGATGCCACCGCCCGCGCACAGTCGGCGCCTCCTCGTCGATGGCGACCGCCGTCACACTCCAGCGATCCAGGACCGCCTGGGCCGCGCGGACCACGGACCGATCCTTGTCGGCCAACAGCGCACCCAACTGATCGGCGAGTTCGGCGGCCACCGCCGGCGAGGGTGCGGGGCGAGCAACCGTGGCGAGCAGGACTGCGCGCAGCGCCTTCTTCGTCCGGACGCCGAGCGCGGCGGTCAGCACCTCCACGAGCAGATCGTCCTCCACACCCGCGATCAGTCGTGGCGCGAAGGTCTCCACGACGGTGGCGTTGCCGGTAGCCAGGCACGGGACCAGCGCGTCGGCGTGGGCGACGAGTTCTTCGTCGGTGACTGCCAGCACGTCGGCGATCAGCCGTGTCCAGACGGCCTGATCACCGGGACGCCGAGCGGTGTCCAGGGCCTGCAGAGCGCAGTCGAGAGCGGCATCACGCTCGACCCAGCCGGCCTGAAGAGCCGCACTGAACATCGGGCCGAACAGGCCGGTGACCGGCACGCCCAGCCCGGCCAGCATCCGCAGATGGTCGACGAAACGCGGCTGCAGCAGACCCACCGGAATCGGCTCGCGGAACGGGTCGACCGGTGCCGGGTGGCCCAGGGAGGCGGCCGCCGTGAGGATCCAGTCCTTCAGGTACTCGACGTTGTCGGGAACAGGCAGCGCCAGTTCATGCACGAGCAGGACGGCGGCAGCCCCGAAGGTCGTCAGGCAGTTCTCCCAGGATCGCCGTGACGGGACGCAGGCGTATCGGACGAAGGCGGCGGCGAAGGTGGCACCCCGCGGGAGCAGGATTCCCCGCACCATGTCCTCGGTGAACACCCGCGGCGGCAGCACCTCGACGGCACGCCGCGCGTCCACACCCAGCCGGGTGGCGAAGATGCCGAGCCGGTCTGCGTCCACCTGGACCCAGCTGATCCACCCCCAGCGGTTGGCACCCAGCTGCCCGACCTCGCCCCAGGCGCCGCGCCGCAGCCCGGCGAGCGCCTGCGTGCGCTGCTCCGGAGTGCCCAGCGGCAGTTCCGGAGTGGCCGACAGCGGCGCCTCCGCCCAACCGAGCTCCGTGAAGATGGCCACCGCGCGGGCCAGCGCGGCATCCATCATCGGCTCTCCTGAGCGATTCGGACGGCGAGTACGTGCTTGCACGGGCCGCGGTCTGCGCCGTGCCGCAGGAACCACCGGCAGGTGCAACTCCCGACCCCGGCGAGCCGGACGACGTAGTCGTCATCGCCGCTGCGCACCAGCCAGCCGTCCCCACCGTCCCGCCGGACCGCACCGGACGCGACCAGCGCCCGGGCCCCCCGCAACCGAGGATTGTCACGCTCAACCCGTGCCGCGTCGGTGGGCAGTTCGCGGTGGAAGTAGGCCGCATCATGGGCGTCCCAACCGACCCGTCCGCTGGCGGCCAGCACCGCCAGCGCCGAACGGATGGGTTCCTCGGTGAGCCCGGAGTCCCGCATCAGGCGGGGTACGTCGATGACCGGCTCGAAGGCGAGCAGTGCGCAGACCAGGTCGGCGTCCTCGACAGCGGACGGCCCGGCCAGCCCCGCCAACAACGCCCCCTCCCCCGAATGGCCGCGCCAGATCTCGTCGGTGAGTCCGAGGGTGAACCTGGCCGCGGGCAGTTCGGCCTCCACCAACGCCGCCCCTTCGCCTCCCCCGCGCGGCCCGTAGACGGTGAGGGAGCGGACCTGAGTCAGCAGCCGCTTCAACGCGGAGAGCCTGTGCAGCCCGGGGACGAAGACGGCGCCCCCGGACGCCCGCGGCGCGACCCGCACCCCCGTCCGGCCCGGCGTGAGCCAGCCACTCCGGGTCGGCGAGGTCACCCCCGGAAGCGACGCGAGGAAGCTCCTGGACGCGGCGGCGTCCAGGGTGAACGCCGCGACCAGTTCGTGGTGCAGTTCGGCCGCATTGCCGAGCGCCCGCACCCAGCGTGGCGGCATGTCGACCGGGCGTTCCGCGGCGTGCCTGTCGATGGTGGCGACCCGCATGCCCTCGTTCCCGACATCGAGATGGACCAGATCGGTGCGGCGCATCGCGGTGAGTGCCCGGCGCATGTCGGCACCGACGTCGACGTTCGTCGTCCCATGCCCGATCTCGCCGCCGTCGAACCCGGCAGCCAGCAGGTCCAGCCGGGCGTAGACCCCGTTGCACGCCGAGAAGCACTCCGCTCGCAGCCGGTCACCCTGTGCCGTCAGCACCGGGTCGCGCTGCGAGGTCGGCGTGTACTGGAAGTAGCGGGTGGCGGTGACGTCGGCGAGCGTCACCAGCCCGCGAGCGAGCACCTGCGGGTGAGTCGCGAACCCGTGGAAGAAGCGCGGGTGTGCCGTGATCCCGGACGGCGTCAGTGCCGGCGCGAGTGCGAGCAACAGCCCGTCGGCGTCGAGTGTCGAGCTGCTGCTGAAGCTCCGCACCTCGGTCATTGGGTCAATGTAGTCACCCTGGCCGCAACGGAGATGCCGCCGGCGACGGATGTCCTCGGTGAATCGGGCAGTGCTACTCGGTGATCAGTCGCTCGGCGTCGAACATCGCCGCACTGACCTTCCAGCCGACGACGTTGAGTCCGGCCAGCATCGCCCGATCGGCGCGTCTCTACCAGCCTCGCAGGACGGACTCACACTGCTGCCCCACGGCTGCCAGCATCCGCTCGCGGAGTCCGGCAGCCGTGGACGAACGCGACAGTGGGACTTCGGCGAACGCGTCACGCACGGCATCGGGAACTCGCTGCGCGAGGTCGTGGACGATGCCCAGCACCCGGTCGCCGTCCAGCCGGGCCTGGTTGGCCAGCTTGACCCAGTGACGATCGCGGACGAACCCGAACCGGCGCTCGCCACCGACGGCGATCGGAAGCTCCATGGCCAGCCCTTCGTAGGGGAAGCCGGACGCGACGTCATACAGCGGCGCCAGCCGCACTGTACGTCCGACCAGCAGCACCGAGAGGTTCTTGGCGTGCGCGTCCGTGCCGCCGATCAGGTAGTTGAACACCTGGGACACCACGAAACGCTCGCGGTCGCGTCCGGCGGCGTTCTGCGACAGCACCCTGAGGATCGCGGCCGCACCCGGCCCGCCGTCCGTCTCGTACTTCTTGTCCGGCGGCACCGACAGCGCCTGGCACAGGTCCTCCTGATGGATGCGGACCACATCACCCCGCGCGTCGGCACGCCGGTCATAGCGCTGCACGACGATAGTTGGATGGGATTCGAACTCGATGTACTCCGATGCGGCCACATCGAGTCCCAGCGCACGCCCGGCGCACATGCAGACGTGTTCATTGAGTGCCTGATCGAACAGTTCGGGGATGCCCGGCTTGATGATGTGCGTGCTGGGCGTGGCGCCGCCCGGCTCCGACCACACACCGCGCGCATCGCGATGGAGCGCGAACTTCGCCTGCGCACCGGCGAGCGACCAGCGCTCCGCGGGAGCGATCCAACTGCGCATCGATCCGTCTAGCACCGATCCGATCCGGCGAGCTATCTCCGACTCCTCGACCGGCTCCAGGCTGCCGGGACGCGCCAGCGCCTCCTGCACTCGGTCCGGCTCGCAGAACTGCACCGCACCGGCACAGTCCAGGCCGGTGTGTCGCAACAATGCAAACGGGTTGTTGCCGGACACGCCGAACTCGCGACCCATCGCAGCACGGACGTCCGGCCGATCGGGCAACAACCCATTGAGGTAGGGCTCGACCACACGATTCCCGTGCCGTCCGGCCTGGATCGGCATCGAGAGCGAAACGGGTGTATTGCCCGGGGAGACCCCGTAGTGAAGGCTGCGATGGCCGTGACCCTCGACCAACTGGGCGACCTGGCGCCCGTAGAGCAGCACCGCGAGTTCGCCGGGCACGTCAGCCGTCCCCGAGCAGGGCCAACAGTTCCGCCTCTTCCGGGGAGGGCTCGGGGGACGGGACGACCTCCACCGTCATCCCCAACGCCCGGAGCACATCGAAGATCTTCGAGACCTCGGCACCCGCGTTCTGCCCGTTCTCGAACATCACCAGCCACCTGGTGGAGATGCCGGCCGAATCGGCGAGCTGCCGCTGGGTGAGTCCCCGGTCGCGGCGCAGCCTCCGGACGGCCGCACCCAACTGCGAGGGCGTCGAGACCTGCATAGTCATAATGTGATCATACCTGCACATCCATGAAAGCGCACATACCTTCACTTTCACCAAAGTGCAGGCGCGTGCACCTGCACCGGTGGCAGGAGACCCACGCAGCGTGGGCCCCGAGCCCGACCGGGATCGGCGAGAGTCGCGGCCTACGATGCAGTGATGGCACGCACCGACCAGGCTTCCCGGGTGATCGCCGCCTCCCCCGAGCGCATCTACCGCGCATTCACCGACCCGGACATGCTCACGAAGTGGCTGCCGCCGGTGGGCATGACCGGCCGGTTCGAGCGCTTCGACGCCCGTCCGGGCGGCTCGTACCGGATGGTGCTGACCTATCTGGACGCCTCGGGTTCCCCAGGCAAGTCGTCCGCCGATTCGGACGTGGTGGAGGCCCGCTTCGTCGACCTCGTCCCGAACGTCCGGGTGGTGCAGACCGTCGATTTCGTCTCCGACGATCCGGCGTTCGCCGGCACGATGACGATGACCTGGGAGCTGGAGCCGGGGCCGGACGGCACCCGGGTCACCTTCCGCGCAGACGACGTCCCGGACGGCATCTCCGCAGAGGACCACGCCGCCGGGCTCACCTCTTCGCTGGCCAACCTGGCCCGCCAGCTCAGGGCGGAAGGCTTCGTCCCGCCGGGCTTCCGGGCACCGACCTCGCTGGTCAGCGAGTACTTCCGGCTGGAGCCGCTCGGGCCGCAGCACAATGCCGCCGATCACGCCGCGTGGACCTCCAGCATCGATCACATCCGATCGACGATCGGCTATCCGGACGGCAACTGGCCGCCCCCGGAAGGCATGTCGCTGGAGGCCAACCTGGCCGACCTGCGCCGGCACGCCGCCGATTTCGCCGCCGGTAGAGGCTTCACCTTCACCGTCCTCGATCCCGCCGACGGCGATGTGATCGGCTGCGTCTACCTGTACCCGATGGCATCGGCCGATCATGACGTGAGCGTCCAGTCGTGGGTGCGGGCGTCCCACGCGCAACTGGACGGCCCGCTGGCCGACGCGGTCGCAGCCTGGATCAGCCGCGCCTGGCCGTGGAGAAGCCCGTATCGCTACGGCCGCTGATCGGCCTCATCTCCCGTACCGCTCCCAGTGGTCACGGCCTCCGGCGAACACGTTGACGTCGATGAACCGTTCTTCGCCGGCGTAGCCGTCGAGCCGGTACCGGTCGCTGAACTGCCAGAACGTCCATGGCCGGCCGTCGGGCAGCGACGGCGTCCGCCAAACGTCGCGAATCCAGATGTCGACGTCGGGGAAGGCCCCGGAAAGGTAGCGGTCGTACGCCTCACTCGTGGTGTAGACGATCGGCCTTCGGCCGTAGTGGGCGACCAGCGCGTCCAGCAGCACAGCCAACTCGCGCCGCACGTCCTCGACGGGTGCCGGGTGGAGCCAGAAGTCGCCGTAGAACTCGAGATCGACGGCGACCGGTAACAGATCGGCGCGGGCCGGCACGGTCCGGATCACGTTGTCGGCCTGCGTCGTCCCGCCGCTGGTGAAACTGAAGAAGTGGTAGGTGCCGACCCGCAGCCCGGCGGCGGTGGCGCCGTCCAAGTTGGCGGCGAAACGGGGGTCCACCAGTGTGCTGCCCTCGGTGGCTTTGATGAACGCGAAGTCGATGCCCTGCCGGGCCAGCACCGGCCAGTCGATGTCGCCCTGGTAACGGGAAACGTCGACACCGCGGACCGGGTACCGCTCGCCCGACGGGTTGTTCGGATGCACCACGCCCGCCCACACCACCCCCGCGACGAGTCCCATCGTCACCATGACGGCCGCGACGCCGACGATCAGCCATCGCGCGCCGCGTCGACGAGACCTCACCGGACTGAACTCCTCATCACTCGGGCCGTGCGCTGCTCCGCCCCCAGCCGTTTCGCCACCCTACGCGGCACATGTCGACCAGGCTGGGCTCTGCACCATCGGCCCACTACGGCACCACCGGGCCCACCACAATCCCACCCCGGTGGACGTGTCCGGACCGGCGAGGTCGGGGGAACACTGAGCCCGTGCCGGTCACCATCGGGGTCGAAGAGGAACTGCTGGTCGTCGAACGTCGCGGCGGCCAGCCGGTTCCCATGGGCGACGCCGTCGTTCGCCGGGCTCGGACCAGCCTGGACGCGAGCGTCGGCGAACTGCCCGGCACGGCGGTCGAGCACGAGTTCAAACGCGAACAGGCCGAGATCGGTTCACTGCCCTGCCCCGACACCGACGAATTACGCCGGCAACTGGTCGGCCTGCGCCGGGTGATGACCGAGGCGGCCGCCGAGTCGGACGCCGCGGTGGCGGCGATCGCCACCAGTCCGTTCAAGGTGCGACCCACCCCCACCGACGACGAGCGCTATCTGCGGATGGCGTCCGAGTTCGGGCTGCTGTCCCGGCAGCAGCTGACCTGCGGCCAGCACGTCCATGTCGAGGTCGGCTCACGCGACGAAGGCGTCGGGGTGCTCGACCGGCTGCCGCGATGGCTGCCGACCCTGCTCGCACTCTCGGCCAACTCGCCGTTCTGGCAGGGCCAGGACACCGGCTACGCCAGTTTCCGCACGGTGATCTGGGGGTTGTGGCCGACCGCCGGGCCCACCGGGTCGTTCGGCGACGCAGCCGGCTACGACGCCGCCGTCGCCGACCTGGTCCGCTCCGGCGCAGCGCTCGACGAGGGGATGATCTACTTCCAGGCCCGGCTGTCCGCCCGATACCCCACCGTCGAGATTCGCACGGCCGACGTCTGCAGCCGGGTGGACGACGCAGTGCTCATCGCCGCACTGTGCCGGGCCATGGTCAGCACCGCGGCGCGCGCCTGGGCCTGGGGGGATCACCCGGACGACCTACCCGCGCAGTGGCAGCGGGCAGCCAACTGGCGAGCCGCCCGTTCGGGCCTCAGCGACGGGTTGCTCGATCCGTTCAGCCGGAGCGTGGTCGCAGCCCGGGATGCGGTGAACTCGCTGGTGCGGGATCTGCGCGACGCCCTGGAGGACACCGGCGACCTGGAGTTGGTGGTCGACGGCGTCGACCGGCTGCTCCGCTCGGGAACCGGCGCGGAACGACAGCGGGCGGTGTGGAAGGCGTCCGGGTCGTTCGGCCCGGTCGTCGCGGATGCGGTCGAGCGCACCACCAGCCCCTGACGATCCCACCTGGTGCCGACCCGGTCAGTTCCCCGGCAGCACCACCAGGTTGCCGACCTTGTGTCCGCCGTCGATCAGCCGGTAGGCCTCGGGCAGCGCAGAGAGCCCACCGACCACCGCCACCACCGGGTCGAGCCGTCCCGCGGCCGCCAGCTGGAGCAGTTCGGCGACATCCTCGGCCCGCTCCGGGGCCGAGCCGGCGAACACGCCCCGCCCACCACGCACCATGTCCCACAGACCCGCCACGGCCAGCACCAACGCACCGTCGGCCGCCCTCAGCCGCAACCCCTCGGCCCGCGACAGGTTACCGACGGCATCGAACACCACATCGAACCGCTCACCGAGGGTGGCGATCGGGGTCCTCCGGTAGTCGATCCAGCGCTGCGCACCCAGGCGCGTCACCAGGTCCCGGTTCGCGGCCGAGCAGACCGCGGTCACCGTTCCGCCCAGAATCGTGGCGAGCTGGACGGCCGCCGAACCGACCGAGCCGGACGCCCCGTTGACCAGCACGCTGGCACCCGGCTTGATCGCGGCCCGGTCACGCAGGAAGTGCAGCGCCGTGGTGCCGCCGAACAGGACGCCGGCGGCGTCCGGATGGCTGAGAGTGGCCGGCTTGCGCACCGCGGACCCAGCGGGAACCACCGCGAACTCGGCATGGCAGCCCATCCGGACGCCGGTCATCCCGGCCACCTCGTCGCCGGCGGCCAGCTCGTCCACGCCGTCACCGACCTCGACCACCACCCCGGAGAAGGTGGACCCCAGCACACCGGCACGCGGGCCGCGCAGTCCGATCGCCAGTCGGGCGAGCAGCCCGAACCCCGGCGGGAACCGACCGGCCCGCATCCGCGCATCGCCGGAGTTCACCCCGGCCGCCTCGACCCGCACCACCACCTCGCCACGACCCGGACGCGGCACCGGCGCGTCCGCGACGACAACCGAATCCGGCGGCCCATAGCGCTCGACCCGCACCAACTGCATCTCCACAACCCTCTCCTTACATGTGTAAGCCTCCGCTGGAGTCTAACCTTAGGGGTGTAAGGGGCTCCGCGGTAGGGGCTGTCGTGTCGAGTCCACGAAGGAGGGCCGATGGCAGACCGGCAACCACTGACCGCGCGGCGGGTAACCGAGGCTGCGGCCGCGGTCGCCGATCGGGGTGGCCTCACAGCGGTGAGCATGCGCAACGTCGGAGCGGAACTCGGCGTGGAGGCGATGTCGCTCTACCACCATGTGGCCAACAAGGCGGCGCTGCTGGACGGCCTCGCCGACTGGGTGTTCGAGCAGTTCGCACTGCCGCCGGTCGACAGCGCCTGGCGCGAGGCGATCGCGGTCCGATCGGCGTCGGTGCGCTCGGTACTCACCACCCACCCGTGGGCGCTGGGCCTGGTCGATTCACGATCCAACCCCGGGCCGGCATCGCTGCGGCACTATGACGCCGTGATCGGCTGCCTGCTGCGTGGCGGGTTCAGCATCGCGACCGCGGCCCGAGCCTTCTCGGTGATCGACGCCTACGTCTACGGCTTCGCACTCACCGAACGGAACCTGCCCTTCGACTCGGCGTCCGGCGCCAATGACTTCGCCGCCACCGTCACCCTGCCGACCGAGGAGTATCCGCACCTCGCGGCCCTGGTCACCAGCGTCACCGCCACCGACGAGTACTCGTTCGCCGCCGAATTCGAGGTCGGCCTCGGCATCATCCTGGACGGGCTGGAGCGCCAGCTGGGGTGACCGCCCAGCCGCGCTCGCAGGCGTCCACGAACCCTGGTCGACCACCAACTCGGCCATGCCTGAACCTCCACGCCGCCCACCTCTCGGAGAGAACGGAAGTCAACCTCGACTTCAGGGCCCGATTGCCGCGCCGTGCGGGCGGGTGATTGTCTAGGCCACACCCCCCACAACCGAAGGCCTTTGATGATGACCGCTGCTGCACTCCGCGCTGCCCGAACTCTCGGCGGCGCCACCCTCACTCTCGCGCTGACCGGCGGCCTGCTCACCGCCGTCGCCGCGGGCCCGGCGAATGCCGCACCCCTGCCGTCTGCCAAGGCCGCGGCCAAGGCGAAGAAGACCACCATCACCACCCAGCCGAAGAGCGCCACGATCAACCGCTACGGCACCGGCACCAGCGTCACGCTCAAGGTCAAGGCGTCCGGCACAAAGCTGAAGTACGCCTGGCAGTCGCGACCGGCGTCCGGGTCATGGAAGAGCATCACGAAGGCGACCAAGTCGTCCTACAAGGTCAACTCCAGCACCTGGGCCAACGGCACCAAGTTCCGGGTGAAGGTCAGCGGCAGCAAGGGCGCCGTCACCTCGAAGACCGCCACGCTGACCGTACGGCAGCCCACCAACACCCCCGCCAAGGACGCCGCGAAGGCGTTCGGCCTGAAGGGCCTCAGTCAGGGCGTCGACCTGTCGTCGTACCAGTACGCGCCGTCGGCCAAGGTGAAGCCGTCCGTCCTCGCGGACTGGACCGGCGACAACGGGTTCGCCATCCTGCGACTGGGCAGCGGCGCGCGTCCGATCAACCACGACTACACCGACGCCTGCAACGGCAAGGCCCGCTCCACCGGCAGCGTGCCGGCGGTTGCCGACTGCGCCTACGCCGCGCTCTCCGATCAGGTGAAGGCGGCCGGCCTGCGCCAGGGCGCCTACTGGTTCAACGGCTGGACGACCGGCGTCGACACCAGCCCGGGCAACCTGTTCGCCGGCAGCCACACGCCGGAGAAGTCGGCCGCGCGGTTCGTCGAATGGCTGAAGGCGGACGGCAACTACACCAAGTCGAGCACCAATCCGCTGGTGATCGACGTCGAGGCCGGCGGCACCTACACCAAGACGTCGAAGGGCAAGACCTACACCCACAAGCTGCGCGCCTGGAAGCCCGCCGAGGCGTACCGCTTCCTGACCACGGTCAAGGCGCTGCTCACCGAAGACGGCTACCGGGCGAACCTGTACGTCTACCTCACCGGCGCGATGGCCGAGCAGAAGTCCGGCAACAAGTACCTCTGGTCGGACGTCGCCGGCATCGCCCGGCTCTGGGTGGCGTCGTGGGGTGCCAACAACGGGCGGGTGCCGAGCAGCCTGCCCCGGGTCGGCCCCTGGTCGAGCCACGGCGGCTGGTCGATCTGGCAGTACACCAGCAACCTGCGGATCGCCGGTGACGGCGTCGACGCCCTCGACGGCGACATCGCCACCAAGGACGCCTGGACTCCCCGGAAGTAAGTACCGGCCCGCCGAGATCGAGTCTCCGCCCACCGCTGGTCGAGCTTGTCGAGACCCCTCCACTGCCGGGATCGCGAGCCGCTGCCGCTTTGCAGGGTGGCAGTGGCACGCCAACGTGTCAGTCACCCGGTCTCGACAAACTCCACCAGCGGACGCGGCACTCAGCCCTGGGCTCAGTCGATGGCGCCGGTGTCCACGTCGGGAGTGCCGTCGGCGTTCATGTCGGCGGTGCGGGCGCGGCGGGCGTCCCAGCGCAGGCTGCACGCGCCGAGAACACCGGCCAGCAGGGACGCGGCAAGCACTCCGGCCTTGGCGGCACCGCGATGGGCGTCGTCAGCGAAGGAGAGCTCCGCGATCAGCAGGGCCACGGTGAATCCGATGCCGGTCAGCAGTCCGACGGGCAGCAGATCGCGCAGGCCGATGGCGTCCGGCAGCCGCAGCGGCGTGAGCCGGGTGACCAGCGCCGTCATACCGAGCACACCGACGAGCTTGCCGGCCAGCAGGCCGAACAGCACCGCGTAGAACACCGGCTCGGTCGTGACCGCCGGCCCGTCACCGCCGACCAGGGTGACCCCGGCGGCGAAGAACGCGAACACCGGCAGCGCCACAGCCGCCGACCAGGGCCGGACCAGGTCGCCGTAGCGGTAGGTGCGCGATTCGGGTTCGCCGTGGAGGGCGACCGGCGGCACCGACAGGCCCATCAGCACGCCGGCGATGGTGGCGTGCACCCCGGAGGCGTGCATGGATCCCCAGGCCAGCGCGGCCACCGGCAGCAGCACCCACCAGGCCGTCCAGCGCAGCCTGACCAGCACCGCGAACAGCGCGACGGCGGCCAACGCGCCGGCCAGCATCGGTCCGGAGATGTGTTCGGTGTAGGCGATCGCGATCACCACGATGGCCAGCAGGTCGTCCACCACCGCGAGGGTGAGCAGGAAGACCCGCAGCGCCCGCGGCAGCCCCCGTCCGAACACAGCGAGAACCGCCAGTGCGAACGCGATGTCGGTCGCGGTCGGGATCGCCCAGCCGTGCAGCGCCGCCGGTTCACCGGACGTCACCACGACCAGCGCGAAGATGGCCGCCGGCACCACCATGCCGCCGACCGCCGCCAGCACCGGCACCGCCGCTTCACGCGGCTGGCGAAGGCTGCCCGCCACCAGCTCATGTTTGAGTTCCACGCCGACCACGAAGAAAAAGATGGCCAGCAGTCCGTCGGACGCCCAGGCGGCGACACTCAGGTCGAGATGCAGTGCCGCTGGCCCCACCACGGCCCCGGCGAGTGCGTGATAGGCGTCCGACCAGGGCGAATTGGCCCAGACAAGGGCGAGCACCGCCGCGATCAGCAGCAGGAGGCCGCCTGGCACCTCGTCGGTGAGCCGCTGCATCAGTGACGCGGGCCGGGTCTGTGAAGTCATTCGATCTCCCAGTTCTCGAGTCCGCTCCCAGGTGGAAGCGCCGCCGACCAGACTTCCCGGCACACCGGGGTCAGGATATCGAGTGCCGACGCCGCAGCCGGCCGGACTTGAGCCGCCTCGCACGGCGCCGGACAGCAGGAGATCCCGGCTTCCACCGGGATGACCGTCGGGCTGAGCTGACGACGATCACCCGGTAGCCCCAGCACGATGCATGAATCTGTGAGACTTTATTTACGAAAAACGCGCCATGCGTTTATCACGCAGACTTACGAACTGCCGTGAAAGCATGGCCCGCTCTACCAATACCCCTAGTCACCACGATTTGACGACCATCTGGAAGCTATTTTGAAAAGCCTGTTTATCGTAAATACCGAGGTAGTTAGGTAAGGCTAAGAATGCTTGTTGACCCAGATTCTCCGGACTATCGTGAAGATCAATAAACCGAGTCCAACACACCCAGGGAGGCTCCGATCATGAGCACCATCTCGCTCTCACTCGTCAAGTCCTGCGCCACCAGCGCCTGCGCTTTCAACAACGGCGGCTGCACCGCCGGCGCCATCAACGTCGGCGGCACCGACACCGCCACCTGCACGACCTTCACCGACCTGGACGCGCGCGCCGGCCTCGCCTCGGCGAACGGCCAAGTGGGCGCCTGCAAGCGCCTCGAATGCGTGCACAACTCCGACCTGCTGTGCACCGCCGGTGAGATCGTGGTCGGCGACTCCGCCGACTGCCTGAGCTACTCCGTCGGCTGAACTGAACCCGCTGCGACGAGCTGGCCGAGTCGATCGGCCAGCTCGTCGAGTGCGTCCGCAGGCTCGTCGAAGGCCAGGAAGTGAACGCTGGCGCGGCCCAGGGTGACCGCCATCAGGGTGAGACCGGTGCGGTCGATGTCCACGCAGAACACTCGCCCCTCGGTATGCGAACAGGTGACCTCTGCCCTGCTCGACAGCTTGACCCCGGCGTCCCAGCCCGCCGCGGCGGCCGTCAGCAGACCGGTCAACTGGCTCTTCGAGAGCCGTCCGACCAGGTCGCGGGCGTCCCACTCCTGCTCGACATCGGGAAAGCTCCGGCAACCCCACTGGGCGCCGCCCGCTGGATGCAGGCCGGCCACCTCACCGAACGGCAGCGGGGACACCCCGGCACTGTCGTGCAACAACACCCGATCACTACGGACGATGCCCAGCCGGCCACCCACCATGGTGGCGAGTTCGGTGATCCGTGGATCAAGCTCGGCGTCGGCCAGGTGGTCCTCGAGGTCGTCGGCGGACAGCCACTCCAGCGTGCCCAGAAGATGCACCGCGCAGGCGGTGATCCGGACCGCCGACTCGGGTGCCTCCTTGACGATGTCGAGCCGGACGCGCAGCGCGCCGTCGGCCCACGTCGTCGTCGGCACCGCATCGTCGGCGAGGCAGGCCACCACCAGGTCGCCGGTGGCGCTCATCCCGTGGCAGAGCGCACGCGCCTCGATCAGCGGTTCCAAGTCGTAGGCCACCAGCGCGGCGCGTCCGGCTCCGGAGAGCAGGCGGCGTGCCAGCGACACGGAACGAGCGCGCATCGTGTCGACGCGCGGGTCTTGGATTGTCGTGTGGACGGGTTCCACGGGACCCCCTGGTGTCACGGCGTAACCGACTGCCGGCATTTAGTAAGGGGAGCCTAACCTTATTTCCGGAGCCCCGGGCGCGGTTGTCCCAACTGTGGGACGGCGGGTCACGATTCGGCCGCACCCCTCGCCATCCCGGCGCACGCCGGGATCTCTGCCTCGACCTGGTCAGCAGGCCGAGATCCCGGATCAAGTCCGGGATGACGGCGAGGGGTCCTCGCGGAGCGGGGCGGCGAAGAACTCCCTTTCGTGGACGCAGGACGCCCGGAACGCACGGGCAGCGGCCCGGCGACTGTTGGCGTCGGCGCGTTGCACGGCGGCCTCGGTGATCTCGATCGCCCGTCGGGTGGCCGCCGCGAAGGCCTCGTCGGCGTAGGTGTCCAGCCAGTCGGCGTACGGGTGGCCGGGCCGGTTGCGGGTGGCCAGGGCGTCGCCCACGTCGGCGTAGATCCAGAAGCAGGGCAACAGCGCGGCGGTGACAACGGCGTAGTCACCGGTCGATTCGGCGGCCGCGAAGTGGTCCAGGTAGGCGGTGGTCACCGCCGAGGGTTCGGTCCGTTCGACGATCTCGGCAGCCACCCACGACTCGTGCAGTTGCAGTTCGGTGGCGATCGCCGAGGTCGAGCATTCGAGCCAGAACGCCCGTTCGTCCTCGTCGCTGGCCAACTCGGCGGCGGCGGCGAGTGAGGTTGCGTAGCGTCCGAGATAGCGGGCGTCCTGGGCGAGGTACCAGGTGAACGCGTCCGCGCCGAGACTGCCGTCGCCGAGCGCTCGGACGAACGGCAGTTCATCGATCTCGGCACGAATACCGGACGTCTGTTGCCACCACCAGGCGGTGATCGGACCCGGAACCGGACCGCCGGCGGCCTCCCAGAGCGGTCCCAGATGGTGCACCGGCCCGTTGCCGCGTCCGACATCGAGGTCGTCGGCGCGGGCGATCGCCGCCGCCAACCAGTCGGTGCTCTCGGCGAGCGCCCGTGGCCAGTCGGCAACCACCGCGAACCGGGTGGCCAGCGCCGAGGACAGCGAGCAGCCGGTGCCGTGGGTGTTGCGGGTGGCGAGGCGCGGATGGTCGGCCTGGGTGAGCACACCGTCCGGCCCGACCAGCGCATCGCTGACCGTGTCGTCGGTCAGGTGACCGCCCTTGGCGACCACCAGCGCACCGGTCGCAGCAGCGACCTGCCGGGCCTGCGCGAGGGTCCCCGGCCAGTCGACGGCCGGCTCAGCATCGGCCAGCACGGCGAGCTCGGGAACGTTCGGGGTCAGCACATCGGCCAGCTGCGCCAGTTCGCGCAGCGCCTTCTCGGCGGCGCTGTCCAGTAGCCGGTCTCCGCTGGTGGCGACCATCACCGGGTCGAGCACCACCACCGCGGGGCGGACCCGCTCGAGCCAGTCGCGCACCGTGTCGATCACGTCGACGGTGCCGAGCATGCCGAGCTTGACCGCGTCGATGGCGACATCGTCGGAGACGGCGTCGAGCTGGGCGCGCAAGAACTCGGTGCCCGGGTAGTGCACGTCGCGGACACCGCTGGTGTTCTGGGCGACCAGGGCGGTCACCACCGACATGCCGTACCCGCCGCAGGCGGCGATCGCCTTCAGGTCGGCCTGGATGCCGGCACCGCCGGTCGGGTCGGTGCCGGCGATGGACAGCACGTTGGGCACGGGCCGGATCATGCCGCCACCTCGCTCGCCCAGCGGTCGAGGTAGGCACGGGCCGCCGCACCCGGGTCGGGAGCGGCGCAGATTCCGGAGACGACGGCGACACCGGCCAGCCCGGAGTCGCGCAGCACCGGCAGGTCGTCGGGCAGCACGCCGCCGATGGTGACCGAGGGCAACCCGGTCAGCGCGGCGAGTTCCGCGACCCGGGCCGCGCCGAGTGCCGGGTCGGCGTCCGGTTTGGTGGCGGTGTCGCGCAGCGGTCCGATGCCGAGATAGTCGGCGTACGGTTCGGCGGCCCGGATCTGTTCGGGCGTGGCCGCGCTGACTCCGATGAGCGCGCCGGGCCACAGGAGGGCGCGTGCCGCGGCCGCGGGCAGGTCGCTCTGCCCAAGATGCACACCGGTGACCCGGACGCCGCGGGCGCGAGCGGCGAGCGCCACGTCCACCCGGTCGTTGACGATCAACACGCAATCGTCCGCGCCCGGCACGGCGGCGATCGCTTCGGCGACCGCGGTGACCTCGTCCAGGAAGGCGGCCCCGGAGGCGTCCTTGGCCCGCACCTGCACCGACCGGACGCCGTGGGCGACCGCGTCCGCAACGGTGCCGGCGACGCTGCGGCCGGCGACAGCGCACTGCCCGGCGTCGGTGACCAGGCAGACCGCGAGGGTGGAGACGTCCAGACTCATCGGGCCACCTCCAGCCGGGCCCGCTCGGCCAGGACGTCGGGGGTGAGCCCGGCGAGAGCGTCCAGCAATGCGACGGCGAACGACCCCGGCCCGGATGCGGTGGCGGCCGCGTCTTCGGCGGCGACCGCGTAGGCACAGCTGGCGGCGGCAGTGGTCAGCAGCCGATCGTCACTGACCGCGGCGAAGGCGGCCATCACCGCGCCCAGGGCGCAGCCGGCGCCGGTCACCCCGGTGAGCAGTTCGTGACCGTTCGCCACCCGCACAGTGGCCTTCCCGTCGGTGATCAGATCCACCGGTCCCGACACCGCAACCACGGCGTCCAGCCGGGCGGCGAGCCCAGCGGCCGAGTCGGAGGCCGCGTCGACGGAGAGGGTGGCATCCACACCTCGTCCGGTGGCGTCCGAGCCGCTCAACGCCGCGATCTCGGAGGCGTTGCCACGGATGATGACCGGCCGGTCAGCCAGTAGTTCGTGGGCGAGCCCGGTGCGGACCGGCAGCGCCCCGATGGCGACCGGGTCGAGCACCCAGGGCGTACCTGCGGCGTGTGCGGCGGCGGCCGCCTCACGCATCGCCTCGGGTTGTCGTCCACCCAGCGTGCCCAGGTTGATCAGCACCCCGGACGCGACGGACGCGAACGGCCCGGCCTCGTCCGGGATGTCGACCATGGCCGGCGCCGCACCGAGGGCCAGCAACACATTAGCGGTGAAGCCGCTGACCACATGGTTGGTGAGGCACTGCACCAGCGGCGCCTCGCTGCGGACGGCGTCCAGCAGTTCGGCGCAGGCCTCGGCCAACGCGGTCGCGGAACTGAGGGAAGAAGGCTGTCTCATGACGAATCCCTTCGCTCGTGCTAACGAGAGCAGGTTCTGCGGGTGTGATCTCAGCCGGCTTTCGGTACCGGCACCCCGTGTCACCAATCACCCTAGCGGGTCAATCAGCTCGGGAACTCCACGTCCTCCCGGAACTCCACGTCCCCGGAGCACGCCGAGATCCCGGGTCAAGCCCGGGATGACGCTGGTGGAGCTTGGGATGACTTGGTCAGAACCTGGAACGCGAGATAACCGTTGGTCGAGCTTGTCGAGACCCTCGGAGGATCTCGACAAGCTCGATCACCGGTGGTGAGTCCGGCAAAGACGCAACCGGAAAGCGGAGTGGGTGCACACCCCGTCTCGATCACCGGCGGTGAGTTCCGCAGAGACGCAACCGACGAGTGGTGAGTCCGGCAGGGACGTCACCAGAAAAGCGGAGTGGGCTGCACCCCGTCCGGGTAGGTCGGGCGTAAAGCGCGCGAGCCCCCGCCCAGAGTCTGAAAGACGAAAGCAGAAGTAGGCGAGCTGCGCACGGGCGGGACGGGGTGCAGCCCACTCCGCGGAACAGAACGTGACCACCAGAACCCGACCACAGAACAGAGGTCTCGACAAGCTCGACCAACGGTGGTTCGACAAGCTCGACCGACGGGTGGTGGAGAGAGCTCAGGCGTCGCTGCCGCGGGGGATGCCCAACGTCGCCAGCAGGTCCTCATGGAACTGGATCCAGACCAACTGGCAGGAGTCGCGGTCGGGCGCGTCCAGCCATTCGTTCCGGCCGTGCCGGACGCGGGTCAGCGCCTCGTGGTGCCGATGGGCGTAGCCGGCGAACCGGCTCAGCACGCCGGCCAGTGCGGTGTTGAGTGCGGTCAGTTCCTGGTCGACCGCCTCCAGTTCGACCAGCACCTTGGCGTCCCAGACGGGGTCGTCGTGATCGTTGGCGGCATGGCGGTCCCAGCGGGTGGGCCGCAGTTGCCAGTCGGTGCAGGCCACGCCGTGCCGACGGTTCAGCGGCCGGAACCGCTGATGCGCCTCGGTCACCGCGGCTCGGCCACCCATCGCGTCGAGTTCGGCCGCCAACTGCCGCTCGTTCTCAGCCTTGCCCCGCTCAGTCAGCGACCAGGTCTCGCCGAAGAAGTCGTAGCGGCTCACCCAGCCGTAGGCCTGGGCGTCCAGCAGATACTCCCGGACGTCATCGACAGGCAGGGTGAAGCGCTTGGCGATCCGTTCGGTCGACGGTCCGCCCAGCACCCGGACGCCGTGCAGGGTCAGCAGCGCCGGATCGGACGGCTTGCCGTCGGAGGGCACTGCGTAGCTCATGCGAAGGTCGTGTACGAGAAGGCGGTGCTGTGCCGCAGTTCGTCGAGTTCGGCCAGGTCTGCCGCGGACGGCTCCCATTCACCGGCGGCCACGTTCGAGGTGATCTGTTCCGGACGGGTGGCCCCGCTGATCACGCCGGCGACGGCGGGCTGGGCGGCCAATCCGCCGATGGCAACGGTCAACAGCGGCAGGTCGCGGGCGTCGGCGAATGCCTGCAGGGCCTCGATCCGGTCCCAGTTGGCTCCGGCGAGACGTCCGGCCTGGCTGGCGTTGGCCAGCCGGCTGCCCTCGGGTGCGGCGGCGTCGCGGCGATACTTCCCGGTCAGCAGGCCGTAGGCCAGCGGGAAGTAGGGGAACAGGCCGATCCCGAAGCGTTCACAGGCCGGAACCAGCTCGTCCTCGGCGAGCCGGTTGTACAGCGAGTATTCGTTCTGCGCCGAGATGAACCGCTGCCGGCCGGCGCTGCGGGCCGTCCAGTCGGCGTCGGCGACCTGCCAGGCGGTCAGGTTCGACGAGCCGATGTAGCGCACCTTGCCCTCGGTGACCAGGTCGCTCATCGCGTCCAGGGTCTCCTCGATCGGCGTGATCGGATCGGGCCGATGCAGCTGGTAGAGGTCGATGTAGTCGGTGCCGAGCCGGCGCAGGCTGGCTTCGACCGCACGCCGGATGTAGCGGCGTCCGCCATGAGCGCCGAAATGCTCCGCGTCATGGTCGCCCATGCCGAACTTCGTGGCGACGATGACGTCCTCACGACGCGCACCCAACGCCCGGCCGAGGTACTCTTCGCTGACCCCGTCGGCGTAGGAGTCGGCGGTGTCGAAGAGGCTGATGCCGGCGTCCAATGCCGCATCGACAACGGCTTTCGTCTGGTCGTAGTCGATCCGGGCGCCGAACGCGTTGCACCCGACCCCCACCACGGACACCATCAATCCACTGTCACCCACGGCTCGATATCGCATATCGGCAACCTACCCGCGCCGGGCGCCCGCCGCCGTCGGTGCCGGAATCGTGAGCCGACGCCCCGCATCGGCATCCGAAACCCCTTCGGGTGGGCTGCCGCCGAAATCAGCGGGTTAGCCTGGGGATTCCCGGCCGAGGAGAAGAAGCATGACCGCAGCTGATTTCGTCGTCGTCGCCAACCGGCTTCCGGTGGACTCGGATTCCGACGGCGGCTGGCGGCACTCACCGGGCGGCCTGGTCACCGCGCTCGAACCGGTGATGCGCTCCACCCACGGCGCGTGGGTGGGCTGGCCGGGCAAGCCCGACATGGAGCTCGAGCCGTTCGACTTCGACGGCACCCGGCTGATCCCGGTGACGCTGAGTGCCGAGGATGTCGAGTTGTACTACGAGGGCTTCTCCAACGACACCATCTGGCCGCTGTATCACGACGTGATCGCCGCGCCCCGCTACTCCCGCCCCTTGTGGGAGGCGTATGTGCAGGTGAATCGGCGATTCGCGGACGCCGCCGCAGAGGCCACTGCGCACAACGGCACGGTCTGGGTGCAGGACTACCAGCTGCAGCTGGTGCCGGCGATGCTGCGGGAGAGCCGGCCCGACCTCACCATCGGCTACTTCCATCACATCCCTTTCCCGGCCTACGGCCTCTACTCTCAGCTGCCCTGGCGCCGGCAGGTGGTCGAGGGATTGCTCGGCGCCGACGTGATCGGTTTCCAGCGGGTCGCGGACGCCGGCAACTTCGCCCGCGCCGTCCGGCGGCTGCTGCACTACGAAACCAGGGCGTCCGGCATTCGGGTCCCGCAGCCGGACGGCACGATCCGGCGGGCGCTGGCGAAGGCGTTCCCGATCTCGATCGACGCGGCGTCCTACATCGAACTCGCCGGCCGCGAGGACATTCAGGCTCGCGCCCGGGAGATCCGCGAGGGGCTGGGCAACCCGGCCCATGTGCTGCTCGGCGTCGACCGGCTCGACTACACCAAGGGCATCGGACATCGGTTGAAGGCGTTCGGTGAGCTGCTCGCCGAAGGCCGGCTGTCGGTGGAGGACGTCACCCTGGTGCAGGTCGCCAGCCCGAGCCGTGAGCGGGTGGAGACCTACGCACACCTGCGGGACGAGATCGAACTGACCGTCGGTCGCATCGACGGCGACTTCGACACCGTCGGGCACACCGCCGTGCGGTATCTGCATCAGGCATTCCCGCGCGAGGAGATGGTGGCCTTCTTCCTGGCCGCGGACGTGATGCTGGTCACCGCGCTGCGCGACGGCATGAACCTGGTTGCCAAGGAATATGTGGCGAGTCGCACCGACAACCACGGCGTCCTGGTGTTGAGCGAGTTCGCCGGCGCCTACGACGAACTGGGCCGCGCGGTCACCGTCAACCCGCACGACATCGAAGGCCTCAAGGACGCGATCATGCAGGCGGTCAACATGCCTGCGGCCGAGCAGCGGCGCCGGATGCGTTCGCTGCGCCGGCGGGTGCTCGAACACGACGTCGAGGACTGGTCGCGTGACTTCCTGAACGCATTGGCCGACGCACGCAAGGGCGCGACGGGATGAGCGCCGACGGCCTGTCCCCCGCACCCGCCTTCGACGACGACCGGCAACTCGGCGACCTCGCCGCGACACCGCGTCTGCTGGTGGCCCTGGACGTCGACGGCACCCTGGCCCCGTTCGACGATGAGCCGATGCGGGTCCGGCTGTTGCCGGTGGCACGGCAGGCGGTGACCGACCTGGCCGGGCTGCCGGACACCGTCGTCGCCCTGGTCTCGGGGCGCACCTTGCACGACCTGCGGGTGATCACCGAGCACACCGACGATTCGCCCTGGTGGCTGGCCGGTTCGCACGGCGCGGAGTACTGGATACCCGGCGAGGGTGAGCCGCCGCGTGACGAGGACAGCACGAAGCTCGACCGGCGCGATGCGCTGCGGCAGCGGGCTGAGGCCCTGGTCGAGTCGCTGCCGGGCGCCTGGATCGAGCCGAAGACCTTCGGTTTCGCGCTGCACACCCGACTGGCGGACGCCGAGGCAACCGGCTCGGCGCAGCACGCGGTCGACGAGTTGATGGCCGCCGAGGCGTCCGAGTGGCGGCGGCGCACCGGTCACGACGTCATCGAGTACGCCTTCCGCGAGGAGGGCAAGGACGCCGCCGTCCGGTTGTTGCGGGAACGCACCGGCGCCACCGCCGTGCTGTTCGCCGGCGACGACGTCACCGACGAGGACGCGTTGGCCAGCCTCGGACCTGGCGACCTCGGCGTCCTGGTCGGCGACCGGGACACCCACGCGACCGTCCGGGTTCCCGACATCGACGGGTTGGCCGCCCTGCTGGTGCGGCTGGCCGAGCTCCGGACCCAGCCCGGCCGCTAGACCGGCATGCCCGTCTTCGGTGAGCTGCGCGCCTTCGTCCGGGCCAGCCTGCTCGATCCGGCGGACGAGCCCAGCACCGCGTCCCGCCGCCGATGGATCGTCACCGGCGTCACGCTGATCGCCGGTGCCGTCACCCTCGGCTGGTCGCTGTCCATCAGGCCCGGCGATCCACTGTTCTATCCGGCGACGATCGGTGTCGCCGTGGTCTGGCTGGTCGGCGCGTTCGCGTCCGGCCCGCTGCGGCTGGGCCACGGACGGACCCGGACCGGCGGCACCAGCAGGGCGCTGTTGCAGGGAGTGATCCTGGGTGGCCTGCTGTTGGCGGTCTTCCTGGCCGGCGCCCTGCTGGTCGGACGGCTGCCCTGGCTGCGCGGACCGGTGGACGTACTGCTGGCTCATGCCGGCTACGGCGCGCTGCCGATCGTGGCGGCCATCACCGCGCTGAACGGCGTTGCCGAGGAACTCTTCTTCCGCGGCGCGGTGTTCGCGGCCCTGACCAGGTGGCGGGTTGCCGTCAGCACCGCGGTCTACGCGGTGGCCACGATGCCGTCCGGGGTGCCGCTGCTGGTCTTCGCAGCCGTCGCGCTGGGGGTGGTGACCGGCCTGCAACGTCGCGCCACAGGGGGTGTATCGGGGCCGATCGCCACCCACTTAACCTGGTCGCTCGGCATGCTGTTCGCCCTTCCCTGGGCCCTGAACGTGGGGAGCTGACGTGAAGACCCTGGTCACCGGCGCAACCGGCTACATCGGTTCGCACCTCGTTCCACGACTGCTCGATGCCGGCCACGACGTCCGGGTGCTGAGCAGGAACCCTGACCGGCTGCCTGCGGCCTGGCGCGACCGGGTGGAGGTGAGCCGTGGTGACGCCACCGACGACCGGGCGCTCGCCGCGGCCCTGGAGAACGTCGGCGTCGCCTACTACCTGCTGCATTCGATGGACGGACGGGGTGACTTCGTCGCCCGCGACCGGCAGCTCGCCACCCGGTTCGCGGCGGCGGCCCGGGAGGCCGGTGTGCACCGGATCGTCTACCTGTCGGGGCTGCATCCGAGCGGGGAACTGTCCCCACACCTCGGTTCACGGGTCGAGGTCGGCGAGATCCTGCTCGGTTCCGGTGTGCCGACGGCGGTGTTGCAGGCCGGTACCGTGCTGGGCGCGGGCTCGGCGTCCTTCGACATGCTGCGGCACCTCACCGAACGGCTGCCGGCGATGATCGCGCCGAAGTGGCTGGACCGGCTGATTCAGCCGATCGCCGTCGACGACGTGCTGTACTACCTGGTCCGGGCCGCCGAGCTGCCGGACGAGATCAACCGCAGCTTCGATCTGGGCGGGCCCGACGTGCTGAGCTACCGCGAGATGATGCAGCGCTACGCCGGCCTGGCCGGGCTGAATCCCCGGCTGATCGTCACCGTGCCGGTGCTCACCCCGAAACTGGCCAGCTTGTGGGTCGGTCTGGTCACCCCGATCGCCTCGGGCATCGCCCGGCCGCTGGTCGGCTCACTGATGCACGACGCCGTCCGCGACGAGTTCGACGCCGAACAGTTGATGGGCGTGCCACCGGACGGCCCGGCAGACTTCGACACCGCGATCACCCGCGCGTTGCGCGACGTCGACCCCCAGCTGTGGATCCGCAGCCTGGGACTGGTGGCTGCCGCGGTCGGCGCCACGGCACTGTCCGGCGGGCTGCTCACCGACCCGGGCAGCAGTTGGTACCGGCGGCTGCGGAAACCGTCCTTCCAGCCGCCCGCGTCCGTGTTCGCACCGGTGTGGACGTCGCTGTATGCGCTGATCACCACGGCGGCAGCGGCCACCATCGCCGATGCCCGGGAGGCCGGCCGGAACGACGACGCCGACCGCTTCGAACGGGCGTTGGCGGCCAATCTGGCGCTGAACGCGTCCTGGAGCGGGGTGTTCTTCCGCGGTCATGCCCCCGTTCCGGCCACCCTGGTCGCCGCGCTGCTCGCCCTCAGCAGTGCCGATCTGGCCCGGCGGGCCGCCCCGTACGGCCCCGGCAAGGCGGCCGCGCTGGGTGCCTACGCGGCGTGGTGCGGCTTCGCGACCGTGCTCAGCTCGGCGATCGCCGTCAAGAACCGGCGACGCCGTCAGTGACCCGCGGCGTCGGCCGGATCGGCCGGCAGCAGCGAGTACGCCACCGCATGGTGCGCTTCGTACAACAGCAGGTCATCGGCGCCGGGCACCTGGAGCTGGACGCCGCGCCCGAAGCCAAGCTCGGCGGCGTCTCCGTTGAACCGGGCGCCACGCTCGCGTAGTTCCGCCATCGTGGCGTCCAGGTCGTCGCACATCAGGGCCATGCTGTGTTGCCGCGGCGCCGTCCAGGCCTTGCCCTGGTGGACGCCGCTGGTGGGATGCACCCCCACCTCGCTGGGTCCACTGCGGAAGATCAGCCATTCGGCCGGATCGGTGCCTCCGGTGCCTGAGCCGCCGACACCGGCGTCGCCCTCGGCTCCCTCGGAGATGAACGGCCAGCGCAGCACGTCGGCGAAGAAGGCCCGGGTTGCTGCCGGGTCATCGGAGTAGATCATCGCGTGGAGGGCGGTCAACATCCGTTCAGGCTAGTTCGTGCAGCCACTGCAGAGAACGCCGTGGCGCGAAGGTTGCCGGCCGGACACCACTGCCAAGGCCCGGTCGACGGCGCAGCCGGGTCGATTTCAACATTCCTCCCTTTCACCCCGCGCCCTACCGCCGAATTCATCTGTCTGGTCAGACATCGCTGCTTGTGACGCCTTACAACAGTTGATCGCGTCAGTCGATGTAATTCATGACAGCCCCCGACAATCGACTGACTTGTCAGTTAAGGACGACGCCAATTCACCATTGCGCATGCCGCAACAACCGTGACGCCGACGCCGATCGGCATTCGGGCACCCGCGTCCGACAATTCCGAGCGGGACTAAATTCGAGGCTCCCGGGGGAGTGGCTGCCCTGGCGGCTCACCGGCGGGCTCGGGCCGTCCGCAGGCGGGATTCCGCCTTGGGGGCCCTCCACCGGTCCCGGATCCTCCCCCGGACGTGAATGAAGGGCGGACGCCTAGAACGTCCGCCCTTCATCCCGCAGGGCACTGCGGTTGCGGTTGACCAGGCGAACCTGATCGAAACCACTAGGTCCGGCCCTCAGCTATCGGGGGGATTCCTTGGTGCCGGACGCAAACTCATCGGATGGGGGGCCGAAAAGTTGCTAGTACTAGTTGACCAGATTCCTGGACACTCGTCAAATCTTTCTTGGACGAGTGTCCAGTTTATTCACCATGAGTTACTGAACGATAGTAAAGTTACCGGCGCTAGAGGAAGGCGCTCATGACCACGACTACGGAGCGGTCCGCTCGATCACACGAGGACAAATTCTCCGCCCGCCGAACGATGCTCGCCCAGTCGGCGCTGACTGCGCTGGCCGAGCACGGGTTCGCCGACACCGGGCTACGCGACATCGCCCACCACTCCGCTCTGTCGCACGGTTCACTGCACTACTACTTCGACGACAAGGACGACCTCATCGCCGAGGCGGTGTGGGCATTCAAGTCGACCTGCGCGCGGCGCTATGACGAGATCGTCGCCACCGCGACGGACTGCACCGAACTGGCCACCGGGGTGGCCGCCATGATGGCGACCACGCTGAGCCAGGACGCCGCGCTGCACCGCCTCTGGTACGACCTGCGCACCCAGGCGCTGTTCGGCCGCGGCTTCGGCAGCACGATCGTGCGCATCGACGACCTGCTGCGCGAGATGGTCTGGTCGATCGTGTCGAGATACGGCGAGTTGCACGGCAGCCCGCCCCGTTTCGAACCGGCCTTCGCCTACGCCCTGGTCGACGGCCTCTTCCAGCACGCACTGATCAGCTTCCTCCGCGGCGACATCGACGCGCCCGAGCGGCTACAGCGGGAGTGCGCCGCTCTGCTGGCCAGCGCCGTCTAACAGCGTCGGCTGGGCGTTGCGCTCATGTTCGAGTAGCCAGCGCTTGCGTTCGATGCCGCCGGCGTAGCCGGTGAGCATGCCGGAGGCGCCGATCACCCGGTGGCACGGCACCACGATCGCGATCGGGTTGCGTCCGTTCGCCAGGCCAACCGCCCGCGAGGCCGTCGGCTGCCCGATGCGCGCCGCCAGCGCGCCGTAACTCCAGGTCTCGCCGTAGGGAATCTCGCGCAGCGCCGCCCACACCTTGTGCTGGAACGGCGTACCGGACGCCGCCAGCACCAGGTCGAAGTCGTCGCGCTCGCCGGCGAAATACTGACGCAGCTGCGCGGCGGCCGCTTCCGATTCCTCGGACGGCGCGGCCGGCACGTCCGGCTCACCGAACTTCACGGCGGTGACCGCACCGGCGTCGTCGACCGCGATCCAGAGCGGGCCGACCGGGGTGTCGAGCGTGGTGATGTTCATGATGCCTCCGGGATTCGGTTGATCGGGTGGTCCAGCAGGGACCACAGGTACTGGGTGGCGTAACTGCGCCACGGACGCCAGCCCGCCGCCGCGGCGCTCAGTTCGGCGCCGGTGGTCAGGCCGAGTTCACGGGCGGCCCGGACGATGCCGAGGTCGCCGCCGGGGAACGCGTCCGGATCGCCGAGGGCACGCATCGCGATCAGTTCGACGCTCCACGGCCCGATGCCGCGCAGCGCGGCGAGGAGTTCCCGTGCTTCGGCGCGGTCGGCGCTCTCGCTCAGGTCGAGCCGTCCGTCGGCCAGTTCGCGGGCCAATCCGATCAGGGTGGTGGCCCTGCTGGCCGGGCCGGGGATGTCGTCGGGCGCCAGGGCGGCGACGGCGTCCGCAGTCGGGAAGAGATGGGTGAGTCCGCCGGCGGGATCGCTGACCGGTTCGCCGAACCGCTGCACCAGCCGTCCGGTCTGGGTCCGGGCGGCGGCGGTGGACACCTGTTGCCCGAGCACGATCCGCAGGGCGAGTTCGGCACCGTCCGGGCTGCGCGGGACGCGGCGTCCGGGTGCGGCGGCGACCAGCGGTGCGAGCAGCGGGTCAGCCTCGAGTGCTTCGCCGACCGCGACCGGGTCGGCGTCCAGGTCGAGCATCCGCCGGCAACGTCCGATCGCCGGGGTGAGGTCACGCGGATCGGTCAGCCACAGCGTGGCCGCGATGTGGTCCGGGCGGGGCGCGAGCGCGACGATGCCGGGACCGTGCGGCAACGCGAGCGTCCGCCGGTAGGCGCCGTCGCGCCACTCCTCCACGCCGGGCACCGCGGTGGCCACCAGGTGGCCGAACAGGTTGCTCGGCTCGAACGGACGCCGGAACGGCAGCCGCAACTCGACCGCACCCAGCTGGGCGCGAGGGGTCGGGGTGCGCCGCAGCCGGGCCCGCAGCTCGCCCGGGGTCAGGTCGTAGGCGGCGCGGATGGCGTCGTTGAACGACCGGACCGAGCCGAAGCCGGCGGCGAAGGCGATCTCGCCCAGCCGCATCGACGTGGTCTCGAGCAGCACCCGGGCGGTGTGTGCCCGCTGGGCGCGGGCCAGCGCCAGCGGGGTCGCGCCGAGCTCGGCGGCCAGCGCCCGCTGCAACTGCCGCACCGAATAGCCCAGCCGCTGGGCCAGACCCGCGACCCCTTCGCGGTCGACCAGCCCGTCGCCGATCAGCCGCATCGCCCGCGCCACCGTGTCGGCCCGGACGTCCCACGCCGCCGAGCCGGGCACGGTGTCGGGGCGGCAGCGGCGGCAGGCCCGGAAGCCAGCGTCCTGAGCGGCCGCCGCGGTCGGATAGAAGGCGGTGTT
>NZ_JASGEN010000169.1:0-12980 GCF_047606365.1 Micropruina sp. | reverse complement strand
TCGACGCCGGCCCGGTCGGCCTTGGTCCGGGGCGCGAACGAATGGGCGCCGGGTACCGCGACCACCTCGGGCTGCGCTCCCCCGGCCTCCGCGGCGGCGGCGCGGACGTCGTCCGGCGAGCCGAACGGGTCACGTTCGCCCTGGATGACGAGCACCGGCCCGGCCACTCCGGCCAGCTCGGCGATCCGGGAGTTCTCCGGCTTGCCGGGCGGATGCAGCGGGAACGCCAGGCAGATCACGCCGGCCTGTCGTTCGTCGAAGCAGCGGCAGGCCACCCGAGCGCCGGCGCTGCGGCCGCCGACCCACAGCGGCAGCCCTGGGTGCTCGGTCAGCATCCGATCCAGTGCCGGACGCCAGCCCTCGTCCAGGATGGGCGGACGCGCCGCGACTCGTTTGCCGGCCACCCGCCAGGGTTGCTCGTGCAGCACCACCACGATCCCGCGCGAAGGCAGCTCGGCGGCCAGCGTGACCAGGTCGAAGGCGTGGGTGCCGCCGCCGGCCCCGTGCCCCAGCAGCAGCACGGCGCGCGGGTCGTCCGGAGCGTGCACGGTGAGCCGCGACGGGCCGTGCGGCGTCCTGACTGTCGGCAGCTTCATGACAGCATTCTGGCGTCCGCGAAGGCGGTTCGGGGCACCTGTCACTATGGGCGTATGGACGTGACCTGGATCGGGGCCGCGCTCGGCGTGGCGGTGTTGCTGGTGTGGGCCTGGCGGGCCCAACGGCGGAAGTTCGCCGACGAGATGTTCGCCGGGGTCGTTCCCGGCCTGACGCCGCTCGGCGGTCAGGCCGAGACCCGCGTGCCGGTGCCGGGCGGCAGCGAGTACAGCGGAGAGGTCGCGGTCGCGTTCAACCCTCCTCGGGGCGTCGGACCAGGACTGGCCGGCACCGTCGTGGACGGCACCCCCGAGAACCGTGACGTGATGGCCACCATCGTCGACCTCGCCGCCCGCGGGCATCTGACGATCACCGTGGTGGAGAGCCCGCAGACTCGCGGCGGCAAGGACTGGGAGCTGCACGTCGCCGACAATCCGCCCGCCGATCCGCTCGACCCCATCGAACAGCAACTGCTCGGCGATCTGTTCCTGGTCACGCCCGACGTCCGGCTGTCCGAGCTGCCCGCCCAGGGCAACCGTGCGTTCGGCGACTTCCAGTACACCCTGGCGAACGCCTCCTACGAGCGCGGCTACTTCCGTCAGGTCACCGGAATGCACCCCGTCCGGGTGGTCTGGATCGTGGCCGGTCTGTTGCTGCTGGTCGGGTTCGCCACGAGCACCGGTGCCGCGATGGCGGCCGGCGCGGTCGCAGCGCTGGGCGGCGCGCTGATCGGCACCCGCACCGCGCAGCGACCGGTACGCAGCGCGGAGGGCACCGCGCTGCGCATCCAGACGCTGAGCTTCAAGCGCTACCTGGCCACCGCCGAGGTCGAACAGTTCTCCTACGAGGAGGCGGCCGGCATCTTCTCCAAGTACCTGCCCTGGGCGATCGCGCTCGGTGTTGCCGATCACTGGGTGAAGGTGTTCGGCGATCTGGCCGCGCAGGCCCGCGCCGACGGCTACGACGACGGCTTCGACCTCGTTTGGCTAGGGGTGATGGGCTGGGGTCTGCACGATGCGATGTTCACCCTGGCGATGTTCTCGGCGATGGACGGCTTCGACGGCGTGGGCGACGTCGGCTCGCTGGGCGACGCGTTCGGCGATGCCGGCGGCATGTTCGACGGCGGCACGATGGACAGCCTGGGAGCCGACGCCGGCAGCGCGTTCGGCGACTCGGGTGGCTTCGACGGCGACTTCTCCTCGGTCTCCGACGGCGGCGATATCGGCGGCGGCGGAGGCGACTGGGGCGGCTTCGGCGGCGGCGATTGGGGCGGTTTCGGCGACTTCGGCGGTGGCGACTGAGTCACCGGCGTGCCGGGGCCCAGAATGCTGCCATGAGAGTCACCACCTGGTCGTTGCAGATGCTCCAACCGGCAGCGCGGGCGCCGCGTCCGCTGCCTGACGGCGTCCGGTTGGAACGGGCGGACGGCATCACCCCCGAATACGCCCGCTTTCTCTATGCGCTGGTGGGCGGCAACTGGTACTGGCTGGATCGTCTCCGCTGGTCACGGGAACAGTGGGCAGAAGAACTGGCGGTACCCGGCCGCGAGTTCTGGGTGCTGTACAGCGAGGGAGTGCCGCTGGGCTACCTGCATCTGCACCCAGTGGTCCAGGCCGACGGCACCCACGTCGAGATCCGCTACTTCGGGCTCGCCGAACAGGGTCTCGGACGCCGTCTCGGCGGCCTGCTGCTGGAACATGGCATCACGGCCGCCTGGTCGATCGCCGAACGCGCGGAGTTGCCCGTCGTCGTCCGGGTCTGGGTGCACACCTGCAGCCTGGACGGCGCCGCGGCGCTGACCAACTACCAGGCTCGCGGGCTGGAGATCTTCGCCACCGAAGAGGCCGATGAAGAGTTGCCCGAGGCTCCCCCGGGCCCCTGGGTGGCCGCTGGCGGGCCGGCGTCCACCGAGTAGCGCTGTCCGCTCGCCGCATCTGACATGCTGAACCTGCCCGGACGCGAGAAGGAGCGGAATGGACTTCCACAATCTGTACGCCCACGGTTTTGCCCGGGTGGCGGCGGCCACGCTGCCGATCGCCATGGTGCAGCCGGAAGTCAATGCGGCCGCGATCCTGGAGCAAGCCCGTGAGTTGGACGCCGACGGCGTCGCGCTGGCCGTGTTTCCCGAGCTGTGCCTGACCGGGTATTCGATCGAGGACCTGCTGCTGCAGGACGTGGTGCTGGACGCCGCCGACGCCGCGATCGCGTCCGTCGTGGAGGGGTCCGCAGAACTCGGCACCGTGCTGGTGGTCGGCGCTCCGCTGCGCAGCCTGCACCGGATCTACAACTGCGCGATCGTCATCCACCGCGGCACGATCCTGGGCGTGGTGCCGAAGTCGTACCTGCCCACCTACCGGGAGTTCTACGAGCGCCGGCAGATCGCCCCCGGCGACGACGTCACCGGTGAGATCCGGGTGGCCGGGGTGGACGTCCCGTTCGGGCCCGATCTGCTGTTCGCCGCCGACGACGTCCCGCATTTCGTGCTGCACGTGGAGATCTGCGAAGACATGTGGGTGCCGATCCCACCCAGCGCCGAGGCCGCGCTGGCCGGGGCCACCGTGCTGGCCAACCTGTCCGGGTCGCCGATCACCGTCGCCAAATCGGTGGAACGCCATCAGTTGTGCGCGGCAAACTCGTCGCGCTGCCTGGCCGCCTACGTCTATGCCGCCGCCGGTGAGGGCGAGTCGTCCACCGACCTGTCCTGGGACGGGCAGACGATGATCTACGAGAACGGCACCCTGCTGGCCGAATCGGAGCGGTTCCCGAACGGTCCGCGGGCCTCGATCGCCGACGTCCATCTCGGCCGGCTGCATCAGGAGCGGCTGCGGATGGGCACCTTCGACGACAACCGGCGCGCGCATGCCGAGCGGGTGGACGGCTTCCGCTGGGTGTCGTTCACGCTCGGTGCGCCGTCCGGCGATCTGGGGTTGAGAAGGGACGTTGCCCGCTTCCCGTTCGTGCCGTCCGACCCGGCCCGGCTCGCCCAGGACTGCTACGAGGCGTACAACATCCAGGTCAGCGGGCTGGAGCAACGGCTGCGCGCGATCGGTCAGCCCAAGCTGGTGATCGGCGTCTCGGGCGGCCTGGATTCCACCCATGCGCTGATCGTGGCCGCCAAGGCGATGGACCGGCTGGGCAGGCCGCGCACCGACATCCTGGCGTTCACCATGCCGGGCTTCGCCACGTCCGACCACACCAGGAACAACGCCACCCGGCTCGCCGAATCGCTGGGCGTCACCTTCGCCACCCTGGACATCACCGGCACGGCCCGCACCATGCTGGCCGAGATGGACCACCCCTTCGCCGAGGGTGAGCCGGTCTACGACATCACCTTCGAGAACGTGCAGGCCGGGCTGCGTACCGACTACCTGTTCCGGTTGGCGAACCAGCGGGGCGGCATCGTGCTCGGCACCGGTGACCTCTCCGAGCTGGCGCTGGGCTGGTGCACGTACGGCGTCGGCGATCAGATGAGCCACTACAACGTCAACGGCGGCGTGCCGAAGACGTTGATGCAGCACCTGATCCGCTGGGTGAGCGCGTCCGGGCAGTTCAGCGACGAGGTCGGCGAGGTGCTGCACGCCATCCTGGACACCGAGATCACCCCGGAGTTGGTGCCCACCACGCCGGGCGAGAAACCGCAGTCGACGGAGGCGTCGATCGGGCCCTACAACCTGCAGGACTTCACGCTGTACCACGTGCTGCGGCACGGCACCGCCCCCTCGACGATCGCGTTCCTGGCCCTGCATGCCTGGTCGGACGCCGCCCACGGCGACTGGCCGGAGGGCTTCCCCGACGACAAGCGGGTCGGTTACGACCTGCCGACGATCAAGAAGTGGCTGGAGGTGTTCCTGCGCCGGTTCTTCGGTTTCGCCCAGTTCAAGCGCTCGGCGCTGCCGAACGGGCCGAAGGTGGTGCGAGGCGGTTCGCTGTCCCCGCGCGGTGACTGGCGGATGCCGTCCGATGTGTCGGCGACGCTGTGGCTGGACGAGTTGCAGCGCAACGTGCCATGACAACAGGAGCAGTGACCAGCGTCGTCTTCGACATCGCCAACGTGATCGTCGACTGGGATCCGCGGCGCACCCTGCCCGGAGCGCTCCCCCAGCCCGAGGTGGACGCGTTCTTCGCCTCGACCGAGTTCTGGGAGCTCAACGAGGCCTGGGACCACGGCCTGCCGGTGGCCGAAGCGATCGCCGAGATGGACCGCCGGGCACCCCACCTGGGTGGCGCGTTCCGGCTCTACGTCGACCGATACGCCCACTCGGTGACCGGACTGGTACCGGGCACCACCGAAGTGATCCGCGAACTGAAGGCCGTCGGCGTGCCCTGCTTCGGGCTGTCCAACTGGCCCAAGGAGACCTTCGACATCGCCCAGGCCGCCAGCCCGATCATCGACGAACTGGGGACGACGTCGTGGTGTCGGGCCAGGTGGGCCTGACCAAGCCCGATCCCGAGATCTACCGGGTGAGCCTGCGCCGCTTCGGCTTGGCCGCGGAATCGACGGTGTTCGTCGACGATCGGCAGAACAACGTCGACGCCTCGATCGAGGTCGGCATGACCGGGCTGCTGTTCACCGACGCGGCCCGGCTGCGCACTGATCTCACCGAATTGGGACTGTTGTGAGGAGCAGCCGGTGACCATCGAGACCCCGCGGGTGAACCCGCCGCAACTGCCTCCGCTGATCGGACGCGAACTCGGCCCGGACGCCGACGGCACCACGATCATCGAGGCACGGATCTCCTGGCATGCCGAGGAGGCGTCCGCGGTCGGAGCGACGATCAGCGACTCGCGGCTGGTTCAGCTGCCGGGGCAGCGGTTGGCGATGCGCCGCGTCCGGCTGACCGAGGTGGAGGTGGACGACCCGGTCACCATCACCTGGGACGCACCCCGTTCGGAGTGGCGCGGCGTGGTGGTCAGCGGCGGCAGCATCGGCGTGCTGGACGCCTCGGGCGCCCGCTGGAACAACGTCGCTCTGCACGGCGTCCGGATCGGTTACCTCAACCTGCGCGAGGCCGTCGTCTCGGACCTCCAGCTCACCGGCTGCCGGATCGGCACCCTCGATCTGGCCGGTGCGAACGTGACCCGGACGGCGCTCGCCGAGTGCCTGGTCGAGGATCTCGATCTGCACAACCGCAAGGGGGAACACCTTGACCTGCGGGGGCTGGACATGGTGCGGTTGAATCGTCTGGACGGTGTCGACGGCATGGCCGGAGCCATCATCACCGACGAGCAGGCACACGGGCTCGGGCCGATCCTGGCCCAGGCTCTGCGCATCAGGATCGCCGAGGAGGATCTGTGACCACCGCCCTCATCTTCGACGTCGCCAACGTGATCGTCGACTGGGACCCGATCCGGGCATTGGAGGGCGTCGTGGACGCCGGCCGGATCGACGACTTCCTCACCTCGGACGTGTTCTGGGAACTCAACGCGCGCACCGACGCCGGCATGCCGTTGCGCGACGCACTGGTCGAGATGGACGACCAAGCCCCGCAACTCGCCGAGATCTACCGGGTCTACCTGGACCGCTTCCCGTTGACGGTCAGCGGCCCGGTGCCGGGAACCGCCGAAGTCATCGACGACCTGCTGACGGCCGGCGTGCCGTGCTTCGGGCTGTCCAACTGGGCCAAGGAGAACTTCAACATCGCCCGGCGCGCCAACCCGGTGATCGACCGGCTGGCCGACGTGATCGTCTCCGGCGAGGTCGGTCTCGCCAAGCCCGACGCCGACATCTTCCGCTACGCCCTGGAACGCTTCGGCCTCGAGGCTGACGACACGATGATGATCGACGACACCCAGGAGAACCTGGACTCGGCCTCCACCGTAGGGTTGGGCACCACCCTGTTCACCAGCGCCGATCAGCTCCGAGCCGACCTGCAGGCACACCAACTGCTCTGATTCGTCAGACCACCTTCCGTGGGCCACCGTCGGTCGAGCTTGTCGAGACCCTTCCAACGCCAGCAAACCCGGTTTCGACAGGCTCAACCAGCGGGGATCCGGCGGAATCAGGGACGCAGCGGACGTCCGGCGCGATCACGGGGCTGGCCGGCCAGCAGGACGATGCCGTCGATCAACGGCCACAGCGCACCGACGCCGAGGGTGAACCAGGTCACCAGGATCTGCGCGATGGCCATGCCGGGATTGCCCAGGTAGAACCGGCCGACGCCGAAGCTGCCCAAGAAGATCTGCAGCAGGCCGGCCACCACCTTGCTCTTGTCCGAGTACGGCAGGCCGGTGAGCGGATCGACACCGAACGGCGCCAGTGCCTGCGGCGCGTACGGATTCAACTGCGGCACGACCGGCAGCCCATAGGACGGTGCCGGCGGCTGAGGCGGATAGCTGTGGTACTGCTGCTGCGGCGGGTACGGCGTGTACTGGTAGCCGCCACCGGCATGCTGCGGGGGCTCCGGCTGCGTGGGCGGGTAGGGGTTCTGGCTCATCACGTACTCCTGGGTGCTTCACCTCAGGATAAGGCGTAGCCACCGCCCTTCGGCGCCATCGTGTCGCGCTGAACACCGTGATGATCGGCGCGCCCTAGCCGACGCCCGGCTACTGCTGGAATCCTGGGCGGGTGTCGATCGCAACGATGTCACCGGCCGATCAGGAACGTGCGTCCCGGCTACGGCGAATGAAGCTGATCGCCCTGGGCCTGCTGCTGCTCGCGGCGGCGGTCTATCTGGGCACGCTGCGGGTGGCCGACGAGGGTGTCTGGGGCTTCGTCAACGCCGGCGCCGAGGCGGCCATGGTCGGTGCTCTGGCCGACTGGTTCGCGGTGACCGCGTTGTTCCGCCATCCGCTCGGGCTTCCGGTGCCGCATACCGCGATCATTCCGCGCCGCAAGGACGACATCGCCCGCAATCTGCAGTCCTTCTTCACCGAGAACTTCCTCACCGAGGCGATCGTCCGCGAGCGGGTGGCGGCCACTCGGGTCGGCACCTGGCTCGGTGAGTGGCTGCAGGTCGAGACCAACGCCGTCCGGGTGGTGGCCGAGGGCTCCCGGCTGGCCCGGGTCGGGTTGACCCGGATCTCGGACGACGATGTGAATCACCTGGTCAGCGAGGTGATCGTGCCCCGGCTGCGGTCGGAACCGCTGGCCGGCGCCGCCGGTGATCTGCTGGACGCCATCGTCACCGACGGCGCCCACCACGGGCTGGTCGACCTGGTCGTCGGCGAGGTGCACGACTGGCTGCGACGGCACCCCGACACCTTCGACGGGATCGTCGGTGAGCGGGCGCCGCGGTGGGCACCCAAGTTCATCAACCGCCGTGTCGTCAGCTGGACCTACGACCAGGCGATGGAGTGGCTGTGGGCGATCCGCCGCGACCGGAACCATCCGACCCGGGCCGCCCTGGACGACCTGCTGCGCCAAGTCGCGGGCGACCTGCAACGCAACCCGGTGGTGGCCGAGCGGGCCGAGAAACTCAAGGACCGGCTGCTCAGCCATCCGCAGACCGCCGAGACGATCGTCAGCCTGTGGCGGACGGTGCAGGGATCACTCGATTCGGCGCTCGCCGCCGAGTCGTCCGAACTGAAGCAGCGCGCCGTCCGTGCCGTCCAGCGGTTCGGAGACTCGCTGCTGGACGACGACGCCCTCCGCGCCCGGTTGGAAGGACGGCTGGAGGACGCCTCCGCGTTCGTCGTCCGCACCTACGGCGCCGAACTCTCGACCGTGATCAGCCACACCATCGAACGCTGGGACGGCAAACAGGCCGCCCGCCGCATCGAGTTGCACGTCGGACGCGACCTGCAGTTCATCCGGATCAACGGCACCGTCGTCGGCTGCCTCGCAGGCCTCGGCATCCACGCCATCAGCCTGCTGGTCCGCTAACCACCCCTGTTGGTCGAGCTTGTCCAGACCCGGCCAACCGGGTGACCAAAGGAACCGTCCCCACGGTCACCGGGGACGGTTCCCTTGGTCACCGGGGACGGTTCTCTCGGTCACCGGGGACGGTTCTTTTGGTCACCGGGGACTGGTGCCAACTAGCTCGAGCTCGTCTTCGACGGACGCCGCCGAGTAGTCGGTGTCCTTGGTCTCACGGCTGAGGAAGAGGGCGATCAGGGTGAGGACGCCCGAGCCGGCCAGGTAGACGCCGACCAGCCAGGTGCTGCCGCCGGCCTGGGCCCACAGAGCGACGGCGATGATCGGGGCCACCGCGGCACCCAGGATGCTCGACACGTTGTAGGCGATCGCCGAACCCGTGTAACGCACGTTGGTCGGGAAGAGTTCGGGCAGCAGTGCCCCCATCGGGCCGAAGGTGGCGCCCATCAGCGTGAAACCGATGATCAGGCCGGCCTGAGCCATCGCGCCGGTGAACAACGGGTCGGCCTGGCCGGAGAACCACAGCGGGAAGGCGAGACCGAACACGATGATCACCGCTGTGACGCCGAGCAGCAGCTTGCGACGTCCGATCGAATCGGCGAGCGGACCGGAGAGCAGCGTGAACAGGCCGAAGAAGATAACGCCGATGATCTGCATCAACACGAACTGGGTGTAGCCGATGCCCAGACCGGCAGGGCTCGCGGTCGCCTTCGCAGTGCCGTAGGTGAGGGTGAAGCTGCTCATCAGATAGAACAGCACATAGGTGGCGAGCATGATGAACGTGCCCAGCACCACCTCGCGCCAATGGAACCGGAAGGTGGTGCTCAGCGGCAGCTTGCGGATCGCGCCGCGCTTCTCGGCGTCGGTGAACGCCGCCGATTCGACCAGCTTCAGCCGCACCCAGAGTCCGACGATCACCATCACCGCCGAGAACAGGAACGGCACCCGCCAGCCCCAGGTCAGGAACGCCTCCGACTGCAGCGCGCCGGCGTCCGGGGGAAGTGCCGCGCTGATCGACAGGAAGATCCCGTTCGCGATGATGAAGCCGAGCGGTGCACCCACCTGCGGGAACGTGCCGTACCAGGCGCGCTTGCCCTCGGGCGCGTTCTCGGTCGCCACCAGCGCGGCACCCGACCATTCGCCGCCGAGCGCGAAACCCTGCGCGAGGCGCAGCACCAGCAGCAGGATCGGTGCGAGCAGGCCGACGCTGTGGAAGGTCGGCAACAGGCCGATCAGGAAGGTGGCGATGCCCATCGTCAGCAGGCTCACCACCAGCGTGGTCTTGCGTCCCCGCTTGTCGCCGAGGTGGCCGAAGAAGATCGCGCCGATCGGGCGGGCGATCATTGCCGCACCGAACACGCCGAACGACGCGATCAGCGCGGTCGTCGAGTTGCCGGTGGGAAAGAACAGTTGCGGGAAGACCAGGACGGCCGCGGTGGCGTAGACGTAGAAGTCGTAGAACTCGATCGTCGTCCCGATCATGCTCGCGGTGATCACCCGCGCCGGAGAGTTCAGCGGGGCCGGAGTCGTTGCGGTAGCAGTCATGGGGGTGTCTCCTTCCAACCCAGCACCTTATGACCGGCTCGGACGCCGGCGTCCGTCATCCACGGGTGTTGCGCGAGTCGGTAGGGCGGCTGGATCGTGCTAAAGCCGTCCTTCGGTATCGAACACAAGTCGTCCCGGCTTGATCCGGGATCTCGGCGTCACGGTCGGCTCACGAGATCCCGGCGTTCGCCGGGATGACGGATGTGGCCAGACGACGGCTCGGGACGGGTCTCGACAAGCTCGACCAGCGGTGGGCGTCCGCGCACACGACGACTCGGAACGGGTTTCGACAAGCTCGAGCGGTTGGTTCAGCTTGTCGAAACCACGTCCGAAAGGTGGCTCAGTGGCGCCGGCGGCGTCCGTGCTCACGCTCGCCGCCGTCGGCGGGAGCCTGGGAGTCGACCGGGGTGTCGTGGCGGTGGTAGCCGCGTCCGTGGCAGGTCTCGCAGGTGACGGTGAACGCCTCGGCCAGGCCGGTACCGATCTTCTTGCGGGTCATCTGCACCAGGCCCAGCGAGGTGACTTCGGCCACCTGGTGCCGGGTGCGGTCGCGTCCGAGGCACTCCACCAGCCGGCGCAGCAGCAACTCGCGGTTGGCCGGCAGCACCATGTCGATGAAGTCGACGACGATGATGCCGCCGATGTCGCGCAGCCTCAGCTGGCGGACGATCTCTTCGGCCGCCTCTAGGTTGTTGGAGGTGACGGTGGCCTCGAGGTTGCCCGAGGTGCCGGTGAATTTGCCGGTGTTGACGTCGATGACGGTCATCGCCTCGGTGCGGTCGATGATCAACGAACCACCCGACGGCAGGAACACCTTGCGCTCCAGCGCCTTGGCGATCTGCTCGTCGATCCGGTTGGCCGCGAACAGGTCGCCGGACTCCTCCCGGTCCCAGTGCTCCAGCCGCTCCTTCAAGTGCGGGGCGACATGGGTCACGTAGGCGTCCACGGTGTCCCAGGCGTCCTCACCCTTGCCGTTGCCGTCGACGACGAGGCGGCCGAAGTCCTCGGTGAACAGGTCCCGGACGATCCGGACGGTCAGGTCGGGCTCGGCGTACAGCAACTCCGGGGACTTGCCGGCCTTCACCCGCTTCTCGATGACCTCCCACTGCGCCTTCAACCGGTTGACGTCGCGCACCAGCTCCTCCTCGGACGCTCCCTCGGCCGCGGTGCGAACGATCACCGACGCGGTGTCGCCGACCAGCTCGTCGAGGATGCCCTTGAGCCGCGTCCGCTCGCCCTCGGGCAGCTTGCGGGAGATGCCGGAGAGCTGGCCGCCCGGCGAGTACACGACGTAGCGGCCGGGGATCGAGACGTGCCCGGTGAGCCGGGCACCCTTGGCGCCGATCGGGTCCTTGGTGACCTGCACCAGCACGCTCTGGCCCGACTTGAAAACCTTCTCCATCTTGCGGTCGCCGCCGGTGACGCCGAATGTCTCCCAGTCGACCTCGCCGGCGTACAGGACGGCGTTGCGGCCGCGTCCGATATCGATGAAGGCGGCCTCCATCGAGGGCAGCACGTTCTGCACCTTGCCCAGGTACACGTTGCCGATCATCGAATTCGCGGACGCCCGGTCGACGTAATGCTCGACCAGGATGTTGTCCTCAAGGACGGCGATCTGGGTGTAGTCGTCGGCCTGCCGGATCAGCATCTTCCGGTCGACCGCCTCGCGCCGGGCCAGGAACTCGGCCTCGGACAGGATCGGCGAACGGCGGCGTCCGGCGGCACGGCCTTCACGACGCCGCTGCCGCTTGGCCTCCATCCGGGTCGAACCGTCGATGCCGGTGACTTCGTCGCTGGCCTTCGAACGGCGCGGCTGGCGCACCCGGACCACGACATCGGTCGGATCGTCGTCGGAGCCGGTGGTGTCCTCACCGCGGCGACGGCGACGCCGGCGGCGACGGCTGGAGCCACCGCTCTCGCCGCCCTCCGCGGACTCGCCGGCAGCCTCGGTTTCGCCCTCGGCGTCGGCAGCACTCGCCTCACCGTCGGTATCGGCCTCGTCATCGCTGCTGTCGTCGCCGGCCTCGTCGTCGGTGGTTTCGACCGCGCCACCACGACGGCGACGGCGTCCACCACGACGGCGCCGCCGACGGCGCGGACCTTCACCGGAGTCGTCGCCGTCGTCGGCACCGTCTCCCTGGTCGTCGGCCTCGTCGGTCTCCACCAGTTCGTCGGAGACAACCAGCACCACCGCGGCGGGCTCCTCGTCCTCGGACGCGTCGGCAGCCTCGTCATCGCGCTGCGCACCGATAGCGGCCGCGAGTTCGTCGAGCACCGCGGCGGCTTCGGTCTCGGTCTTCTTCGCCCGCTTGCGCCCGCGTGCCCTGCTCAGCTCGGCGAGGCTCTCCGCGACCGGGTCGGCCTCAGCCTCCGGCTGCTCGGGGCTGATCGACGATGCCTCGGCGTCAGCCACCGGCGCCTCGGGTTCGGCGACCGGCGCCTCCGGTTCGCGCCGGCGACGGCGTCCGCGCTGCTCAGCGGGCCGCGGGGCGAGGTCGTCCAGCCTCGGCAGCTCGTCGAGGCTGAGCGGCTCCGGCAGCGGCTCGGACGCCTCGGGCTCGGCAACCACCTCGGTGATCACGGCCCGCTTGCGACGGCGCCGCGGCGTCGGCTCGGCAGCGGGCTCGTCCGCTTCGATCAGCGCCGGCTCCTGGGGCGCGGCACCTTCATGGGTGGTCGCCGGACTCGTTTCGGCGGCCGGCTCGTCAGCGGTTTCGTCGGCGACCTGCTCGTCGGTGGTCTCATCCTCGGAGATCTCATCGCCGGGGGCCTCGGAGGCCTCGACGACAGCCTCGGCATCCGCCGTGCCCTCGGGATCGGACGCCGCCTCTTCCTCAGCCGCGGGCTCTTTCTCGGCCGCGGGCTCCTCGACTGCCTCGGCCTCCGGGGTGGACTCCACCGGGGCGTCGGCAGGCGTCTCGTCGATCGCCGGCGTCTCGATCGGGACGACCGCCTCGAGCAGCTGATCGGCCTCTGCTTCAGCCATCGGCAGCGGCTCGGCGGGCGCCGTCCGCGGTGCGGCGGGCGG
>NZ_JASGEN010000168.1:0-30123 GCF_047606365.1 Micropruina sp. | reverse complement strand
GTCACCCCACCAGCAAGAGGCCGTGGACGGATCAAACCAAAGGCAGACCTCACCAGGCACGCCAGTCGAGACCAGGGTCACACGCCCCCTTTGCCGGGAGGGCACTTACATCCTCTACGTCGAGACCACTCGAGTTGCGGACGGCTTACGAGGTTTCGACAAGCTCAACCAGCACGGAGTGCTACACCAGTTGAGCGAAGACTGCCGCGACTTCGGCGGGGTCGACGTCCTCGAGGCGTGCCGGGTTCCAGGCCGGGTTGCGGTCCTTGTCGACCACCTGGGCGCGGACGCCCTCGGAGAAATCGGGGCGCAGCACCATCGGCACGGCCAGGGCGTGGTCCTGCGCCAGCACCGCGGCGACGCTCGGCAGCGTCGCGGCACGACGGATGGCCGCCAGGGTGACCGCGACCGCGAACGGGCAGCGTTGCCGCAGCACCGCGGCGGTCTCGCGGGCCTCGGCGTCCGGATGCTCCTCGAGCCGGTGCACGATCGCCAGCGGGTCGTCGCCGGCGTAGCAGGCGTCGATCCAGTCCCGCTGGCCGGGCAGTACCGCCGGCGGCACCTCGCCCGCCGCGTGGTCTGCCAAGCCGAGCAGGACGGCGTCCGCGGCCCCCACGCTGCCGCCGGTGAGCGCCAGGTGGGTGCCCAGCTCTCCGGGAGCGCGGGAGAGTTCGTAGAGCACCCCGACGTCGGGGAACAGGCCGATGATGGTCTCGGGCATCGCCAGTCGGCTGTCGGCACGCACCACCCGCTCGGAGCAGTGTGCGGACAGGCCCATGCCACCGCCCATGGTGATGCCGAACATGTCGGCTCGGACCGACTTCGGGTAGTTCGCGATCAGTGCGTCCACGGCGTATTCGATGGTGAAGAAGACCTCGGCCGCGGCCTCGCCCCGCTCAGTCAACTCGGCCCGCAGCGCCCGGACGTCGGCACCGGAGCACAGCCCGCGCTCCCCCGCACCGGTCAGATGCACCCATTCGACCGCGTCGTCGTCGACCCAGTCGGCGAGCCGGTCGCCGATCTCGGCGAGCATCGCCTGGGTCAGCGCGTTGATCTGCCGCGGCCGGTTCAGCGTGATTCTGCCGACGCCGCCGTCCACCTCGAAGAGGACCTCGTCGCTCACTTGTGGGCTCCCATCGTCCGGTGTTCGTCGAAGTAGCGCACCAACAGGGTGATGATCAGCGCCAGTCCGGCCAGGCCCAGCCCGATGCCGGTGTCGTTGCGCCAGGCCAGGTTGCCGGCACCGTAGCCGAGCAGCACGCTGGTCACCACGACCGCGACCTTCTGCACCCGTTCGGTCGGCCTGGTCAGCGGTAGCAGTAGCCCGCCCCAGAGCAGGTACCACGAGTGCATCGCCGGGCCGAGCAGGGCCACCCACAAGTAGGACCAGGACAGGAAGGTGACCGGACGCCGCCGCGCGACGGTGACGGCCAGATAGGCCACGATCAGCGCGGACGCCACCACCCCGGCGACCAGCAGACTGCCGGCGATCTGGGTACCCAACGTCGGATACCCGGCCAGCACACAGAGCAACCTGATCCCTTCGCCGAGCAGCGACAGCGGGGCCAGGGTGACTACCCGGCCGGGAACGTCGATGGCGTTCATCCAGCCGAAGTCCAGCCCGGTGGCCAGCGAGATCAGCACGAAGACGCCGATCGCGATCACCGAGGAGATCGCGGCGCGGGCGAGCTTGTTCAGCACGTGCTGGGTGTTCCACTGCCAGGGCAGCCCGATCAGCGCCACCGGGTAGGCGGCGAGCAACGCCGGCTGCTTCACCGCAGCCGCCACCCCCACGATGATCGCGCCGAGCCAGAACTGCTGCGGACGGCGATGGGTGAGATAGAGCGCCAGGATGATCAGCCCGATCATCAGCGCGTCGTTGTGCATGCCGCCGACCAGGTCGATCAGCAGCAGCGGGTTGATCGTCGAGAACCAGGCGGCGAGCTGGACGTCGGTGCCGAGCCGGGCCGCCAGCCGGGGCAGGAAGTAGACGATCAGCACGACGCCGATCAGCGCCGGAATGCGCATCAGCAGCGTCGAGACATACGGGTCGAGACCGCCGGCGAGCACCATCAGGTGCGAGATCTGCAGGCTGAGCGGACCGTACGGCGCCGGGGTGTAGCGCCACACCCAGGCAACCTGGTCGGCGAAGGCGCCGGGCAACACACTGACCGGCGTCTCGTACGGGTTGAGGCCGTTGTGCAGCAGCCAGCCCTGCGCGGCATAGGAATAGGCGTCGTGGCTGAAGATCGGCGGCGCGAGCAGCAGCGGCAGCGCCCAGATCAGGCCCACCGCCCAATGCTTGAAGTCCAGGTACAGGCCGGGCCGGAGCCGGAACCAGGCGTCCACCAGCAGCACCACGGCGGCGACCACCAGCGCGGTACCGATCACCTTGGTGGTGCCGTTGTCCAGGCCGAGCGCACGGATCGGTTCCCACCAGGGGCTGTTCTGCGGCAGGTAGGCGGGTGTCAACGACCCGAGGGCGAGCAGGAAGGTGGCCAGCAGGCCGCGTTTCACCGCGGGCACCCGCCAGGCGGTGGCCAGGTCGCTCCAGTAGCCGGCAAGGGCCTCGCGGGTGGGACGGCGCAATCGCGGTACCCCCGCGACCTGATCCACCTCACCCACCCGAGCAACCCCTCGTCCCGTGCTGTCTTCCGGGGTCAGCCTAGTGGCCGCGCCTGTCGGCCCGACGAAGCGTGGTTCTGTCAACGGGTGCGGGTCGCGGTGACGAGTGCGGTCGACATCCACGGGCCCGTCCACCACATCCGCCAGCCGAGCGGGACGCGGCTCACAGACTCGCCGGTGAGCTCGCCGAGGATCCGCACATACTGTTTCGTGGCGCTGATGTCGACGATCACCAGCCACCCGCCGATCCGCAACACGCGTAACGCCTCACGCAAGGCCGCCTCGCGACCGCCCCGCGCCCGCAGCCGAGATCGAGCGCGTCCTCATCGCCGCGCAGCCCGAGGGCGTCGAGCGTCTCGGCCCAAACCTCGAACTTGCCACGCAGCGTCGCGCGCAGATAGACCAGCCCGCCTGCGATGAAGAGCAGGCCCAGCAGGGTGGGATAGAGGAGCGCGATGATGTTCCACGGCGGGTCGGCCGAAGCCGAGAATGCGGCGCCGACCAGGCAGGCGACGCCGCACACCAGCCAGAAGATCGGCACCCACGCCGCATCCCATCCGTACGACCCGGCCGGCCGGGCCCGGTGTGCACCCACAGACACACCGTAGCCCTCAGAAGAGCCGGCACCGGGCGTCCGGATGTTTATAAGTACTACCATTGGGCGGATCCTGGACCCCCGATGCAGGCCGAGAGCGTCGGTGTGTGTAGCTTCACGGCATGCTTCGCACTCTCCCGCTCGTGATCCGGCGTCACGTTGTTCCCGCGTGTGAGATGCGCTGCGCCATGTGTTGCGCCTGATTTCTGACGCCCCTCCCTCCGATCTGGCCGACGCCGGCCCGGATCTCTCCCACTATCAGGAGTTCTCATGACCGCAACCGCGCCCGCCCGGGTCCGTCCGCCTCGCGAGGGCCGCAGCAACGGGCAATGGCTGGTCGACGGCACCGCGCCGCTGAACCACAACGAGGAGTTCAAGGCCGAGGACAACCCGCTCAACGTGCGGGCGCGGATCGAGCAGATCTACGCCAAGGAGGGGTTCGACTCGATCCCCGTTGATGACCTGCACGGCCGGTTCCGCTGGATGGGTCTGTACACCCAGCGCCGCCAGGACATCTCCGGCAGCCGGACGGCGTCACTGGGCCCCGACGAGCTCTCGGACAAGTACTTCATGCTGCGGGTCCGGATCGACGGCGGCGCGGTGAGCACCGACCAGCTGCGGGTGATCGCCGGCATCAGCACCGAGTTCGCCCGTGACACCGCCGACATCAGCGACCGGCAGAACGTTCAGCTGCACTGGATCCGGGTCGAGGACATGCCCGAGATCTGGCGCCGGCTGGAATCCGTCGGCCTGATCACCACCGAGGCCTGCGGCGACTGCCCGCGGGTGGTGCTGGGCTCCCCCGTCGCCGGCATCGCCGCCGACGAGATCATCGACCCCACCCCGGTGATCGATCAGATCGTCGAGCGGTTCATCGGCGACCCCGACATCTCCAACCTGCCGCGCAAGTTCAAGACCGCGATCACCGGTCACCCCAGCCTCGACGTGGTGCACGAGATCAACGACATCTCGCTGGTCGGCGTGGTGCACCCCGAACTCGGCCCCGGCTACGACCTGTGGGTCGGCGGCGGGCTGAGCGTCGCGCCTCGGCTGGCCGAGCGGCTGGGCACCTTCGTCACCGCCGAGCAGGCGCCCGAGGTGTGGCACGGCGTCGTCCGGATCTTCCGCGACTACGGCTACCGCCGGCTACGCAATAAGGCCCGGCTGAAGTTCCTGCTCGCCGAGTGGGGTCCGGAGAAGTTCCGCCAGGTGCTGCAGGACGAGTACCTCGGCTACCCGCTGGCGGACGGCCCCGCGCCGGCTCCCGCGCCGTACGCCGGCGACCATGTCGGCATCCACGCCCAGAAGGACGGCCGGTTCTACGTCGGTGTCGCCCCCACCGTCGGACGGGTTTCGGGCACCATCCTGAACCAGCTCGCCGACGCCGCGGAGCGGATCGGTTCGCAGCGCCTCCGGTTCACTCCGCACCAGAAGCTGCTGGTGCTCGACGTGCCCGCCGACGAGGTCACCGGCCTGGTCGACGAACTGAAAGGCCTCGGCCTGCATGCCGATCCCAGCCCGTTCCGGCGCAACACCATGGCCTGCACCGGCATCCAGTTCTGCAAGCTGGCCTTCGTCGACACCAAGGACACCGCGACCGCCACCATCGCCGAGCTGGAGAACCGGCTGAGCGACGTCAAGCTCGAACTGCCTATCACCCTCAACCTGAACGGCTGCCCGAACTCCTGCGCCCGCATCCAGACCGCCGACATCGGGCTGAAGGGCCAGATCCTGACCGGCGCGGACGGCGAGCCCGAGTTCGGCTTCCAGGTGCATCTGGGCGGTGGGCTGGCGACGTCCGAGCGCGAGGAAGCCGGGCTGGGCCGCACCGTCCGCGGGCTGAAGGTGAGCGCCGAGGACCTGCCCGAGTACGTGGAGCGAGTCGTCCGCCGGTTCGCCGACGACGCCGAGAGTGGCGAGAGCTTCTCGGCGTGGGTGAAGCGCAGCGACGAAGAGGCGCTGCGGTGACCGCCGAAGTGGCGATCACCCGTCGCAGCACCGCCGAGTTGCGGGCGCTGGTGGCCGAAGCGCAGGCCCGCTGCGCGGACTGGACGGCCGACGATGTCGCCGCCTGGACGGCCGAGAACTTTTCCGGACGGGTCGCGGTGGCCTGCTCGATGGCCGGTGACACGGTGGTGCCGCACCTGGTGGCGCAGCACCTGCCGGGCGTGGATGTGCTCTTCCTCGAGACCGGCTACCACTTCGCCGAGACCGTCGCCACCCGGGACGCGCTGGCCGCAGCGGCGCCGGTGCACATCGTCGACGTGTTGCCGAAACTGACCGTCGTCGAGCAGGACGCCGAGTACGGGGCGCGGCTGCACGACCGGGACGCCGCCCTGTGCTGCCAGATGCGCAAGGTGGAGCCGATCAACGCCGCGCTCTCCGGCTATGAGGCCTGGGTGACCGGGGTCCGCCGTGAGGACAACGCGTTGCGCGCGAACACCGCGTTCGTCGAATGGGATGAAGGTCACCAGATGGTGAAGATCAACCCGATCGCCGCCTGGAGCTTCGACGAGCTGCTCGACTACGCCAGCACCCATCAGGTGCCGACGAACCCGCTGCTCACCCAGGGCTACCCGTCGATCGGCTGCGCACCGTGCACCCGTCCGGTGGCTCCCGGCGAGGATCCCCGCGCCGGCCGTTGGGCGGGGCTGAACAAGACCGAATGCGGACTGCATGTGCAGCCGTCCGAGACCGCCGAGATCGTGGAGGCCCCCTTCGTGACCGCATTGCAGAGCCTGAACCTGAAGCCGTCCGCGCCGGCGGGTGAGCTTGTCGACACCTCGGTGGAACCGCTGGTTGAGCTTGTCGAAACCTCGCGAGGAGTCTCGACAAGCTCGACCGACGCCGGCTCGACCAACGAGAGCGCGCGGCGACTCAGCCAACTGCGTGAGCTGGAGTCCGAGGCGATCCACATCATCCGCGAGACGGTCAGCGAGCTGGAGCGTCCGGTGCTGCTGTTCTCGGGCGGCAAGGACTCCGTGGTGATGCTGCACCTGGCTGCGAAGGCGTTCTGGCCGGCACCGCTGCCGTTCCCGCTGCTGCATGTCGACACCGGTCACAACTTCGCCGAGGTGCTCGAGTTCCGCGACTCGGTCGCCGAGTCGCTGGGCGCCCGGCTGATCGTGGCCAAGGTGCAGGACTACATCGACGACGGACGGCTGGTGGAGCGTTCCGACGGCACCCGCAACCCGCTGCAGACCCAGCCGCTGCTGGACGCCATCGCCGAGGGCCGCTTCGACGCCGTCTTCGGTGGCGGACGCCGCGACGAGGAGAAGGCGCGCGCCAAGGAGCGGGTGGTCAGCCTGCGTGACGAGTTCGGCCAGTGGGATCCGCGCAACCAGCGGCCCGAGCTGTGGAATCTGTACAACCCGCGGCACCGTCCCGGCGAGCACGTCCGGGTGTTCCCGCTGAGCAACTGGACCGAGCTGGACGTCTGGCGCTACATCGAGGCCGAGAACATCGAGCTGCCGGCGCTCTATTACGCCCACGAACGCGAGGTGTTCAGCCGCGACGGCATGTGGCTGGCCGTCGGCGAGTTCTCCCAGCCGAAGCCGTCCGAGCAGGTGGTGACCAAGACCGTGCGGTATCGCACGGTCGGCGACATGTCGTGTACCGGCGCCGTCGAATCGGACGCCGCCGATGTGGCCGCGGTGCTGGCCGAGGTGGCCGCCACCCGGATCACCGAACGCGGCGCCACCCGCGCCGACGACCGGCTCACCGAGGCCGCCATGGAGGACCGCAAGAAGGAAGGCTACTTCTGATGAGCAGCGCAGTTCTGACAAGCAGCGATACCACCGGCACGCTGCTGCGGATGGCCACCGCGGGCAGTGTCGACGACGGCAAGTCCACCCTGGTCGGACGGCTGTTGCACGATTCCAAGTCGGTGCTGTCCGATCAGCTGGCTGCCGTCGAGCGGGTCAGCAAGGAGAAGGGCCTCGGCATCGTCGACTTGGCGCTGCTCACCGACGGCCTGCGCGCCGAGCGTGAGCAGGGCATCACCATCGACGTCGCCTACCGCTACTTCGCCACCGCCAAGCGCACCTTCGTGCTGGCCGACTGCCCCGGGCACGTCCAGTACACCCGCAACACGGTGACCGGTTCGTCCACCGCCGACGTGCTGGTGCTGCTGGTCGACGTCCGCAAGGGCGTGCTCGAGCAGACCCGCCGGCATCTCGCCGTCGCGGCCCTGCTGCGGGTGCCGCACCTGGTGTTCGCGGTGAACAAGATCGACCTGGTCGACTTCGACGCCGACCGGTTCGCGACCGTCGCCGCCGAGATCGCCGAGGTGGCCGCCGGGCTGGGTATTGAGGACGTCCGGTGCGTGCCGGTGTCGGCGCTGCTCGGCGACAACATCGTGGAGCGCTCCGAGCAGACCCCCTGGTACGACGGCCCCAGCCTGCTGGAACTGCTGGAGGAGCTGCCGTCCGGCACCACGGTCGAGAACGAGCCGTTCCGGTTCCCGGTGCAGCTGACCATCCGTCCGCAGGCCGCCGCCCGCGACCCCAAGCACGTCGAGTACCGCGGCTACGCCGGGCAGATCGCGTCCGGTGTGGTGCGGGTCGGCGATCAGGTGAGTGTGCTGCCGCTGGGCCGGACCACCACGGTGGTCGGCATCGACGCCGCCGGTGAGGAACTGGACGAGGCGTTCGCGCCGATGTCGGTGACGCTGCGGCTGGCCGACGAGGTGGACATCACCCGCGGCGAGCTGATCGCCTCGGCCGCCGATGCGCCGACGCCCACCCAGGACATCGACGGGCTGGTCTGCTGGCTGTCGGACCGGGCGCTCCGTCCGGGGTCGAAGGTGCTGCTCAAGCACACCACCCGTACCGTGCAGGGCATCGTGAAGGAGATCAGGGGCCGGCTCGACCTGGACACCTTGACCCCGGTCGAGGCCGAGGCGCTGACTCTCAACGACATCGGCCGGGTCAGCATCCGGCTGGCCGCTCCGATCGTCGCCGAGAACTATTCGGCGTCCCGTCGCACCGGCGCTTTTCTGCTGGTCGACGCGCAGATGGGCAGCACGCTGGCGGCCGGCATGATCCGGGCCGGGCTGAGCGCTGAGGAGTTCGACGCCGCGACACTGGACTGGTCGATCTGATGACCTGGTCTTCGTATCAGCCGCCGCTGGTGCTGGCGGTGCACGGCACCCGCTCGGCACTCGGCACCCGAATCTCGATGGAGCTCGCCGAAGCAGTCGCCACGGCCAGCGGTGCGGACGTCCGGCTCGGCTGGGTGGACATCCACACCCCCACGCTGACCGACACGTTGCGTGAACTGGGCGAGGCGATCGTGGTGCCGGCATTCCTGACCGGTGGCTACCACGTCACCTCCGACATTCCGGCGGCGATCACCGCCGCCGGCGGGCTGGCCACCGCCACCCCGCTGGTCGGTGCCGACGTGCTGCCCGCCGTCCTGGAGCGCCTGGACGCGGTCGGCGACTTCGATGCGGTGGTGCTCGCCGGGGCGGGGTCGTTGCGTCCCCGGGCGGTCGCCGAGGTGCGTGCCGTGGCACGGGAGCTTTCCAGGGCCGTGGACCGTCCGGCCCTGGCAGGCTTCGTCACCGCGTCCTCGCCGACCGTGCCCGAGGCGGTGGCCGAGCTGCGCGCAGCCGGCCACCGCCGGATCGCCATCGCCTCCTACCTGCTGGCACCGGGCCGGTTCAGCGAGCAACTCGCCGAGGCCGGCGCCGACGTGGTGAGCGAGCCGATCGGCGTCCACCCGCTGCTGGTGGAGACCATCGTCGACCGCTGGCGCGCCGCCCTGGCCGAACCCCTGACCGCGTCCCACCCGAGGGCCGTGAATGACTGAGCATTCCCTCGTCATCCCGGCGAACGCCGGGATCTCCCACTCGTCCCACTCGAAAGCCGTCAATGACTGAGCTGCTGGACAAGCCGTTAAGCTGGCTTGGATTGTCACAACAAAAGGAGGGCGCAACCCGCATGAGCGAGGTTCGCAGCGTCGATCGGGTCGTCATCCGATTCGCCGGAGACTCCGGAGATGGCATGCAGCTGACCGGCGACCGGTTCACCTCCGACACAGCTCAGCTGGGCAACGACTTCTCCACCCTGCCCAACTTCCCGGCCGAGATCCGGGCACCGGCCGGCACCGTGGCGGGCGTGTCCAGCTTCCAGGTGCACTTCGCCGACTTCGACATCCGCACCCCCGGCGACCGCCCGGACGTGCTCGTCGTGATGAACCCGGCGGCCCTGAAGGCCAACCTGCACGACCTGCCGCGCGGCGCGGTGATCCTGGCCGACACCGCCGACTTCAGCAACCGGAACCTGGCCAAGGTGGGCTACACCAGCAACCCGCTGGAGGACGGCAGCCTCGACGCCTACGAGGTGCATGCGATCGACCTGACCGGTCTCGCAGTCGCTGCCGTGGCGCCCTTCGGGCTGGGCCGCAAGGACGCCGCACGCACCAAGAACATGTTCGCGCTGGGCCTGCTGACCTGGCTGTACAGCCGTCCCGAGCAGGGCACCCTCGACTTCCTGGCCCGCAAATTCGCCAGCAAGCCCGAGATCCGCGACGCCAACATGGCCGCGTTCCGGGCCGGCCATGCCTACGGCGAGACCACTGAGGTGTTCACCGTCCGCTACCAGGTGGCGGCGGCGCCGACGCCCGCCGGCACCTACCGGCAGATCACCGGCAACACCGCGCTCGCCTACGGGCTGATGGCCGGTGCCGCCAAGGCCGGCCTGCAGCTGTTCCTGGGCGCCTACCCGATCACCCCGGCCTCCGACGTGCTGCATCTGCTGTCCCGGGCCAAGGACCACGGCGTGATCACCTTCCAGGCCGAGGACGAGATCGCCGCCGTCGGTGCCGCACTGGGTGCCTCGTACGCCGGCGCGCTCGGCGTGACCAGCACGTCCGGGCCGGGCATGGCGCTCAAGATGGAGACCATCTCGCTGGCCGTGATGCTCGAGTTGCCGCTGGTGATCTGCGACGTGCAGCGCGCCGGACCGGCGACCGGCCTGCCGACCAAGACCGAACAGGCCGACCTGTTCCAGGCGATCTACGGACGCCACGGCGAGGCCCCGCTGCCGGTGATCGCCGCCCAGTCCCCCGGCGACTGCTTCGACGCCGCGCTGGAGGCGACCCGGATCGCGCTCACCTACCGGACGCCGGTGATTCTGCTCTCGGACGGCTACCTGGGCAACGGCGCCGAGCCGTGGGCGGTGCCGAACCTGGCCGACCTGCCGGCGATCGACCCGGGCTTCGTCACCGAGCCGCCCGCCGACGGACCGTACCTGCCGTACAGCCGCGACGAGAAGCTGGCCCGGCCGCTGGCGATTCCGGGCACGCCCGGCCTGGAGCATCGGGTCGGCGGCCTGGAGAAGGCGCACGGCACCGGCAACGTCTCCTACGACCCGGACAACCACGAGTACATGGTTCGGCTGCGGCAGGCCAAGATCGACGGCATCGCCGCCGACCTGCCGCCGCTGGAGGTCGAGGATCCAGGCGGCAACGCCCGGGTGCTGGTGGTCGGGTGGGGTTCCAGCTACGGCCCGATCTCGGCGGCCACCCGCCGCGTCCGGCTCAGCGGCCGCAGCGTCGCCACCGTGCACCTGCGGCACCTGAACCCGCTGCCGTCCGACCTGGGCGACATTCTGCGCCGCTACGACCGGGTGATCGTGCCCGAGATGAACCTGGGTCAGCTGGCGTTCATCCTGCGCGGCAAGTATCTGGTGAACTGCGAGAGCTACTCCCGGGTGCGCGGCCTGCCGATCTCGCTGTCGGAACTGGCCGAAGACCTGATCGCCATCATCGACGAACAAGGCCGTATCGACGACCAAGTCGGTATCGACGAGCAGGCCCCGATCGACGGACAGACCCGTATCGACTCCAAGGACGCCTCATGACCGCCACCACGTCCGGCCTCGCCGGGGTTCCGTTGGCGCTGACCCCGCTGAACCGCAAGGACTTCACCTCTGACCAGGAGGTGCGCTGGTGCCCCGGCTGCGGCGACTACGCCGTGCTGGCCGCCTTCCAGGGCCTGATGCCGCAGCTCGGCATCCGCCGCGAGAACACGGTGATCGTCTCGGGCATCGGCTGCTCGTCGCGGTTCCCGTACTACGTGGACTCCTACGGCATGCACTCGATCCACGGCCGGGCGCCGGCGATCGCCACCGGTGTGGCGGTGTCGCGTCCGGATCTGGCGGTGTGGGTGATCACCGGCGACGGCGACGCGCTGAGCATCGGCGGCAACCACCTGATCCACGCCCTGCGGCGCAACGTGAACATCACCATCATGCTGTTCAACAACCGCATCTACGGGCTGACCAAGGGTCAGTACTCGCCGACCTCCGAGCTGGGCAAGGTGACCAAGTCGACCCCGGTCGGCTCGGTGGACTACCCGTTCAACCCGATCTCGCTGGCGCTCGGCGCCGAGGCCGGTTTCGTGGCCCGCACCATCGACTCCGACCGGGCGCACCTGACCGAGGTGCTGACCGCCGCGATCGGCTACCGCGGGGCGTCCCTGGTGGAGATCTACCAGAACTGCCCGATCTTCAACGACGACGCCTTCCTCGACCTCAAGGGACCCAAGGCGCCCGGTGTCATCCGGCTGGTGCACGGCCAGCCCGTCACCTTCGGCCCGGACGGCGCCCAGTCGGTGATCCGGCGTCCGGACGGCTCGGTCGCCGTCGTCGACACCGCCGACGCCGACCCGGCACAGGTGGTCGTCCACGACGCCCACGCCGAGGATCCGACTTCCGCGTTCGCACTGTCCCGGCTCACCGATACCGGCGTGCTGCAGCAGGCACCGATCGGCATCTTCCGCCAGGTGGAGCGTCCGTCCTTCGACGACGGCGCCCGCGAGCAGGTGCGGATGCCCGAGACGTCCGAGCGGCTGAGCGCGCTGCAGGGCCTGATCAACGGATCGGACACCTGGACGGTCAACTGACCTGCCCAAACCAGCGCTGATCGAGCTTGTCGTCGGTTGAGCTTGTCGAAAGCCCGGTCACGATCTCGGCATCGTCACGGGGTGCACGGTTAGCAGCACGATTTCGGGTTCCAGCGCGAGGTCGTGCCACTTCAGGTACACCGTGTGACGATCTCGAAATCGTGACACCAAGTCAGGGTCGCCGGGCGAGTACGGAGAACATCAGCGGGATCCTGGGACTTCCGTCGGGAAGGACCCAGCCGCGCTCGGTGGCGACAAGGCTGGGCAGCGCCCTCCATGGGATCGTCTGGTGCTCGCCGAATGCCTCGATACGCAATCCCGCGTTGAGGATGGCGGTGAGAATCTCAGCCAGATCGTGCGGCCACTGATAGGTGACGTTGTTCCTCAACCGGGTGTCGCTGGCGTAGGTGACGCCGTCGTCGAACCGTTTCGGCGCACCGGTGGCGAAGTACGGCTCGCCCACCACCAACAGATCGTCATCACGCTCATACTGCATCGCACTCATCATCGGGTGGCCGTCATAGACCAGGAAGATGCCTCCGGGACGAAGCAGCCGATAGACGCTCGCCGCCCACGAATCGAGGTCGGCGAGCCAGGTGAGGACACCCACCGAGGTGAACGCCACATCGAACTGTCGGCTGAGGACCTCCGGTGCGTCCTCATTGGTGCACTGCGCGAACGAGGCGTTCGGGGTTCCTGCCCGCTCGGCCAATGCGGTGGCGGCGGCAATCGCCTCGCCGGACAGGTCCGTGCCCACGATCTGTGCACCACGCCTGGCGAAGCTGATCGTGTCCAGGCCGATATGGCATTGCAGATGCACCATCTGCACGCCCACGAATGAGCCGTCCGGCATGAACGGGCGCAGCAACTCGGCCTCAGTGTCCGCCCACACCGCGGTCGGGTCATCGGTGAAGGCGTCGGCACCGTAGGCAACCAGGTGATCGGAAACCCGCTCGTCCCAGTTGCGCATATTCGCCGCGACGAAGTCCGCCGTCACAACTCCTCCATTCGCCAGCGTTTGCCCGTGCCACGGTGTCACATCGATGACGGACGCGGAGCAGTTCGAGGATGCTATCGGCTCAGGAGGCGTCCCTTTGCTCGATGGCGGCAACCAGCGCTTGGTCGAGTTCCGGACGCGTCCAGGCTGATCGGCCGGCCACGAACCGATCGACTCCCCGTCGCAGCGGTTCGGTGGGCGCAACCCCGCCGACAAGGGGTTTCAAGGCTGGGAAGAGCAGAGCGTCGATGCCTCGCTCGTCGCTGACGATCGCGACGGTGCGGGCATATCCGAACAGGTAGGGGTCGATCATCGTCCAGTCGATCAGCCAGCCGGCGTGCAGCGCCAGCTGATTGAAGAAGGTGAACTGGGTACGGGTGTTGACGTCGCGAAACGGATGGATGACGGTCAACTCGCCCCACGTCCAGGCCAGCCCCCGCGAGAAGGCGTCCCGATCACGCCCGCGCAGATAATCGGTCTCGGCGAGCGCATTGAAGACTCGTTCAGCCTCCGCCTCGATGAACTCGGGCCGGCAGTGCGCGATGCCGGTGCCGCCCGGGCCGGTATCGGTGGTGCGTAACTGGCCGCCCCAGCTGTAGAAGCCGTCCACCAGCGCGGCATGGATCGCCTGCAGGTGGGTGAGATTGAAGTCGCCCGCGATCGGGTGCTCGACGAGGTCCGTCAGACGGGTTTGGACGACTCGGCGTTCCGCAGCCTTCCACAACTCCGGATCAACATAGCCATGGATGTTCACCAGCACATGACTGCCGGGATAGCTGTAAGGGTCGGGCACTCTCTCCAGCTCCCACTACCGCTTGAAACCGTACCGAGCCTCCAGTTCGGCAAGCCCTTCGGCGATGACCTCATCAGCCGTTGCCTCCCCGGCGAGGACTCGACGCGCAGCCTCCATGTCCTCGGCGGTGGGCTCCTCGCCCGCCATCCGTTGGGCGGCGGCGATGGCGACCAGATTCCGCTCAATCTGCTCCGTCGAGCGATGCTTGGTGATGGCCATGGCGACTCCCTTACCTGGACCGGTTTGCGCCATGCTACGACGCCGCTCTGACGAATCCTGAGTTATCCACAGGTGGAGGGGAAATTGGCCGTCGCACTCACACCCGCGAGTCGACGAGGTTCAAGCGGCCAGCACAGATCATGCCCGCCGAGAAACTCGACGGGCATGATCGGTTGAAGCTCAGGGGTCCTGGCGTCCGCCGTCGTCCTCGGGGCCGGCGGTGTCGGCCAGGTCGGCCGGGTCCGTGGTGCCTTGCGGGTCGTCCTCGACGGTGAGGTTGCCGTAGTCCTGCTCGGTCGTCCCGGCCTCGTCGGCGTCGGTCTCGGGGTCACGCTGCTGTTCGGTCATGGTCTGCACCTTTCGAGTCGTTGGGCCTGCTTGCAGGATTGCCGCCCGGTGGTGCCGGCACCAGTGCCCAAATGGGTGGTTGCCGCGCCGAGGTGACTGACCGGTTCGGGAGCCACTGGCGCCGTGCAGAGCGGCAGTCGCTCCCGAACCTGCCAGTGGGCCGGGAAGGGGTCCGTGCTTCGGAAACTGTCGGCGGGTGGCCCTAGGATCGCTCGCGTGACCGCATTCGACGTCGATCCCCAGATCCGACCGCAGGACGACCTGTTCCGCCACGTCAACGGGCCGTGGCTGGCCAACACGCCGATCCCTGACGACAAGCCCTCCTACGGTGCCGCTTCGATCCTCCGCGACGCCGCCGAAGAAGCGGTGCGCGACATCATCACCGGCCTGTCCGGGGCCGCTCCCGGCACCGAGGCCGCGAAGGTGCAGGACCTGTATGCGTCCTTCATGAACACCGACGAGGTGGAGCGCCGCGGCCTCGACCCGGTGCGGCCGCTGCTCGACGAGATCGACGCGATCGACAGCGTGGACGCCCTGCTCGACTATTTCGGCCGCAGCGCGCGGCGCAACACCGGCACGCCGCTCGACCTGTCGGTGGAGTCCGATCCCGGCGACCCGACCCGCTACGCACTGTTCGTCGGCCAGTCCGGGCTGGGTCTGCCCGACGAGGAGTACTACCGCGACGAGCGCTTCGCCGACATCCTCACCGCCTACCGCGAGCATGTCGCCGAGACCCTCACCCTGGCCGGGCTGGACGCGTCCGAGGCCGACGCGATCGTCGCCCTGGAGACCGAGATCGCCGCCCGGCATTGGGACAAGGTGCGCACCCGCGACCTGCGCCAGATGTACAACCCGACCCGGCCCGAGCCCTTCTCCGAGCGGATCGACTGGCTGCGCCTGTTCCGTGCCGCCGGCATCGGCGAGCTGGAGCAGCTGATCGACGCCCAGCCGTCCTACGCGGTCGACGTGGTCGAACTGCTGCGCTCGGAGCGGCTGCCCGCCTGGCGGGCCTGGGCCCGTTTCCATCTGCTGTCGGCACTGTCGCCCTATCTGCCGGAGGCGTTCGTCGAGGCCAGGTTCGGCTTCTACGGCACCACGCTGAACGGCATTCCCACCAACCGCGAGCGGTGGAAGCGCGGCCTGACCTTGGTCGAACGGTCTCTGGGTGAGGCGGTCGGCAAGTTGTACGTCGAGCGGCACTTCTCGTCCGTCGCCAAGCAGCGGATGGATGAGCTGGTGGCGAACCTGATCGAGGCCTACCGGAACTCGATCAGCACGCTCGACTGGATGACGGAGGCGACCCGCACCCAGGCGCTCGACAAGCTGAGCAAGTTCATCCCGAAGATCGGCTACCCGGACAGGTGGCGCGACTACTCCGGGCTCGAGGTGGACGCCGCCGACCTGCTCGGCAACGTGCTGCGCTCCGCTGACTTCGAGAGCGACTACCAGCTGGCGAAGCTCGGCGGCCCGATCGACCGGCACGAGTGGCTGATGACCCCGCAGACGGTGAACGCCTACTACCACCCGTTGCGCAACGAGATCGTCTTCCCGGCCGCCATCCTGCAGCCGCCGTTCTTCGACGAGAACGCCGACGCAGCGGTGAACTACGGCGGGATCGGTGCCGTCATCGGCCACGAGATCGGCCACGGCTTCGACGACCAGGGTTCCACCTGCGACGGCGACGGCAAGCTGCGCGACTGGTGGACACCCGAGGACCGGGAGGCGTTCGAGGACCGGACGAAGGCGCTGATCGATCAGTACGACGCGCTTACCCCTGCCGCGACCCCCGGCCATCACGTCAACGGCAAGCTGACCATCGGCGAGAACATCGGCGACCTGGGCGGGCTGTCGATCGCCTACAAGGCGTGGCGGCTGGCGGTGGGCGACCACGAGCCCGAGCCGATCGACGGCCTGACCGGCGCCCAGCGGCTGTTCATGGCCTGGGCGCGGGCGTGGCAGCACAAGTCACGGCCGGAGGCGTTGATCACCCAGCTGACCAACGACCCGCATTCGCCCGACGAGTTCCGCTGCAACCAGGTGGTGCGGAACATCCCCGAGTTCTACGACGCCTTCGGCGTCACCGGCGACGACGCTCTGTGGCTGGCGCCCGAACAGCAGGTCGCCATCTGGTAGGCGCGGATCAGCCCAGGTTCGGACGGCCCCAAGGCGCGACCTGTTCCAGGGCGGCAGCTAGCCCAAGCAGGGTGCTCTCGGCACCGAACTTGCCGCCGAGCATCACCCCGATCGGCAGCTCGGGCGAATCCGGGCCATCGACCCGGGTGGTGTGCAGCGGCAGGCTGATCGCCGGGCGTCCGGTGAGGTTGTAGATCGACGTCCATGGCGTGAACCGGGTCTGCGCGGCGAAGTCGGCGGCCGGATCGGCGTCGTCCCGCAGGCTGCCGGTCGGGGCCGGCGGCTGGGCCAGCGTGGGCGTGAGGACGATGTCGTAGTCGGCCCAGACCTCCGCGACCTGCAGGGTCAGCAACTGGATGGCGGCCAGCGCCTGGGCGTACTCCAGGGCGGTGGAAGTCCTGCCCGATTCGCGCAGCCATCGGGTGAGCGGCGTCAGCGCCGCCTCCGCCTCGGGCGGCAGCGGAATGCTCAGCGCCCCGACCGCCCACACCGACGCGAACGCCTGCCACTGCGAATCGGGGAACGGCACCGGGCATTCCAGGATCTCGTGGCCGAGGCCCTCGAGCAGCGTGGCCGCGCGGCTGGCGGCGTCCAGGCAGGCCGGGTGCACCTCGGCGTCCGCGGCGATCACCGGAGCGGTCAGCAGACCGATGCGCAGCCGCTCGGGTGCGCGCTCGCAGGCGGTCAGATACCCGCCGGACGCCGCCGGTGCCCAGTAGGTGTCGCCCGGACGTGGCCCGGCCAGCACGTCCAACGCCAGCGCGGTGTCGCGCACGGTTCGAGTGAGGACACCGTCGATGCCGAGCCCCGGCCCCGGTGGCCGGTTGCCGGACGAGATCAGCCCGCGGCTGACCTTGAGGCCGACCAGCCCGCAGGCGGACGCCGGAATGCGGATCGAGCCGCCGCCGTCCGAGCCGTGCGCGATCGGCACGATGCCGGCCGCGACCGCGGCCGCCGCTCCCCCGCTGGAGCCACCGGCGGAACGTGTCGGATCCCAGGGCGTCACCGCGGGCGCGCCGGTGTCGGGCTCGGTGTAGCAGGGCAGGCCGAACTCAGGGGTGGCGGTCTTGCCCATCATGCTGGTGCCGGCGTCGGCGAACCAGCCGACGATCGGGTCGTCGACGCTGGCCCGGTTGCCGCGCAATGCGGCGCTGCCGGCCTCCCAGGGCAGTCCGGCGACCTGGTTCAGGTCCTTGATCGGACACGGCACACCGGCCAATGACAGCCGTTCCCCGGCCGCGATCCGGGCATCGGTGCGGCGGGCGTCCGCCATGCCGTGATCAGGGGCGAGGCAGGTGAAGGCGCCGTACCGGGGCCCCCGTTGCTCGGCGAGTTCGAGCGCTGCCGCAGCCACCTCGACCGCGGACAGCTGGCCGGCATTCACCTCGCGCGTGATGTCCAGAGCAGAGAGCGAGGAGTACGTGTCGGCGTCCAGCATGGCCGCCATCCTGTCACGCCGTCCGGCAGCCGCGCACACCCACAGAGAGGCTTCTCACGAGGTCTTTAGCGCTGCTTTGGATGGGTTTGCTCTTACAGGCAACCAGCCCTGCGAGACGCTGTCTTGCATGCACAGATCGCACTCACGAGATCTCCGATCAAGTCCGGAATGACGACGGACCGCTACGAGGATTGAGCTTGTCGAAATCCGGAAAGCGAGCCGGCCTCAGAGGTCTCGACAAGCTCGACCAACGGTGGAGCAAGGGACTCGACAAAGCTCGACCAACGGTCGGGGCAGGGTCTCGACAAGCTCGACCAACGGGCCGGCCCGGCAGTGACGTAACCGGAAAGCGGAGTGGGCTGCACCCCGTCCGGGTAGGTCGGGCGTAAAGCGCGCGAGCCCCCGCCCAAGGGCTGAAAGACAACAGCAGAAGCAGGCGAGCTGCGCACGGGCGGGACGGGGTGCAGCGCACTCCGCGGAAACAGAACCCGGCCACCAGACCCAAACAAAGAACAGGCCCCGACAAGCCGACTAACGTTGGAACGAAAAGAACCGTCCCCGCGTACCAGGGTGGAACGAAAAGAACCGTCCCCGCGTACCAGGGTGGAACGAAAAGAACCGTCCCCGCGTACCGCAGAACAGATTCGAGCACCGGGTGACCAAAGGAACCGTCCCCTTTGGTCACCGGTGTCGACCCGGCGTGGGTCAGCTCTTCTTGTGGTCGATCTTCTTGGGGTCGAGGATGCCGCTGATGGTGGGCTCGAAGGCTGCGCCGAGCTGCTTGACGGCGAGGCGGCCGACCAGCTGCTGCTCGGTGGTGACCCGCTCGGAGCGTCCGCTGCCGAGGAAGGTGATCGCCCAGTGCAGCAGGGTGGTGATCCGGTTCTTGAAGCCGACCACGTAGATCAGGTGCAGGCCGAGCCAGGCCATCCAGGCCATGAACCCGCTCCACTGCACCTTGTCGTTGATCTTGGCGACCGCGCCGAAGCGGCTGATTACCGCCATCGAGCCCTTGTCGAAGTACTTGAAGGGCTCGGTGACCGGGGCGCCGGTGAGTTCACCGATGATCTTCTTCGCCGCGTACTTGCCGCCCTGGATGGCGACCTGGGCGACGCCCGGCAGCCGATCGAGGCTCATCATGTCGCCGACCACGAACACCTCGGGGTGGGTCGGCAGGCTCAGATCGGGCTGGACGGGGACGCGTCCGGCCCGGTCGACCTCGATGCCGGACTGCTCGGCCAAGGTACGGCCCAGCGGGCTGGCCTGCACGCCGGCCGCCCACACCTTGCAGATCGACTCGATGCGCTCGGTGGTGCCGTCCTTGTACTTCACGTCGAGGCCGGTGGCGTCGACGTTGGTGACCATGCCGTTCAGCTTGATCTCGACGCCGATCCGCTCCAGTTCCTTCTTGGCGGCCGCGGACAGCTTCTCGCCGAACGGCGGCAGCACGACCGGTGCACCGTCGAGCAGCAGCACCCGGCACTGGCGGGTGTCGATGTTGCGGAACGACTCGACCAGGGTCTTGTGGCACAGCTCGACGATCTGGCCGGCGAGTTCCACGCCGGTCGGGCCGGCGCCGACCACAACGAAGGTCATCAGCGAGCGGCGCTCGGCGGCGTCCTGGCTGAGCTCGGCCATCTCTAGAGCGCCGAAGATCCGGGCCCGCAGTTCCAGCGCGTCGTCGATGGTCTTCATGCCCGGCGCGAAGGTCGCGAACTGATCGTTGCCGAAGTACGACTGCCCCGCCCCGGCCGCGACGATCAGGTAGTCGTAGCGCAGGATGATCTGCTTGGACAGCTTCTCGCCGATCACGATCCGCGAGTCGAGGTTGATCTTGTTCACCTCGCCCAACAGCACCCGGGCGTTCTTCTGCTTGCGCAGGATGTCACGCGTCGCCGGTGCGATCTCACCGCTGGAGAGGATGCCCGTCGCCACCTGGTAGAGCAGCGGCTGGAACAGGTGCGCCGTGGTCTTGCTGATCAGGGTGATGTCGACGTCGGCCTTGGCAAGCGCCTGGGCCGAGAACAGCCCACCGAACCCGGAACCGATGATGACGACGTGAGGACGAGGCATATGTACTCCAAGGAGGAATTCTTCGGTGTAGCTATCGGCTTGAGTCTGCCGGGCCATGCATCCGCTGGCAAGCGGGCAGGGCCGCAGCGGTCAAGGAAGCGTCGAGCAATGCAGTTCTGAGCGGATGCACGGGCGAACTGCGCATTCTCAACTCGACCGGGTGACGACCTGGTCGCAGAGTTCGAACATGGCTTCGCGGGCCGGTCCTTCGGGCAGCTGGGACAGCAGATCCTTGGCCGCCTGGGCACGCCGCTCGACCTCGGCCCGCGCCTGCTCCAGCGCCGGATGGGCCCGCATCAGGGCGAGCGCCTCGGCCAGTTCGTCGGGATCGGTGAGCCGGCGTCCGATCAGCTCGCGCAGCCGGGCGTCGGACGGGTCGTTCGCCTGCCGGACCAGCAGCGTGGGCAGCGTCCACACCCCCTCGCGCAGATCGGTGCCCGGCGTCTTGCCGGCCCGGTCGCTGGCGATGTCGATGATGTCGTCGGACAACTGGAAGACCACTCCGATTTCCTCACCGAAGGTGGTCAGCGCATCGAGCACGGGTTCGGGAGCGCCGCACACCATGCCGCCGAACCGGGCGGACGCGGCGATCAGCGAGCCGGTCTTGTCGGCCACCACGTCCAGGTAGTGCGCCACCGGGTCGTCGCCGTCCTCAGGCCCGCGGGTCTCGGCGACCTGGCCCTGCACCAGCCGTCCGAAGGTCTCGGCCTGGATCGCCACGTACTCGGTGCCGAGCGTCGACACGATCGCGGACGCCCGGGCGAACAGGAAGTCGCCCACCATGATCGCCACCGTGTTGCTCCACCGATGATTGGCGCTCTCGGCGCCGCGGCGGAACTCGGCCTCGTCCATCACGTCGTCGTGGTACAGGCTCGCCACATGGGTCAGTTCGACCACCATCGCCGCCCGTTCGACCGCGTCGGAATCGGCGCCGTCGTAGAGCTGGGACGCCGCCACCACCAGCAGCGGACGGAATCGCTTACCGCCCGCGTTGATGATGTGGGTCGCTGCCTCGGTGACGAACGGCGTCTTGCCGAAGGCGGCGGCGGCTAGGCGTTCCTCGATCGACTGCAACCGGTCGACGACCGACTGCGCGAAGGTGGAGTCGACGCCGATCTCGAGTGTCACACTTCTCCTTGCTCAGACATTGGGCAGGCAGGGATGAGTCTACGTGCTGCGAGCCTCAGCGCAGGAACGTTCCGGCCATGGTGGCCAGGTCGAGGACCGGGCCGGGGAAAACGCCGAGCACCGCGATGCCGAGCGCCGACACCAGCACCGGCAACCAGGTGAAAGCGCTGGCCCGGCCGACGGTCACGCCCTCGGCGGGCTCGCCGAAGAACATCACCACCACGATCCGCAGGTAGAACACCGCAGCCACCAGGCTAAGCACCACCGCGACGATGACCAGCCAGTCGAAACCGCCCTGCCAGGCCGCCGCGAACACCGCCCACTTGCCGATGAAACCACCGGTCAGCGGAATGCCGGTGAAGCTCAGCATGAACAGCGCGAAGATGCCGGCCACCAGCGGGCTCTTACGGCCCAGACCCGACCAGCTGGAGATCGCGTTGGCCTCGCCCGCGGGGTTGCGCACCATGGTGATCACCGCGAAGGCGCCGATGCTGGCCAGGCCGTAGACGACCAGGTAGAACATCGCGGCCGCGACGCTGTCCAGTGGGCTGGTCGGCGACGCGGTGGACGCCCCGACGACGGCGGTCATGATGAAGCCGGCGTGGGCGATCGAGCTGTAGGCCAGCGTCCGCTTCATGTCGGTCTGGGTCAGGCCCCACACCGAGCCGACCACCATGGTGGCGATGATCAGGACGACCAGGATCGGCTGCCAGGTCCACCGCTCACCCGACAGCGCCACGTAGAGCACCCGCAGGGTGGCGCCGACGGCGGCCAGCTTGGTGCAGATCGCCATGAAGCCGGTGACGGCCGTGGGGGCGCCGGTGTAGACGTCGGGCGTCCAGTTGTGGAACGGCACCACGCCGATCTTGAACAGCAGGCCGACCAGCAGCATCGCCAAGCCGGCGACCAGGATGCCGCGGCCCATCGTCGGGTTCTGGACGGCGTCCGCGATCGCCTTCAGTTCGAACGAGCCGGCGTAGCCGTAGAGCAGCGCCACGCCGAACAGGAAGAAGGCCGAGCTGAACGCACCGAGCAGGAAGTACTTCAGCGCCGCCTCCTGGGAGAGCAGCCGGCGCCGGCGCGCCATGCCGCACATCAGGTAGAGCGGCAGCGAGAGCACCTCGAGCGCCACGAACATGGTGATCAGGTCGGATGCCGCGGGGAACACCATCATGCCGCCGAGCGCGAACAGCGCCAGCGGGAAGACCTCGGTGTGCTCGAGCTTGGCCGCGGACGCCTCCGCCTCGGCCCGGCTGCCCGGCACTGTGGCGACGGACGCCGCGAAGGCGCTCACCCCGCCGTTCAGCTGCCGTTCGGCGAAGACCAGGATGGCGCTCAGGCCGAGCACCAGCAGCGCACCCCACATGAAGTAGCTGGGGCCGTCCAGCATCATCGAACCCATCGCCAGCGGGCCGCCGATGCCGGCACGCCAGTTGACCACCAGGAAGGTACCTGCGACCGCGATGCTGACCACCGTCACGCCGGCCTGGATGGCGAACCGGTGCGCCTTGGGCGCCGCCGCTTCGATCAGGATGCCGAGGATCGCGGCACCCAGGACGATCAGGACCGGGGCCAGTGCCTGCCACTCGAAGTTCATCACTTCTCTCCCTTCGCGGGCGCGACCGGATCCGTCAGTTGCATGCGGGTCATGGCGGCCTTGGCGGTCGGCTCGACCAGGTTCACGATCGGTCCGGGCAGCAGGCCGAACAGCAGGATGATCGCCACGATCGGCACCAGCACACTGCGCTCGGAACCCGTCAGGTCGCGGGTGAAGTGCTTCGCGGTGGCCTCGGTGACCGGCCCGGTCATCGTCCGCTGGTACATCAGCAGCGCGTAGGTGGCGGCCAGGATGATGCCGGTCGCCGAGATCGCGGCGATCCACGGCGTCCGCGACCAGGTGCCGGCGATCACCAGGAACTCGCTGACGAAGGTCGACATGCCGGGCAGCGACAGCGCCGACAGGCAGGCCAGCAGGAACGCGCCGGCCAGCACCGGGGCGACCTTCTCGACACCACCGAACGCGGACACCTCGGCCGAACCGCGCCGCTTGATCAGGTAGCCGACGGTGAGGAACAGCGCCGCGGTGGAGAAGCCGTGGTTGACCATGAAGAAGATCGAGCCGTTGATCGACTGGGTGGTGAACACGTAGATGCCCAGCACCATGAAGCCGAAGTGGCTGACCGAGGTGTACGACACCAAGCGCAGCAGGTTCTTGCTGGCGATCGCGGCCGCGGCGCCGTAGATGATCGAGATCAGCGACAGCGCGATCATCACCGGGGCGACCCAGGCGCTGGCCTCGGGAAAGATCCCGATGCAGAACTTGATCATCGCGAAGGTGCCGATCTTGTCCAGGATGCCGACCATCAGCGTGGACGAGCCGGGCGTGGCCTGTTCGGCGGCGAACGGCAGCCAGGTGTGCACCGGCACCATCGGCGCCTTGATCACGAACGCGATCAGGAACCCGACCATCAGCAGCCGTGCCGTGTCGACCGGGATCGGCAGGCCGGCCAGGTCGCTCACCAGGTAGCTGGGCGCGCCGCGCAGCGACACCGACATCGCAAACAGCCCGATCACCGCGGCCAGCAGGATGAACCCGCCGACCAGGTTGAACATCAGGAACTTCAGTGCCGCGGCCCGACGGTGCTCGCCGCCGAAGCCGCCGATCAGGAAGTACATCGGGATCAGCGTCGCCTCGAAGAAGACGTAGAACAGCAGCACGTCGTCGGCGAGGAAGGTGAAGATCGCGGTGCCCTGCAGGGCCAGCACCATGGCGGCATAGCCCTGGGCGTTCCAACGTCCGTGACCGACCACGTTCCACTCGGCGATCAGCACCAGCGGGGTGAGGATCACGGTGAGCAGCACCATCACCAGGCCCATGCCGTCCAGGCCGAGCGCCCAGTTGGCGCCGAAGGCGGTGATCCACGGCTGCCGCACGCTCAGGTCGGCGCCACCCAGAAACTGCAGGGTGACCAGCACCGCGACCACCAGGGTGGCCAGCGAGAACAGCAGGCCGAGCACACGGGCCAGGCTGCGCACCGGCAATGCCAGCACCAGTGCGCCGAGCAGCGGGATGCCGCCGAGCAGGGTAAGCAAACTCATCTCAGCTCCTCCCTCAGCCGCCCAGGCCGAGGATCACGACGACACCGATCGCCACCACACCGAGCACCATGGTCAGCGCGTAGCTGCGGACGTAGCCGGTCTGGGTGCCGCGGCCGACCACGCTGAACCCGGCGATGCCGGTGCTCAGGGTGTGCACGAAACCCTCGATGGTCTTGGCGTCGTTGGCGACCGCGGCCCGCGACATGCCCATCACCGGCTGCACCACCAGGGCATCGTTGAGCGCGTCACCGAACAGGTCGTTGCGTCCGGCCACGGTGATCGCGTTACCGGCCGGCGCCTCCACCGGGATCGGCCGGCGGCCGAAGACCAGCCAGGCGACCAGCACACCGGCCGCGACCACGATCATGGTGGCCCAGCCGACCACGGTCGGCAGCAGCGACACCTCGTGCGGATGTCCGCCGGTGGCGGGCTCGAGCCAACCCTGGATCCAGGAGTTCATCACCGCACCGGCGACCAGGCTGAGCGCGCCCAGCACGATCAGCGGCACCGTCATCACCGCCGGCGATTCGTGCGGATGGACGCCGTCGACCCAGCGCTTGCGGCCACCGAAGGTCATCAGCATCAGCCGGGTCATGTAGAACGCGGTGACGCCCGCACCGAGCAGGGCCAGCGACCCGACCAGCGGGCTGCGCGCGAACGCGGCCTCGATGATGTGGTCCTTGGAGAAGTAGCCGGCGGTCAGCGGGAAGCCGATGATCGCCAGGTAGCCCGCACCGAACGTCCAGAAGGTGAGCGGCAGGTACTTGGCGAGGGCGCCGTAGTGCCGCATGTCGACGTCGTCGTTCATGCCGTGCATCACCGAACCGGCACCCAGGAACATGTTCGCCTTGAACGCGCCGTGGGTGAGCAGGTGGAAGATGGCGAAGGCGTAACCGGCCGGGCCGATGCCCGCGGCCAGCATCATGTAGCCGATCTGGCTCATGGTCGAACCGGCCAGCACCTTCTTGATGTCGTCCTTGGCGGTGCCGATCCAGGCGCCGGCCAGCAGCGTCACCGTGCCGACGATCACCACGGCCGCCTGGGCGTCCGGGCTGAGGTCGAAGATGGCGTGGCTGCGGACCACCAGGTAGACGCCGGCGGTGACCATGGTGGCGGCGTGGATCAGCGCCGACACCGGGGTCGGGCCCTCCATCGCGTCCAACAGCCAGGCCTGCAGCGGCACCTGCGCCGACTTGCCGCAGGCACCCAGCAACAGCAGCAGTCCGATCACGGTCGCCCACGGGCCTTCCAGCAGCGGAGCGCCGTGGTTGACGTCGACGAAGGCGGACGAGCCGAACATCGCCAGCATCGTGGAGATGGCCAGGATCATGCCGAAGTCGCCGACCCGGTTCATCACGAATGCCTTCTTGGCGGCGGCGGCCGCGGACGGCTTGTGCTGCCAGAAGCCGATCAGCAGGTAGGACGCCAGGCCGACGCCCTCCCAGCCGACGAACAGCACCAGGTAGTTGTCGGCGAGCACCAGGGTGAGCATGGCGGCGACGAACAGGTTCAGGTAGCCGAAGAAGCGGCGCCGGCGCTCGTCGTGGGCCATGTAGCCCAGCGAGTAGACGTGGATCAGGCCGCCGACGCCGGTGATCAGCAGGGCGAACAGGATCGACAACTGGTCGACCAGCAGGCCGACGTCGACCTGCCAGGAACCGGTGGCGAACCAGGTGTACAGCGGCACCGACACCGCCCGCTGATCGGCGGGCGACCCGAGCTGCTGCAGGAACAGCAGCAGCGCGACCACGAACGAGCCGGCGATCAGCAGCACGGCCAGGTACGGGCCGATCTTCTCGATCCAGCGTCCGAAGACGAGCAGCAGCAGCGCGCCCAGCGCCGGCAGCGCGATCATCAGCCAGGCGTAGCCGAACAGTCCGGTGGCCGCGACCGGATCGACCACTTCCATCCCAATCATTGCGCCATTCCCCTCATGGAGCGCCCAATCGTGCAGTGCATGCGTTGCCTCACCGGTTCAGCAGGTTGGCGTTGTCGACCGAGGTCGAGCGGCGGGTCTTGTAGATGCTGACGATGATGCCGAGGCCGACGACCACCTCAGCGGCGGCGACCACCATCACGAAGAAGCTGGCCACCTGCCCGTCGAGCTTGCCGTGGTGGTAGGCGAACGCCACCAGGGCCAGGTTCGCCGCGTTCAGCATCAGCTCCACCGACATGAAGGCCACCAGCGCGTTGCGCCGGATCATCACGCCGACGGCGCCGATCACGAACAGGATCACCGCCAGGTAGAGGTAGTGGTCGATCACAGTTCCTCGTCCTCCTCGTCGCCGACCCGCTCGGCCGCCGCGAAGGCGTCCGCGGTGATCTGCTTGAACTGCGCGCTGTCCAACTGGACGCCGCGCTCGGTGAGGGTGCGGCTGACCGACTCCTCGGAGATGCTGCCGTCGGGCAGCAGAGCCGGCGTGGCGATCGAGTTGCTGGTGGCGAAGACACCCGAGTTGGGCAGTGAGCCCGGGTGGGCGCCGCTGGTGGCGTAGGCCTTCATCCGCTCCTCGGCGCGTTCCTTCTGGCCCAGCTTCGGCTTGGTGCGCTGCGCGTGGGCGAAGATCATCGCACCCACCGCGGCGGTGATCAGCAGCGCCGAGGTGAGTTCGAAGACCCACACGTAGCGGCCGAACAGCAGCTCGGCCACCCCTTCGACATTGCCGCCGGCGGCCGCTTCGGCCGCCGCGGTGGTGGTCGCCGGCGCGGTCACCGCACCACCGATCGAGAACACCATCAGGCCGAGCAGGCCGAGCGCGCCCAGCGCCGCCAGCACCCGCTGGCCCTTGATCGTTTCGACGATCGAGTCGGGGGTGTCGACGCCGACCAGCATCAGCACGAACAGGAACATCATCAGCACCGCGCCGGTGTAGACGATGATCTGGACGGCGAACAGGAACGGTGCCGACAGCGACGCGTAGAGCACCGCCAGGCAGACCATGGTGAGCGCCATCGACAGCGCCGAATGGACGGCCTTGCGGAACAGCACCAGGCCGAGCGCACCCAGCACCATCAGCGGTGCGCAGATCCAGAACACGACGGTCATCGGGCCTCCTGCGCCGAGGGCGTCCGAGTGTCCGGGGTGCCGGTCTTCGGCAGGCCGAGGAAGTAGGTCTTCTCGTCGTTGCCGAGCCGACGCGGATGCGGCGGCGCCTCCATGCCTGGCAGCAGCGGCGCGAGCAGCCGCTCCTTGGTGTAGATCATCTTCTCGCGGGTCGTGTCGCCGAGCTTGAACTCGTTGGTCATGGTCAGCGCCCGGGTCGGGCAGGCCTCGATGCACAACCCGCACAGGATGCAGCGCAGGTAGTTGATCTGGTACACCGAGCCGTACCGCTCACCGGGGCTGAACCGGGCGTCCTCGGTGTTGTCGGCGCCCTCGACGTAGATGGCGTCCGCCGGGCAGGCCCAGGCGCACAGCTCGCAGCCCACGCACTTCTCCAGGCCGTCCGGCCAGCGGTTCAGCTGGTGCCGTCCGTGGAACCGGGGCGCGGTGACCTTGACCTTGCCCTTCTCCGGGTAGCCCTGGGTGAAGGTCTTGCGGAACATCGTCCGAAAGGTGACGCCGAAACCGGCCCACTGTTCTGCGAAGGTCGCCATCAGGCGTCCGTCCTTTCCGCTTCGGCATGAACCACGTCGGCCTGCTCGGGCAGCCGCTGACCGGGCATCGGCGGCACCGGGTAGCCGCCCGCGAACGGGTCGAACGGTGTCGGCTCGGCCAGCTCGGGTTCGGGTTGTCGATCGAGCCACCACCACAGGGCGAACAGCGCCAGCACCACGACCACGAGGCCGCCGATCACCAGCGGGTTGGCCAGCCAGTTCTGCGCCCGGGCGATCCGGACGGTCGAGATCAGCATCACCCAGACCAGCGAGATCGGGATCAGCCACTTCCAGCCCAGGGTCATGAACTGGTCGTAGCGGAACCGCGGCAGCGTGCCGCGCAGCCAGACGAACACCGAGATCAGCAGCTGCACCTTGAGCATGAACCAGAGCGGACCCCACCAGCCCTGATCCATCGCCGGGATCAACGCGTTGATCGGCCAGGGTGCATGGAAGCCGCCCAGGAACAGCGTGGTGGCCACCGCCGACACCGTCGCCATGTTGATGTACTCGGCGAGGAAGTAGGTGGCGTAGCGGAAGCCGGAGTACTCGGTCAGGTAACCCGACACCAGCTCGGACTCACATTCGGGCAGGTCGAACGGCGCCCGGTTGGTTTCGCCGACCATCGAGATCAGGTAGATCACGAACGACGGGAAGAGCTGCAGGAAGAACCAGTTCTGCAACCCCAGGTTCACCCCGAAGAAGCTGAACGGCTGGCCCTGCACGTCGACGATTTCGGCGGTCGACATCGAGCTGGCGTGCAGGAACACCGCCACCAGCGCCAGCCCCATGCTGAGCTCGTAGGAGATCATCTGCGCCGAGCTGCGCAGCGCGCCGAGCAGCGAGTAGGGCGAGTTGGACGACCAGCCGGCCAGCACGAAGCCGTAGATGCCGACCGAGGCCACCGCCAGGATGACCAGCACCGAGATCGGCAGGTCGGTCAGCTGCAGCCGGGTCCGCACACCGAAGATCTCCACCTCGCCGCCGAACGGCATCACCGCCCAGGCGGTGAAGGCGGCCGTGCCGGCGATCAGCGGCGCCAGGGTGAACAGCACCCGGTCGGCCGATTTGGGCCGGAAGTCTTCCTTCATGATCAGTTTGCTGCCGTCGGCGACCGCCTGCAGCAGGCCGAACGGGCCGTTCATGATCGGGCCGAGCCGGTGCTGCATCTTGCCGACCAGCCGGCGCTCGTACCAGACGTTGAAGATCGTCCAGACCAGCAGCACCACGAACAGCACGACCACCTTGAGCAGCACCAGCCACCACGGGTCGGTGCCGAACAGGGAAAGGTCGAGCGGGATCATGCCGCACCTCCTTCGCTGAGCGCGTCCTCCGGGCGAGCCACGGTGACACCCGCCCCGTGCACCAGGCCGAGCTCCGACAGCGGAGTCCCCGGCGCATGGGTGGGCACCCAGACCGTGTCGGGAGCCATCCCGGCGGTGACCTCCAGCGGCAGGGTGAGCCACCCGTCGCCGCCGGCGATGGTCACCGAACCGGTCAGGCCGTGGGCGTCGGCCACCTCGGGCGAGGTGCGGGCCACCACCGGACGGGCGGTCGCCTGCAGCGCCGGCTCGTTGTCGTTGGAGCGGGAGCCGTCGATCATCTCGCGCCAGGTGGCCAGCGCCAGCTCGCCCTCGGCCGGGCCGCTCATCGCGCGGGTCCGGGTCAGCGGGGCGCGCTCGCCGTCCCAGCCGCCCAGCTCGTCGAGTTCGGTGAGTGCCTGCTTGGCGGTCCGGATGCCCAGCGGACGGCCGAGCGCGTCGGCCAGCGCGGCCAGCACCCGCAGATCGGTCATCGGCTGGTTCGGCTGCTTGATGACGGTGTTCACCCGGCCCCGGCGATGCTCCCAGTTCAGGAAGTGGCCGGGACGCTCCTCGATCAGAGCGATCGGGAAGACCACGTCGGCGCGCTCGGTGACCTCGCTGAGCCGCTGTTCCAGGCTGATCACGAAGGACGCCTCTTCGATGCCCTGGCGGGCCTCTTCGGCGTGGGTGAAGTCGGACGGCTCCAGGCCGCTGACCAGCAGAGCGAGGCCGCCATTGCGGGCGGCGGCGAGTTGCGCGTCGGCGTCCAGTCCGGGCGTGCCGGGCAGGCTGTCGACTCCCCAGGCGGCCTGGACGTCGACCCGGGCCCGCGCCTCGGCGGCCGGACGGCCGCCCGGCAGCAGGTT
>NZ_JASGEN010000167.1:0-9546 GCF_047606365.1 Micropruina sp. | reverse complement strand
GTCTGCGGTGCGTCAGCGCTGCGCCAGGCCAGCCGCAGCACCAGTTCGAGCACATTGATGCCCAGCACGCCGCCACCACCCAGCGGCAGCGTGATGTCCAGATCGGACGGCCCGGCCGGCCCCGAGGAGTCGAACGGCACAGCGGCGTTGGTGGTGGCGTCCACCCCGGACACCCGGTGCACCTCGTGGATGAAACCCAGGTTCGAGTCGTAGCCGAGCGACAACCCGAACATCGTCCGGTACGGCTTACCGCCCAGCAGCTTGCGGATGAAGCTGTCGGCGCTGGCGCCGTCCACCACCAGCGCGCAGTTGTCGAGCACCATCAGCACCCGCGCCCCGGTGGGCGACAGGGTGAGCAGGAACGAGATGCCGCCCAGCTCGACCCGGATTCCGGTCGAGCGCGGCAACGCGTAGCTGACCCCGCTGGAGTCGGGTGTCGCGACGTAGCCGAACGACGCCTGCAGCCCGGACGCCTCGGGGCTGGCCTCGATGTCGTCGCCGCTGAGCAGCAGGGCGGCACCGGCGTCGCTCTTCACGCCGACCCGGAACCGCCAGGTCGGATCGCCCTTGTCGCGGTGCGGATTGAGCACCTGGTCGATGGTGAGTGCGCCGCCGAGCGCCAGGAACAACTGGTGTTTCCGCGCCGGGGTGCCCAGCCGGCGCGGCAGGTACAGCCAGCTGAGCTTCAGTTCCTCGTCGGCCGGATCGCCGTCGTGACGCAGTGAGAAGGACACCATCCGGCTGGCCAGCAGATCGGCCGCGGTGGGCCGGGTGGTCGAGTCGATGTCGAGGCCGGGGGCGTCCCAGCCGACGATGACGTCGCTGAGCAGGTTCTCGTTGAACTCGTCTTTGGTCTGGTCGATGGTGGCGATTGCCGCCATGACGCCGCGGATCAGCCCGTCGATGACGTAGAAGGTCTTGTCCCGGGCCGTGTTCAGGGTCGAGCCGGACGCGTCCTCGCGGGTGTCGTCCAGGTCGTCGAGGGTGCGGCCCGGACCCCAGACGAACGACAGGATGGTGACGAACGAGTTGAGGAATCGGCCGGCGTGGTGCTCGCCGCCGGACTTGTCGGGCAGCGCATGGTCGCCCGGCCCGAGCGATCCGGTCAGCTCGGAGGCGATCGCCACGCCCTGCATGACCAGGAACAGCTTGGGCCAGCGCCGCCGCAGATAGGTGCTGCCCAGCAGGTCGAACATGCTTGTCACGAAGGTGTCGGTGCGTCCGGACCAGTCGCTGCCGCCCCACGACTCGATCTGGTCGATGATCGCGCCGATCAGCAGCGCGAGGTTGCCGGCGGCCTCGATGTCGGCCTGCAGATCCTCGTTCGTCGAGGCGCGGTAGGCCGTGATCGAATCCAGCGGCGCCTTCGGCAGCTCCAGTTTGGTCGAGACATCCGGTGGCGCACCCAGGTCGCGCAGGATCGCCTTGCGGGCCTCGTCGCGGCCCAGCAGGTCGGCCACGAAGCCGATGAAGTCGATCACCTCGCCGGCCAGCCGGCGCAGCACCGAGCCGGCGCTCATGGTGTCGGCTCCGGAATCGGCACGGCCTCGATGGCGAAGCGGCGCAACTGGTCGGGCGGGTCTTCGGTCAGCGGGCCGAGCGGCGCCCGATGCACCATGTAGGGACCCATCACGGGCAGCTGGGTGGCCGGGTCGATCGCCTCGGTGTGCACCTCGCCGACGGCGGTGATCGCGTCGCCGTCGCTCTCGAAGCGGCAGATCCCGAAGTTGGCGCGGAACATCATCTGCCGGGTGTTGCGCATCCGTTCCAGGGCGTGCTGGTGCCGCACCGCGACCGAGCGCAGCGCGGCGAACGTGGTGGCCGGATCGGCGGCCTGGGTTTCGATCTGTGCGTCGTCCAGCGGGAAGGCGCGGATCGGGCTGGGACGTTCGGCGTCCGGACGCTCGTCGAGCAGGGGAGTGACCCGCCAGCGCCATTCGGGCGGCTTGGCCGGGTTGAGCCGCGAGGTCTTCGCCGGATCGGTCTCGCCGGGCGGGTTGTCGTCGATCCAGCCGTGGGTGGGCAGCAGCACCGGGCTGCGCAGCAGCTTCGCGCGGGTGACCGCGACCAGGTCGTCCTCGGTGCGTCCGGACGGCAGCAGCACCAGGTTCGCGTCCGGCTTGGTCCAGCCGAGTCGTTCGACGCCCAGCCGGGCCCGCAGCATCTGCTGCAACGCCATCATCTTCGCGTCGAGGGCCTGCAGGTAGACCGGCATCACGTTCTTGAAGCCGCTCGAGGTGAACTGGGCGATCCTGGCCGGGCTGGTGCTGGTGCCGCGCCAGTAGCTCATCAGATTGGACGCGGCGTTGTGCACGTCACCGGAGAGCAGCACCACCCGGCCGTAGTCGGCCAGCCTGGACATCAGGTACTCGAAGGTGTTCTCGTCGAGCGCCCAGGTCTCCAGGGCGTCCGGGTTGGTGCCGGGCATCAGCCGGGTGCCGGAGATCTTCGTCTCGGCCACCTCGTCGTAGTGGACGGCGTCGAAGATCTTGTAGATCGCCCGTCCGACCACCTCGTCGAGCACCGGCGGACCGATCACCTGCAGCGGTGCGATCACCACCAGCACCTCGACCCCGGCCGGCAGCGGCGGCTTGGGGATCTGGTCGTCCAACGCCTCCTTCGACACGTTGCCGGGCGGGCCGACCTCGCTCACGTAACTGCGCCGGGTGCGGTTGTCGAGCGCCACCACCCGATGTTTCGGGCCGTCGATGGTGAAATGCCAGCTGATCGGCGGCTTGACCGACAGGAACTGCCCGTTGGGCAGCGGCTGGTTGTCGAGATCGTGGCCGAACATCTTCGCCAGCGCGGTGAAGGTGGCGGCGTCCGGGCCCCTGGTGGCGCCCTCGGGGAACAGCTTCGGCACGGCCACCAGCAGGTCGCCGGGCAGCTGGCCACCCAACTCGGGACGGGTGACAGAGGTGATGTCGTAGCGCCGCGGGTCGTTGCCCCAGTCCTGGAACAGGGCGTAGGCGGTCATCGCGTTGGTCAGGATGGTCTGGCCCAGCGCGCTGCCCAGCACCCGGTGCCGCCACATCGGGGTGAGGAAGTAGTCGTCGGTGACGTCGTGGTCGTCGAGGATCATGTAGGTCGGCACGTTGGCGAGCAGCCGTTGGGCTCGCCACAGGCCGGCCAGGAATTGCCGGTGCACCCGTTGGTTGCGACGGCTGACCTTCGGCTTCTTGGCTTCCTCCTTCGCCTTGTCCTTGGCGCGTTTGTCATCCTCCTCGGCGCGTTCGGCGGCGCTGAGCTCGTTGCGGCGCTTCGCCTCCTTCGCGATCTCCTCGGTTCGGACCGTTGCGTCGGTGAAGGTGTACTGCGGCACTCGGGCGGGAAATCCCGGCGCGGGCAAGTCGACGGACTGTTGGTCGGTGAGCACGTCGAGCCAATTGACGGTGCCGGACGCTGCGGCGTCCGGGGTCTGCTTCAGCTTCGCCCCCGGGATCTCGGTGCCCCAGCAGGCCGGCGACCAGTAGAGCAGGTAGGTGGCGGCGAACTCACCCAGTGAGATCAGGTGGTTCTTTCCGTCCTCGCTGGTCAACTGCGCACTGCAGTTGGTCAGGTAGAGCCGGTTGCCCACCCCGAACCAGGGTGGGCCGGCGGGTAGCGGGTTCGCCGTGGTGGTGGCGGTGGCCTCGTCGTCGTAGGCGGCGTCCGGATTCTCGGGGTCGACGGTGCGCTTCAGCAGCCGCACCTTGTCGACCGCGATGCGCTCGATCGGTGTCGAGGACGGTTCGCCGGCCAGCGGACCGGACGCCGGCGCCGTCCCGATCAGTTCGACGCCCAGTTCGACCACCCGTCGCATCAGCACGTCCTCGACGTCGTCGGCGTAGATCTGGTCGCCGCCCAGGAACAGCTGATGCAGCCGGGCCCGCGGGTCGCCGACGCGTTCGGCCAGGTACTCGTCCATCCAGGTGAACGCGTCGCCGTCGTCGTAACCCGCCCGCCGGCACGAGCCGTAGGCGAGCTGCAGGTCGTCCAGCTGGCTGGGCGGCAGGGCGAAGCTGGGCAGCATCCGGTCGGCGTAGCCGAGCGGACCCGCGGTGGTGCCGCTGACCTGATGGGTCTCCAGCAGCTTCAACGACTGCAACGTGTTGGTGCCGCCGTCCGCCTCGATCCAGAGGTTGTACGAGTACAGCCGATCCGGCTCGAACACCTTGCCGGAGGCGGGTGGAATACGTGCCGACACCAGGCTCAGATAGAGATGCTCACCGACCCGGATCGCCTCCGCACCCGGGAACGGCGGCGGCGCGTTCGGATCGGGCGGGTCGGCGCTGGACACGAACGGCGGGTTGGTCGTGTCGTAGGCGACCCGCCCCTCGAACACTTCCAGCGTCACCTCAGCCGGGCTGCTGAACGCCGTCCAGACGCTGACCAGCCCCGGGTCGACCCTGCGCAGGATCGGCCCCGCCAGAAGCAACGGAAGTTCCATAACGGACGCCTGGTTTCCCCGCGGGTGGGCGGAATCGCTACGGACACTACGCCTCGCAGCCCCCGCCGTCGGTGCGTACAAGTGCGTACCCCGCCCCAGTAGGCAGGGACGGTTCTCCCGGTGACCGGGAGAACCGTCCCCGCGGTCCGGCGAACCCGTCTGCGGCCGGCGCGATAGGCTGTCGGACTGAACAGGAGGAACCCATGGCCGAGCGCATTCAGCGTCAGCGCGGTACCGCGCGCGCGGACGAGGCGCAGGTCGAGGTGACCCCGGCGACCACCAAGCCGGCGGTTGACTACGACGCTCTGCTCGACGAGATCGATTCGGTGCTCGAGAGCGATGCCGAGGAGTATGTGCGCTCCTTCGTGCAGAAGGGCGGCCAGTGAACGAACCAACCCTGACCCCAGCGGTGGTGATCGGAACCGGGCTGGTCGGGGCGTCGGTCGGTGCCGCCCTGGTCAGCGCCGGTGTCGAGGTGCACCTGATCGACCGGCTGTCCTCGCATGCCAAGGTGGCCGCCTCGCGCGGCGCCGGCACCACCGACCCCATCGACCCGGCCACGGTCCGGCTGGTCGTCGTCGGCGTCCCGCCGGCACGGCTCGCCGACACCATCGAGAACGCCTTGCGCACCTACCCGAAGGCGACCGTCACCGACGTCGGTTCGGTCAAGGGCACTGTCCTGGCTGAGTTGCGCGGACGCGGCCTCAACCTGGCCCGCTACGTCGGTTCGCACCCGATGGCCGGTTCGCAACGCGTGGGTCCGCTGACCTCGCGTGCTGATCTGTTCGTCGATCGCACCTGGGTGATCACCCCGCACGACACGTCCCGGGCGAAGGCCGTGCTCACCGTCCATGCGCTGGCCCGCAACTGCGGTGCCCGGATCGTCAGCATGGGTGCCACCCATCACGACGAGGCCGTCGCCCAGGTGTCGCACCTGCCGCAGTTGATGAGCAGCCTGACTGCCACCCGCCTGAACGAGGTCCCTGAGGAGCACCTGCGGCTCGCCGGCCAGGGGGTGCGCGACGTGACCAGGATCGCGGCGTCCGATCCACGGCTGTGGACCCAGATCATCAGCGCCAACGCGGACGCGGTACGCACCGAACTCGAGGCCGTCCGGGACACCCTCGATGAACTGCTCGAAGGCTGGGGCGACGACGAGGCGCTGCGTCGATTCCTCGCCGACGGACGCCGCGGCGTCCGGGAACTGCCGGGTAAGCACGGCACCGGCGAATCCGCCTATGCCGAAGTGATCGTGGCCATCCCCGACACCCCCGGTGCGCTGGCCCGGCTGTTCGCCGACGTCGAGGCGGCCGGCGTGAACGTCGAAGACATCCGGATCGACCACGACCCCGAGCGCGAGGTGGGTTATCTCGCCGTCGGCGTGACGAAGGCCGCGCGGGCCGGGCTTGAAGAGGCCATGACCGAAGCCGGCTGGACGCTGCGCTATTCCGAGTCGCTGTGAGGAGAATCATGACGAAACCCCTAGTGATTGCCATCGACGGGGCCAGCGGCTCGGGTAAGTCGAGCACCGCCCGCGGGGTGGCGACCCGGCTCGGGTTGGCTTACCTGGACACCGGCGCCATGTACCGGGCGGTGACCGTCGCCTACCTGGACGCCGGCGTCGACGGCGCCGACACCGCTGCCGTCACCGACGCCGTGGTGCGCGCGGACATCCAGATCTCCACCGATCCCGCCGGTCAGTGGGTGCGGGTGAACGGCCGCGACGTCACCGAGGAGATCCGCTCCCAGCGCATCTCCAGCAACGTCTCCACGGTCGCGGTGATCCCGGCCTGCCGGGAGAACCTGGTCGCTCGGCAGCGGGCGATCATCGAGGCCGCGCCGAACGGCATCGTGGCCGAGGGTCGCGACATCACCACCGTCGTCGCCCCGGACGCCGACGTCCGGCTGCTGCTCAGCGCCGATCCGGAGATCCGGATGGCGCGCCGCAAACTCGACCATGGCGGCCAGATCGACGACGCGGCGCTGCGCGACCAGATCCTGCGCCGGGACGCCGACGACTCCACCCTGGTGAACTTCAGCACCGCCGCCGACGGCGTGGTCAGCCTGGACGGCAGCCTGCTCTCGCTGGACCAGGTGATCGACGCCGTGGTGGAGTTGGCCGAACGGGCGACTTCGACAAGCTCGGCTTCGACAAGCTCAACCGGCGAAGACAAGGAAACACCGTGACCGAAAGTGCTGAAGAGCTCATCAAGCCCGTGGTAGCCGTCGTCGGACGGCCCAACGTCGGCAAGTCGATGCTGGTCAACCGGATCATCGGACGCCGCGAGGCGGTCGTCCAGGACATCCCCGGGGTAACCAGGGACCGGGTGTCGTACGACGCGTCCTGGAACGGCCGCGAGTTCGTCATCGTCGACACCGGAGGCTGGGCCCCGGACGCCAAGGGGCTGGCGGCGCAGATCGCCGAACAGGCCGAATTGGCCATCGCGGCCGCCGACACCGTGCTGTTCGTGGTGGACGCTTCGGTCGGCATCCAGGACGTCGACGAGGCCGTCGTCGGGGTGCTGCGGCGCAGCCGCAAGCCGGTCGTGCTGGCCGCCAACAAGGTGGACGACGCCCGCAACGAGGCCGAGGCCGCGATGATGTGGAACCTCGGACTGGGGGAGCCGCACCCGGTCTCGGCGCTGCACGGACGTGGCTCCGGCGACCTGCTCGACGCCCTGATGGACGCCCTCCCGGACGCCCCGCAGGAGACCGACGAGGTGATCGGCGGTCCCCGTCGGGTAGCGATCGTGGGCCGTCCGAACGTGGGTAAGTCGTCGCTGCTGAACAAGCTCGCCCACCAGCAACGCTCGGTGGTCGACAACGTCGCCGGCACCACCGTCGACCCGGTCGACGAACTGGTCGAGGTGGGCGGCATCGTCTACCGATTCATCGACACCGCCGGCATCCGGCGTCGGGTGAAGGAGGCGTCCGGACACGAGTACTACGCCTCGCTGCGCACGGCATCCGCGATCGAACGGGCCGAGGTCTGCGTGGTGGTGATTGACGCGTCCGAGCCGATCGCCGACCAGGATCTTCGGGTGATCACCATGGCCGAAGAGGCCGGCAAGGCACTGGTGATCGCCTACAACAAGTGGGACCTGACCGACGAGGAACGCCGGCACTACCTCAACCGCGAGATCGAGCAGGACATTCAGGCGTTCTCCTGGGCGCCCTCGGTGAACATTTCGGCACTCACCGGACGCGGCGTCGACCGGCTGTCGAAAGCCATCGAGACCGCGTTGGAAGGCTGGGAGACCCGCATCTCGACCGGCAAGCTGAACGCCTTCCTGGGTCGGATCACCGCCGCACACCCGCACCCGGTGCGGGGCGGGAAACAGTCCCGCATCCTGTTCGGCACGCAGGCACACACCTGTCCGCCGACGTTCGCCCTGTTCACCTCGGGCCAACTCGATCCGGGCTACGTCCGCTTCCTGCGGCGCCGGCTACGCGAGGAGTTCGGCTTCGCCGGCACCCCGGTGCACATCGAGGTACGCGCCCGCGAGAAGCGCAAGAAGTAGTCGGTCGCCGGTTGAGGCCACGCTGGTTGAGCTTGTCGAAACCCTCGCCGATCGACCCCGCTGGTTGAGCTTGTCGAAACCCTTCAACAAGCTCAACCAAGGTCGACTGTCAGCTCTGCCCAGGCCACTGATTCTGCGACGAGCCGGGCTGCGGCGGGTACTGCTGACCGGGGTACTGCTGACCGGGGTACTGCTGTGGTGCGCCGGGGTACTGCGGGCCCTGACCAGGCTGACTTCCAGGGGCGGGCTGCTGCGGGTAGCTGTAGGGCTGTCCGGGCTGCGGACCGGCCGGCGGGTACCCGGGCTGGCCATAGCCGAACTGGCCGTAGTCGGACGGCTGCTCATTGCGTCGCACCTGATCGATGAACATGTAGGTGTAGTAGCTCTGGATGAACGGCGTGGTGAACAGCTGCACGAGGATCTGCAGCACGATCGTGATCGTGAACAACGGAATCAGTGCCAGCAGATAGGCCATCGACTCGGCGGGCGTGGGGTTGCGGGGCATCGCGACACCGAACGCGCCGCTGGCGACCTGACCGAGCGCGTTCAACATCCACACCACAGCAGTGACGGCGAGTTGCGGCAGGATCGCGTAACCGAATGTGCGCCAGAAGCTGCCCTTGGTGAGGTTCCAGGACCGCTTCAGCGCCTCCATGCCGCCCAGCGCCTCGGTGGCGACGGACGGCACCAGGTAGAGCAGTTTGGTCCACAGGATGATCGAGACGGGCACTGCCACCACGGTCAGCAGGGTGAGCAGGCCGAAGATGCCGAGCACGGCCCCGGTGGGGTCACCTCCGTTGGCGACGCTGTTGAACATTGCCCACATCATGGCGCCGATCAGCAGGTAGAGGGCGATGATGATGCCGAAGAAGAGGGCGATGACCGGCATCATCCGCGGCAGGTAGCCGCGGGTGCGGGCCATGAGGCCATTGAAGTCAGGACGCTCCCCCTGCGCGATCTCGTAGGCGGCCTGCGACATCATGCCGTACATCTTGAGTTGGGCGAGCGCGACAACGAGGCTGCCGATGGCGAAGATCGCCACGACGATGATCAGCGAGGTGATCATCGCGCTCTCGTTGCCGGTGATTGCCGCGCTGCCGCCGACAACGGCGGCCGCGATGAACATGGCGAGGGCCAGCAGTGACGGTGCGAGGGACAACAGGATGAACAAGCCGAAGCGCCGCTTCAGCGCCTCGAACGAGCCTGCGAACAGGCCGGAGATATCCATCGGACTGGGGCGAAGCATGGGAGTGGGGTTGATCACCTGCAGCAGTCTACGACCGGGCACTGACAAGCCGTCGGACGCCGCGCGTGGCTCGCTTTGAGAGCGACCAGTCCAACCGTGTAGTGTGAGCCGTCGGGGCTCACGGGCCCCTTCAACAAGAGAAAAGCGGGCTGTGGCGCAGCTTGGTAGCGCACTACACTGGGGGTGTAGGGGTCGCAGGTTCAAATCCTGTCAGCCCGACGGGTGTGATGTCTCAGGACATCGGCGACAACGGACCTACGGAAACGTGGGTCCGTTAGTCGTTTTGGGGGTGGGGTTGTGGTGGTTGTTGGCGTGGCTGGTAGTCGCGGGTGGGGTCGAGGACGAGCTCG
>NZ_JASGEN010000166.1:0-43385 GCF_047606365.1 Micropruina sp. | reverse complement strand
GGGGGGCGTAGTTGCCGGTGGCTTTTGTTTTCGTGGGGTTGGGCCCGGATTGGGCCGGGCACTTCGGCTTTCTGCAGCAGGTGCAACGCCGGGGCCGGTTGCGGCGTTGTTCGGGTATGCGAGCGTTGCTGCGTCTCCTGGTCATGGCCGTCCTCGCGGTCGGTGGGGTGGCCGCGGTCCCGGCCCCGGTGGCCTGCGCCTGCTCGTGCAAGGGCTTCACCGCTGGTGAGGCGGTGGACGCGGCGTCCGTGGTCTTCGGCGGCGAGGTGATCTCGACGACCGAGCCGAGCAGCCTCGCCGTCGGTGACCCGGTCTTCTACCGGATCCGGGTCGACCGGGTCTACAAGGGCGAGCTACCCGAACAGGTGGTGGTCTCCTCAGCCGCCGGCGAGCCCAGCTGCGGCATCCGGCTGGCCGGCAAGGTCACTGTGTTCGCCACCGGCACGGTGGACGCCCTGCAGACCAGTCTGTGTGCCGCCCCGATCAAGCTGGACGTGAAGGCGCTCGGCGCCGCGCGTCGCCCGAGCGGCACGCCACCGTCTGTCACCCCTTCCGAAACAATGCCGCCTTCGCCCCCGCCGGCGCGGACGGCCGAGGCGCCGAGCTGGCTGCTTCCGGGCCTGGCGATCCTGGCCGTGGTGCTGACCGCTGCCTCCGGCATTCTGCTCGTCCGCCGGCGGCGTCCCTGACGCTCGGCTGCGCGGCCACTATCCTCCCAACGACGGGGGAGGCCAGTCCTCCGGTCTGGAGGGCGCAGGATGGATTGGACCGGATGGTTCGGCATCACGATGACCATCATCGATCTGGCGATCAGGGTCGTCGCGGTGGCCACCATTCCGCACAATCGGCGTCCGTCGTCGTCGCTGGGCTGGCTGCTGCTGATCATGATCACGCCGCTGCTGGGCATGGTGATCTTCCTGCTGATCGGCAGCCCGTTCGTCCGCGGCCGGCGCCAACTCGTTCAGGAACGCGGCGACAAGATGATCACCAGCCGCGCGGAATCTCTGCCCGATGTGCCCAAGGGTGCCGAGCTGCCGGACGGGCTGAGCAGCCTGGTGCGACTCAACCGCGAGCTCACCTCGCTGCCGATGCTGGCCGGCACCAGTCACGGGCTGTACGGGGACTACACCGCCTCGCTGGCGGCGATGACCGAAGCGGTCCGGGACGCCCGGGCCCGGGTGTACGTCGAGATGTACGCGATGGCCCGCGACCACGCCACCGAGGACTTCTTCGACGCGATGGCGGACGCCGTCCGGCGCGGCGTGACGGTGCGGGTGCTCTACGACCACATCGGGTCGCGCAAGTACCCGGGGTTCAAGCAGATGAACGCGTGGCTGGACGCCCACGGCATCGAGTGGCGCCAGATGATGCCGATCAAGCCGCTGCAAGGACGCTGGCGCCGGCCCGACCTGCGCAACCACCGCAAGCTGCTGGTGGTCGACAGCGAGGTGGCGTTCATGGGTTCGCAGAACATGATCGACTCCAGCTACCTGATGCCGGCCAACCTCAAGACCGGACGGCACTGGCTCGACCTGAACATCAAACTGACCGGACCGGTGGTGGCCTCCATCGAGGCGGTCTTCGCGCTGGACTGGCTGACCGAGACCGGTGACTCGCTGGCCGAGCACGTCCAGCAGCCCGGGGCCGATCCGGGTGGCCAGCCGATGCAGCTGGTGCCCTCGGGTCCGGGCTACCGGACGATGCCGAACCTGCGGCTGTTCACCGCGCTGATCCACCGGGCGCAGCACAGCCTGTCGATCACCAGCCCGTACTTCGTGCCCGAGGACTCGCTGCTCGAGGCGGTGACGACCGCCGCCTACCGCGGGGTCGACGTCGAGTTGTTCGTCTCCGAGGAGGCGGATCAGTTCGTCGTGCACAACGCCCAGGCGTCGTACTACGAGGCGCTGCTCGAGGCCGGCGTCCGGATCTATCTCTATCCGAAGCCGACCGTGCTGCACGCGAAGTTCTTCACCGTCGACGACGTGGCCGGGGTGATCGGCTCGTCGAACATGGACTACCGCTCGTTCGGCCTCGACTACGAGATCTCGCTGCTGGGAACGGCGCCGGAGTTCGTCGCCGACCTGCAGCAGATCGCGGACGGCTATCGGCAGACCTGCCGGGAGTTGACGGCGCAGGAGTGGGCGGCCAGGCCGCGCATACAGCGCTACAAGGAGAACGTCACCCGGTTGATGGCGATCCTGCAGTAGCTGCGCGGCCCAGCCCTCTCGGGCTCAGCCTTCTCGGGCTCAGCCCTTTTCGGCGCGGGCTTCGGCCAGGGCGTCGATCAACGCGTCGATCGCCTGGTCGAGTTCTTCCCGCTCGATGACCAGCGGCGGCGCCAGCCGGATGGTCTTGGTGTGGGTGTCCTTGGCGATCACGCCGCGGTTCAGCAGCCGGTAGCAGATCGACCGGGCGCTGCCCAGGTACGGGTCGATGTCGACGCCGGCCCACAGGCCCTTGCCGCGGACGGCGTCCACGCCGTGGCCGATCAGGCCCTTCAGCCGGGAGTGCATATGGGCACCGAGCTCGGCGGAGCGCTGCTGCAGTTCGCCGGTGCGCAGGATCTCGATCGCGGCAAGTCCGACCGCCGCGGCCAGCGGGTTGCCGCCGAAGGTGGAGCCGTGCTGACCCGGGTGCAGCAGGCCCAGCACGTCGCGGTTGCCGACGACCGCCGAGACCGGCATGATGCCGCCGCCGAGCGCCTTGCCGAGAATGTAGAGGTCGGGCACGACGCCGCTGTGGTCGCAGGCGAAGGTGGTGCCGGTGCGACCCAGTCCGGACTGGATCTCGTCGGCGATGAACAGGATGTTCCGCTCGGTGCACAGCTCACGCAGCGCCGGCAGGAAGCTCTTCGGCGGCACGATGACGCCGGCCTCACCCTGGATCGGCTCGACCAGCACCCCGACGGTGTTGGCGTCGATCTCGTCGGCGATGGCCTGGATGTCGCCGTAGGGCACCGTCCGGAAGCCGGGGGTGAACGGGCCGAAGTTGCGCCGGGCGGTCTCGTCGTTGCTGAACGAGATCACCGTGGTGGTGCGGCCGTGGAAGTTGTTGGCCATCACGATGATGTTGGCGTGCCGCTCTTCGACACCCTTGGTCTCGTAGCCCCACTTGCGGGCCAGCTTGATCGCCGACTCGACCGCCTCGACGCCGGTGTTCATCGGCAGCACCATCTCTTTGCCGCACAGTTCGGCCAGCGCCTGGATGAACGGGCCGTAGGTGGCCGAGAACACCGCGCGGGAGGTGATGGTCACCTTCTGCAGCTGCTCGGCGGCGACCTTGGTCAAAGCAGGATGGCAGTGCCCGAAGTTGACCGCCGAGTAGGCCGAGAGGAAGTCGAGGTAGCGGTTGCCGTCGATGTCGGTCAGCCAGGCGCCCGAGCCGGATTCGATGACGACCGGCAGCGGCAGGTAGTTGTGCGCACCCCAGGTCTCGGTCTGCTCGATTGCCTGCTGCTGCGTGGAGCTCAGTCCTCGACGGTCTGTCATGCGAAATCCTCCGCTCGGTTACCTCTTCGACCGCAATACTTACGGTCGAAACGTTTTAGGACGCGATAAAGCGCCGAGCGTAAGGGTAGCGGAGGACGTCCGCACGCGCTAGGCGGAAGTAGTCAGAAGGTTACCGTCCCGCCTTCCACCCCAAAGCCCGGCCGATCTTCACCCGGCTGCCGTAGCTGATCGACCCGGTCCGGAACAGCCGCACACCGAGGGTCAGGAACAGCCAGCCGCAGACGGCCAGGATGACCAGGGAGATCAGCGCCTCCCACCAGTAGAGGCCGCCGGTGGCGTTGCGCAGCAGTGCCGATACTGGAGCGGTGAGCGGGAAGAAGGTGAAGATCTGCGACACCACCCCGTGCGGGTCCGAGACCAGCAGCGAAGCCGCGTAGAGCGGAATGAACATCGACATCACCACGATGCCGAAGGTGTTGCCGGCCTCCTTCGCGCTGGGCATCACCGCACCGATGGCGACCAGCAGCCCGGTGAACATCAGGAAGCTGAACAGGAAGAGCAGGAAGCCGATCGCCATCGAACCGGCGTTGATCGGGAACGATCCCAGCATCGGCACGCCCGCCGACGGTTCGGCCAACCCGAGGCTGCTACTGAACAGGCCGAAGACGATGCTCGCCGGAATGCCGACCACCAGGCCCTGGACGATCCCGATGCCTACCAGCGCCAGCACCTTGCCGACGATCAGCGTGGTCGGGTTCATCGTGGTCAGGATCATTTCGGTGACCCGGTTCTCCTTCTCTTCCAGAGTGACGTTGAGCATCTGGTTGCCCAGCATCAGCACCGCCATGTAGAAGAGCACCAGGAAGATGCCGGGTGCGATGACCCCGGCGATGCCCGCGGTCGGCGCTCCGTCGGCATAGGTGACCAGTTGCACCTCGGGCGGATGGACGGCCAGCTTGGCCAGCGTCGGATCGCCGATCTTCTTCTCGATGGACGCCTGGAACACCGCCGCGGCAACGGCGTTGTAGCGGCTGGAGTCGAACAGCCCCAGATCCTGGCCCTGGACGTCGATCGGCTGGCTGAGCGGATCCTTCGGATAGTCGATGTGGCATTGCGAGGTGCCGGCCGCCACGGCTTCGCGGGCGGCGGTCGCGTCGCTGACTGGAGTGCCGCCGGCGGCCTTGGCCACCGCCGGGTCGATCAGCCCCGAGGCGTCGGTGTAGGTGAAGGTGACCGACGCCGAGTCCTGGCTCTCGACGCGCTGCGCGGTGGTCTGGCCGCTGAGCGCGATCAAACCGACGACGACCGCGATGAGCAGCGGCACCGACAGCGAGATGAGCCAGAACCGCGGCTTCGAGACGGTGCGGCGGAACTCGAACGAGATCACCGTGCCCAGGTTGTGCCGTCCGGGGGCGCGTCCGTCGCTCATGCGGCTACCTCCTCGTCGCCGTACACCTTCAGGAAGATCTCCTCCAGCGACACCCGCGCGGTGGAGAAGTCACGCAGCTGGACGCCGGCGTCCAGCAGTTCGCGCAGCACCGTGCTGGTGTCGGTGCCCTCGGGCAGCTCCAGCTCGGCGTAGTTGCGTTCCCTGACCGCCACCCGGTAGTTCGCCGAGTCCGGCAGCACGCCGCTGAACGAGAGCCGCATCCGGCGGCCGCCGAACGCGTCCTGCACCTCGGCGACCGTGCCGTAGGCCTCGGCCCGGCCGTCCTTGAGCAGCAGGATGCGGTCGCACAGGCGCTCCACCTCGTCCATCTGGTGGGTGACCATGATCACCGTCGAGCCCTGGGCGCGCTGCTCGTCGACCAGATCCATCAGCAGCCGACGATTGACCGGGTCGAAACCCTTGGTCGGCTCGTCGAGGATCAGGATGCTCGGGGCGTTCATGATCGTGACCCCCAGTTGCACCTTCTGCTGCTGGCCGCCGGACAGCTTGTCCAGCCTGACCTTGGCGTGGTTCTGCAGGCCGACCCGTTCCAGGAAGGTCCGTGACCAGGCGTCGGCCTGATCGCGGCTGAGGCCCTTGAGCCGTCCGAAGTAGACCATCACGTCGATCACCGACTCCTTGCGGTACAGGCCGCGTTCCTCCGGCAGGTAGCCGAGCCGGGAACCCTGCGCCGGGTCGAAGCGGCGGCCCTCGACCAGCAGGCGGCCCGCCGTCGGCTGGTAGATGCCCAGCAACGCGCGGATCGTGGTGGTCTTGCCCGAGCCGTTGGAACCCAGCAGCCCGAACGTCTCGCCGGCGCGGACGTCGAAGCTCAGATCGTCGATGACGACCTGATCGCCGAAAGCCATCCGGAAGTCCTGCACCTCGATGACCGGGGTGGGGATCGCCGGGGTGATTGGTCGATCGCTCATGCCTCCACTTGACCACGTCGATCAAGCCCGAAGCCAGCCCGCCCCGCCCGGGCTGGCCACTAGAGTCAATGCATGGAAGCGCCATTGCCCATCATCGTCGGCAACGACGGTTCGGATTTCGCCAAGCTCGCCACGCATCGGGCGTTGTGGTTGGGCCATCAACTGCAGGCACCGGTACACATCGTCCGGGCCTGGTCGATCAGCACCGCACCGCGGCCGGCCAGCTGGTCGCCGGGCTACGTGCCCCCCGCCGACGACTTCGAGGCCGCGGTTCGCGAGCGGCTGGAACGCGACGTCGCCGCGCTGCTCGCCGAGTTCCCCGAGGTCGAGGTGACCCTGGAGACGCCGCACGGTCCACCCGGACGGGAACTGCTGAAGGCCTCCCAGGGTGCCCGGATCCTGGTCGTCGGCACCCGCGGCGCCGGTGGCTTCAAGGGGCTGCTGATGGGCTCGGTCTCCGACCAGGTCGTCGAGCACGCCACCTGTGACGTGTTGGTGGTGCGCCGGGGCATCGACGAGCAGTCGCCCGGACGCCGGGCGCGGCTGGACGGCATCTTCGACCAGTGAGCGGGCCCGCCCCGGGGCGCCGTCCGGCCGTTCGGCGTCCGCTGGTCGTTCTCGGCCTGCTCGTCGTGCTGGTGCTGGCCGGCCTGCAGTGGTGGTACGGCGGCTCAGACCGCTCCACGACGCCGCCACCGAGCGCGACGGTTCCGGTCTCAGCGTCGCCCGCCTCGAACCGCGCGACCCGGACGCCGAGCCCACGGACCAGCACACCGGCCTCCTCGGGCCTGCCCGCGTGCCAGAACGTGCCGAGGGAGGTGACCACCGCCGTCGCGGCGGTGCGCAACGACGGCCCCTACCTGCGACCCGACGACGACGGCGGCACGTTCGCCAACCGGGAGGGTCTGCTGCCCGCCGAACCACGCGGGTACTACCGGGAATACACCGTGCGTGCGCCCGGCGTCCGGTTCCCCGGGCCGCGGCGGCTGATCACCGGCGGCCAGGCACGGGCGGGCGCCGAGCCGGCGGTGTGGTTCTACACCGCCGACCACTACGCCTCGTTCTGCGAACTCGACGCCGCTTGATGCTGGTTGAGCTTGTCGAAACCTGGCCTCGGCAACCGGGTCTCGACAAGCTCGACCAACGACTGAATCAGCCGAGCAGCCCCTTACTGGTCAGCCAATCCTTGGCGATCACCGCGGACGACTGCTGCTTGGTGACGCTGAGCGCGTTGAGCTGCACCAGCTCCTCGGTGCTCAGCTTGGCGTCGACCGCGTCGATCGCCGCGGCAGCCGCCTCGTTCACCTTGGCGGACACGATCGGCACCACGTTCTGCGGCAGCACCAGGCTCTTCGGATCGCTCAGCGTGGTCAGGTTGTTGCTGGCGATCGACGGATCGGCGGAGTAGATGTCGGCGGTGTCGCACTTGCCGTCCTTCAGCGCCTTGATGGTGAGCGGGCCGCCGGAATCTTCCACCGGCACCACTTCGGCGTCGACCCCGTAGGCGGACTTGAGCCCGGTCGGGCCGTAGGGACGCTTGGCCAGCTCGGAGTTGCCGCACACCTTGATGGTGCGGTTCAGCTTCGCCAGGTCGGCGATGCTGGTCAGCGAATTGGCTTTGGCGAAGTCGGCGGTGACGTTGTACGAGTCCTGATCGGTGGCGGCGGCCGCCGTCAACGGCCGCAGGCTCTGGCCCAGGGCCGCCGGCAGCGCGGCCAGCACCTCCTCGCCGGTGCTGGCGGTGGCCTTCTTGTCCAGGTACTGCAGCAGGTTGCCGGAGTACTCGGGGAAGACGTCGATCTTGCCCGCCTGCAGCTCGGGCAGGTACACCTCACGCTGGCCGATCTGGTACTGCCGGGTGATCGTGAAGCCCTTGGCCTCGAGTGCCTGGGCGTACAACTCGGCGATGATCTCGTTGGAGTAGTACTGCTGCGAGCCCACGATCAGGGTGCCGCCGGCCGAGGCTGGGGCGGACGGCGCGGGGCTGGCCGAGCCGAGTGGATTCGACGACGAGCAGGCGGTCAACGCCAACGCTCCGGCCGCCACCAGGGCGGCGATGCGGATCTTCATGAGGTTCCTTTCGGTCGGGTCTCGGTTTCGGGTCAGACGACGTGCAGCCGGCGGGCGGTGACCCGCTCGGCGATCTCGAACAGTGCCTCCAGGATCAGGGCGATCAGCACCACCAGCAGGGCGGAGGCGAGCATCTGCGGATAGTCCTGGGTCTTCAGGCCGAGGAACAGGAACCTGCCCAGGCCGCCGGCGCCGACGTAGGCGGCCAGCGTGGCCGTGGCGACCACCTGCAGCGTCGCCGAGCGGACGCCACCGAGCAGCAGCGGCAGGCCCAGCGGGATCTCCACCCGGGTGAGCAGCTGCCAGTCCGACATGCCCATCGCCCGGGCGGCGTCGATGGTGCGCGGGTCGATCGCCTCGATGCCGGCGTAGGCGCCGGCCAGCACGGACGGCACCGCCAGCAGCACCAGCGCCACCAGGGGCGCCACCAGGCCGATGCCGAGGATCAGGCCCACTAACGTCACCACGCCCAGCGTGGGCAACGCCCGGGCGGCCCCGGTGGAGGCCACCACCAGTCCGCGTCCGCGGCCGGTGTGCCCGACCAGATAGCCGAGCGGGATCGCGATCACGCTGGCCAGCAGCACCGCCAGCACGGTGTACTCCAGGTGTTCGGCCGAGCGTGCCCACACCCCGCCGCTGCCCTCGGCGTTGGCCGGGTCGAGAATCCAGGCGACGGCCTCGGTGAAGTAGTTCATCGGCGTGCCGCCCGCGTCCAGGGCATCAGCGCCCGGCCGAGCAGCACCAGCAGGGCGTCGACCACCAGTGCGAGCACGACGGTGGCGATGATGCCGGTCAGCACCTCGGCCAGGATGCCGCGCTGGAAGCCGTCCACGAACAACAGCCCCAGGTTGTCCACGCCCAGCAAGGAACTGACGGTGACCAGGCTGATCGTGCTCACCGCCACCACCCGCAGCCCGGCCAGCAGCACCGGCCCGGCCAGTGGCAGCTCGACCTGCCAGAACCGGCCGACCGCCGAGTAGCCGAGCGCGGTGGACGACAGCCGCACCGGCGCGCCGACCGAGGCCAGCGCGTCCGCGGCCGAGCGCACCATCAGTGCCAACCCGTACAGGGTGAGTGCCACGATCACGTTCGCGGCATCACGGACGCCGAACCCGAAGATCGTGGGCAGCACGACGAACAGCGGCAGCGACGGAATGGCGTAGAGCAGCCCGGCGGCGGTCAGCAGGGTGGCCCGCGACCAGTGGTGGGTGGCCGCGAACCAACCCAGCGGCACGGCAAGCACGAAGGACAGCACGATGGCGGGCACGGCGAGCAGCAGATGGGACACGGTCCGAGAGCCGATCAGCTCCAGGTTCGCCAGCACCCAGCCCATCTCAGCTCTCCGCTCGCGGTGGGTCGGCGAGCCGGCCGGCGGGGCGTCCGTGGCTGTCGACCACCAGGGTGCCGCCGGGGGTCTCGCGCAGATGCAGATCGAGGCCGCCGCGGCCCAGGCCGAGGAAGTCGGCGACGAAATCGTCGGCCGGCTCGGCCACCACCTGCTGCGGGCTGCCGGCCTGCGCGATCCGGGCGCCCTTGGCCAGGATCACGATCTGGTCGCCCAGGGCGAGCGCCTCGGCGATGTCGTGGGTGACGAAGACGATGGTTTTGTGCAGTTCCCGCTGAATGCGCAGCAACTCGGTCTGCAGATCGGCCCTGACCAGGGGATCGACGGCGCCGAACGGTTCGTCCATCAACAGGATGTTCGGGTCGGCGGCCAGCCCGCGGGCCACCCCGACCCGCTGCTGCTGGCCGCCGGAGAGCTGATCGGGGTAGCGGTTCGCCATCGACGTCTCGAGCCCGACCAGTTCCATCAGCTCGTGTGCCCGGCGGTGTGCCTCGGCCTTGGGGGTTCCGTTCAGCAGCGGCACCGTGGCGATGTTGTCGATCACCTTGCGGTGCGGCAGCAGGCCGGCGTTCTGCATCACGTAGCCGATCCGGCGGCGCAGCGGCACCGGCGCGATGTCGGCAACGTTGTCGTCGTCTATCCACACCGAGCCCGAGGTCGGGTCGACCATCCGGTTCACCATGCGCAGCAGGGTGGTCTTGCCGCAGCCCGACGAGCCGACCAGAACGGTGGTCTGGCCGCTGGGCGCCTGCAAGCTGAAGTCGCGGACGGCCTCGGTGCCGTCCGGATACGACTTGCTCACGTTGTCGAAGCGGATCATTTGCTCCTACCTAACCCCATCTCGCCCCGATTGTTCCCGGTGCCCCTGACAGTTCCGGACGTCAGCCGGTAGTTTTCACCCCATCGGGCGAGAGGGATGTGGGTGAGCGAGACAGTCGAGCACAACGAACGCAAGCACCGTTTCGAGATCCGCGCGGACGGCGAACTGGCCGGATTCGCGCACTACCACCTCTCGAACGGGGTCGCCGATTTCGACCACACCGAGGTGCAGCCGCGGTTCAACGGACGAGGCCTCGGCACCACACTGGTCAGCGCCGCCCTCGATCAGGTGCGCTCAGCAGGGCAGTGGAAGATTCGGGCCAGCTGTCCGTTCGTGGCGATCTTCGTCAAGCGGCATCCGGAGTACGCCGACCTGGTGGTCGACTAGCTCAGTCCCGCGCGTAGCGGGTGACGAAGTTGCGCAGCAACCGGTGCGGATGTTCGTCCACCCCGGATTTGCGGGCCATCTCGATCAGGATCTCGAAGTCGTCGGGGTGGAAGTAGCCGGCGTTGCGGTAGATCGCCATCCGCTGCTCCAGCGACGCGACGTCCAGCTCGGGGTGGAACTGGGTGACGTAGACGTTGCTGCCGTGCCGGTACATCTGCACCGGGCAGGCGGTGCCGGTGGCCAGCAGGGTGACCCCGGGGGGCGCCCCGTTGCAGGCCTCCTTGTGGCCGACGAACGCCTGGAAGGTCGCCGGGATGCCGGCCAGCAGCGGGTCGTCGGCGGCCTGCGGGGTCAGCGTCACCTCGATCGCGCCGAGGCCCTCGCCGTAGGTCCGGTCGACCGTGCCGCCGAGGTGGACGGTGACCGTCCCGATGCCGTAACACATGCCCAGGAACGGGAAGTCGGCGTCGACGATCTGGTCGAGCACGGTGCGCAGGTCGGCCTCGACCCGCAACTGCAGGTCGGACTTCTCGGCGTCGGAGACGTTGAACGGCCCGCCGCCCAGGAACACCCCGGAGTAGTCGTCGAGCCGCAGCTTCGGCAGCGGACCCGACTCGACCCGGATCTGGATCAGTTCCTCCGGCGCGAGGCCGGCGTGCTGGCGGACCGACTCGTATTCGTCGCCGGCCGCCTTGTCGTGGTCGCGGGTGGCCAGCAGTACGAACGGTTTCACGCCGAGAAGGGTAGCCGTGCGGGTGTGGCGGCACCGGTTTCGTCCACCAGTTGCCGCAGCGCCGCCGCCGGGTCACCGGCCGCGCGCTGCCGCAGGTAGCTGGGTCCGGTGGCCATCAGTTCGGCGACGAAGCGCAACTCGTCGGGGCAGCCGAGTTCGGCGGCGATCGGCTCCAGCCGGTTCAGCCAGTCCTCGATGCCCTCACGGATCGACCGCAGCTTGTCCTTCACCCGGGGGGTGATCACGTCGGTGTCCAGGCCGTAGCGCGCCGCCCGCCACTTGTTCTCCTTCATGAACCACACCGGTAGCCGGGCGATCGCCCGGCCGTCGTCCAGCTCGCGCGACATGTACTCGACCAGGCATTGGGTGAAGGCGGTCAGCGCACCCAGTTCGGCGAAGGTGGGCACCGAGTCCAGCACCCGGTTCTCGACGGTGCCGAAGGTGGAGGGCCGGACGTCCCAGCGGATCTCGTTGGGCGCCGAGATCATCCCGGCGTCCTCCAGTTCGGTCGCGTAGTGCTCGAACTCGTCCCAGCTGTCCATCGGGTAGGGCAGGCCGTTGGTCGGCAGTTGCTGGAAGATCATCGTGCGCTGCGAGGCGTAGCCGCTGTCCTCGCCCTCCCAGAACGGTGAGGACGCCGACAGCGCGATGAAGTACGGCGAGAACCGGGCCAGCCCGTAGGTGATCGGCAACGCCTTGTCACGATGGTCGATGCCGACGTGGATGTGGGTGCCGAAGATCGCCATCTGCCGGCCCCAGTAGGCGTTGCGCTCCTTCACGACGTTGTAGCGCCAGAAGTCGAACGGCTCGGAATCGGCGGCCCTGTCGATCGGGTGAGCGCCGGCGCCGAGCAGCCGGGTGTCGGGGCCGAGGATCTGCTGCACCCGTTCCATGCTCTCGGTCAGGTCGCCCATCGCCTCGTCGACCCGGTGATGGACGCCGGTGACCAGTTCGATCATGTCGGTCAGATACTCGCGGCGGATCGGGCCGGTCTTTGGGTCGTCGACGGCGTCCAGCACCTGCTGGGCGCGCGGCACCAGGCTGAGCGTGGCGGCGTCCACCAGGGCGAGTTCCCACTCGACCCCGATCGTGGACTCGCCCGAGGGCACGAAGTCGAACCGCATCGGTCCTCCCGTCCGGCGACCGGGCGAGGGGCCGGCCGCAGGGGGAGTGTAGTGCGGGGCGCTGCGAACAGGCGAGGCTCGGTGTCGAGGGTTAGGCGTCGACCCAGCCGTAGATGCCCTTGGTCTGAATGACCCGCTCGGTGACCTTGTTCTTGACGTTCCCGCCGATCACCCGCAGCGTCCCATCGGCCAGCACCTCGGTCACGATGTCGACCCGGGTCGAGGTCTTGGGGCTCTGCGGACCGGTGCCGGACAGCACCAGATCACCGACGCCGACCCCGTCCACACCCGGATGGGAGCGGTTGTGCTTCTGGCCCCAGGTGTACAGGTCGCCGCTGAACGAGAACTTCGGCACGACATCGCCCGACTTGTTCCACACCCAGGTGGCGAACAGAGCGTCCCACGGCATGCAGCCGCCGTAGGGAGTGCAGTCCTTCTGGTTCCCCTTGCGTTCGCCGACACCGGCCTGACTACGGGCCTTGGTGACGATGATCTGCTCGACATCGGCCGGTTTCGGGGGCGTCGTGGACGGCGTGGGTGCCGCCTCCTGGCAGACCGAGAGTGCCGCCGAATCGCCGCCGTCGACGAAGACGGTGGAGACGTAGCCGGTCTTCTTCTTCCAGGTGACCTTGTTCCACACGTTGGAGGCGCGGGAGCCGTTGCTGACCGTGGCGCCGACCGTCTTGCAGCGCAGCGTGATCACGGTCTTGTGCTTGATCCGGGCCAGTCGCTTGCTCTGCGTGGTGGGTTCGGCGCGCAGCGACAGCGGCGTGGTCTTGTTGGTGCGGACGGTGCCCTTCACCGGGGGCGCTTGCACGGTCGGCGGCGGGCTGCCCGTCGAACTCGTCGGTTCCGGATCGGAACCCGGCCCGCCGCAACCGGCGAGCAGGGCCGCCAGCATCACCGCCAACGCCGCACCCCGTCTTGCCATGGAGGGACGCTAACACGAGGGACGGGCCGAATCCGCTCAAGGGACAGGTGAGCGGATCCGGCCCGGGCTTTTGGTCAGGCCGCGGCGGCGGTTGCCACGGCCTCGCCGAACAGGGTGTCGGCCGGCGGCGTGGCGGAACCGGTGTCCTCGAGCACCAGCGACCACCAGCTGGTCAGATTGCGCGAGTAGGTCACCGAGCCGGCATCCACGGTGTTGCCGATGTCTTCCTCGGGGGCGCCGATCACCACCCCGTCGCGCATCGCTTCGCCGTCGTTGAGGTTGCCGTTGAGCACGCCGACGGCCGAGCCGAAGCCGTCCCTGAGCTCGGGCTTGCCGGCGATGCCGTCCTTGCCCTGACGGAACACCTTGACCGCACCGCCGCTGCGGTTGGCCCGGAACATCAGCACGGCGCCGGCGTTGAACTGCTTGTCCACCGACTTGCCGGGGATGCCCACGATCGCGGTGAGCTGGTCGAGGGTGTTGACGCCGAGCGCGACCGACGAGCCGAACCAGTCGCCGGTGTGGTTGCTGCCGGGAATGCCGGCGGTGTTCTGATGGACGGCGCGCAGCGAGCGGAACTTCCGGGTGCTCGGATTGAAGTTCAGCACATGCACCTGGCCGGCGAAGTAGGCGGACCCGATCTTCTCGCCGGGGGCGCCGACGAGCACGTAGTTGTCCCGGAAGGCCACCGCGGCGCCGAACAGATCGTCGTTCTCAGCGGTGCCGGGCACACCCTTGGAGTTCTGTGTGACGGCGACGCCCCGGAACGTCGTCGGCTTGGCGGCGGTCGCCGACAGCAGGGTCACCGAACCGGCGTCGGTCCGCTTGCCGACGGCCTCGTTCGGGGTGCCGATCACGATCGTCCGGCCCTGGCCGGCCAATGCCGTGCCGAACCGGTCGCCGTTCTCGGAGCTGCCCGGGATGCCGGGTGAGTTCTGGGTGATCACCGTGCGCGAACCGGTCAGCGCGAAGCCTTTGGTCAGCGGCAGCACCTCGACGCGTCCGGCCTCCCACTTCTTGCCGTCGTCAGCGGTCGGTGCCGACACCACCAGCTGCTGACCGGCGTTCACCAGGCCGGATCCGGTCTGCTTCTGCGGGGTGAGCAGCAGCACCTGGGCGCCGAAGCTGCCGTGGGCCGCGCTGCTGGTGAAGCTGTTCATCAGCGTCAGGGCGTTGCTGGCGCTGCCCTTGACCAGATGGGCAGCGCCCTTGCTGGACGAGCGGCCGGGCGCCCCGATGGCCAGGTCGGCGCAGCCGTCGTCGTTCAGGTCGCCGAGGGCCACCGATTGGCCGAACCGGTCACCCTTGCTGGAGGGCAGGCCCAGATCGGACGCCTTCAACAGGCGGCGCTCGCCGTCGCTGAACAGGATGTCGACGGCGCCGCGCTCGTCGTCGTAGGCCGGGACGCCTACCACGACGTCCGCCAAGCCGTCGCCGTTCAGATCGCCGGCGACACCCTCACCGGCTGCGCAGTTGGCTGCGGCCTGGGCCCGTGGCGGGGCCAGGCAGGTGGTGGAGAGTCCGAGGCCGAGACCGAGGACGGCGGCAACCAGCCGGTGCGAGCGAGACATGGGACCCCCTGTGGTGTGCATTGACACCCCACAGGTGCGCGGTCTGCGCGCGCTGATACGTGCTCTTTCGGGGAAGAGCCGGTCTGCTTGTCAGCTGGAGAAGAACAGGCCGCCCAGGCCCTGGCGGCGGTACCGCTTGCCGCCGCGATGGCCCCACTCGGGCCCGTAGCCGTAGCCGGGGTTCGGCGGCGGCGCGGCCACGAAACGGGCCTCCAGCTGGGTGATGTTCTCCAGCTCGCCGAAGTCGAGGAAGACACCGCGGCAGTTCAGGCACTGTTCGATGTGGATGCCGTTGCGGTCAACGGTGCGCATGCTGCCCGCGCATTTGGGGCAGGTGAAACCGGCGGGAGCATTGCCACCGGGAGCGTACGGCTCGTAGCGGGGCATCGGGTCGGTCGGCGAGGACATGCTTTCACTCTGCCATGCGTCGGCAAGCAGAAAGCAGTGTTTCCGCTGTGCGTCGGCTGTGGCTGTCAACGTCGGAGCGGACGGCGCGGACGGCGGCCACGAAGACCGCGCAGCGGGCCGGCAGATCGAGGCTCGGCCACGGATCTCCGGCTGCCGGAACGGCCGGGCCGCCGGCGTCGCGGTAGGCGTCCAGGAAGGCGTGCCAGGAGTCGTCGTCGAGCAGACCGCAGGCCCAGAACCCGGCCGGCCGGGCCAGGTCCCAGGCCGGGTCGCCGACGCCGACGTCGTCGATGTCGAGCAGCCGCCAACCGTCGGGGCCGCGTCCAAGCTGGCCCAGGTGCCAGTCGCCGTGCAGCAGGGCTCGTCGGGCTTCCGGCTGATCGGTTTCGCGGCTGAGCCGGACGCCGAGCTCGCGCAGCTCGACGGGCGCTCGCCGGGTTGCCCTGGTGAGGCGGTGCGGCCAGCCGTGGGCGGGCAGCTGCGGCGGTGGGGGTGTCCGGTGCAGGCCGGCAAGCAGAGCGCCGAACTGTGCCCAGGGCTGGCGGTCGGCGTCCGGATCGGCGACCTCGACGCGCGGCCAGACGCTCGCTCGGCGTCCGTCGGGGGCGGTGAGGGGGCTGGTGGTCAGCGGTTGGACGAACTGCTCGGTGTCGGCGGCGAGTTGGAGACGAAGGGCCAGGGCCCCCGGATCGGTGCGCGGCGCGTGCAGCTTGACCACCAGGTCGTCGAGGAACCGCAACTCGGTGTCCGAGGTGGTGCCCCGCACCTCGATCGGCCCGCTCCCCGGACGTCCGAGACGGCGCGCCAGGGCACGTGTCCAGGACTCAACCGGGTCGTCGGGTGTCACATTCGCCATTCTTCCTGGAAGGATCGGGGAGAAGTGACCAACCCGACTCTGACGAAAGGCTCGACAACGATGGCGATCACCATGATCTGCAACGTGCACGTGAAGGACGACAGCATTGAGGCGTTCAAGGCAGCCTCGCTGGCCAACGTGGCCGGCAGCCTGGCCGAGCCGGGCATCACCCGCTTCGAACTGATGCAGCAGGTGGACGACCCGACCCGGTTCATCATCTACGAGGAGTACGTCGACCAGGCCGACACGCTGGCCCACAAGGAGACCGCGCACTACCAGACCTGGCGGGCCACGGTCGCCGACATGATGGCGACGCCGCGGAACACCTACAGCTTCGGCGACAAGCTCTGAGCTTTGCGGCCGGCACCGAGTGGGCGCTGTGGACGTCCGTCATCGGTGGGGGCGAGGCCGCCCTGGCAGGACGGGCAGTAAAACATCGTCCGCTCCCGGGTGGGCGGGCCGATCATCGCGACCCGGACGGTGCCGCCGCAACGCCGGCAGGGCCGTCCGGAGCGGCCGTGCGCCCAGGTGTTCTCGCCGTGCCGGGGGCTGCCCGTGGTCGACTGGACGGCATGTCGCCGGCCGTTGTCGAGCAGCCGGTGCGCTCGTTCGACCAGGTGGGTGAGTTGGGCGTCGGTCACCTCGGCGGTCGGCGTCCAGGGGTTGAGGCGTTCGGTGAACAGGGTTTCGGCCGCGTACAGGGTGCCGATGCCGGCCAAGTTGGTCTGGTCGAGTAGCGCTGCGCCGATCGTGGTGTCGGCGGCGGCCAGGTTGGCGACGGCGCGGTCGGCACTCCAGTCGGGGCCGAGCAGGTCCGGACCGAGGTGGCCGACCAGCGTGTGCTCCTCATCGGTGCCGACGACGTCGAGCATCCCGAGGCGTTGACCCAGCCCGGCCCACCGGGTGGTGCTGAGGAATGCCCTGGTCTGGGCGTTGGGGCGGGCGGTGGCGGCGTCCGCGATCAGCCACTGGCCCTCCATCCGCAGGTGCGAGTGGATCGTGTGCCCGGAGTTGAGCCGGTGCAGCAGGTGCTTGCCGCGGCTGACCACCTCGAGCGTGGTGGCTCCGGTGAAGTCCAGGGTGGCGAGGCTGGGCCAGCGCAGTTCGCTGCGGGTCAGCGTTTCGCCGGCGAACGCCTGGTTGAGGCGCTGGGCGGTGCGCCAGACGGTGTCACCCTCGGGCATGTCCCTCCCGCTAGGTCACTTCTGAGTTGCTCCGAGTCGATCATCTGGCGCGGGACGGCGCAACCAGGAACTGTAGGCGAACCTGGTCGGCGGAAGCTGTGACGGGCGGGTGGGTCGGCATGCGTCTGCCGACCCACCCGTTGCTGCTGCTACATGCTCAGCAGCGCGATCGCCAGCGCGATCAGCGTCATGATTCCGTGGATCACCATTTCCCAAACCCCCTCTCAGAGGGGGTTTGGCCTGCCCGTCAGGCACCCCCTCATCAGGGGTACGGATTTCCTCCGCCCAACGGAGGGACCGCAGCGATCCTCAGCTGGCGGGGTCCGCCCAGACCCAGCCCAGGCCGTAGGCCAGGCCGTTCATCAGGTTGGTGAAGGTGGCTGAGTGGACTGAGTCGGGCTCTGGCCGGCTGGCGTCGGCGGCGGGATGCTGGTCATCGAGGCTGGTGGTTGTGGCGCCGTCGATCGTCCAGATCAGTGCCGCAGCCGAGGGTCGTCCGACTCGAACGGTCACCTCGTAGCGGCTACACGGTCGCAGCGGAGCCATCACCAGGTAGGGCCGGAGGCAGTCGAGGGATTCGAAAGTGACTCGGACGACCGTCTGGGTCACGTGACCCACTCGGAGTGCCTGATCCAGTTGAAAGGTGGCTATCCAGGTGCTCGGACTGGTCTGGGTGACACCAGTCAGGGTGCATCCCTCCAGTGCGGTGATGCCGATAGTCCGGCCGATCGCCGAGCGTGGCACGGCGAAGACCTCCCGAATCACCTCCTGACCGTCGTCGAGCGCACGAATGTGCCGACGCATGGTCACCGTCGGGTGCGGGGCCCCGAGGTCTAGATCGGCGCGGTACTCCTCCCAATGCCAGCCCTGGTCGCTGTATGGCCCGGACGGCCGCGGATAGCGGGCCGCGATACCGGCCGCCATCAGCTCTTCGGCACGGCGAAGCCGACGGGTCAGGGTCTTGGACTCGCGTTGGAACAACGGCTCGGCTCGAAGCAGCCGCTCGGCGAGGAATCGCTCGTCGGAGCTGATCCCGCTGGCGATCCGATAGAGCAGCCGCAGTGGTTCCGGGAGCCGAGCGGTCTCTTTCATCAGCAGGTCGATCAAGCGCTGGCGGCACACCGCGTCGGTCAAGCTGCCGTCGAGGCGGAGAATTCGCTGCAGCTCGGGCCCGATCCACTGAACACAGTTGGCTTTGTGGACGCCCCACCCGGCCGGAATCTGCTTGAGTTCCATTCGCAACTCCGCGGCGATCCCCACCGCGCCATCTTGCCGCACACGGCGGGTTGCCGGCAGCCGGATCCAATCATGGACATTTCATCGACAAAGGCTCGCGTCGCCTCCCGGTAGCGCCGTACGGCACCAATACCCTGAGCACGGCTGGGGAGTCCCGGGGGGCACCAAGGAGCGTGTTGGGACGTGCCTCGCCACGCCAGCAGGATTCTCAACGGTGGAGCGCGCGCGTATGCAAGCAACTGACGATCAGCCCGGCTACTGGGTGTTGATTGAGACGGGTTCCAATCAGGAGTTCATCCTGCAGTCGACCCGGCGGCGATTTCAGGTCGGCGCCAGCGGCCTGGTCAAGGATCTGGAGAGGTGGGTGGACGAAGCGATCGCCGCGGTGAACGGGGATCTGACGCCGGTGGTCAAGACGTCCAGCAAGGCGTTGCTGCGGGTGACTGATCGAGACACCGGTCGGAAGGTCGTCGAGAAGGTCACCACCAAGGCATTGCGGGCTGCCCCTGGTCTCGACATCTGGGGCTATGTGGACGACGAATCCACCGAGCCCGGTGACGCGCAGGAGCGCCTGCCGCTGGTGCATGCGCGGCACGCGGCGCTGCGCTGGTCGCGGCCCAGTCCGCAGCAGCGCTTTCCACAGCGCCCGTTCCTCGATACCTGTCCGATCACAGCCACTCCGCCGAGTGTCGTGATTCCCGACCCGACTACCGCAAAAGCGAAGGACAAGAAGGAGCGGGAGAGCCGGCGCCGGATCCCCGCCTCGGCGTTGACCGACAAGGCCTACGACCGCGCCTACCGCGCCATTCAAGATCTTCAGAAGAGGTTCGGCGGCGCGATTCAGCGGAATCTCGATGAGGAGTTGACCAACGGCGGATGGGTGGCCGTGGTGCATGCCGACGGCAACAGCCTCGGCAATCTGATCACCAGCCTGGCCAGCCCTGAGGAGCTCGCAGGCTTCAGCAGGGCGTTGACGGCCGTCACCGAGGCCGCCTTCGGTGAGGCGGTCGAGAGCCTCGCGCGCGAGAACTGGATCGTCCCGTTGATCATCGGCGGGGACGACGTGACCTTCGTCTGCGACGGTCGCCACGCGCTCGCGGTCACCCGCGCCTACCTCGCTGCCTTCGAACGACATGCGGCCGCGACGGAGGCGATCGCTGGTCCTGCTCAGCGCGAGACCGGACGGCGTCACCTGACGGCCTGTGCGGGCATCGCCTTCGTGAAGCCGCACTTCCCCTTTCACGCCGCACACGAACTCGCGGAGCAGTTGTGTCGCTCTGCCAAGACCGCGACGAAGGCGAACGCCGAAGGCCGGTCCTCCTACGACTTCCATGTCGTGCATGACTCTGTGGTTCGGCCGCTGTCGGTGATACGCGCAGGGTTGCGGCGTCCTCCCGGCCCTGCCGGCGCCGGGTCAGCCACGTTGGATCTCTGGTCTGGGCCCTTCCTCGCGCCGTCCGGTGTGGCCGCTGCGAACACCGGGTGGGCCGCCGAACATGAAGACCAGATCCTGATCGACGACGTCGACTTGGTGCTGGAGGCCGAGGTGGACCGCACCCTGAGTGGCTCGGCCATGCACCAGCTTCGCCAAGCCCTGATGCAGCCCCACGACGAGGTACTGCGACGCACCATCGAGCGCGTGGCGGCGTCGTCCGCAGATGCGGGGGTCACCGACTTCCTGGGCCGCAACCTCCCTTCCGGGCGGGTTGCGCAGGGCGGGTGCAGTCGGTTCATGGCCGTCCTCGATGCGGCGGACATGCGGTCCGGCGTCCTTGCCGGACCGCGTCGCGTGGAAGGCGGGAATCAGTGACGACCGAACAGCAGGAGCGTCTCATGGGCGGCGTGAGTGGTGTGCTCAGGATTTCCTTCGCCAGCGATTGGCATTGCGGCATTGGGCAAGGCCGGCACGGCGGCATCGACCGACTCGTCGCACGCGATGCCGACGGGTTGCCGTTCGTGCCGGCGAAGACCCTTCTCGGTCTGTGGCGCGACGCCTGTGAAAAGGCGGCGCGCGGCCTGGACGCGGGAGCCGATACACCCCAATGGGCAGGCTTGGTGGCGCGGTTGTTCGGTGCGGCGCCCGGCCACGGCGCTGTCCCCGAGGAGGCCCGCGGCCAGCTCACCGTGCGCCCGGCGAGGCTCCCGCAGGCATGGCGCGATCAGTTGACCCCGTCCGATCCGGAGGCTGTCCTACTGCGCCGTTACCTGACCACAACGCGGTTCGGGGTCAAGATCGACGATCAAACCGGGGTCGCCGATGACGATACTTTGCGGCTGATCGAGCGTGCCCGGGCGGGGTTGACCGTGCAGACCGGCTTCAGCGTGCCGGTGACCGAGACCGCGTGGGCGGTCGAGTTCCTGCTGCACGCCGGGGCGCGACTGTGGCATCACACCGGCGGCTCGCGCCGTAGAGGGGCGGGCCGTTGCACGGTCACCCTCGACAAGGTGACCCCATTGGCCGACCTCCTTGCCGCGCACGCCGACGACGTGGCGTCGTTCGATCTCGGCACGGTGCGATTCGCGATGCCTCACCGGCGGCAACCCGCCGCCGCTCCCGTCCGCGCGGCCACCGACCGGCCGAGGGTTGCCGTCCTGACCATCGAGACCGTGCTGCCGGTGATCTGTACTCGCGCCGTCCGCGGCAACGTCGCGACGGGCTACGACTACATTCCGGGCTCCGTGGTGCTCCCGGTGATAGCCGAGGCCGTCGGAGCCCGGTCAGCTGGGCTGATCCGGCAGGGTCACCTCGTGGTGTCGGACGCGACGCCGGTGGTGGCCGACGAGCGGGCCGTTGCGATGCCGATGAGCCTGATGTCGGCCGGTAAAGGCACCGAGTGGGAGACCTCCGGACGGCTGCTCGACAGTCTGACCGGGGGAGCCGCAGCGATGAAGGACGCCAAGAGCGTCCGCGGCTGGGGGGCCTTAGGATCTGCGGGCTGGTCGATCGCGCAGCTGTCGCTTCAGGAGACCGCGCACGCCAATGTGAACGACGATTCACAGCGTCCCGACGAGGACGGCCTCTACACCTTCGAGGCGATACCGCCCCGCACCCGACTGCGATGTGTGGTGCGTGCCTCGTCCGAAGTCAACGACGAGGAGTGGGAGCGGGTGCTGAGCCTCGCCGAAGACCAGGCGTTCGGCCGGTATCGTCGCAGCGACTTCGGTGCCGCTCGGGTGACTGTGGCTCAAGGCGCAGTCGAGCCGGACGCGACGGGTACGCTCACCGAGGCCACGGTGTGGCTGACCTCGGACACCTGCTTGCACGACGAGCTCGGCCTGCCCGAGCCGACCGCGGCGGCCGTTGCGCGCGAACTCGCAGCGAATCTGGGCATCGGGGCGGAGGCGCTCGGCGGCAGCCTGGTCAGAGTGGTCCGGCGTGAGTCGTGGACGATGACGCAGACGCTGCCGAGAGACTCGCGGGTGTGCTTGGCTGCCGGCTCGGTGATCCGGATCAGGTTCGCGTCCGCCGTTCCTGCAGCGGAACTGCACCGGGTGCTGGATCGCGGTCTCGGGGTTCTGCGCGGTGAGGGCTTCGGCCAGGCCCGCACCCTGGCGTCCGATGTCGAGTTGGGAGCGGTCCGGGCCGAGGTGGACACGGCGAGCGCCACGACGACCGCCGAGTCTGCGCCGACCGAAGGCGCGTGGCAGTCGTTCTCGCGTTCCGCCTGGCAGGACGCCATCCTGCAGGCATGTCTGGCCGCATCGGCCGACGACGACCTGCGCCGCGCTCTGGTCGGACAGGCCACCTCGAACGCCGCTCGGGGAACACTGCGCGAAGCAGCCCGACAGCTGACCGAGAACTCGGAGTCCATCGATCGGTGGCTGGATTCGCTGGGCAGCGGCGATGGCCACCGACGCACCGAGTGGGCGGCCGAGGCGCTGGACCTCATTGCCGACATCGGGTCTGCCAAGCGCCGTCCGAGCGGGACGGAGACGAAGGGGCGTCCGACTCGGCTCGCCGCCCTGCTGAACCGGCACGGCGGTGCCCCCGTGACGATTCCGAACAACCTGGCCGGGGCCTCGGACCAGCTGGTGGCGCAGGCACTGATCGAAGCCTGCCTGAGTCAGGTGGCACGCGTCGATCGACGCGAGAGTGGCGAGAGCGAGGGGGCGGCATGAGCCGGGCAATAGCGGGCGAGTTCGTGTTGCGGGGTGATCTGGTCACCGACTCCGCGCTGTCGGTGGGCAGCGGCATGGAGGGTCCGAGTGCCGACATCACCTGCGTCCGCGATGGGCTGGGCCGGTTGGTGATTCCCGGCTCGGCGCTCGCCGGCGCCTTTGCCGCCCGGTTCGAGAACGAAACCGCCTGGGGCGGGCAGGAGCGGGCCTCGAACCTGTACTTCGAGGACGCCGTCCACAAGCCGCTGGCCAAGACCGCTATCCAGGTGGAACGCCGTGACGGCGTGGCGATCGACCGGCGTACGGGTACCGCAGCGCGAGGTTTGCTGTTCAGCCGCGAGGTGGTGCCCGCGGGTTCGCGCTTCACGTGGGAGCTTCGGGTCGAGGCTACTGATGCCGGCGCCAGTGTCTTCGGCCGCGATGACGCCAAGCAGTGGGTCACCACGATCGCCAACGTGCTGACGGGGGGCATCAGCCTGGGTGGAGGCACCTCGGCCGGGCTCGGGCGCGTCCGGCTGGCGAACGGCCGCCTGCAATGGATCGGCATCGGCGATCGGAAAGAGCTCCTCCGGTTTCTCGACAACCCCGATGCCCAAGGGGAGCCGCTGACTCTCGAGCCACCCGCACCAGCGGGGTTGCGGATCGAGGTGCCTTGGCGGGCGGTCGGGCCCCTGCTCGTCTCGGTGCCGCTGAACGGACTGGTGGACCGGATGCCGCAGAGCACCCGGCTGCGCGGTCAAGAGCGCCGGTTGGTGATCCCCGGAACGTCGCTGAAGGGGGCGTTGCGCTCACGAGCCGAATGGATCGTCCGCACCGCGGCGTCCGTCGGGGCGCCGGTCGAGCCGCTCGATCAGATGGCGGCTCCGTTGGGCCCGGTCCAGCGGCTGTTCGGCAAACCGCCGATGGGACGCGGCAAGGCGCGCAAGGCAGGCATGAAGGGCGCGATGCGCGTCGCCGAGGTGCTGGCGGTCGAGCCGGTCGACAACTGGGATGACATCCTCGCGGTCCTGGTCGAGCCACGGCCGACCGAGAAGGGCGAGGCCGGACTGACCAGGCGCGTGCAGCTTCGACGTGCGGCAGCCGAGGCGCTGCGGCAAGGCCGAGGTCTGCTACGTATCAACGACCATGTGGCCATCAGCAGGTGGACCGGTGGTGCCGACGACGGCAAGCTCTTCGCCACCGTCGCGCCGCTGCCGCACCCCGACTATTGGCAGCCAATCGTGCTAGAGATCGACCTTTCGCGTCCGAACAGCGTGGGTGACCGCGCTTCCGAGTTCGCCCTACTCGCACTTGTGCTGCGTGACCTGTGTGACGGATGGATCGGAATCGGGCACGGCACGACCAGGGGGTACGGCGAGGTGGACGTCGACTCCGCCAAGGTCACCTGGACGTTCGGGGCTCAGCTTCCCGACGGGTTGGCGACGGTCGCCGGTCGCAGCTTCACTCTGGCCGAACTACTCGACCCCGACCACGGAGCGCTCGACGACGTGCGGGAGTTGCTGCTCGGAGGCTGGTTGGCCGAGCTGTCGACGATTGCGGACGCGAACAAGGAAGGGGCGCACGATGGCGTCACTCGTTGAGGCACTGACCGGGCTCCCGGCAGAGTTTGAGGTCGGTTTCGTCGAGTCCCCGCAGGGCTCGATGTTTGTCCGGCGCACAGCAGGAGCGTTGCGCGACCATCGCGGCTCGGTCGACCTTGACTGGGTCTACGACGCCCGCTTGTTCACCGCGGGCGCCGAGTTCCACTGGTGGTGGGATCAGTCGCTCGGCGAGGGTCGTCACAGCGTTCTCGACGATGCCGCGGCGAAGGCGCGGTCGTGGTGGGCTCTCGACCCGCCCGCTCAACGCGTGCTGCGCGGCCCGGTGAAAGCCGTCGCCGACGGCTGGTCGAAGCTACACGACGGGCACTCACGTCCGTTGTGGGTGCCGGTCGAGGCAGTGGTCGGACGGCATCTCGCACTGGGCGTCGTCGAGTACGTGAAACGGGACGAGCACGGAAACGTGGGTGTGATCGCCGAGCGGTTCACCACGGTGCAGGAGCTGTCATGAGTCAGGCGATCTACCGACTTCAGCGGTCCCGCGGGACGTGGTACCTGGTGCCGGAGGATTCCCCACCGCCGCACGGGCATAGCAAGGCGACCTGCCCGACCGCACTCCGGCAGGGGCTCGCCAATGGCGCTCGCGTGTTGGTGACGCGTAACGGTTCTGCGGTTGAGAAGGTCGAACTCGTCCGGGCTAGGCAGACGCTTCCGTCGAAGGAGACCAGTCGCCTGGCCACAGCTAACCAGGAATCCGTGAGCCGGCCGCTCCATCGTGCGGGCTACTTCGCCAACCCGTACAACTTCGTGCCGTTCAGCACCAAGCTCAGGGAACTCGAAGGACTGTCCGAACACGCACCGTTCCTCCATGCGTCAGCCGCACCGACGACCTATCGGGCGAAGCTTGCCATCGAACTGACCACGGCCACCCCACTGCTGACCATGGAGATCACAGGAAAACAGGACAACGAGCCGACCATCCTGTCGGTGCGGCGGGACGCCGACGGTGTGCCGATTCTCGCGGGTTCAGCAGTCAAGGGCATGCTGCGCTCCGTGTACGAGCAGGCGACCGGTTCACGGCTCGGCATCTTCGCCCACGACAAACCGCTGTCGGTGCGCTCGGTTCACACTGACGCGCTGCAACTGGATTTCGCCAAGGTGGAAGCGCACGACTCCGAGGCGGAACGACTGGTGCTGCGTGAGCAGGGCCGAATCTTCCCCAGCGCACTGACACTTGACGGTGAGCAGATCAACTCGCCAGTCACAGTTCCCCGGGCGATCCTTGGTGGCCGGCAGCAGGGCGCCGTGGTGTACGCGTGGCTGCAGTTGCTCGAGCACCGCAAGGGTGCAGCCCACTATTTCTGGTGGCGGGTGGTGGGCACGCTGCACGACACCTCACCCAACCCGGCCAACCCTCCGTCGGAGCCGAATCCACCGTCCAGCTGGAACACGAAGGTTGAGAGCCAACCGCTGGTCCTGATCAAGGGCACGTTGCACGCTACAGGGCCGACGTTCGGAAGGAAGCGGGCAGAACGGCTCTTCGTCGATGCGGTGCTCACGCCGGGGGCGAGTCTCACGAATCGGCTGCTTACCGCGTTGACCGGGGAAGGCTACCGGCGCACGGTCGCGGCGTGGCGCGGAAAGCTCGAGTCGTTCAACACAGAACCACCGCCGGCCACCCAGCTGCAGGTGGGTGCGTACGTCACCGACCGGCACTGGGCGAAGCTGGCGCCGGGGCAGACGGTCTACTACCGCTACGAGAAGGGCAACGGGCGGCTCGAGTTCTACCCGGCGCTCATCACTCGCGAGTCGCTGGTGCAGGCGCCGAGTGACCTGCTCGATCCAGCTCTGCTGCCCGCTGACGGACGCGCGGCGTTGACTCCTGCTGAACGCCTGTTTGGTTGGGTTCCCCCACGTGGCAGCAGCGAGCCGGCGCATCGTGGGCAGTTGCGTGTGGGCAGCCCGGTCTGCGGTGCCGGGGGAGGCGGCCCGTCCGGCGACGTTTCGTGGCAGTTGGCCACGCTGAACTCGCCCAAACCCTCTCATGCCCGCTTCTACACCAGGGATGGTCTTGGCAATCCGACGCATGACCGTCCCAAGCGGGACGGCTTCAAGCCGGGTGATCAACTGGCCGGTCACAAGGTGTACCCGCATCAGCACCGGGACGGCACATACTGGACGCTGCCGGCTGGGGGCTGGCCCACAGCCGGCACGGGCTCTCACCCGAAGGACAGCGACGGGCACTTCAAGAACTTCCTGTCCGTTCGCGAAGGCGCCACGGGTGCGGTCTCGGTGGCCATCACGGACTGGGTCGACGTCGGCACTACCTTCACGGTGAACCTGTACGTCTCCAACGCGACCGAGAGCGAACTCGCTGCACTGCTGTGGATTCTGAGCTTGGCCGGCGATGGCGAGCACTTCTTGAAGCTGGGCATGGGGAAGCCGCTTGGTTTCGGGAGCGTTCGGGTCGGCATCAACTGGGAACAGTCGACCGTCCAGTCGCACGAGCAGGTGCGGCAGGCCTACCGGATGCTCGTCGCCGGTGGGGCGAACGACAGCGAAGCTGAAGCCAAGCGATTGGCGGACTGGTTCGAGGAGGAGTTCTGTACGCGCGCACCCGCCGTCTACCGATCGATCGCCGCAGCCACGCTCGGGACGGGGATGGTGGTGCACTACCCGCGGGTGCCGGAAGGTGCCCAGCAGACCGGGGAGCTACCGCCCCAGGTTGAGACCTACAAGTGGTTCGTCGCGAACGACGACCCGAAGCGTGGACGTAAACACGCGTTGCCGCTGCTGCACCGCGCGAACGGCCCGGAGATGTTGCCGAACAATCCGAACGCCGATCGATGGACGCCGAAGGGAGTGAAATGAAGATTGTGTTGGCAGGCGGCCCGCACACCGGCAAGAGCTGCCTGCGTGAGCATCTGAAACGCGCGCTGGTGCCGGGCGCCGCGAGCCAGGGCATCTATCCGTACGCAATCGATGCCAGCCCCGACGGTGAAGGGTCCTGGTATCAGGAGGCGGCCAGCCGTGATCGCGCGGGTGCCGACCATCATCGATCGGGTCACAAGAGGCCCTTCACCGAAGCGTTCGCTGAACGGATCGCGCAGCACGTGGCCGACTGCTCGGAGCCGCTGGTGCTGGTCGATATCGGCGGCCTCATCGACGACAAGCAGCGTTCGATCTGTGCCGGTGCCACTCATATCGTCATCCTGTACCGCGCGGACCCAGACCTCACCCAGTGGCGGGAGTTCGCACGCGCCCTCGACCTGGTCGTCCTGGCCGAGCTTCAGTCGGACTACGACGCCACCGAGGATCGGGTGTTGGAGGCCGGGCTGCCGTTCCGGGCAGTGATCCATCACCTGGAGCGCGGAGTGCTCGACGAGCCACATCCGGCGATCGACTCGCTGGCCACAGCCATACTGTCCATGACCAAGATCTCCCTGGAGGCACCCGTGACCGCACCCGACCGTCCGTTCGTGCTCGCCCGCCATGGGCGCATGCTCAAGCTGAATTTCGGCGTCTCGGCTCCCGGCGACCTCATCGTGAAGGACATCGTGCGCGGCCTCGATGAACTCGAGGCGGCCGGCGAACTGGAAGGCGGGGGCCTTCTCGGCATCAACGGTGCCTGCTCGCTGGCGGGCATGGCGGTGCTTACCCACCACCTGGTGCACCGCTTCGCCGCAGTCGCGGTGTTCGACCCGAAGCTGCCGGCCTACATCGTCGTTGTCTCCCATGACCCCCGCTGGGCGCCGGGTGACCGTTTGGCCAACCTAGACGTGGACTGAGGGCTGCTGCGCACCCTCGCTTGCCGGCTGAACGCGAGGCCCTGAACCTCGTGTACCCGTGAAAGGCGCGACGCGCGACGGCGGCCAACTGAACGGCAGGTGTACGTCATCCCGGCGAACGCCGGGATCTGCGACCGTTGACTCGACACAGTTAGGTCGTCGTACTGCTTTGTGTACGTCATCCCGGCGCATGCCGGCATCTGCGAGCGTTGACTCGACACGGTTCGGGCGTTGTGCTGCTTTGTGTACGTCATCCCGGCGCACGCCGGGATCTCGGAGCGTTGGCTCGACACCGTTAGGAAGCAGGTGCATGCGCCGGCGCGATAGAGATTCCTCGATCAGACGATCATGACCCGTCTCCGTCAGCCACGTGGGCAGTGCTGCGCACGGCACGAAAGTAGTGACCAAGCGACGACGATAGGGATGCATTAATTCGCGTGCGCAGGGAAGGGCGTACGCACTCACCGTCCGCAACTCCGACAGCCACGGCGACGTCGCCATCACTTGCACCAGGAAGTGCTTGCGCAGCAGGTCCAAGCGTCTCCCACTCGCCGGACTTGTCTGCATCGCAATCTGCTTGGGTGAGGAAGTGCGTACGCACGTGGGTCATCGAGGCCAAGAGTGGCGGCGTTGTGTCCAAATTCACTTACGTGAGGAAGTTCTTACGCATCGCGAAGGGTAAAGACAAAGTACTGCGCTCAGCTCTGTCTCACTTCACTTACGTGAGGAAGTGCTTACGCACGATCGTTCACCGTACCGGCGAACGAGGAGGACGTGTCTCAATTCACTTACGTGAGGAAGTGCTGACGCACTCGAGGCGTCCATGGTCTCCAGCAGCCCCGAGACCGTCTCAATTCACTTACGTGAGGAGGTGCTTACGCACTTCGCTACGTCGAGACCCGCAAGGGCAACACCGTCTCAATTCACTTACGTGAGGAAGTGCTTACGCACTGATGACCTTCGCGCTGACGAAGGCGCGCAAGCGTAAGTCTCAATTCACTTACGTGAGGAAGTGCTTACGCACGACAGTAGCAACCCGCCCAGCCCTCACGGGCAATCCAGTCTCAATTCACTTACGTGAGGAAGTGCTTACGCACTACAGTTCGGTGGAGTTGTGCTGGGTGTCCCAGTCTAAATTCACTTGCGTGAGGAGGTGCTTACGCACGACGTTCCCTATTAGAGAGGCTCAGGAATGAGCGAGTCTCAATTCACTTACGTGAGGTAGTGCTTATGCACTCTGGGCGTCCAACGGTTTCGGCAAGATGTGATGTGTCTCAATTCACTTACGTGAGGAAGTGCTTACGCACATTGTCAAGGTGAACGGCAAGGTGGAGACATTCCCCGTTTCAATTCACTTACGTGAGGAAGTGCTTACGCACCACGGCTGAAACCAAGAAGACGTTCAAGGACGCCACGTCTCAATTCACTTACGTGAGGAAGTGCTTACGCACTCCCAAGACGGGGTTCAGCTGGAGCGACGTCGTCTCAATTCGCTTACGTGAGGAAGTGCTTACGCATGGATCAAGATCGCGGTAGCCGACGGTCGGGTCGTCTCCATTCACTTACGTGAGGAGGTGCTTACGCACACGAAAGAAGCCCGACTCGGCCCCCGATCCGAAGGTCTCAATTCACTTACGTGATGAAGTGCTTACGCACTACTTCGCTGACACGAAGAAGGATACCACCTGTCTCAATTCACTTAAGTGAGGAAGTGCTTACGCACCAGTACGCCGGCTGGACCGCCGTGTGTGCAACCGGTCTCAATTCACTTACGTGAGGAAGTGCTTACGCACTGTGGACAGTCAGGTCGGATGAGGAGCGGACGAAGTCTCAATTCACTTACGTGAGGAAGTGCTTACGCACCTGATTTGGTCACCATCGATGGGGCCGGACGCCTGAAGGATGTCTCAATTAACTTACGTGAGGAAGTGCTTACGCACCTCGTGGCATGTATGCCAGTCTTGGTTACTTTGCGTCTCAATTCACTTACGTGAGGAAGTGCTTACGCACGGTAGAGAGGTCGCTTAAACTGAACCGACAGTAATCGTCTCAATTCACTTACGTGAGGAAGTGCTTACGCACGCATCGTCGGGGGGACGGTCACGTCGACGGGTCTCAATTCACTTACGTGAGGAAGTGCTTACGCACTGTTCATTCGTCCGTGGAATCACCGACCGTTCAACGTCTCAATTCACTTACGTGAGGAAGTGCTTACGCACAAGAGACGACGCCTAGTGGCCCCAGTACTCGTCTCAATTCACTTACGTGAGGAAGTGCTTACGCACAAGATCTTTCCAACGGGCGCGCAACGCTCCAGTCTCAATTCACTTACGTGAGGAAGTGCTTACGCACAGACCGGCATGGCGATCGACTTGGGGCCGGAGGGGTCTCAATTCACTTACGTGAGGAAGTGCTTACGCACCAGAAGATCGCCAGCTCGCTCGCCGACGAGCTGGCCAGTCTCAATTCACTTACGTGAGGAAGTGCTTGCGCACTGCTGGGTGTTCTCCCCGCAAAACTCGAGTAGTCTCAATTCACTTACGTGAGGAAGTGCTTACGCACCGACCGCGCCAACGATCCGGCCTGGGATCGGTCTCAATTCACTTACGTGAGGAAGTGCTTACGCACACGGCTTATGAGCAATGAACCGTTTGGCCTCGCCCTGTCTCAATTCACTTACGTGAGGAAGTGCTTACGCACGACGTCGGAGCAGACGGCCGGACAGGTCGCGTCTCAATTCACTTACGTGAGGAAGTGCTTACGCACCCGTTCGCGACCGCCGGGAGCACCCGCTGGGTCGTGTCTCAATTCATTTACGTGAGGAAGTGCTTACGCACGCGTACGCCGACCTGGTCACTATAGATGGCAGAGTCTCAATTCACTTACGTGAGGAAGTGCTTACGCACACGGCGATTGCCGTGACACCATGGTCAGGACGGTCTCAATTCACTTACGTGAGGAAGTGCTTACGCACCACGCCCTGACGTGGCGAGCCCCCCACCAGAGTCTCAATTCACTTACGTGAGGAAGTGCTTACGCACAGTTCGCCGACCCCTCGGGGTTGAACGACTGGGCCCAGTCGGGTCTCAATTCACTTACGTGAGGAAGTGCTTACGCACAGTCTGTGCAACCGAGTTGTCCGTGAACGCGGACGTCTCAATTCACTTACGTGAGGAAGTGCTTACGCACCTACATTCGGGAGACCGATAAGCCGCGAGATTTCGTCTCAATTCACTTACGTGAGGAAGTGCTTACGCACGACACGGATTGTGGCATCGAGGACAACCCCGAGGTGTCTCAATTCACTTACGTGAGGAAGTGCTTACGCACCCCTAGCCTTCTTACGGCCATACGACTAGGGGTGATACTAGCATTCTGCAGACCCTGACGGCGGCAGGTTTGCTGGAACCTGCGTACAGCCAACGAACCGAGCGTTTGCCCTTGTCAGCTGGCATGCAGACCCGAGCACGTTGACGGTAGCTCACGCGCACCCCTCCGATTAGAACGCGAGCCAGTACAGCACACGCTCAGGGGGCCGGGACTGGCCCCTACAGTCCATCCGCTCCCAGCATGTCGGACACTGACGCAACACGTACAGCGAGTCCGTGTTGAGGTTGATGATGCGTTCGGCAGCCTGTACCAACTGATTGAGGTCGTCCTCATCGAGGCGGCAGAGGTACACGCTGAACTGGATTCGGTCGCCGTAGCGCTGCAGCAACGCGGCGAGTCGCGCGCGACGTCCGTCCTCGCTCACGTCGTAGGCGATCACGGTGGTCAACGCCATGAGAGCCCCCGGTAGGCAAGGTCATCGCCGGCGATCCCCATGGCGAGGCGCTGAGCCTGGCGATAGAGCTGACGACGCCACGACCCAGCGAAGTCCGAGGCGTTCCGCACTCGGGTGAGCATTCGGCGTTCATAGCTGCCCAGCAGCGCCTCCTTCCCGGCCTTCGTCAACAGCACGCCGGGCTTGCCGGCAGTTGTCGTGCCGTGCTTGCCGGTGAGGCTGCGGGCACGGCACAACTGGACGACCACCTGGTCGACGATGAGCGGCCGGAACTCTTCCATCAGGTCGAGGGCCAGAGCCGGACGGTTGCCGGCTTCGCTATGCAGGTTTCCGATGGCAGGGTCGAGACCGGCCGCCACTAGCGCAGAGGTGCACTCGCCGAGCAGCACCGTGTAACCGTAGGAGAGTGCGGCATTGACCACGTCGAGCGGCGGCTGTCGATTGCGCCCGCGGAAAGCTAGCTCACTGGGCAGGATCGCCCTCAGGCCGTCGAAATATGCCTTGGCCGCCGCACCCTCGAGGCCCATGATCTCGTCGGTGCTGGACGCGGTGGGCAGCATCGCGGCCATGGCGTCAATGACACCGATGGCGCGTGACACCTCGGCGGCGTTGTCGTCGCGGACGAAGTGCCGCAACAGGACGCCCTGCTTCACGAGCTTTCCCTCGATCGCCCGCCGTCCGAGCGTGAGGGAACGTTCCGCGGTCACTCCCAGCTGACAACGAAGGCGAGACACCCGAGTCTTTCCACCGCCGAGGAGTTGGCCGGAGTAGCTGCCTCTCCGCGAGAGGAAGACCACCGAGGTTCCAGATCCGAATGCCCAGTCGTGAGCGCCCGCGCTGAATCCCACCGATCCGAAGCAGACCACCCGGCTGACGTGGGACTGCGGCAGGTTGAGTAGCTCCGCATTGTCCTTCGACTCGACCAGCAGCCGACCCGACTGAATCCGCACCCGGCTGCCCTGGCGTCCGACATACACGACCTTGCCGGCGGCCGCTTCCTCGACACGATGGTCCACCACCATGGGGGGATAGCGCGCCCCGAAGTCCTCCCCGAGGAAGCAGAAGCCCTCGTCGAAGGACATGAGCTGCGTCTTGTCCTCACTCAGTGCCATGTCCAACTCCTTCAATGCGGTGCGAGCGACGTGCAACGCGGCTTCGGCCGCAGACCGTGAACGGGCGGCAACGGTGAAATCATCGGCATACCTGATCATCGGGAAGCCGGCGCGGCGGAGAGCGTCATCGAACGAGGTCAGCACGAGATTGCAGAACAGCGGCGAAAGCGGGCTGCCTTGTGGCAATCCTGGTGCGACCCGCCGACCGCGGAAACCGCCCACCACGCAGCGGGCGAGCAGGGCGTCAATCAGCCTGAGCAACACCGCATCGTCGATGAATGCCTCCAGCAGCCGCATCACGCGGGTGACATCGATCGACGGGAAGCAGTCGTGAATGTCTGATCGCAACACCCACCCCAAGCCCTCGTCGCGGAGTGCGACGACCGCCTGCACTGCGTCCACCACCCCCAGCCCGGGACGGTATCCATAGGAGCTGGCGCCCAGGTGAGGATCGATGATCGGATTCAGACCGCGAAGAAGTGCACGCTCGATGATCCGATCGCCGATGCTCGGAATGTGAAGCACCCGATGAGTGCCGTTCGCCTTGGCGATCTGCACCTCGACAAGGTCATTCGGGGTGAAGGTGCCGCGGGCGAGGTCATCCGCGAGGTCGGCGATACGAGCATCGGCCTGCGCCGCGAACCGGGTGATTGCGGGCTGGATCTCACCGTCGTCAGCATCATTGGCGAGCACGTCCTCCCAGGCTGTCGTCAGCGCCGCTGCCGACAGCAACCGGTGGAACAGTGCTCCAGACAATGCTCGCCCTCTCCGTCAGGCGCTATGCGATCACGTCGCCGCGGCAGGATGGCAGTGGAGCAGGACATTTCGACCCCAAACTGTCCATCGCAGAGGCGGCTCATACTCGGCGAGTCCTACCGTGGAGCCAGCCGCTCACAAGGACGGTGTGAAAGGGGTGTCATGGCCAAGCAACTTCCGGCTGGCTGGGTCGGCTCGACCACGAAGGAAGTGCTGCGCGGCTCGTTCTCCAGCGGCTGGATGACGCTGTGGATGCTGCCGTCATTGATCAGTCAGATCCTGCTGCTCGCCAACGAGACGGTGCCGGCTTGGCTGGTTTCCACCGCCATCGTCACGCTGTTGGTGGCGACCTTCGGGGTCATGGTGTACAACTCCATCGCGGTTCGGCGCAGAGAAGCGGTGAACCTGATCACGAACAAGATCAGCAACGACCAGCTGGGCATCATCACCGGGGTCGTCACGATGGTCTCCAACGTGGACGCCCCCCACGAGAAGGCCTTCAAGAGCCTGGTTCGGAACCTGTCGAACGTGGCGACCGTCTACGCGGTCATCTGCCCAGGTGAGGAATCGCAGATCGATCAGCTGGAGCAATGGCTCACGGTAGCGAAGCCCGCCGTCTCGGTGAGGCGGCTCCACACCGAGGTCGACCGGCATCGGCCCGGTGATGCCACGGTGGCGAAGCTGGCGCAGGAGCTCCGGCTGTTGCCTGCCGACGGCACGATCGTCGACGTCACCACTGACAACTCGCTGTGCACCATCACGCTGCTGGAGGCCGCCAAGCAGGCAGGCGTGATGCCCGCCACCTTCCTTGCCAGCAATTCAGCCACCAGCCCGTGGAGCGATGAGTTCGCACTGGTAGCGATTCACGACCCGGCCGGGATGTTCGAGGATTCCCCGGTCGACGTCGGTCAGCCTGCGTGATGAGCCACAGCGACCGCTTCTCCGCGTGGATTCCGCGGTTTGACCCGGAATGCGTCGACCCTGACCGAACCCATTCCATGCTGCGGGTAGCCGCCTACCCCACAGAACTCCGCCAGGCGGAGCAGGCTGTCTATTGCGAAGGTCTCCGACGACGGACCCGTGGCATCGCCACGGAGGCCCAGCCACGTCCATTCGACCATTCCTTCCGCACCCCAGGCGTTGGCGGGTGGCCACTCGCACAACGTGGTCCGGATCTCGACGTCGGTCACTGCGACTCCCCGCGCCAACAGGTCGATCTCACCGGCATCGACGGGAACGGAGTCACGGGGCCAGCGCCGCTGCATGCCAGCGAGAACCTGGAACGGAGCGGGCCACGGCTGGTCGACACCGTTGCGGCGAAAGGCCAGCGGTGTGCTCATCCAGATACGCCACTGGTTCACTGCGCGAGGGCGAGCAAGGTCGTTCCAGCTCGCCCTGGTCAACAGCGTCGGCGAGTCGATCACCGTGCCGATGTGTCGGCCCGAGTTGCCGAACGTAATGCGTTTGCCGGGCCCTATGCGTTCGATGGAATCGGCCAGGGCGTCGCTGGTCGTTCCCAGGATGACCCGCATGCCCTTACCCTCCGGGTCATCAATCCGTCCGCGAAGGCTATAGCTCTTCTGTTCGTGATGCTCGGCATGCGATTCGGCGAACCACTCGGACAGGAAGTTGTGGACACCCGACGGGTGCGCATGCGCACTCTGCACGCCGGCAATGTCGATTGCCCAGATACTCGGCACGATGCGCCCCTTCCGTCGCCTTCGGTCAGCAAACAGCGCGTGCGCCTACGGGGCAAGCGATCAGCACGAGGCGTCCATGAGTTGTCCGTCAACCGGCAGCTGCCGCAAGCTAGCCCGGTGATCTTCCGAGCTGAGCGAACGCCGAGGCTACCGGGGCGGCGGCGATGACGGCATGCGAGTCCAGGACGGCCCAGAGCCAGAATGAGCTGGCCGATTTCGTCATCGCGCGATACCCGGTGTTGTGCGCCGCAGTGACCAGGCAGGTGACGGCGGTCGCCGGGCGGACACCCGCCGGCTTCGATGCCGAGCGATGGGTCTCGGAGGCGCTCACCCAAGCATTCGAGCAGCTGGAAGGGCTCGCCGACGATGAGGCCGCTCACACGGAGTTCCTCGCCTACTGGCAGCGCGGGCTCGTGCGGGCAGCGCGCAACGCGGCCATCGACGATTTCGACAGGAACAGGAAGCTCGCCCTAGGTGAGGATGACGGTGGTCTTCCGGAGCCCAAGCCTGCCTACGTCGAGTCCGAGGATCTGGAGGGCGGGGTGGTCGAACGACTCGACAGCGAGCGTCGCCTGCAGGCTTTGGGTGCGGTCGTGCGGGTGCTGTGTGCTCGCGGTGGCTCCGGAATCGCAACGCACATCACCGCCGACGAGTGGCAGACCCTGCAGACCTACGCGCAGGTTCGTCGCGATGCGGAGCGCCCGTCGGCTGCGTCTGGTCCGGCCGACGACGACACGCTGCACGCCGAACAGATCCGCCGCAACCAGCGGGAGCGAGAGGAATGGGCGAGAGACTGGACGGCCAGGCGCGCGGGGCGCTCGCGGAGGAGGCGCGACGGCCTTCGGGCAGCCACCGCGGAGTCGCTGGGCATCAGCACCACGACCGTGGCGGCACGCCTGAAGAAGGTGGCGGATGCCGTGTGGTTCACCCGCTATCTGGCCGGTGTGCTGGCACACCGCGGCTCGCTGCGCCACCCACGCTGCATCGCACGCCATCTCGATGTGGCCGACGCATGGATGTCGGCCGGCTACACCGAGGATCGCCGCGCGCTGATGTCGGCAGCGGGCAAGGTGCACACCACCGATGAGTTCGGAACCAGGGTTGATCGGCGCGCACTGGACGATGGGGACGCCGGGCGCCCGGGTGGCGCGGCCGAACAAGTCCACCAGGCGGAAACTCGCTACATTGACCACGTCCGGGCCAGCTCGCCCAACTGTGTCGCCGTCTGTGCCGCTCACACCAGACCTGGCGCAGTCAACCGTGCGACGGAGATCTGACCATGACCGACGGACCAGGCGACGAGACTCTAAGCGATGACGACCTCATTGATGAGTTGGCCGACGTAGCCGAGCGTTATCCGTTCGGAGTCATGCCGGGACTTCATCGGGTCGAGCTGGTCAAGGCCACGTTCACCGGCTTCACAGCCTTTCAGGCGCGGGCCGTTCTCGACGACGCGAACCTGTCGGAGTGGCTGCATGGCTATTGGCTGGAGCATCCACCGCGGCAGGCGATCCGCGAGCTGGCTGCCGGCGTCACTGTGACAGCCCGGCTTCATCGCGATCTGATCACGCGGCACATGGAGCTCTCTGCACGGGACGCCCGCGTCACAGACGTCGACCACACTGTTCAGGTCGAACGCGACGAGATCGACCAGAGCGACAGTCAGGAGACGGACGGGCCCGAGCGATGACCTCGACCAGCACCCTGGCACGTGCCGTTGCCCTCGTGGAGCGGGCCGGCGGCACCGTGGTGCCCGCCGCCGAGGGTGGCATGATCGCAGTGCTCGACGGCACCACCGGCCCGCACTTCGTGACGATTGAACTGTCTGCGGAGGGTGTGCGGGCCGGGATCGAATCCTGGCGCATCGAGCCGGTCGCGCCCGGCTGGTTGAACGGCCTCAACACCAGGCATGCTCCCGTCCGAACGGCGTGGAACCCGGCCACCGGAGCGCTCAGCAGCGCAGTTGACTATCGACCGCCGGACCTGGCCGCGATGGAGGGACTGCTGACGGCGGTGACCGCCTTGCTCGAGGCGGTCGAGGACGGGCGCAGCCGCAGCGCCGTGAGCTCGCCGGACGAACCATGGCGACGTAGCGAACGCCGGGATGCTGCGATAGCGACGCTTGCGCCGTGGGGGCGCACGCTCACCTTGGAGCCGATCCCGACCCGGCGTCCGTTTCACCAACCGCATCGGCTCACTGCGCTGCAGAAGAACCTGATCAAGATGCGTCGCCCGCATGCGCTGCTGCTCGGCTACCCGGGCACCGGCAAGACGTCGCTGGTGCGGGAGCTGGCGCGGACGATCGCGCGCGATCCCGACCAGCTGCTACCCGCCCTGCGTGACCGCGACGTGTTCGAGCTGTCGGTCACGCGGTTCCGCAGCGATTCTGCCGAGCGTGGACGCTATGAGAACCGAATGGCCGTCCTCATCGACACGTTGAACGCCAACCCCGAGATCATCCTGTTCATCGATGAAGTCCACCAGTTGTTGGCCAGCGCGATGCACGAGCGGTCGGCCTTCAGCCAGGGCGACCAGGCCTTCAAGCAAGCACTCGGTGACGGCCGCTTCGCGGTGATCGGCGCGACCACGCTCGCCGAGTATCGCCACTTCATCGAGCCCGACGGCGCTCTCGTGCGGCGATTCGGGATCGTGCGGCTCGACCCACCGACGCCCACCGATACGTTGCGTATCCTGCGCCAACGGCGCGCGGAGTTCCAGGCTCACTACGGCGGTATCGCGGTGCCGGACCGCATCCTGCAGGTGTGTGTCGAGCAGTCCGAGAAGTATCTTCCGGCCCGCCACCAGCCCGACAAGGCACTCGATCTGCTCGACGAGGCATGCGCCGAGGTTCAGGCAGCGGGTGGCGACGAGGTCCACCTGACCCATGTCGACCTCGCTCTCGCAGAGGAAGCCGGTAGGCCGGAGGCACTCGGTGAACTGTCCGTCGAGGCGGCCCGTGCCCGTTTGGCAGCTGCCATCGTGGGGCAGGACGCACTGATCGCCCGGGTGGCCGATCGCTTCGTCAGCCGGCTCGCCGATCCGTGGCTGGAACGACGCGGCCCGCGCGGCTGCTGGATGTTCTGCGGGCCGACGGGAACCGGCAAGACCGAGACCGCCGCGCAACTCGCCAAGCTCATCGGCTCGGGCCGGCCTGCGCTGATCCGAATCGACTGCAACACCCTTGGTCGATCACCCGATCCGGGACAGGCGATCAGTCGCCTGATCGGGGTCAGCCGAGGCTTTGTCGGGTACTCGCGAGGCGAAGGAGGGTTGCTCTCGGTAATCCGGCAGGCACCCGAGAGCATCGTCCTCTTCGATGAAGTAGAGAAGGCGCATCCGGTGATCGCCGACCTGCTGCTGCAGTTGATGGACGAGGGACAGATAACAGACTCGGACGGCAACGTCCTCGACTTCCGGCGTTCGTTCGTGGTCTTCACCACCAACGCGGGGATGGCCCATCGCGAATTGGCAGAGGTGGGATTCTCAACCACGGGCCAGACCTCCGCCGCCTCTCCCGGGTCGTCGAGGTCGGCATTGACCGATGCAGGCTTCTCGGAGCCGTTCCTTGCCCGCATCGACGAATGGTTCACCTTCCAGCCGTTGAGTCGTGCTGCCGGCGTCCAACTGGTCACCCGGCAACTCGGGGAACTGGCAGACGCAGCTGCAGTTCGCGGGCTTGCGCTGCGCTGGGAGCCGGGAGCGCTCGACCGGCTATTGGACGGTTGGAGTGCCCGTGCCGGCGCCAGATTCGCGATCGAGGCATTGCGGGGCAGGGTGAACGACCAGCTGCTCTTGATCGAGCGCGCCGGTGATCTGGACGGCGTGCGAACCATCCGCCTCGTCGCGGATCCAGAAGCCACCGGACCTGGTGACGTCACCAGCAGGCGGGACGGCGACGTCCTGGTGCTGGGTCTCGCCTGATCATCCGGCGGGGCTGACCGAGGACGGCGACCGCTTGGCGCGGTGGCGAAGCATCAGGCCTGCGCCCAGCGCACCCAAGCCGAGCAAACCGAGTGCCCAATACCAGTAGGGAATAGGCCTGCTCACCGTGATCGGCACGGCACGCACTTCAGCGACCCCGTCGCGATTGACTACGCCGAGTCGCAGTTCATGGTCACCGGGGAGAACCAGCGCCGGGTCGATGGTCACGCGAGCGGCGAAGCGACCGTTCGCATCCGCTTCGCCGAATACCAGCGGGTAGGGGCTCGATCTGATCGTCACGATCAGCAGAGAATGCGGTGCCAATCCGTCGACGACGAAATCGACCGGACCCGAGGTGACCCTGCCACCGGTGTTCCCGTTCAACTGGCCGACCGGGGCAGCATCGAGCAGGCTGAAGCGGCCCGGCCAGGCTCCACTTGTGGCGCCCCTCAACTCAAGCCCGGGGGTCTCCGACCACCGGGACAGCGCCAGCGCGATCGCGAGATGACCATTCGCGTTCGGATGCATCGGCGTGTCACCGGTGCCACCTGAGGCGTTGCCCAGTGTCAGGGGAACGATCCATTGGTCATCCGAGCACAGCGTGTGGCTCGGCTGCACCGCCATTTCGACCGGGCCGGCGAAGTAGACCGGTACGCCGTCCTCGGCTCGCGCGCTTTCGACCGCCTGCTGGATGACCGCGTTGAGCCGTCGTTGGAGGGCGTTGAAATCGCCCAGTTGGTCGAGACTGAATCCTGCGTTGGTAAGGCTGAAGAACCGACCACACGACCGTCGCAGACTTACTTCGTAGGGCACCATCAGCGGGTACGGCGAAACGATGATCGGAGGCGCTTGGCGGCCCGCGCTCACAAAGGTCTGCGCGATCTGCGCGTAGGTGTCTTGCAGCAGCACCTTCTGCGCATCGATCAACGCCATCTGCTCCGAATACAGGGCGGAGCCGGGGTCTGCGCTACACGGGTTGAGGAACGGGAGGAAAGCCGCACCTCTGCTCGGTCCGACCAGCATGTGCTGTGCCAAGCAGTTGCGGGCGATGCTCACGAACCCGATGTCGTTCCCACCGATGGTGAGGAGTACCGCATCGTAGTTGCTGCCGGCGTTCAGCGCGTTCCTCAGCTGCTGGAGCTGGGAGGGGCGGTGCGAGGGCCCTTGGGACGTCAGATCAGACATCACGGCGCCGGTGCAGGCGAAGTTGTCCACCGCATCGGGGAACAGTCGATAGGCGTACTGCTTGGCTGAGCGACGGCATTCGGCGTCCGCATAATCGCCCACCGTTGCATGGGCACCGTCGCCGGCGGAAAAGGAATCTCCGAGCACCGCGGCCCTTCGCACCTGGGCCAGTGGCGACGATGGGCTCAGCAAACTACCGCCAGGCTGGACGAAGCTGAGGACACCTTCGGCTGAGACCGACTTTGCATTGGTGGCCTGGGCGCGGACGCGCAGGGAAGCCTTCTGCCCCGCCAGCAAATGCGATACTTGAACCGACCAGGTAATAGTGCGGGATTGCCCGGCGGCCAGATTTCCCAGACTCACGAACGGCCGAAGAACACCGAGAAGCTGGTCGCCGGTCGTGGTCGGCACCAGACTCACCTGCACATTGGTCGCGGTGAGACCGGACTCGTTGGTGACGGTGGCAGAAACGGATACGGACGTCGCGTTGACAGCGACCGGATCGCCCGGAATCTGGGTGGACAGGGCGAGGAGCGGCGACATCTGTTTGGCGAGTTCATCACCGAGTGCATCGCCGTCCTGAACGTCGACGTAGCGGCCGTTCGTTGCATTCGCGATGCACTCCAACTCCTTGCGGCCATCGTCGTCGATGCTGAAGCCAACGGTGTTGACCGTGAGATCGATGCCGGCGGCGGCGATGTCGGTTGCGACAGCGCAGGGATCGGCATCGCAGTTCGACTCACCGTCGGAGACCAGCACGATCGTGCCGCTGTGGCCGTCCGCTTGGACAGTGTCGGCGGCCGCGCGCAAGGCGTCCGCGGTGGGCGTGCCTCCACTCGGGCTCGCCAGAGCCGACACTCCGCGGGTGAAGGTGGCGCTGTCGAGCTTGCGGATCGGATAGATGGTCTTCGGGGCGCCGCAGTCCCCCTGGCCGGGGTAGGTCATCAGGCCGACCCGGGCCGCGCTGGGCAGCGAGTTGATGAGCGAGCCGATGCCCGCCTTCGCGCCTTCGATCTTGATTCTTCCGTTGTCGTCGGCCTCGGCCATCGAGCCCGAGGTGTCAAGGAGCAGCAACACGGTATTCCGGACGACCTCGTCGGCAGCCGCGCGCGGGACGGAAACGACTGCTCCGATAGCGGCCAGCGACACGGCAAGGCCGAGGAGGATCACGCGGCGCACGGTCAACGCTCCAAGGAGTCGAGGTCGGCCTGGGCGCCCAAGAGTGCCGCGTCACCGAACGACACCGTGGCCGAATCAGTTCCGGCGTCGGTGCGTTTGATGGTGACCACCAAGCGCAGGACGCCCTTGAGTTTGATGCTCAGCGGGCGGTCGACGCCGTAGCCGAAACTATTTCGATAGAGCCGCTTGCCATCACCGGTAATGGTGAGTTGAACGGTTGCGTTCGGGTCGGAATGATCGTCAAGGCCGACCGTTGCAGTGAGGGCGGCCACTCGGCGATTGAGCAGCCAGACAGTTTCAGCGCCGGCCGCATACGCGGAGCAGTTGGTCGCGGTTGTGAACGCGTTGCCGTTGATAGCGGCACTGCCCGCGGAGCACGATCCGGACGACTCGACCTCGCCGAGCGCCGCCGATGCCGGTGGCGCCGCGACGATCAGAGTCACTTCGTCAGTGAGCGGTTTACCTTCAGCCGGTTTGCTGCGTAACACCGTGCCGACCTCGGCTGAGGCGTCATATTCACGGGCAATCGACACTTCGGCACCCTGCTCTTGCAAAGCCGCACGCGCCTGCGCCTCGGGAGTGCCGGTCAGCTTCGGTACGAAAGCCTTCTCGGGCAAGGAGAGCAGCACTTTCGTTGGACCCGCCGTGCCGGCGATCGGGTCTTGGGCGACAACGATTCCCTCATTGGCGAGGTGAGGGCGCCGATTGATCGTGACCACTGAGCTTGGAACGCCGTGGTCGGCCAGCGCCTGGCGGGCCTGGGGCTCGGTGAGTCCGCGGACATCGGGCATGACGACATCGGTCTCGCCTCCTGTTCCGGCTTGCGGAAGGACGGTGACCTGTACGGGTGCCGGCTGAGTGCCGCCCGGGATCTGCGTTCCGATCAGGAGTCCGACGACCAGCCCGAGCACAGTGCAGCCGACGGCGATCAGCAGTGTGGGACTGATCGAGCGGAGAAAATCGCGGGTAGATCGCCCGGTGGCAGTCATCGACGCTCCAAGGTGGTGACGAGGTGAAACGAAACGTAGTGGCACGCGTTTGTCGAAGTCACCTACGTGAGGAGTGCCCGTCGCTGGGGCGGATTTCCTCGGCACCCACTCGACTAGGGATGAGGCTAGCAGCCGAGGTCGTGTTGGTCTCCTACCGCCGCAGCCGCAGGCCCTGCGGCGTCAGCCGGAAACCCGCTGCGGCCAGGGCTTGCGCCAGCGCATGATCGGAGCCCAGGACATCGGCGCCGTCGATCTTGGCGACCGTGAGCCTGCCGAGCACACCGGCGTGCACCGCTTCGGCGAGTGCTCGGGCGGCAGCGGCCAACTGGTCGGCGTCGTCGGCGAAGGACAGCAGGGTGCGGCCGCCGCGTTCGACGTAGAGGGTGAGGTCGCCGTCGGCGAGTACGACCAGGGCGCCGGCCTTGCGTCCGGGCTGGTGTTTGGTACCCTCGGCGCGCGCCGGCCAGGGCAGGGCGGCGCCGTAGGGGTTGGCCGGATCGGTGGCGGCCAGCACCAACGCGCCCGGCGCCGCGGGCGCTTCGCGCAGCAGGTCGATGGCGTGCCGGTCGCTGAACTGGGCGGCACCCAAACCCTCGACGAAGTAGCCGCGGCGCACCTGGCCGGCCTCCTCCAGCGCGCTGAACACCCGGTAGGCGCCGGCGAAACCACCGGTCACCTCCTCGTTGGCGACGCTGCCCCGGGTGACCACGCCGTACCGGTCGAGCAGCACCTCGGCACGCGCCGCGGCGAGCACCGTCGGCTCGCTCTCGACCGCCGGCAGCAGTGCCCACCGTCCGGACGCCTCGGGCGGGCCGGACGCCCGAGGCAGTGGCCCGCGG
>NZ_JASGEN010000165.1:0-23172 GCF_047606365.1 Micropruina sp. | reverse complement strand
CTCCGCCATCGGCTACATCAGCCCGCTACAGTACGAGCACCACCTGGCCCGACAGGTCACCCAGACGGCCCCGAAAGCCGCCTGACCAAACAACCACCTGTCCGGATTCCGGGGTCAACCTCACGCCTACCCCGACCGAATCCAGCCCTACCTATAGAAACCGAGCGCCGCTCCCTTACACAAAAAACTTGACAGGCTCCATGAGCGACCTATCACCTGTGACCTATGTCGTGAACCCAGACACCCTTAGCTCCACCGTACGAACCGGCCGTTGACTACGGTGGGAACCCCGATTCCGAGAATGGCCGCCGGGGCGCGTGGGGCAAATATGGGGCAGCTCGCAATGAAGCCCTCTCGCGTGAACTCCGCCGCCCGCTAGCATCCGGCCATGAGGCACAAGGCCATCCTTGCCCTACTCGCACTGCTCATGCTGGGCGGCTGCTCCGCCTCCACTCCGGCGGCACCTCCGACCGAGGTTGCATCGACGTCGGCAGTCTCCACGCCAGAGGAAGCCGAACCGGGGGGCGAGCCAGAGTTGCCCGACCCACGCAAACCTGTGGACCTCATCAAGCAGTTCGGCGATCGGTCCTGCAAGACTCAGGCTGAGGCCGGCGAAGAGGATGTCTATGGCAACAGGTACGCGTCCTGCAGTTGGCAGGACAATGCTGACACCCCAGGCACAGAGCTGACCGTGCGGACATACCCGGGCGACCCTCTCGAGTTCGATCCCAATGTGCCCTTCCGGTCTACCGACTCGAATCGCATCATCATCGGCGACGACTTCGTGGCGACGATCACCGGCGACTGGACGTCCTACTCGAAGGGCTTCACGACCAAGAAGCTGGGCGCGATCGCGGACAAGCTCGGCGGCGAGTACCTACCGCCTGGCACCAAGCGCGGCTGACCCTTAGCTCCACCGTACGCACAAGGCTCGAACCCTTGCCAACGTCAATGTTGGTTGAGGTTCGGGCCTTGCTGGTTATCTGCGGCCGTCTGGCTTCGGCATGCTTGCGGCGCGAGCCGAAGGCGGACTGCGTCGCTCTGTGCTTGGGGGCGGAGTCCGCGGCGGTAGTCAACGGGTGCAAGGCCAAGAACCTGGCGAAAGTCGCGCGTGAGGTGCGCATGATCGGCATACCCAACGTCGGCTGCGACCTGACCGATCGTCAGTGATCTGTCTTCGCGTATCCGCTCGGCGGCCTCTTGCAGGCGGTAGCGGCGGATGACCGCCAAGGGCGGAACTCCGACGTAGCGATGGGTCACGCGCTGAACGTGCCGCGCGCTGATGTTGATGAGCTTCGCGATCTGGTCGATTCGTACGATCTGCGAATCTGACGCAATCAGGTCTTCAATGGTGTTTGCCAGCAGTCCGCCCTCGTCGGCCGGAGTCACCCGAGCCTCTGCCCAGCTGGCAAATGCCGCAGCTGCGTGTGCGGCGGCATCCGTCTCGTCCGCGCCCTGCATTGCGGTGACAACCGCAGCGTGCAACTCAGGCGCGTCGATGGTGATTGTGCGGTCGCGGATGCTGCTGGGCTCGTCGCACAGCGAGCCAACCGCCGCGGGGCGCAGCAATGCTCCGACAGCCCAACCCCTCCCGCGCAGGTCGCGATACGAGGCCCGCGTCGTTGGCCCCTGGAGGGTCACGCCGTTCGGCTCGACCACGAGATTGGATGCGGGGAAAGGCAGCACATGCTGCCGCGACGAGGGCCCCGGCGGGAGGTCCCAACGCGGAATCCAGAACCATCGGATGAGGTCAGCCAGCTCGGTCGGCGGCGCGACACGTTGGAACGTCGGCAGCCGCGTCGGGTAAAGCACGCCACGTCCGCTGATTACCTGGGGCATCCACTCTCCCTTCGGACTGGTCGCAAATCTTCAAGAAACCACGCCCAACCCGTCAATAGCGTGAGGGCTATGAACGACAATAACTCCGCTCGGACAGGCGTCACCGGTGACCACACGATCGCCGGTGTGCCGCACGGTTTCACCAGCCTGACACCCTTCCTTGCCATTCCTCGCGCCGCTGAGGCCGCAGAGTTCTACCACTCGGTCTTCGGTGCGCGCGTTTCGGATCTCACTGAGATGGGCGGCGTCGTCGTGCACGCGGAGCTCGATTTCGGCAACGGGCACCTGCAGATCGGCGAACCGAACGCTGCCTTCGGGTTAGTGCCGCCTCCCGAGGGAGACAGCGATTGCTACTCGATCGGCCTGTACTGTGCGGACGCTGACGCTGTTGTCGAGCGTGCAGCACTTGCTGGTGCGACGATTCGGGAAGCGCTCACGACGTTTGTCTCTGGCGACCGTTACGCATCAATCCGTGATCCATTCGGGGTTCGTTGGTCGATCATGACCCGTGTTGAAGACCTCAGCGATGAAGAAAGTGCGCAACGAGTCGAGCAATGGGCAAAGGCACAGGAAACATCGAATGAACAGATCGCAACCGGGGCAAGCAAGGCCTAACGAACCGGTGGGCCACAGCCGCGGTGAAGCGCAGGGCAAGGCTACACAGACGCAGTTAAACGGGGTGCTGTTCGCTGTCGGAGCGCAGTTGGCCGCTGTTGCGCTCGTGTTGATCGCATTACTCCCGCGCGTACCCGCGGAGCCTACGGAAATCGTTGCCTGGGTCGAGCAAGGGCGAATGCAGTTGATGTGGGCCGATGAGCTGCTGTTCTTCGCTGTGCTCAGCTGGTGCGCCGGATTATTGGGCCGGTACGCAAGGAGGGATGCCGCGAGTACCGCCCGGGGGCTGATCGGTCTCGCCGCGTTCCTGACGGCTCAGGTCGCACTCGTCGTTATGCTCCTCTCGCTTGGTCGACTGGTGTACCCGGTATTCGGGATCGAACTGTCGGCCGACGCCACTGCGCTCATCGTGAGCGAAACCTACGGTGGGTTGCACTTGGCAATGCTGGCATTTGCCGTTGCTGCCGTCTCACTCAGCTGGCAGCCACGATTCACCCGGCTGGCGAGAGGTTTGGGCGTTCTCGCCGCGATCGTGTTCGTCGTCGGCGCGTTTCCCTGGCTCACTTCACAGTGGTGGAACGTGCTGGCAGGCGTGACGCTCGCCGTCTGGGGTGCGCTTCTTGCGCTGCGACATGGCCAGCAGCCGCATGCTCCTTGAGGTGATCCGTACACGCCGCTGTCGCTGTCGCTGTCGGTCAGGGTGGAAGTTGCACAGCCGTGCTCGTCGACGGTGGTGCCGAACTCGATCGGGGCGCACTCTGCCGACCGCGCTCAGTAGACCTGCCGGATCTGCTGCGGCCAGCCGCAGGCCTCCGCCACCCTGCCGCCCCACATCCGCGCGGCCTCTTTGTCTGCCACATCGATGATCGTCATCCCACCGATGAACTGCTCCGATGGGGCATACAGTCCTGTGCGGAACTCCAACGTGCCGCTTGTGCCATCCGCCGTGATGGCCGCATCCAGGTCTTCGTCTACGCCGGCGGCAAAGATCAACACCCCGGCATCCCGCATCTCATCCATGGCCGCCTTCGCGAGCGGCCCGCGACTGGCGAACCACTCCTCGCTATGATCGCCCACCCACTGCTGATTGAAATAGATGATGTACTGGCTCATCGTCGGCCCCTCTTCATTTACGGGTGAATGTCGCGTGGTCACCGGCGACCCCTGCAACGGGCGACTTATCGTCATTCACAAGACCCACGCTATCGACGGTTTGGGAGTGGTGTCTTGAAGATTCGCGACCGGTTTGGAGGACGGATGCCCCAGGTGCGTCAGGCACTCCGGCAGCGGCGCGACTCCGGGTCAGGTGGGCTGAGAAATGAGTCCTGCCAGACCGGCGATCACCCGAGCCAGCCCGAACTCCCACGCCTGCACGGCATCGTAGGGCGCGTTCATCGCCTCGCCGGCGACACCCCCGACCCTTTGAGCGAGCGGGAAATCCTCCCCCAGATAGTTCGCCAGACGGTGAACTGACTGTTCCCAAAAGGCACCGAAATCCGGGACCGCCAGCGGCGTCCTGACGATCCTGTCGGCCGAGGATCGCACGAAGTCAAGCAGGAACGTCAATGCAGCGTCGCGGTGGAGGTCGCTGAGGGTCGTGCCATCGAAGACACGGAGCTCGTGATCGTACTTGGCGATGGAACCTGGGCCGAGCGCTGTCCTCGGGTCGTCGATGTCGAGCAGCCAGGCATGAGCGCAGAGAAGGGCAAGGTTGTCCTCGGCGACACGGCGCGCGCGCGTGTGCCACGCTGAGCGTCCGAACGACGCCTTGGGCATCTGCGCGTACGCGTGGTCAACCATCAGCACGAGTAGGTCATCGCGGCTGTTGACGTGGGTGTACACCGACATCGCCGTCATATCGAGGGCCTGAGCGAGCTTCCGGACGGTGACCGCGGCGAGGCCGCCCGCGTCTGCGATGTCGATGGCCTTGCTGACGATGTCGCCGGTCGAGTAGCGGGCTTTCGGGCCACGGCGACCACCACCCGGCACGCCCGGGCTATCTCGCCACATCAGGTCAATTAGCGGTCTCGGCACTTCGGAACCTTCTCTCCGGCTTTGATACACTGTACGCCGTACATAGTTTTACCTAGGAGCTCGCGTGAACATCACTCAAACCGCAGTCTCGCTCAACGTCTCCGACATCGACGCATCGGCGTCGTTCGCGAAGACGCACTTCGGCTACGAGGAAGCAATGGCAGCAGACGGGTTCGTGTCGCTCCAGCACGCCACAGCCGGCCCCAACCTCATCTTCCTGACGACCGGCCTGGCTACCTTCAAGCCGAGCGAGATCGCCGGACCGGCTGGCCAGGGCCTGCTACTCGTTTTGGTGGTGGACGATCTCGACGAGCAGTTCAAGCGGATCGAGAAGGCTGGAGCCCGCGTTGTGACACCGCCAGAGACCGAGCCGTGGGGCGAACGCTACTGCCAGTTCGCGGACCCGAACGGGCTCATCTGGCAACTCGTGCAGTGGGTCGACTGACATGCCCTGACCAGCGGGCGCGCTCACGTGGCACGATTCCTGGTCTGTCGGTCGAGGCCGATCGTGTGTCAGCGCGCGCAGCCCGGTCGGCGTTGGCGATGATCGCGTCGTGGACGCAACCGGACGGGGCGCTGCTGTCAGCAGCACCGCGGCGCCTTGACGCTCAAGCTGGTGCCTCCGCGCCAGGGAAACAGCGACCCCGGCGCTGATCGCGCGGCATCAGCCCTTCGGGCGGAGCGCTTCGATACAGAGCGTGAGCGAGCGATGGAGTTCCTCACGCTGCTTGTCGTCGAGCGCACTGACCATGTCGTGCTCGATGCTGTCGATCGCTCCGGACGCCCGATCCAGCAGCCGCTCGCCCTCGGCGGTCAGCGTCGTTGGCAGTGCGCGTCCGGTCGGCGCTTGTTGTGCGCGGTCGATGAGTCCTCGCTGCTGAAGCGCTCGGATCAATGTGTTCATCGTCTGCCGGGTCACGAACGCCCCCCGGGCAAGGTCGGAGTTGGACCAGCCAGGGTTGCGGGCGAGCAACTCGAGACAGGCGTATTGCGGGGTGGTCAGGCCGAGCGGGCGCAGCGCCGCGTCCATGCGCGCGCGCAGCACGGATTCCGCCTCCTTGAGTCGGTAGCCGATCACGGTGCTCAGCGGCCGCGAAGTCTTGACCATGTAAGCATTCTGACATAGAATCTCCATGTCAGCACACTGACATTCTAGATGAGAGGAGCGGATCATGACCGGACAGCACCTCGCACTCCCCCGACCGGCCGGGTTCTCCCTGGCGGCCGGCAGCCGCTTCGTGATGAACTTCGCCGCAAGCCAGGGTGGCGAAGAGGCGCCCGCGTTGAACCTCGCCTTCGCACTCGATCGCACCTGGCAGCCGGTCGGCGTCCGACTCCGCGAGGACGGCGACACGATCAGCGCACAGGTCGTCACCAACCCAACCGGCGCGGGCGACGATGCGATCCGGACGAACCTGATACGCATCCTCAACCTGCACGTCGACAGTGACCCCTTCGTCGCGATCGGAGGCCGAGACTCGGTCGTCGAGCACCTGCGGCGCCGCTATCCGGGGCTCCGCCCCGTGCAGTTCCCCACCCCATGGGAGGCCGCTGCGTGGGCGGCGATCGGGCATCGCATCCGGATCACTCAGGCCGCCACGATCAAGCAGCACCTTTCCGAGCAGTTCGGACGCCGCACCGCCTTCCCCGGTGGGCAGGTGCTGGACAGTTTCCCCGGCCCCGAGACCGTACTCGGCCTGACAGCCGTCTCCGGCCTACCCGCCCGCGAGTTCGAGACGCTCACCGGCATCGCACGCGCCGCCGTCGAAGGGGCGCTGGACTCCGAGCACCTGCTCAGCATGCCTCCGGCCGACGCCTCAGCCGAGCTGCAACGGCTGCCCGGGATCGGGCCCTTCTCCGCCGAACTGATCCTCGTGCGCGGCGCCGGGGCACCGGATCTGTTCCCTGCCAACGAGCCACGCCTTGCCAGGGCGATGACGGCGCTCTACGGCACCGACGACCCTGCAGAACACCAGCGCATCGCCCAGGCTTGGCAGCCCTACCGAAGCTGGGTGGCCCTGCTCATCCGCCGCTGGCTCGAAGACGAGACACACGAGATCGCGCGAGGCGCAACCGCGCGAGACGTCCCACCGCCGGATTTCGCGAAACAGAAGTAGCCACCGCTCAGCACCGCGGGTGCCCGGTGGCGTGAGAGCGATCCCTGCCGGCTCTGCTACAGCGGGGCCTCGCTGCCGGCCTCACCCTGCTCGAGACCACGTGGACCCCGTCACTCCTCGACGCGATGGTCGTCGAAGGCCCCCAGGAGGCGCTTCAGTAAGGCGGCGTCGCCCTCGACGGTTGCGTCTCCGGTGTGTACGGCGTCTTCAAGGGGACGCGCGTCGAAGACCAGGTCTTGGATCGTGCGGACGGAGCAGGTCAGAACCGCGTCGGCGGTGACCTGCCCGCGGGCGACGTCGAGCTGTCCGTCGTGGACGGTGAGCACAAAGGCGTCGGTCGGCAGCTCGAGCTGTACGACTCCGTCTAGGTCGCCAGCTGCAGACGGGTCGAAGGTGGTGCGCAGCGCGACGACCAGGGCGTCCGGGCTGAGCTCGCTGGCGGATTCCGGCCCCGGCTGGAGCGGGCTCCCCCAACGACCCAGTGCCAGCAGCACCGGTTCGAGACCCCGTCCGCGATCGGTCAGCTCGTAGACCAGGCCGGACGTCGGAGGCAGCGAGCGCCGTCGCGTCAGCACGCCGGATTCCTCCAACTCACGCAGTCGCTGGGTGAGCACGTTCTGGCTCATGTCGGGCAGGCCGCGATGCAGGTCGGCGAACCGTTTCGGCCCGAACAGCAGCTCACGCACGACCAGCAGCGCCCATCGCTCGCCGACGATGTCGAGTGCCCGGGCGATCCCGCACAAGTCTCGGTAGGTGCGCATGCGTCGATCGTACTGTAGATTCAGAACTATCCACTCCTAATGTAGGAGTATCGAAAGGAGCCGGCATGCCTCACGTGACATCGCCCGACGGCACAGCCATCGGCTACGACGCCCTCAGCGAGGGCGGTCCCGCGGTCATCCTGGTCAGCGGCGGTCTGGACGACGGCGCGGAGAACCTCCCGCTGGGCCGGCACCTCGCGGATCGGTTCACCGTCATCAGCTACCGGCGCCGTGGGCGCGGCGACAGCGGTGACACCCAGCCGTACGCGATGCAGCGCGAGATCGAGGATCTCGCGGCCGTCATCGAAGCGATCGGCGGGCGAGCACACCTGTTCGGCGCTTCCTCCGGCGGCGCGCTCGCCCTGGAGGCAGCCGCCGCAGGATTGCCGATCGACCGGATCGCGATTCACGAAGTGCCGTACCAGCTCAGCGACGAGATGCTGACCGCCTGGCGCAGCTACCGGGCCGATCTCGACGCCGCGCTCAACGCCGACGACCGCGACGAGGCACTGCGTCTGTTCATGCGGCTCGCCGGCGCTCCCATGGAGCAGATCCCGGCCGCGGGAACCGACCCGGTCTGGGATGCGCTGCGCGCACTGGCTCCGACGCTGCGATACGACGCGGCCTGCCTGGGCGACGGTCCGCCTCCTGCAGACCGGCTCGCCTCGGTGGCGCAGCCAGTACTCCTCACGACCGGGGTGACGATCGACCCACACATGGCCGGGCTACCCGTTGACTTCTTCGGCGCCGCCGCCGATGCGACTGCCGCCAGCCTCCCGAACGCGCGCCGAGCAACGATCGAGCTCACCGGGCACATCCCCGACCCGGCCGCCCTCGGGCCGATCCTGAGCGACTTCTACGCCGAATGAACCGGTTCGTCGATACGGCTCAGGCACCGGGCGCGCGGCTTCTTATGATCCGTCGCCGCCGGCGCCCGCGAACAGGGGGCGCGGGTCGAAGGTGACCCGGATGCGGGTGATGAGGCCGTCTTCGACATGGCTCCAGTTCGCGGTCGGTATCGGGTCGGTCGTGGCGGCGTGCAGGTCGAACCAGCTGATGGCGTCCGCTCCTTCGACGACACGGGCGTGCAGGGTGAGGTCAGTCATGATCGACTCGGCCATCCCCCGCAAACCGGCGACGCACTCGTCCGCACCATTGGCGGTACCCATCACGCCGACGAACTGGACGTCGGGCGCCAACACTGTGCGCAAGCGGTCGAAGTCTCGATCTCGCCACGCCTCGAAGTAGGTGGTGACGGCTGCGCGGGTGGCTTCGGTGTGATCCATGATTCCTTCCTTCAGCACGGGTCGGGGATCACCCGCGGGGTGCCCACAGGTTCCACCGTCCCTGACATCTCCAGCCTGCGCCGCCCCTGGCCATCTGTCCAACAGCAGATCAAGATGATTACTATTCTTGCCGATTATGGAACTGCACCAGCTTCGCTACTTCCTCGCCGTGGTGGACGAAGGCACGTTCACGGCTGCGGCCGAGGCGGTCCGGATCAGCCAGTCCGGGGTCAGCACCCAGTTGCAGAAGCTGGAACGCGAACTCGGCGTCGTCCTCATCGACCGCTCCGCCCGACGGGTCACACTCACTCCGGCCGGACAGCGACTCCTCCCGTATGCCAGAGCGGCGATCGCCGCAGTCGACGACGTCACGGGAGCGGCGAATGACATCCGCGGGCTCGTCACCGGGTCACTGCGTGTCGCCACGGTCACCGGGCTCATCTGGCCGCCGCTGTTCGACGCGCTCGGAGCCATCTACCGCCAGCATCCCGGCATCGACCTGCGCCTCCACGAGGGGAACTCCGACCAACTCCTCGCCGAGGTGCGAGACGGGCTGGCGGATCTGGCCGTGGCGGCCTGGTCCGGCGAGCCGCCCGAGGGTGTGCAAACGGTGATCCTCGTCGACGACCCGCTCGTGGCTGTCGTCGCCGAGGACCATCCGTGGCGCGCGAGGAAGAGCATCCGCCCTCACCAACTGGCCCATGCCGACCTGATCGCCCTCCCGCCCGGAACCGGTGCGCGCGCCGCACTGGACGGCGTCCTGGCCCGTGCGGACGCCCGGCGCATTCAGCCGCGCTGGGAGGTCTCATCCCCCGCCTACGTGCAGATGCTCGCCAGCCGGGGTATCGGAATCGGTGTCGTCAGCGCCACCACCGCAGAAGGCTGGGACGCCGTGACGGCCATCCCGATCAGCGATGACCGAGCGAGATCCCAGTTCGGCCTGGTTTGGCAACCGCGGCCCAGCCACGCCGCTCAAGCACTCCTGGAACACGTCCTTCCGCGGGCTGGCAACGCTCGGGCGGAGTGGCAGCACCGGTGACCTCCGATCACTGACACAACCAGTCACCGTCCGGTCAGCAGGCGCTCGAGCCCGGCCCGGGCCGTCGCGGACTCGCGAGACCCGCGCGTCGACCGCAGGAGCGCCGCTCGCCACGCTGCAGCGGCATAGGGGCCAACGGTGGCACCGGTGTCGTGCAGCAGGTTGTCGATCATGGTGGCCACTCGATCGTCGTCGGGCTCGTCGATCGCGGCGTCCGGGTGGGCGGGCTCGGCAAGCAGCCGCGCATACTCGGTGCGGACGAGATAGTCGAAGCCCACCAGGATCGCCGGCGCGAGTTCGGCGAGTGAACGGACCGGGACGACGGCAGCTGCGCCCTCGATGCGATCGAGTACCCGCTGCTCCACATCGGCCCGGACTATGCCCCACAGCGCGGTCTTGCTTCCGAAGTGGTGATAGAGCGCGCCCGTGGTCACACCGGCCTCCCGGGCGATGTCGGCGACATTGACGCCGGCGAACCCGTGCGCACCGAACTGGGTCAACGCTGCGGCGATGAGTCGCCCGGTCGTCGTCCCCGGGACGGGTAGCCATGCACGCATGCGGTCACTATAGTGACGTTTAGATTGACGTAATCGGATTACGGAGGCCGCTCATGTTTCTGACGTTCTACTTTCAGCCCGTCGCCGACCTGGCCGCCGCGGCACAGCACTACCTGAGCCTGGGTTGGGACGAGGCCTGGCGCGAGGGCGAGCACACGATCGCCCTGCAGATGCCGGGGGTCGAGACGCAACTCATGCTCGACGACGAGCCCGGCTGGGGCGGCGCCGGCCCGATGTATCTGGTGGACGACCTCCTGCCCTGGCTCGCAGCACACCCCGAACTGGCCGCCGGCGAGGTCCAGGAGATCCCGGGTGGACGCGTCGCCGAGATCACCGCTCCCGGCCACAGCTACTACGTCTTCTCCATGGACGACGTCTCAAGCTGACCGCTGTACGGGCCGAAGCGTCCGGTGCGCCGTGGATGGATCACGCGCGAACCTCGTTTGACGCTGTTCGACGGATGGGCGCGACGCCGTTGTTCTTGTCCGGCGCATGGAAATCACGGATCAACTGGGCAAGCAGGGCAGGCTTCTCCACGATCAAGCCGTGGGTGGATCGGGGCAGGATCGCCAGCTCACCATCAGGGAGTGCTTCATACATTCTGATCGCATGTTCGAAGCGCACCTCGTCGTCATCGCCGAGCACGACGAGAACGGGCATTGACAAGGTGCTGAGGTCGCCCTCGGCGATCACAGGTTCCGATTCGTGCATTGATTCGATTTGCTGACCTCGACCAGGACCGACGAGCCTTTCCACGGCGTGCCGAGGTACCTCAGTGCGAACGCGGGCGCCAGCCAGCTTCCGTTCTGTCACGGAACGAGTTCACCGTTGGAGGGAAGCGCTCCGTGCAAGGTGAGCGGCACGGCCTGGGCGTGCGCGATGCCGGGACGGTCGATCGCCTGGAGGTGCAGGTGCGGTTCGGTGCTGTTGCCGGAGTTGCCGCACCGGGCGATCACGTCACCGACCTCAACCCGCTGGCCCGGCCGCACCTGGACACTGCCGCGCTGCAGGTGGCAAAGCGCCACCACCGTGCCGTCCCGCTCGATGAGGACGTGGTTGCCGGCCAGCGCAGTCCAACCCATCGCGGCCCGGCGCTGCTGGGTCAGGGCATAGCCGACGGACGGCAGTCCGCGGTAGGCGGCGTGGTCGGCGGCATCGTCGTAGGCGGCGACGACTGTCCCGTCCAGGGGTGCCAGGATCGGGCGTCCGAAGCCGGGGAACCGCTCCGGCGGCTCCGGGCGCACCAGGGAGCGCAGGGTGAAGGGGGCGCTGCGGCCGCTGTCGGTGACGGGCACGAAGTCGATGGCATAGCTGGTCGCGAAGGCGCGGGTGCCGTGGCTGGGCACCCGGTTGGCCGGGCTGTTCTGCACCAGCCAACGACCCGTGAACGGGTACGTCAGATCGATGGAACCGCTCATGTCGCCATTCTCCCGACTCGATCCACCCACTCTTCCGCTTCTCGGACGTCCGTTCCAGCTTCAGCGAAGGCCTTGAAGTCCTGCATGTGCTGCCGGGACTGCTTGATGAAGCCACGCAGGAAAGGAGCCGCCAAGCGCATCGGGCCGGTGAACCGACATTCACTCTGGCTCACCCAGAGGCCGGGGCGAAGGCACGAGCACGAATCGCTGCCGCGCTCACGCCTCAGGGTCGGCTCTTCATCGACGGAGGAAACCCGCTTCGGCAGGTCGAGCTTCGCGGGCCCCAACGACCGCTGCGCGGCTGCGCCTGCCGGATCCCACGAAGAACTCCGGCGGAGTGTCGCATCGCATCCGCCCCGTTCGTAGCAGTGGAGAAGGCCACCGACCGGGGGGCACTAAGCAAAGGGAGCAGCACCATGAGCAGCACACTGACCGTCGACTTCTTCTGCAGCCTGGACGGCTACGGCTCGGCCCGCGGATGGCCCGGGTATTGGGGCAAGGAGGGTCCCGAGTTGATCGACGACCGGGTGCGCACCTTCGCGCAGGACCAGGTGCTCGTCTTCGGGGCGACCACCTTCCGGGAGTTCCGGAAGTTCGTGGTGGCCTTTGACGAGCCGTACTACGACCGCCTGAACGAGCTGCCCAAGATCGTCTTCTCCAGCACGCTCGAGCCGCCGCTGGGCTGGCGGAACTCCACCGTCCTCAACGAGGACGCGGTGACGGCGATCGACAGGTTGAAGCGCACCACAGATGTCCCGATGCGTTCGCACGGCAGTATCTCGCTCAACCGTGCGCTCCTCGCGGCAGGCCTGGTCGACCGACTGGAAGTGATGATGTTCCCCGCCATCACGGGCCGGGCCGGCGAGGCCTCGCTCTTCCAGAACGGCGCCGAGTTCGATCTGGAACTCGTCGAATCGACCGTGCTGGACGGCCGGACGCAGAAGCTCGTCTACGTTCCGCACCTCCACCGGGCAGTTCCCGAGGGTGTCGGGCCGCGACTTCGGAGCACCGACGAGAGGAAGATCTGATCATGCAGTATCTGGTCAATGTGATCGACAGCCGCAGCAACTCGGGCACCGCCGACGAGATGGTCGCCATCGACGCGTTCAACGACAAGCTTCGTGCCGGCGGCCACTGGGTGTTCGCCGCCGGGCTGACCGATCCGACGTCCTCGACCGTGATCGACGGACGCGGCGACACACCGGTGATCACCGACGGACCGTTCGTCGAAACCAAGGAGTGGGCCGCCGGCTTCTGGATCATCGAAGCTCCCGACCTCGAGGTGGCGTTGGCGCTGATGACGGAGGGCTCGAAAGCCTGCAACCGCAGGCTCGAGCTCCGCCAGGTCCTCGCCGGGTGAGCACGACCCGGGTCGCGAACGAATCGGGCCGGGAAACCTACTCGTTGACCAGCACCGGCACTCCGACAGTGGCCGAGACCGCCGCACCGGCGAGGTGCGCAGGCACCGCGATCTCGAACGCGACCGACGGATGATCCTCCGGGGAGTGGGTGGCATGGTCGGACTCGTCGTGGCCATGACCGTGATGGTCGAAGCTGGCCGTCCCGATCAGGGTGCCTTTGGCGTCATGAAAACCGACCTGCACCTGCAGGTCGATGATCTCGCTGACGTCGCTGGTCACCACCACCTCACCGGTCACCCGCGCGCCGTCGAATGCAAGGCCATCGATGTGGAACCGGTCGTTGAACGGTCCGTCGACGAGTACCACCTGGCCCTCGGTCGGACGTGCCGTCTGCAGACCGGGCATCGGGGTCTGGGTTGAGGTGGGAGCCGGCTCCGGGGCGGAGGCCGGCTCGCTCACCGGAGCCGGGGACGCGGGAGCCTCGGACGACGGTGGCGCGGCGCAGGCGGAGGTAAGGCTGAGCAGGGCGACGGTCGCCACGAGGGCCGAGGTGAGGTTGTGCGGACGGGACAAGCGGATCTCCTGAAGGAAGGGTGCGGGGCGGGGCCAGCCGGCCCCGCCCCGTCCGTCGTGGGTCGGTCAGGCGACGCGCAACGCGCGGGTGACGATGCGGAACAGGTCAGTGTTCTCGACGGTGCCCTGCAGTTGCTCCGAGCCCCGGCCGTAGGCGTAGATCGGGACGTCGGCACCGGTGTGGTTGCCCGAGAGATAGGTCAGCCAGAGGCTGGCCTCTGGGGTGCCGTCCTTGACGCCACGAGGATCGTCGGCGGTGCGGAACGTGGCCGGTGCGAAGTTGTGCGGATCGTTCGCGCCCTCGCCGTTGACGATGCCGGTGGAGCGCGAGGTGTCCTTGGTGTTGCCGGCAGGACGCGACGGGTTCGAGTTGTTCGCCGGGTTGCCGGCGTCGACGTTCACCGGCGGGTTGGCCGCCTCGGCGTTGGTGAAGGTGCCCTTCTCGATGATGTTGAAGCCGGCGCACTCATGGTCGGCGGTCACGATCACCAGGGTGTTGCCGTCGCGCTTGGCGAAGTCGAGCGCCACCTTGACCGCGTCGTCGAACGCCTTGATCTCGCCGAGGGTCTGCGCCGCATCGTTGGCGTGCGAGCGCTTGTCGATCAGCGCACCCTCCACCTGAAGATAGAAGCCCTTGCCGTGCCGTCCCTTGGAGTTGTCGAGCAGCGAGATGGCCTTGGTGGTCATCTCGGCCAGCGTCGGCTCCTTCGCCTGCGGTGCCGACGGGTTGTCGGCCTTCGCCTTCTCAACGGTCAGGTTGCCGCGGTTGAAGAGTCCGAAGACCTTGCCGCCGCGAGCGCGACGCAGGTCGGCACGGGTGGCCACCTGCTGATCGGTGGGCGAGGAGAGAACCTGGTAGCCCTGATCGGTCAGCGCCTTCTCGTCAGCGGCGTCGAAACGGGCGAGCCCGCCGCCGAGGATGACGTCGGCGGTGCCGTTGCGAGCCATCTGCTTGGCCACCGGGGTGACCCGGATGTCATCGGTCGGCAGCTCTGTGCCCGTGATGTCGAGATTCTGGCAGGAGGCCGCCGAGTAGGTCGGGCCCTGGCAGCCACGCATCAGCACGTGGCTGGCCTGCCCGGCGGGCGTGGCGTCGGTGATTTCGGCGGTGCTGACGTTGCCGGTGCGGTAACCCGCCTTCTTGGCGAGTTCCATCGCGGTGGCTTTGACCTTGCCCTTCGCGTCGACGCCGAGCGCGGCGTTGTAGGTCTTGACGCCGGACGCCCAGGCGGTGGCGGACGACGCCGAGTCGGTGACCAGGTTCGGCTTGAAGTCGCGCTGCCCGGGCTGGCCCGAGTTCTCCAGCACGGAGTAGGTGCGGACGAAGCCATGGACCGGCATCGTCTCCATGTTGAGGCGTCCGGCGGCTCCGTAGAAGCGCTCCCGGCCCGCCGTGACGTGGGTGCGGCCCATGCCGTCACCCAGCAGGTAGATGACGTTCTGGACGCCCCGTTGCCGTGGATGCGCCTCGGCCGGCGTCGCCATCGTGACGGAGCCCGCCAGGACGGCCCCGACCGCCAGGCTCGCGGCCAGGATCTTCGTTCTCTTCATGCTGCTCCCAGGTGTCGTGGGGTGGAAGTGCGGCTCTGCACCTGAAGGACGCTATGGAAGCCGGGCGAGCACCCCCGGAGCGTCAGGTGAACGGCCGGTGACGGCTAAGCGACAGGTTGGGGCAAGCGTCCAGTAGCCACGCGCCGGAAGGGGCCAAAACCTCCGCCGGGAGCGGACGTCGGGTCAGTGCAGGGGGTCGGTGCCACGCAACGCCGCGGCAGCCTCCACCTCTTCGCGGGTCAGCCCGAGCAGGAAGAGGACGGCGTCCAGATAGGGCACGTTGAGCGAGGTGTCAGCGGACGCCCGGACGGCAGGTTTGGCGTTGAACGCGATGCCCAGTCCGGCCGCCGCCAGCATGTCGAGGTCGTTGGCGCCGTCGCCGATGGCGATGGTCCTGGCCAGGGGCAGGTGCTCGACCTCGGCCCACTCACGCAGTGTCGCCGCCTTCGCGGCTCGGTCGATGATGGGCCCGGCGATCCGGCCGGTCAGCCGACCCTCGGCCACCTCCAGCTCGTTGGCCCGGGCATAGGTGATGCCGAGTTCGGCGGCCAGCGGCGCCACCACCTCGATGAAGCCGCCGGACACCACACCGATCGACAGACCCAGGTCACGCAGGGTGGCGACCAGGGTCCGAGCACCCGGGGTCAGCCGGACGGCGGCGCGCACCTCGTCCAGGACACCGACCGGCAACCCCTCGAGCGCCGCAACCCGGCGGCGCAGGCTTTCGGCGAAGTCGAGTTCGCCACGCATCGCACTCTCGGTGATGGCCGCGACCTCCTCCTGGCGTCCGGCATGCGCGGCGATCAGGTCGATCACCTCGTCCTGGATCAGCGTCGAGTCGACGTCCATCACGACCAGGCGGCGGCCGAGCCGGGCCAGCCCGGCGGCCGAAACCGAGACGTCGAAGCCGGCACTGGCCGCCGCCTGTGCGAGGGCCGGACGCAGTTCAGCGGCGTCCACCCTCGACACCCACAGTTCGACGGTGGTGAGCGGCGTCCGGGAGAGCCGGCGGATCCGGTCGATGTTGCCGCCCAGGTCGGCGATCGCCCGCGCGGTGGTGGCCAGGTGTGCGGTCAGCAGCGGACGTCCGAGAACGGTCACGATGGTGCGGTTGTACCGGGTCGGGTTGTCACCGACCCCCTCCGACATGGCGACGCTGAGCCCGAGTCGCGCGCAGGTGCCGGCCAGATGATCGGCGACAGCCATCGCGGATTCCGGGGCCGTCGCCACCAACAACCCGATGCTCAACTTGCCGCGCACCACGGTCTGTTCCAGGTCGAGGATCTCGGCGTCGCTGCCCGCGACCGCGGCCATCAGCCGGTCGAGCAACCCGGGGGCATCGCTGCCGGTGATGGTCGCCGCCAACGAATAGGTCGCATCGCTCACAACCGGATTCTTCCACGCATGCGAGATCGCTCGATTCCTGGCGGCGGGGGCGGACGAAGGCTCACAGTGCTGCCCCGTTGATCGAGCTTCTCGAGATCAGAGGTTTCGACAAGCTCAACCAGCGGCGGTGGTCCGTTGATCGAGCTTGTCGCGACCTGGTTTCGACAAGCTCAACCAGCGGCAGGGGTTTCGGCAAGCTCAACCGGCGATGGTGGTCCGGATTGGCAGGATCCATCCGTGCCCAGCGCTCCTAGACTCCGACTATGACCGAACGTCATCTTTCGTTGGTCACCCCGCTGGGCGACCTGTCCGCCACCGACCTCCCTATCGCCGGCGGCAAGGGCGCGAACCTCGGCGAACTGATCCGGGCCGGTTTCCCGGTCCCGGACGGCTTCGTCGTCACCACCGCCGCCTATGACGCCTTCGTCGCCGCCAACGACCTGGACGCCCGCCTCACCGCCGCCGATTCCGCTGAGTCCGTCGGTGCCCTGTTCGGTGAGGCCACGATGCCCGCCGACATCGCCGACGCGGTGACCGAGAGCTACCGCCGGCTCGGTGAGGGGCCGGTGGCCGTCCGGTCGTCGGCGACCGCCGAGGACCTGCCCGGAGCCAGCTTCGCCGGCCAGCAGGACACCTACCTCAACATCACCGGCACCGAGCAGGTGCTGGACGCCGTCCGTCGCTGCTGGGCGTCGCTGTGGAACGAGCGCGCCGTGGCCTACCGCGAACGGGCCAGTCACGACGACGCGGCCGGGCTAAGCATCGCGGTGGTGGTGCAACGCCTGGTGCCCGCCGAGGTGGCCGGGGTGATGTTCACCGCCAACCCGGCCAACGGACGCCGTGAGCAGACCGTGATCACCGCCGCCTGGGGGTTGGGCGAGGCGATCGTCGGCGGCCTTGTCGAGCCCGACGAGTACGTGGTCGACCGCAGCCAGTCGGAGCCCATCGCGTCCCGGCGGATCGCCGAGAAGAAGGTGATGACGGTTCGTACCGACGGCGGCTCCGAGCAGGTCGCGACGCCGGCGTCCGAGGCGTCGCGAGCCACCCTCACCGACGCCCAGGTGCTGGAGTTGGCGGCGTTGGGTGAGCGGGTGCAGCAGCATTTCGACTGCCCGCAGGACATCGAATGGACCTTCGCCGACGGCACCTTCCAGTTGGTGCAGGCCCGTCCGATCACCGCGTTGCCCGAACCGATCGGCGACGTGCCGACCGAGTGGCCGCTGCCCCGGCCGGAGAGCCTGTACTTCCGGGCCAGCATCGTCGAGCAGCTGCCCGACCCGCTCACCCCGCTATTCGCCGACCTGATCCGGGTCGCCGTGCCGGTGGGGCTCGATCGGCTGATGAGCAGCTTCGCCGAGAGTCTGGCCGGCCTCGACATGGACTTCCCGACCATCAACGGGTACGCCTACTACGACTACAGCCGCAAAGCGATGAACCGGCTCGTCGGGCTGACCCCGGCCGCGTTCCGGATCATCGCGCATCACGATCTCGTGCTGCGGCGGTGGCGTGACCATGCGTTGCCCGACTACCAGGACGCGGTCGGCCGCTGGGTCGATCGCGATCCGTCGGCGCTGCCGGCGTCCGAGCTGCTGGAAGCCGTCCGCGCGCTGCTGGGGGCGGCCTGCATCTACTACAGCAACGTGCAGATGGTGATCCCGGTGGCGGCCACCAGCGAGCTGACCTGGACGGGCCTCTACAACGCGTTGCTGCGCCGGGACGGCGAGCCACAGGCGTCCGATTTCCTGCTCGGCTTCGACTCGACGCCGCTGCGGTCGGAGAAGTCGCTGCATGCGCTGGGCGTCTGGTGCCGGACGGTGCCCGGGCTGGCCGATGCACTGGATCGACTTCCCGCTGATGAGCTGTTCGGCGTACCTCCGGACGGCGTCGCGCCAACCGATTGGACGGCGTTCAGCGACCGGCTGACCGCGCACCTGAAGGAGTTCGGCCACACCATCTACAACCTGGACTTCGCCAACGCCGTCCCCGCCGACGACCCGACACCGGTGCTGGAGTCGCTCAAGCACGCCATCGCCGGCCGGGGCGCCGACCCCGCCCAGCGGCAGCGCCAGGCGTCCGAGCGACGCGAACAGCTCACCCACGAGCTGACGGCGCGGCTCGACCCGGTGCGTCGCAAGGCGGCCACCGCCAGCTTGAAGGCGGCACAGCAGTGGGCGCCGATCCGTGAGGACGCGCTGGCGGCGATGGGTCTGGCCTGGCCGACGCTGCGCCGGCTGCTGCGCGAACTCGGCGGACGGCTCGCCGCGGCCGAGGTTGTCGGACAACCCGACGACGTGTTCTGGCTGACCGCGGCCGAGGCGGACGCCGATGCCGCCGCCCTGGACGCCGGCACTCCCCTGGCCACCGACCACCGGGCAGCCATCGAACAACGCCGTCGGGAGTGGCGCGGGCAGCAGTTGGCCACCCCGCCGCAGTACCTGCCGGTGTCGCGCTGGATGGCCCTGATGGACGACATGATGCCGGCCCGCGACGGCAACCAAACCGGCCCGGTACTCAAGGGCACCGGTGGCTCCGGCGGACGGGTCACCGGACCCGCCCGGGTGCTCACCGGCCCCGAGGACTTCGCCGCGTTCCAGCCCGGCGAGATCCTGGTCGCCTCGATCACAACCCCCGCCTACACACCCTTGTTCGCTTTGGCAGCCGGGGTGGTCACCGACATCGGCGGCGTGCTCAGCCACGGTTCGATCGTCGCCCGCGAGTACGGCATTCCCGCCGTGCTGGGCACCGGGAACGCCACCAAACGGATCCACACCGGCGACGTGATCGTCGTCGACGGCGGCACCGGAACGGTTCATCTCGACGAGGATGAGGAACCCTCGGCGCAGGTCACCCGACAGCTTCCCACCTGGCTCCCCTGGGCTGCGGGCGCCGTCGCCACCACCGGCTTGGTGCTCTGGCTACGACTACGCAACTCCCGCCGGTCGAGCTTGTCGAGACCCTCCTGAGCGAGCCCGCGGCCCCGTTGGTCGAGCTTGTCGAGACCCTCTTGATTGAGCCTGCCGCCCCGTTGGTCGAGCTTGTCGAGACCCCTCGGTGATCGAGCTTGTGGAGACCCTTCGGTGATCGAACTCGTCGAGATCCCGGATCAAGTCCGGGATGACGGGTAAATCCGGGATGACGAGAGCATCGTCATCCCGGCGAACGCCGGGATCTCCCCACGCACCCACGCAGGGGAAAGCTCAGACCCCGCCGGCGACGTTGTTGTACGACAGCAGCCGCCAACTGGCACCGGCCGGCTGCAGCACCGACCAGGAGGCGTTCCACAGCCCGCCCAGGGTGAGGTTGTGCGCATAATCCAGACCGAGCAAGAAGACCGTCGCCACCCGGAGTGCGAAGCCATGGCCGACCACCACCACGGTGGAGCCGTCCGGGCTGGCCTCGGCGATATCCAGCAGTGCCTCGGCGACCCGCGCGCCCGCCTCGGCACCCGTCTCGCCGGTCGCGGAGCGGCGCGCGTCCCGTCCGGCCTGGAGTGCTGTGGCGAAGTCGGGATGGGCGGCGTACACCTCGGCGTTGGTCATGCCCGCCCAGTCACCGACGTTGATCTCACGCAGTCGCGGTTCGAGTTCGACGTCGAGGCCGGTGCATTTGGCCAACTGACCCGCCGTCGTGGCGGCACGCTGCAGATCGGAGGAGACGATGCGGTCGGGTCGCAACTCGGCGATGCGCAGAGCCGCCGCGACCGCCTGGCCACGTCCGCGTTCGTTGAGCGGGACGTCCGCCTGGCCCTGGTAGCGACCCTCGGCATTCCAGCCGGTCTCGCCGTGTCGCCAGACGACGACGCGTGCCGCCGTCACGAGTCGGTGCGCGGCGTGCCGGCGGCGGCCTCGGCCAGGTCCGTCTCGGCGTCGTCCAGGGCGATCGGCGGGCAGTCCCGCCAGAGCCGTTCGAGTGCGTACAGCGCCCGCTCTTCGGAGTGCATCACGTGCACCACCACGTCGATGAAGTCGAGCAGCACCCAGCGGTTCTCGCCGTGTCCTTCGCGGCGGGCCGGCTTGGTTCCCTGGGCCAGCAGCGCCTCTTCGACGGCGTCCACGATGGCACCGACCTGACGGTCGTTGGACGCGCTGACGATCAGGAAGACGTCCGTGATCGCCAACGCCTCGGACACATCGAAGGCCACCAGATCGTCACCCAGCTTGTCGGACGCCGCACGTGCGGCGACGCGGGTCAGCGCGATCGCGTGGTCTGTTGCAGTCATCTGGCTCCCGGTTCGGCGAGGTCTAGCGGTAGAGGCCGCGTTTGGCGATGTACTGCACGATACCGTCCGGCACCAGGTACCAGATCGGCAACTGCTCCTTGACCCGGTTGCGGCAGTCGGTGGACGAGATGGCCAGCGCCGGCACTTCCAGCAACGTCACCTTGTCGGGCGGCAGATGCTCGATGTCGGTCTCACCCAGCGTGGTGCCGGGCCGGGTCACCCCCACGAAATGAGCCAACTCGAAGAGTTCCAGCACACCGTGCCAGGTCAGGATCTGGCTCAGCGCGTCGGCACCGGTGATGAAGAACAGGTCGACGGCCTCGCCGTAGTGACTGCGCAGGTCGCGCAGGGTGTCCAGGGTGTAGGTGGAGCCCGGACGGTCGATGTCGACGCGGCTCACCGAGAAACGCGGGTTGGAGGCCGTCGCGATCGTCGTCATCAGGTAGCGGTCCTCAGGCAGCGACACCTCACGATGCGCCTTCTGCCAGGGCTGCCCGGTGGGTACGAACACCACCTCGTCGAGGGCGAACTTCGCGGCCACCTCACTGGCGGCCACCAGGTGGCCGTGATGGATCGGGTCGAAGGTGCCGCCCATCACACCCAGGCGTCGGTGCCTGGAGCCGTCATCGGTCCAGGCAAGCCCGGTATTGGTCATCAGCTGTGCGGACGGCTCTTACCGACGCCCCACACAACCCGCAGACCGATCATCAGCAGGAGGAAGACCGATCCTCCGATGACCCACGGCAGGTACGGATCATGTGCCGCCGCCGTCTCCATGAGAACACCCATGCGCGGGATCCTAACCGCCCCGTGGCTACCTCGGCCACTACCCCGCCGCCGTCGCGTCCGGAATCGGTGGCTGCCCGGCTGAGGCACGCGGTAGAAGCAGACGACGCACATCGGCTCCTATCGATCATCCGGCGGCGGGGGTCGCACGGGTCGGGGCGGCACCGGAGGAGTCTCGGACCACCAGCTGGGTGGGCAGATGCTCCTCTATGCGGCGCGTGCGCGAGGTAGGCCGGAACAGCAGATCCATGCTGAGCACGCCCGCCTGGGCTATCGGAACGCTGATGCTGGTCAATGCGGGGCTGGCACAACGTGCCAGCGGAGAATCATCGATGCCGATCACGCTCAGCTCGTCGGGAACCGAAACACCCATGGCCCGAACGCCGTTCATCACACCGATCGCCACCGCATCGTTGTGCGCAATTACGGCAGTGGCGCCGGTCGCGATCACGCTAGCCGCTGCGGCGTAGCCTCCGGCAAGGCTCTCCTCCTGCCAACCGAGCAGGCTGAGCCGGATACCGCGGTCCTCGCACAGTTGCTGGATCGCTGCCACCCGGCGCTCGTTCGACCACGACTGCGGAGAGCCCTGAACATACGCAAAGTGTCGATGGTTCAGCGCCGCGAGATAGTCGACGGCCTGACGGAGGCCAGTCTCGGAATCGGCGAGCACGCAGTGACATTCGGTCGATGCCCGGTTCACCAGCACAACCGGAGTGCCGCTCGCCAACTCGGCGATCTCGGATGCCGGCAGCCGCGGCGAGCACACCACGAGCGAGCCGACCCGGTCCAACAGTTCGGTGATCACTTCCCGCTCCTGGTCGGGACTGCCGCCGGTATCGGCCAACAACACCATCTGGCGGCGATGCCATCCCTGGGCCTGCGCGGCCCGGACGAACGCGGCAAAGACCAGATTGCCGATATCGGGCACGACGACAGCGACGGTTCCCGCCGCGAGCTCAGCCCCCTTGCGGATCGGCGTCGAGGCGCGATAACCCATGTCCTCGGCCACCGCGATGACGCGGGCAAGTGTCTGCGGTCCGATGCGCTCGGGCGAACTGAACGCCCTCGACGCAGTCGAGACGGACACACCGGCCCGCTGAGCCACCTCGGTCAGGGTGGGTGCCGGGGTCATCCGTTCTCCTTCCGGCTGTGACGATTACCACAGACTATCTTGCACAGTCCTGTCAACGCTTGCGCAATGTGCCAGACAAACCAGAATGAGCGATAGCTAGCGGGCTTAGCCCCCTCAACAGTTTGCTCCCGACAAGAGACTTGCACATTTTGCGCAAGATATGCCACCCTTGCCCAATCAGTTGCAACGTGCGAGCTCGCTCACCGAAGCCGCAGAGTTCACAGGGGTTGTCATGGCAGTGACGCTGAAGGCCGTTCGGTCGGTGTCGTCGTGAGTCACGTACGCATCATCGTGGCGGGCGCCTCGCATCGGCGCGTCCCTCGCTAAGCAGCCTCGATCGCTGCCAGCACGGCTTCTGGCCCCAGATTCAGCCCCGATTCACGGCCAACGATGGCCCCGTCCGAAAGAGAAAATGTCAATGGCTGACACCACTCAAGACAAACACAGCAGGGACCAAGCCAAGAAAGCAGCAGCCAGCGGCTGGATCGGTAGTGCACT
>NZ_JASGEN010000164.1:0-94421 GCF_047606365.1 Micropruina sp. | reverse complement strand
CGACCGCGCGGCCCGCGGCCACGTGCTGCACCGGCTGCGGAACCGCGATGCCGGCGACAGGGCGTCTGCCGACCAGCTGACCGCCGACTGGCCGGACGCCGCGCAGGCCAGCAAGGCGTTGCGCTCGCTGGTCGCCGACGGACTGGTCATCGCCGAGGCGGACGGCTACCGGCTTTAGCGGAACCTCATAGCACCCGGGCCACCGGGCCTGTCTCAGGACCGCCACCACCGCCTCGTATCCTGGTAGAGATTCAGGAGGGCACCCATGAGCAATGAGCAGTATTCGCCTTGGGCGAGCGGCGACGGCTTCGGCACCCCGCGTCCGCAACCGGCGCGGTCCGAGGAGCCGCCGACCCGTGAGCAGCCGACTACGGCGTACTACACGAATCCGACCCCGCAGCCGCACGACCCCACCGAGCCCAGCGGGTGGTCGCAGCCGCAGCAGTTCGGCGCGCTGGTGCCGCAGCCGCAGTACCCGTCGCCGAGTGCCGCCTACACCTTCGGCCAGCAGATGCCGTACGGGGTTGCCGGCGAGCTGCCCGAGCATCCGAACGCCATCACCACCCTGGTGCTGGGCATCGTCGGCCTCGCGGCCATGTTCGTCGCCTTTCCGTTCATCAGCCCGGTCGCCTGGTACCTGGGCGCGAAGGCCCGCCGCGACATGCGGAACGAGCCGGGCCGGTACCGCCCCTCCGGCACGCTGACCGCCGGCTACGCGCTCGGCATCGTGGGCTCGGTGATCTCGATGCTGTTCGTCGGGCTGATCCTGCTCGCGATCCTGCTGGTCGCCCTCACCTAGACGCCGACGGGGCCCCGGGGAGAAGTTCTCCCCGGGGCCCCGTCACGCTTGCCCTGTGCCCTGGCTCAGCTGGTCTGACCCAGCTCGGCCGGCACGTCCGGCATCTGTGCCTTCGGGACGCCGTTGAAGGTGAACGCCAGCTCCGAACCCTCGGGTGCCACGTCCACCACGACGATCTCGCCCGGGTGGATGTCGGCGAAGAGGATCTTCTCGGCCAGGATGTCCTCGATGTCGCGCTGGATCGCGCGACGCAGCGGACGAGCACCCAGCACCGGATCGAAGCCACGCTTGGCGATCAGCGCCTTGGCCGCGTGGGTGAGCTCGATGCCCATGTCCTTGTCGCGCAGCCGGGACTCGATCTCGGCGACCATCAGGTCGACGATCCGCTCGATATCGGCCTGCGACAACTGGTGGAACACCACGATCTCGTCGACGCGGTTCAGGAACTCCGGACGGAAGTTCTGCTTGAGTTCGTCGGAGACCTTTGCCTTCATCTTTTCGTAGCTGCTGGCGCTGTCCGAAGACTGGCTGAAGCCGAGGTTCACCGACTTGGAGATATCGCGCGTCCCCAGGTTCGTGGTCATCACGATCACGGTGTTCTTGAAGTCGACGACCCGGCCTTGCGCGTCGGTCAGACGCCCTTCGTCCAGAATCTGCAACAGCGAGTTGAAGATGTCCGGATGCGCCTTCTCGATCTCGTCGAAGAGCACCACGCTGAACGGCTTGCGACGCACCTTTTCGGTGAGCTGGCCGCCCTCTTCGTAGCCGACATAGCCGGGGGGCGAACCGAACATCCTCGAGGCGGTGTGCTTCTCGGAGTATTCGCTCATATCGAGGGTGATCAGAGCGTCTTCGTCGCCGAACAGGAACTCGGTCAGCGCCTTGGTCAGCTCGGTCTTACCGACGCCCGAGGGGCCGGCGAAGATGAACGAGCCGCTGGGCCGCTTCGGGTCCTTCAGCCCGGCACGGGTACGCCGGATGGAGCGCGACAGCGCCTTCACCGCGTCGTGCTGGCCGATGTAGCGCTTGCCGATCTCCTCTTCCATCTTCAGCAGCCTGGAGGACTCCTCCTCGGTCAGCTTGAAGACCGGAATGCCGGTGGCGGAGCTGAGCACCTCGGCGATCTCTTCCTCGCCGACCTCGGCCGGCACGTCGGAATCGCCGACCTTCCAGGCCTCCTCCTTCTCGGAGCGGGCGATCAGCAGCTTGCGCTCGTCGTCACGAAGCCGGGCGGCGCGCTCGAAGTCCTGCGCGTCGATCGCGGCCTCCTTCTCGAGCCGCACCTTGGCGATCCGCTCGTCGAACTCGCGCAGGTCGGGCGGCGCGGTCATCCGGCGGATCCGCAACCGAGCGCCGGCCTCGTCGATCAGGTCGATGGCCTTGTCGGGCAGGAATCGGTCGGAGATGTACCGGTCGGCCAGCTGGGCCGCCGCGATCAGCGCCGCGTCGGTGATGGTGATCCGGTGGTGCGCCTCGTAGCGATCGCGCAGGCCGCGCAGGATGTCGATGGTCAACGCGATGGACGGCTCGGCCACCTGGATCGGCTGGAAGCGACGCTCCAGCGCGGCGTCCTTCTCGATGTACTTGCGGTACTCGTCGAGGGTCGTCGCACCGATGGTCTGCAGCTCGCCGCGGGCCAGCATCGGCTTCAGGATGGACGCCGCGTCGATCGCGCCCTCGGCGGCACCGGCACCCACCAGGGTGTGGATCTCGTCGATGAACAGCACCACGTCGCCACGGGTCTTGATCTCTTTGAGCACCTTCTTCAGGCGCTCCTCGAAATCGCCGCGGTAGCGCGAACCGGCCACCAATGCACCCAGGTCGAGGGTGTAGATCTGCTTGTCACGCAGCGTCTCGGGGACGTCGCCACGGACGATCGCCTGGGACAGGCCCTCGACCACGGCGGTCTTGCCGACGCCGGGTTCGCCGATCAGCACCGGGTTGTTCTTGGTGCGCCGGGACAGCACCGTCATCACCCGCTCGATCTCTTTCTCGCGCCCGATCACCGGGTCGAGCTTGTTCTCGCGGGCGGCCTGGGTCAGGTTGCGGCCGAACTGGTCGAGGATCGACGAGCCCTGCTGCTGCGGCCCGGTCTCGGGGGCGCCTGCGGTGGCGGCCTCCTTGCCCTGGAAACCACTGAGCAGTTGCAGCACCTGGTTGCGCACCCGGTTCAGGTCGGCGCCCAGCTTGATCAGCACCTGCGCGGCAACGCCCTCACCCTCGCGGATCAGGCCGAGCAGAATGTGCTCGGTGCCGATATAGGGGTGATTGATCTGCAGCGCCTCGCGCATCGACAGTTCGAGCACCTTCTTGGCCCGCGGCGTGAACGGGATGTGCCCGGTGGGCGCCTGCTGGCCCTGCCCGATGATCTCCTCGACCTGCTCGCGGACGGCCTCCAGCGAGATGCCGAGCGCTTCGAGCGCCTTGGCGGCAACGCCCTCACCCTCATGGATCAGGCCGAGCAGAATGTGCTCGGTGCCGATGTAGTTGTGGTTCAGCATGCGCGCCTCGTCCTGGGCAAGGACGATCACCCGCCGTGCTCGGTCGGTGAACCGGTCGAACATTCCGCACTCCTCACGTCGGCGCCGGGGAGGCCCCAGGCACCCTCAGTGTATTCAACCCGGCTGTCCGGGCATCTGTTCCAGCTTCGCCCACGGCGAACGGCCCCGGGAAAGATCCCCGGGGCCGTCCGACGTGATGCGTGTGCTCAGGCGTGAGCCCGCTCGTAGGCTTCGCGAATCTCGGCGGGCACCCGGCCACGGCTCGACACCGTGTAGCCGTTCTCGGTCGCCCAGGCCCGAATCTCGGTTGCCGAATTATTGCCGCCCGCGCGCCGGCGTCCGCCGGCCTTGCGCTTGCCGCCGACCCGACGTCCGGCCGCCACATAAGGCGCCAGCAGGTCACGCAACTTCGCGGCGTTTTCATCGGACAGGTCGATCTCGTAGCTCACCGAGTCGAGACCGAAAACGATGGTCTCGGCTGCCTCGGTGTTGTCCAAGTCGTCCTCGAGCCGATAGACGATGCGTTGCGCCATCAGTAAATCCTCCCAGTGTGAGTGCCTTTGCTTTCGCGACCGCTCCCCCGATCGGTCGACTGTGCTCCACACTACAGGAAATCAATACGCCCGCAAAACATTCCGAGTCTTCGCTTTAACCGAGAATTGGGATTTCTCGACACCTAATCTGATTAGAGGTTCGCGGTGCGGGCTGTCGAGTTGGGCGTCGTTGAGGTGCGTACATGAGTACTGACCACGACTAAGAAGAGTAAACAGAAGGTGTCGGGTACGCGTCGGGTGACCAAGCGACTTACCCAGCCGCGGAATCTCTTAGCCCGGCGAGCATGCCCGGCACAGCCATTGCCCCCAGCTGGGGTCGCGCAGTAGCCGCAGATCGGTGGATCCGGGCTCAGCCCCGGTCCAGGCTAGGCGAGCCGACGAACACTCTCGTCGCGGCTCCACAGTTCGCGGGCGGTCACCCACGGATCGATCACCTGGCCGGAGCGGCCGAGTTCGACGATGCGGGCATCGGATTCCAGCACGGCTTGAAGTTCCAGCTCGACGCGCAGCGCCTCGTAGTTGCCGCGCAGGGTGGAAACCTCCTGGCGCAGCGCACACACCCGCCGACCGGAGGTCTCGAGTTGCCGGTGCAGCGCCTCCACGCGCGAGCCGAGGACTTCGACCACCGCACGCTGACGAGCACGTTCGGCGCGTAGCTGCTCGGCGTGCACCAGCACCTGGTGCAGGGCACGAGCCTCACGAAGCCGCTGCGCCGTCCGATTCTCACGCCAGGCCAGCAGGCAGGCCAGGGCGGCGCCGGCCAGCAGTGCGACCAGCCCGAGGCCACGACCGAGTTGGTCGCCGAAGAGATAGGCGAGCACCGCCACACAACTGACCAGGGCAAGGGTCGTCCAGGACACCACCCGGGCTCGGGTGGGGCGACGGACACGTCCCGGGTGCGGCTTCACGGCCGAAGCCTAACCGGGGCTGCCGCTCTCGCCGTCCTCAGCCCCTGGCGCGTCGCCGGATTCATCGTCCGGAGGCACCCGACAGGCCCGCTCGAGGGCCGATCCGGCCACTGCCAGCGCCACGCTGAGCACCGCCGACACGGCCGCCGAGATGACCCGCTCGCGCGGCAGGGCGGCGTCCAGGTTGGGCAGCGAGCGCAATGCGATCACGGCGTAGCCGGCCGCCAGCGCGGTGCCACCGATCAACGCCGCCTTGCCGGCGAGCAGCAGGGCAATCGCCCGCGCTGGCTCGACAGGTACCCGGCGCACCTGCACGGTGCGGTGCATCCAGCGAGCGGCCAGCCAGGTCGCCACGGCGAGGACGGCCACCGCGACCGCGGTGAACGGCGGAACCAAGGGGATCGACCAGCCGAAGCTCTCCGTACTGGACAGCACGATCCAAGCCAGCCCGGCACCCACGACCGCAGCGATCACCAGCACGGTACGGCTGGTTCGCTCGACGCTCGGCCGAGGCTCGGACATCACAGATCGATGACGAGGTCGTCGCGGCGCCGCACGCCTGAGGTGTCGACGTCACTGAGCAGGTCGGCGACCCGTCCGAGGGTAGGCAGGGCGGCGTCCGGGTCGATGTCGAGCCAGGGCACCAGCACGAACGCGCGCTGATGCGCCCGCGGATGCGGCAGCGTCAGTTCGGGGGTTTCCTTGATCCGGTTGCCGACCGTGATCAGGTCGACGTCGAGGGTGCGGGCTCCCCCCGGCACCTCGCGGGTGCGCAGGAAGTTCTTCTCGATGGCCTGGGCGCGTTCCAGCAGCACCAGGGACGCCAGGGTGCTGTCGGCGCGGACGATGATGTTGAGGAAATCCGGCTGCTCCTGCACCGGCCCGACGGGTGCCGTCTCGTACACCCCGGAGACGTCGGCGATGCTCAGCGTCGGGGTGTTGCGAAGCAGGTCGACGGCGCCCTGCAGGTAGGCCAGCCGGTCGCCGAGATTGGAGCCGATCGAGAAGATCACCTGACGCAGCGGCACCATGCCCGACAGGGTGTCGACATCGAGATCGAGGTGGACGTTGGGGTTGAAGTCGGTCACGCGGTGCGCCTCCTGGTGATGGTGACAGCCACATCGGCCAGTTCGACCGGCATTCTGGCCTGCGGTTTGTGAACGGTGACCTCGACAGCCGACACCAGCGGACGGCTCAGGCAGGTGGCCGCGATCCGCTCGGCGAGGGTCTCGATGAGGTTCACCGGTTCGCCGGTGACATCGCCGGCGATCGCCGTGGAGAGTTCGGCGTAGTCCACGGTCGTGGCGAGTTCGTCGGAGGCGGCGCGAGGAACCAGATCACAGGTCACGTCGACCACGAAATCCTGCGGCTCGACCCGTTCGAAGTCATAGACCCCGTGGGTGGTCCGGAACCGCATTCCGGTCAGTCGGACCCGGTCGGGACTCGGCTCTGCCATGCGCTCACCTCCGACAAGACCCTACTGCACCCCACCGCGGCGCTCCTGCGCGAGCCTGGCCACCACCGCGACGGCATCGGCGTGCGCCCGGACGGTGTGGGTGCGCACGCCCCACACACCGCGCTCGGCGCACAGCGCGGTGAGTGCCACCGAGGCATCGTCACGTTGCCGCGGTTCGCGTCCGTCGAGAAGTTCGCCCAGGAAGCGTTTGCGGGAAGCGCCGATCAGCAGCGGCTGACCCAGTGCGGCCAGCTCTTCCAGGCGGGCCAGCAGCGTCCAGTTGGCGTCGGGGGTCTTGGCGAAACCGAGCCCCGGGTCGAGCACCAGCCGATCCGGGGCGATACCCGCTGCCAGCGCGGCGTCCCGGCGCTGCGCAAGTTCGGCGGCGACGTCGCGGACCACGTCGTCGTAGTGGGTGAGTTGCTGCATCACGTCGGAATGGCCGCGCCAATGCATCGCGACGTAGCCCACGCCCAGTTCGGCGACCACGTCCAGCATGGCCGGATCGGCCAGGCCGCCGGAGACGTCGTTGACCAGTTCGGCGCCGGCGGCCACCGACGCCTTCGCCACCTCGGCACGGGTGGTGTCGATGCTGACCGCGGCCCCTGCGGCCACCAGTTCGGCGATCACCGGCAGCACCCGGCGCAGTTCCTCCTGCACCGGTACCCGCGCCGCCCCGGGCCGGGTCGACTCGCCGCCCACGTCGATCAGGTCGGCGCCCTCGGCCAGCAGCTGCCGTCCGCGGGCGATGGCCGCCTCAGCCGACAGGAAGTCGCCGCCGTCAGAGAACGAGTCCGGCGTGACGTTGACGATGCCCATCACCAGGGTCCGCCCAGCGCTCTGCAACTGCCTCACCCGCGGCAGCCTATCCAGCCGCCCGGCTGGTTCGACCCTGCTTCTGGTTGTTACCAAACCGTCCGGGGCACCAGGAGCCGCACCCTTCGTGCCACGCTCTCATTCATGAGCGAAGTGATACTCAGCGAGGTCGACGAGCCGGGCCGCGAGGAACTGCTCGAACTGTACGGCTCTGTCGGCTGGACGGCATACACCCGCCAGCCCGACACTCTCGTCCGGGCTGTTCGCGGATCGCTGCGGGTGGTGACCGCTCGATCCCACGGGAAGCTGGTGGGGCTGGCCCGAATCGTCGGCGACGGCTCCACCATCGCCTACCTGCAGGACGTGCTGGTCGACCCCTCACACCGACGCGAGGGCCTGGGGCGCCGATTGGTCGAGACGGTCCTGCAGGGCCCGGGCGAGGTCCGGCAACAGGTTCTATTGACCGACGCTGAACCCGGCCAACGAGCCTTCTATGAGGCTCTCGGCTTCATCGAGGTCGGCGAATCCGAGCCATCGCTGCGCGCATTCTTTCGGCTGCGTTGAACCGCGCAAACCGCTTCGTGGTGGTTATACGACAGGGGTCGGCACTGATCAGCCCGAACCAATTGCCGGTTGATTAGGAACTTTTTCAGACCGCTGATTTCAACCGGGAAACGGTGTGACGCCTCGACAGGGTGCGCCGGCGGCCGTATTTCGGCCGGAAAGCGGTTCGAACTCAGCCGATGATCAGGCTCATCGCCTCGGCCCGGGTGGCCGGGTTGCGCAGTGCGCCCCGGACGGCGGAAGTCACCGTCTTCGAGCCGGGCTTGCGGACGCCGCGCATGGTCATGCACAGGTGCTCGCATTCGATCACCACGATCACGCCGCGGGGCTGCAGGTGCTCGACCAGGGCGTCGGCCACCTGGCTGGTCAGCCGTTCCTGCACCTGCGGGCGCTTGGCGAACACGTCGACCAGCCGGGCCAGCTTGCTCAGCCCGGTGATCCGTCCGTCGACGGCCGGGATGTAGCCCACGTGGGCGACCCCGGTGAACGGCACCAGGTGATGCTCGCAGGTGCTCCACACCTCGATGTCCTTGACCAGCACCAGCTCGTCGTGGGCGATGTCGAAGGTGGTGCGGAGCGCATCGGCGGGGTCGCCGTCCAGGCCGGCGAAGATCTCGGCGTAGGCGCGGGCGACCCGGGCGGGTGTCTCGCGTAGCCCCTCCCGGTCGGGATCCTCACCGATCGCAGCGAGGATCTCGCGGACGGCGGCCGCCACCCGTGGTTGGTCCACCGGCATGTCAGCGCTCCGGCGGAGGCGCCCAACCGGCCGGCGGCTGCTGGGGAGGCTGCTGGCCGTACGGGGGCTGGCCGCCGTAGGGCGGCTGCCACTGCGGCTGGGACGGGTCGTGCGGCGGCTGCGGGGCGCCACCACCGGGGGTGGTCGGCACCGGCACCTGGATCGAGCCGTTGGGTCCGAGCAGCGGCGGGCCGTAGGTCGGCTCCGGCTTGGGCGCGGGCGGCGGCGGATCGACCGGCGGCAGGTCGGACGGCACCCGGGTGTCGGAACCCGTCCAGGCCGGACGCTTCGGCCAGCGCACCAGCGGCTCGAAGATCTTGGCCACCTGCTCCTTGTCCAGGGTTTCCTTCTCGAACAGCTGTCGGACCAGTTCGTCGAGCACCTCGCGGTTGGTCACCAGGCAGTCGAACGCCTCCTGGTGGGCGGTGTTGATCAGCCCGGCGACCTCGGCGTCGATGGCGGCCGCGATCGCGTCGGAGTAGTCGCGGTGCCCGCCGCCCATGCCGGCCTGCATGCCCAGGAACGGTTCGTCGGAGTCATTGCCCAGCTTCACCGCACCGAGCCGTTCGGTCATGCCGTATTTGGTGACCATGGCCCGCGCGGTGTTGGTGGCCTTCTCGATGTCGTTGGCGGCACCGGTGGTCGGGTCGTGGAAGACGAGCTCCTCGGCGGCCCGGCCACCCAGCATGTAGGCCAGCTGGTCGAGCAGTTCGCCGCGGGTCTTGGAGTACTTGTCCGAGTCGGGCATCACCATCGTGTAGCCGAGCGCACGGCCGCGGGGCAGGATGGTCACCTTCTGCACCGGGTCGGTGCCGGGCATCGCCGCGGCGACCAGGGCGTGGCCGCCCTCGTGGTAGGCGGTGATCAGCAGTTCGCGCTCGTTCATGATCCGGGAGCGCTTCTGCGGGCCGGCGATCACCCGGTCGATGGCCTCGTCCAGATGTTCCTTGGTCAGGTAGCGCTGGTTCTGCCGGGCACACAACAGCGCCGCCTCGTTCAGCACGTTGGCCAGATCGGCGCCGGTGAACCCGGGGGTGCGCTTGGCCACCGACTCGAGATCGGCGTCCGGGGCCATCGGCTTGTTCGCGGCGTGCACCCGCAGGATCTGCAGCCGGCCCTTCATGTCGGGCGCCTCGACCGGGATCTGCCGGTCGAACCGGCCCGGCCGCAGCAGGGCCGGGTCGAGCACGTCCGGACGGTTGGTGGCGGCGATCAGCACCACGCCGCCGCGGACGTCGAAGCCGTCCATCTCGACCAGCAGCTGGTTCAGTGTCTGCTCACGCTCGTCGTGGCCGCCGCCCATGCCAGCGCCGCGGTGCCGTCCGACGGCGTCGATCTCGTCGATGAAGACGATCGCCGGGGCGGCCTCCTTGGCCTGCTCGAACAAATCGCGGACGCGGGACGCGCCGACACCGACGAACATCTCGACGAAGTCGGAACCCGAGATCGAGAAGAACGGGACGCCGGCCTCGCCGGCCACCGCGCGGGCCAACAGGGTCTTGCCGGTGCCGGGCGGGCCGTAGAGCAGCACGCCCTTGGGAATCTTGGCGCCGACGGCCTGGAATTTGGCCGGCTCGGAAAGGAATTCGCGGATCTCCTGGAGTTCCTCGATGGCCTCTTCACAACCGGCGACATCGGTGAACGTGGTGCGCGGGGTGTCCTTGGTGGCCAGCTTCGCCTTCGATTTGCCGAAGCCCATCACCCGGTTGCCGCCGCCCTGCATCTGGTTGAGCAGGAAGAAGAAGATCAACCCGATGACCAGGAACGGCCCGACAGTGAACAGCAGCATGCTCCAGATGCCCTGTTGCGGAACGTCGCCGCTCCAACTCTCCAGGGTGTGGTTGGCCATCCGCTGGTTCAGCCGGTCGATGATCTGCTGGCTCTGGTTACCGATCCACTTGGCCCGGACCTTGGTGCCGTCCTGTTGCTCGACCCGGATGTCCTGCTCGCCCTCGACCAGGGTGACGCTCTTCAGCGGGGTGTCGCTGTTGATCAGCGCGACCACTTCGGAGGTGGGCTTGGCCTGGTAGCCGTTGGCATTGCCGATGTAGTCGATAAGCAGCGCGATCCCGAGGAACGCCAGGATGATCCACAGGATCGGTCCTCGGAACAGTCGTTGAGCCTTCATTACCCACCTTTGTTGAGCGCGGCGGCCGCCGTCGATCCCCAAGGATAGACGGGCGTTTCCCGCCCGGGCCCGGCCGCCCGAGCCTCAGGAGTAGACGTGCGGAGACAGGGTGGCGACGTCACGCAGGTTGCGGTACCGCCCGGCGTAGTCGAGGCCGTAGCCGACGACGAACTCGTTGGGCAGGTCGAACCCGACGTACTTCACCGCGACCGGGCTGTTCAGGGCGTCCGGTTTGCGGAACATGGCCATCACTTCGAGGCTGGCCGGGTTGCGCGACTTCAGGTTCTGGATCAGGTACGCCAGCGTCAGACCGGTGTCGACGATGTCCTCGACGACGAGCACGTGACGTCCGGCCAGATCGGTGTTGAGGTCTTTCAGAATGCGCACCACACCGGAACTCTGGGTGCCCGAGCCGTAGGACGAGATTGCCATCCAGTCCATCTCGCAATGCCGGACGAGGGTTCGGGACAGGTCGGCCATCACCATCAGGGCGCCGTTGAGGACACCGACCAGCAGCAGATCCCGACCGTCGTAGTCGGTCTCGATCTCGGCGGCCAGAGCCTGCAACCGGTCCTGAATCTGGTCGGACGTGTAGAGCACGTCGATGAGGTCGGACCGAATGTCACTGGCGTCCACACGCGCACCTTAGCGAAACCTGAGCGTTGTGCCGAACCGTCACTCGACACCGGCCGGAGGGAGAGCGACCAACAGCCCGTCGCGGCGCACCACCCGGACGCCGGGCACCTCCACCCAGCGCTGGCCCCGCCAGCCGATGACCAGCTCCGCCACCGCGAGGGTGTGACCCCGGTTCACCTCGGTGGCGCCCTGGCTCAGCAGCCAGCGCCGCAGCACCCGCTGCCGCAACGCCGCCGGCAGTTGTTCGAGGACGACGCACGGCAATTCATCGGGGGCCTGCACGGCGGCGGCGAGCTCGTCCAGGGCGTCGGCGTCCTCGCGGGCCAGTGCGGCGGTACGGGCCAGCGCCTCGGCGACGCCGGGGCCGAGTTCGCGTTCCAGCACCGGCAGGACGGCCTCACGGACCCGCACCCGGGTGAACCGCCGCTCGGTGTTGTGCGGGTCGTCCCACCAGGCCAGGCCCAGTTCACGGCAGCACTCCCGGGTGGTGGCCCGGGGCAGGTCGAGCAGCGGACGCGCGAAGCCGTCGCGGCGCTGCGCCATGCCGGCCAGTGAGCGCAGCCCGGAACCACGGGCCAACCCGAGCAGCACCGTTTCAGCCTGATCGTCGCGGGTGTGGCCGAGGTAGCACACCTCCCCCGGCCGCCGGACGTCGCTGAGCGCGCGATACCGCGCCTCCCGTGCCGCCGCCTCCGGGCCGGAACCGTCGGCATCCACCCGCACCGTGACGACCTGCGCCGGCAGCCCCGCCTGGTCAAGGCCGGCCGCGACCACCTCGGCATGGGCGGCGGAGCCGCCTTGCAAACCGTGGTCGACAACCACCGCACGCGCCGCGAAATCGGACCGCCGCGCGGCCAGCCGGACGCCGTGCGCCAGCGCCAGCGAATCGGCACCACCCGAGCAGGCGACCAGCACGTCCTCGCCGCCGTGGATCCGCTCGATGGCGGCAACCATCGCCAGGGTGGCCGGCCCGAGCGCCCGGCGGGCCATCAGCCGACCCGCTGAGGCACCCGGCGCAGCCATCCGGCCGGGTTGTGCAGCTCGTCGAGGGTGGGCAGCAGTTCGGGTGCTCGGAACGCCAGGTTGAGGCCGTCGACCCCGGCCTCGGCGATCACCGCGCGACAGAACCGGGCGCCGTGCAGGTACTGCTCCCGTTTGGCCTGCAGGCCGAGGATCCGGGACAGCACCTGGATCAGCCCGCCGGCGTCCCGGCGGCCCTCAAACCGTTGGCGCAGCAGGGCGGCCTGCGGCACCAGAGGGTCGGCGGCGGAGTCCATCACCACGTCGGCATGACCCTCCAGCAGCGACATCACCGCGGTCACCCTGTCGAGCGCGGCTGCTTGCGGAACCGACAGCAGCCGGAGCCGTCCGGACCGTTCGCCGGCGTCGTCGAAGACGTCACGCAGCAGGCTGAGCAGGTGGACCGCCAGCCAGGGCGCAGCACCGAACTGGAACCGATGGGTCTGCTCGTGCAGGCAGACCCACTGCCGGAAGCCGCGCGGCTCGACCGCCATCGACCGTTCGGCGGCGACGATGTTGGGTGCGACCAGCAACAGCCGCGGCACCGGCGAATAAGGGTCGTACTGGCCGAGGATGCGGGTCGCCACGAAGGCGAGCGCCGAGCCCAGTTGGGCGCCGGCGAGACGTCCGGAGACCTTCTCACCCAGCGTCGCCGGCGGCGTCTGGCCGATGGTGAGCAGCATGGCTTCGGTCATCGACACCACCGCGCTCACCCAGCCGGCCCGGTCCAGCACCAGGGTCTCGGTGGACGGCGGGACGGCCAGTCCGCTGGCCGCGGCCACGGCGTCCGTCGCCCGATCTGCGCTGGACCGCAGCTCGGCCACCACGTCGGACGCCTCGTCGCGGCTCAACTCCGGGCCGGCCGGGACCAGTCGCCGTCCGACACCGGCGGCCACCGACCAGTCCACCGCGGGCACCGCGACCGAGCCGTCGTCAGATTCAGCCACAGCCGCACGCCGCCCAGCGGGCCGTGGTGGTGTCCATCCAGTCTCGGACGGCCAACGGCCGGCTCACCTGGTTGGCGACCAGGGCGAAGACCACCGGCGCACCGTCGGAGGTGACCAGGTAGCCGGCCAGCGTGGTGACGTCGCGCAGGCTGCCGGTCTTGGCCCGGACGACGCCGCGTCCGGCTCGCTCACGGGCATCGTCAAACCGGTCGGTCAGGGTGCCGGTCACGCCGCCGACCGGGAACCCCTCCAGCAGGGAACGGAAACGTTCCTCGGTGAGCACCAACTGGACGGCCTTCACCAGCACCCCCGGCGTGACCCGGTTCTCCCGGCTCAACCCGCAGGTGTCGTCGATGACCATGCCGGACGCCCACAACCCGAGCCGGCGCAACGTGTCGGTCACCGTGCGGCTCGCACCGGCGAAGTCGCCGCGCTGCCCCGAGGCCAGCGCCGCCTGTCGGGTGAGGGTCTCGACCGCGGTGTTGTCGCTGGCCTGCAGGGCGTGCGCGATCAGCTCCTCGACGCTGGGCGACTGGACGGCCGCCAGTTCGCGGGCGTCGTCCGGTGCCTTCATCGGCGTGACCGCGGTCACCGTGACACCGGCTTTGGTCAGCCGCTTCGCGAACTTCTCGGCGGCCGTGCGGGCCGGATTCTTGTCGGCCTCGCCGGTGCGGGTGCGTCCGCCGTCGATCATCAGTGCGGTGATCGGGGCCACCGAATAGCGGTAATTGTCGGTCCAGTGCCGGTGCCAGGGGTTACCGGTGAACAGCGTTGCGTCGTAGCCGAGCTTCACCCGGGTCGTCCCGGCACGGACGAGTTCGGCGGCGGTCGAGTTGGCCAGTTGCTGCAGCGAGGCACGTCCGTCGGCGCGGGCGTCGCGCAGCAGCGGATCGCCGCCGCCGCGCAACACCACCGTCCCGGCCTTCGGGCTCACCGTCGTGGTGGCGAACCTCCGGTCGTTACCGAGCGTCTCCTGCGCCACCAGGGCGCTCAACAGCTTCAGCGTGGACGCCGGAACGGCCGGCCGGTCGCCGCGATCGATCAGGGTCTGCCCCGATTGCGGATCGGCGACCACCACCGAGGTCTTGCCGGCGGCCCCCTTCGGCAGCTTGGCCAGCCTGGCGAGCAGCTCCTTGGCGGCCGGCGCCGGGGTTTGGCTGAGGTCGTCCAGCGGCAGCGCCGCCGGACTTGCGGTGACCGGTGCCCGATAGCCGGCCGGTGGCGGCGAGTTCCGCACCACGGTCGCGCTCGGCAGCACCGCGGCGCGCCATTGCGGCACCGCCAGCAGAGTGGTCGCGCCCACCACGACGACCGCGAGCAGCACCAGCACCACCGTCCGGGCCCGGCGGGCGGCCGTCCGGGCTACCGCTTTCGGCATGTTGCCGCGGGCATGGTTGGCGATAGGGTCGAGCGTGGCACCACGCCATCATGACAGCCTCCGAAAGGGGAACCGTAGTGGCCGAGTTCACACGCGCCAAGATTCCAGCCACCCTGCATTTCGATGTGACGATCGAAATTCCCAAGGGCACCAAGAACAAGTACGAGATGGACCACCACACCGGCCGCATCCGGCTCGATCGGACGCTGTTCACCTCGACCCAGTACCCGAATGACTACGGCTTCATCGAGGGCACCCTCGGCCAGGACGGCGATCCGCTGGACGCCATGGTGCTGGTTCCCGAAGCCACCTTCCCGGGTGCGCTGATCGAGTGCCGCGCGATCGGCATGTTCCGGATGACCGACGAGATGGGCGGCGACGACAAGGTGCTGTGCATCCCGACCGCCGACCATCGGCAGGACTTCCTCACCGAGCTGAAGGATCTGCCCCAGCTCACCCTGCTCGAGATCGAGCACTTCTTCGCCGTTTACAAGGACCTCGAGCCCGGCAAGTCGGTCGAGGGCGCAGTCTGGGTCGGCCGCACCGAAGCGGAGGCCGAGATCTTCGAGAGCTGGCGGCGGGCCCAGGGCACCGATTACGAGAACGAGTTCACCCGCTCCGAGCCCGAGCCCGAGTCCTGACCGAGTGAGCACACTGCACCTGCTGCGCCATGCCGAGGCCCAATGGCAGGCGCCCGGCCCCGGCGGCGATCATGCCCGCCGGCTGAGCACCCGTGGCATCGTGCAGGCACGTGGTGTCGGCGAACATCTGCGCGGCGCCGGGATCGAACTGATCCTGGCGTCGTCCGCCACCCGCACCATGCAGACCGCCGAGGCGCTCGGCCTCGGCGTGCCGATCTGGTCGAGCGATGCCATCTACAACGCCGGTGCGATGTCGATCCTCGAGGAGCTGATGACCGTGCCGAGCGGCTGCAGCAGCCTGCTCGTGGTCGGTCACGCGCCGGGGATTCCGGCGCTGGCGCATGCTCTGGCCGACGGCTCATCGGACGCCGAGGCGCGGGCCCTGATCGCCTACCGGTACCCGCCGGCGACACTGTCGACGCTGACGGTGCATTCGTCGTGGGCGAAGCTGCGGACGGCCTGCCTGGTCTCGGCGCGGATCGCTCCGGAACCCGGCTGAAGCCGCCGGATCAGATCAGCCGGCGCACGTAGACCCGGGCGTCGCCGGGGCCTGAGCACTCGATCCATGCCTTGATCGAGCACACGTAGGTGGCGTTCTTCTGGCTGTTCGGATCGACGATGGTCACCCGGAATTTGTCCGGCAGGTCGGTCCCCAGCGTGCGGACGGCCGACAGCACCCGGGTGGCGACCGCACAGCTGGTGTTGGTGCTGCGGGCCACCTCGGTGGTGCAGACCACCGCGCTGCGCGGCGGCGTGCTGCTCAGCGGAGTGGCGGTGACGGTGGCGGGCGCCGAACCGGAGGTGATCGGACGGGCACCGACGGTCTGCCCGATCAGCCAGGCCAGGCTCACCACGGCCGCGATCAGGGCCACCGACAGGCTGACCAGGGCCAGCGTGTTGCGCCGGTTGCGGCTGGTGTCTTCGACGGGCCGGAACCGGGTGGTCTCGTCCGGATCCCAGTCGTCGGACTCGGGTGAGGATTCACTGGGACCGGCCGGGTCGCCGGTGAAACGGACCGGCGGGATCTCTCCGGTTCGCTCGGCGTCCTGCGACTGCCCGGCATCGTCGCGGACGGCGTCCGGAACCGGACGTCCACAGGCGGGGCAACGCAACGCGTCATCGGAAAGCGGTCGGCCACAAGCCTCGCACGACTGCATGCAAACTCCCGATCAGAACGGACACTGGCCCCGATTCTGGCACAGGCCGTGCCGGACTCCGACTACGACCGCGGCGTCCTGTGTGGCCAGCTACCGCGACTGCGGCAGCTTGCGGGTTCCCCGGCGTGGTGTGCGTGGTGCGGACGGCGGCGGGACCATCGGCCCGATGTCGCCGTCCGGCGCCTCGTCGAGGTCGACCATCACCGGGGCGTGGTCGCTGGGGCCGGTGCCCTTGCGGGCCTGCCGGTCGATCCAGGCCGCCGCCACCCGGGACGCCGTCGCCGTGTCGGCCAGCACCAGATCGATCCGCATGCCGAGATCCTGATGGAACATGCCGGCCCGGTAGTCCCAGTAGCTGAACACCCGCTGGGTCGGCCAGCGGTCGCGGACGACGTCGTGCAACCCGAGATCGGTGAGCGCCTGCAGCGCCGCGCGCTCCGGTTCGGTGACGTGGGTCTGGCCGATGTAAGCCTGCGGGTCGAAGACGTCGGCGTCGGTCGGGGCGATGTTCATGTCGCCGCACAGCGCCACCCGTTGCGGGCCGGCGGCCACGTCGGCGCGCAGCGCGGCCAGCCAGTCCAGCTTGTAGCGGTAGTGGTCGGAGTCGGGCTCCCGGCCGTTCGGCACGTACAGGCTGTGCACCCGCAGGCCATCGCAGTCGGCGCTGATCGCCCGCGCCTCGGGTCCGGGAAAGCCGGGCATGTCGGGGAAGCCGCGCTCGACGTCGTCCAGCCCGACCTTGGAGAGCAGCGCGACACCGTTCCACTGACCCTGGCCGTTGCTGGCGAACTCGTAGCCGCGTTCCGCCAGCGGCTCGGCGAACAACTCCGCGAAGGCGTCGTCGGTGAGCTTGGTCTCCTGCAGGCAGACGACGTCCGGACGCCGCTCGTCCAGCCAGGGCAGCAACCGAGGCATTCGCTGTTTGGCCGAGTTCACATTCCAGGTCGCGATCCGCACCCGGTCAGGCTACGTGAGGTTCGCCGTCCGGATGCCGGGGTTACACTGCGGCCACGTTCGGGTAGAGCCTGAGGAGGCGGTGGCGATGGCGCTCTTCGATCAGCAGCCGATGGGTCCGATTCCGGCGCGCCGTCCGGTGAACATCGGGCAGGATCCGGACTCCGCGGCGGCCGGGATCTACCTCGGCACCACGCCTGTCGAGGTGCTCGGGCCGGTGCCGCGGGAACTCGCCGCGGGGAAGCCGTCGACGCCGCATCGGCATCCGATCCGGATCGCCGTGGGCGTCCTGGTCCTGGCACCGATGGTGCTCAATCTCCTGTTCGGGCTGCTGTACCTTCTGCTGTCCGAGGACGACCCCGAGATGCGCACCCCGCGGGTGCTCGCCATCGGCATCGTGTTGCTGGTGATCGGCTGCGCCCACCTGGTTTTCCGACGCCTGGCCGGCCGGCGTTGACCGATCCGCACCCGATCACCGGGCGGCCGTTCGGTTCTCCGGTGCCGCCGGGCACCGGGTGGCCGGGGGATCCGGCGACGGCGGCCACTCCGGTCGCACTGGACGCCGCGGACGTGGCGCGACTGGCGGCGTCCGCGAGCCTGGATGAGTTGCAGGCCCGCTCGTCGGTGTGCCGGGCCTGCCCGCGGCTGGTGAGTTGGCGGGAAAGCGTGGCGACCCTCGGACGCCGGGCGTCCTTCGCCGACCAGCCGTACTGGGGGCGTCCGGTGCCCACCTTCGGCGACGACGCCGCCACCCTGCTGATCGTCGGGTTGGCGCCGGCGGCCAACGGGGCCAACCGGACCGGGCGGATGTTCACCGGCGACCGTTCCGGGGACTGGCTGTACGCGGCGCTGTTCCGGGCCGGCCTGGCCAGCCGGCCGACCGCGCTCCATGCCGGGGACGGCCTGGCGTTGCGCGATCTGCGGATCACCGCCACCGTGCGTTGCGCGCCTCCGGACAACAAGCCGAGCACCGTCGAGAAGGCGACCTGCTCGTCCTGGCTGGACCGTGAACTGACCCTGATCACGCCCCGGCTACGGGGAATACTCGCGCTCGGGGCGATCGGCTGGGACGCCACCCTGGCCGCCGCGCGCCGGCTCGGCTGGTCGGTGCCCCGTCCGAGGCCGCGGTTCGGGCACGGCGCCGAGGCCGAGTTGGGGGTCGGCGATCGCACCGTGCGACTGTTCGGCAGCTATCACGTCAGCCAGCAGAACACCTTCACCGGCAAGCTCACCGAGCAGATGCTGGACGACGTGCTGCAGCGTCTGCGCGACTGCTGAGACGACCCCACCGTCCCACCGTCATCCCGGCGAACGCCGGGATCTCCCCCGCGCACCGGCGACGAGATCCCGGGGCAAGCCCGGGATGACGACGAGACGCGTGCCGGGGATGACGACGGGGCGCGCTGCAGTTCCGCGATGCCAGATGATACGGTTTCCGTACTATCTGCCGCATGGGGCGGGCCCAAAGCATCGGAGGACAACGTGCGAGTCACCATCGTCGGAGCGGCCGGACCCACCGGGCTGTGGCTGTGCCGAGAGGCCCTGCGGGCGGGCCATACGGTGACGGCGGTGAGTCGCCGTCCGGATCCGCTGCCGCTCGATCCGCATCCCGAACTCTCCGTCGCGCAGGCCGATGCCCTCTCCGGCAACGGCCTGGACGAGGCGGTCGCCACCGCCGACGCCGTGCTGTCCACCCTCGGCTGCGCCTACACCCGGCATCCGGTCAGCATCTACTCCGTGGGGACTCGGAACATCGTCGAGGCGATGCGGCGCAACCCCTCGGCCAGGCGCCTGGTCGCGGTCAGTTCGGGGCTCACCTATCCGCCGCCGCGAGGGAACTGGTTCGCCGACCATCTGGTCTTTCCGCTGCTCCGCAACGTCATCGGCCGCACGCTGTACGCGGACATGCGCGCCATGGAGGAATACCTGCAGACCGTCGACGACCTCGACTGGACGGTGATGCGACCGGGCCGGCTCATCGATGCCGACCAGGTCTCCGACTACCGCCTCGACCTCGACCACCCCACCCAGGGCATCACCACCCGCGCCGATCTCGCCGCCGCCATGGTCGCCGAGCTGGGCCGCGACGACCACCTGCGCCGAGCGGTATCCCCCACCACGAACCGACGCCGGACGTCCCGATGATCGATACGTCGATCAGGGATGCCGTCCGGCAGTTGCGGATCGAACTCCAGATCGTCAATGACAAGATCGCCACAGCCGCCGGCCTGAACCCGCGCGATCTGGACGTCCTCGATGTCATCGACCGCGAAGGCCCGTGCACTCCCTCGCACCTGGCCGCCCGGACCGGCCTGCCACGGGCAACCCTGACCGGCGTGCTCGCTCGCCTCGAACAGCAGCAATGGGTCGCCCGGGAACGGCATCCCGCCGACGGCCGGTCGGCCCAGTTGCGCTCGACCGACCGGTTCGACGAACTGCGGCGTCTCTACCGGCCAATGACCGACGCCACCAAGGCCGTCACGGACCGCCTGCCACCCCAGGAGCGCGACCTTCTGGAACGGATGCTCACCGACCTCGTCACTGCCGTCCGGCAGAGCCATCCCGGCGCCGTCGATTGAGCCTGTCGGAACCCGCGGCAGGGGTCTCGACAAGCTCGACCAGCGGTGGCCCCGTCGTCCCACACCCGTCATCCCGGCGAACGCCGGGATCTCCCCGCACGCCGACGATGAGATCCCGGGGCAAGCGCGGGATGACGAGGGACCGTCAGCGGGATGACGAGGGGTCTCGACCAGCGGTGGCCGGTCTCAGTCGAGGACGGCTCCCCGGCTGGCTGAGGTGACCAGCTTGCGGTAGCGGGCCAGCACACCGCGGGTGTACTTAGGTGCGGGGTGGGTGACGCCGGCGTCCTGCCGGGTGCGCATCACGTCCGGATCGACCAGCAGGTCGAGGCGTCCGTTGGCGACGTCCAGCCGGATCCGGTCGCCGTCCTGCACGAACGCGATCGGGCCGAGGTCGACGGCTTCGGGCGCGACGTGGCCGACGCACAGCCCGGTGGTGCCGCCGGAGAACCGGCCGTCGGTGAGCAGCAGCACGTCCTTGCCGAGCCCGGCGCCCTTGATCGCGCCGGTGACGGCGAGCATCTCGCGCATGCCCGGGCCACCCTTGGGGCCTTCGTAGCGGATCACCACGACGTCGCCCTTGCCGAGCGTGCCGGCCTCGACGGCGTCCATCGCGGCACGTTCGCCGTCAAAGACCCGGGCGGTGCCCTCGAACACCGAATCGTCGAAGCCGGCGCTCTTCACCACCGCGCCCTCGGGTGCCAGCGAGCCCTTCAGGATGGTGATGCCGCCGGTGTGGTGGATCGGCTGCTGCATGGCCCGGATGACTTTGCCGTCGGGGTCCGGCGGGGCGATGTGGGCCAGGTTCTCGGCCATCGTCTTGCCGGTCACGGTCAGGCAGTCGCCGTGCAGCAGGCCCGAATCGAGCAGCAGCTTCATCACCACCGGGACGCCGCCGACCCGGTCGATGTCGGTCATCACGTAGGCGCCGAACGGCTTCACATCGGCCAGGTGCGGCACCTTGGCGCCGACCCGCTGGAAGTCGTCGATGGTCAACTCCACCTCGGCCTCGTGGGCGATGGCCAGCAGGTGCAGCACCGCATTGGTCGAGCCGCCGAAGGCCATCACCACGGCGATGGCGTTCTCGAACGCCTCCTTGGTCATGATGTCGCGGGCGGTGATTCCACGACGCAGCAGGTTCACCACCGCCTCACCGGAACGCCGGGCGAAACCGTCGCGGCGCCGGTCGGTGGCCGGCGGGGCGGCCGAGCCGGGCAGCGACATGCCGATCGCCTCAGCCACCGAGGCCATCGTGTTGGCGGTGTACATGCCGCCGCAGGCACCTTCGCCGGGGCAGATGGCGCGCTCGATGGCATCCACATCGGCCCGCGACATCAGTCCCGCCGCGCAGGCGCCGACCGCTTCGAAGGCATCGATGATGGTGACCGTCTTCTCGGTGCCGTCCGAGAGCCGGGCGATGCCGGGCAGGATCGACCCGGCGTAGAGGAAGACGGACGCCAGGTCGAGCCGGGCCGCCGCCATCAGCATGCCGGGCAGCGATTTATCGCAACCGGCCAGCAGCACCGAGCCGTCCAACCGTTCGGCGTTCATCACGGTCTCGACCGAATCGGCGATCACCTCGCGGGAGACCAGCGAGAAGTGCATGCCCTCGTGGCCCATCGAGATGCCGTCCGAGACCGAGATGGTGCCGAACTCGAGCGGATACCCGCCGGCGGCATGAACGCCGTCCTTGACCGCCTTGGCCAACCGGTCCAGGGACAGATTGCACGGGGTGATCTCGTTCCAGGACGACGCCACCCCGATCTGCGGCTTCGCGAAGTCCTCATCACCCAGGCCCACCGCCCGCAACATGCCGCGCGCGGCGGCCTTCTCCAGGCCGTCGGTGACGTCGCGGCTACGGGGCTTCAGATCAGACGTCTGTGTCATGACCGGAGTCTAGGACTGGGACTACCGTGTGCCTATGGGAGACGTCGTACCGCTGCGGCCGGAGCGCGAACCGGAACCTGCCGAACCGCTGTGGCGGGAGGCACTGGGCGAGCAGTTGCGCACCGAGCGGCTGGAACGCGCCGACCGGATCGTCGACGTCGCCGGACGGGCCGGGATGTCTCCGCAGTACCTCTCCGAACTGGAGCGCGGCTTGAAGGAGCCGTCCTCGGAACTACTCGCCGCCGTCGCCGGCGCCCTGGATCTGACCGTGTCCGAGCTGACCCTGCGGACCAGTTCACGGCTCGCCGCCGGCGCGATCCGCGGACCGGTCTGCCTGGCCGCCTGAGGTTGCCGGCACTCAGCCGTCGTTCTCGGCCGTCCGGCGGGTGCGGGCGTAGATCCAGCCGGTGAGCCCGACGAAGACCAGGACGCCGAGGCTGGTGGCCCAGTTCTCGAAACCCTCGCCGATGATGGCCAGCGGTTCGTCCTTGCCCGTCGCCCCGACGATGCCGGCGAACACCACGCCGTACAGGCTCTCGCCGACGATCAGACCGGTGGCGAGCAGCACGCCGAGCCGCTTGCGATGCTCGACCCGCTCCGGACGGCCCTTGGCAGCCCAGCGGTCGTAGAACGTGCCCAGCACCGCGCCGATCGGGATGATCAGGGTCAGCGCCATCGGCAGGTACATGCCCATGCCGACCGCCAGCGGCGGCAGCCGGTAGGACTTCGTCGTCTTGCCGAGCACCTCGTCCACCACGATGATGCCGACGCCGATCAGTGCACCGAGACCGAGCAGGCCCCAGTCGATGGACACCCCGAACACACCGGTGGCAAGGGACGACAGCAGCGCTGCCTGCGGGGCGGCCAGTGCGTTCTCACCCGCGCCGGGGGCGCCTACGAAGCCGAAGGCGGTTTGCATCAGGTCGAGCACCGGCGGAATGACCGCCGAGCCGAAGGCGACGCCGATGATCAGTGCGACCTGCTGCTTCCACGGGGTGGCGCCGACCAGTTGGCCGGTCTTCAGGTCCTGCAGGTTGTCGTTGGAGATGGTGGCGACACCGAAGACGACCGCTGCGGTGAACAGCGTGTAGGCGACCAGCGACAGGCTCTCGTCGGGGTTCGCTGCGCCGAAGGTGAGCTTGATCAGCAGCGCGGCGGCGATCACCACGATGATGCCGACGCCCGAGATCGGGCTGTTGGACGATCCGATCAGGCCGGCCATGTAGCCGCAGACCGCCGCTACCAGCAGGCCGACCACGAACACGAAGGCGATGCTGGTGATGACGATCCCGAGCACACCGTGATGGATGGCGGTGCCGCTGGCGAAGTCCCAGAGCAGGAAGCCGATCGGGATCAGCGAGACGACCACCACGATGCCGACCCAGGTGATCGGGATATCGCGCTCGGTGACATCGACGGAGCTGCCCGCCCGCCGTTCCCGGGCGGAGACCAGGGCACCCTGGATGCCCTTGACCACCGGGGTGGTGATCTTCACCAGCGTCCAGATCGCCGCGATCGCCATGGTGCCGGCGCCGATGAAGCGGACCTCGGAGGAGAAGACGCTGCCGACGGCGGAGAGCAGCGGGGTGTCGGCGGGCAGGTTGCCGGCCGTCCGGATCGGCAGCAGGACACCGTAGGAGATCGCCAGGCCGACCAGCATCGCGATGCCGACGGTGAGCCCCACCAGGTGGCCGACGCCGATCAGGGCGAGCGAGAGGCTGGCCCCGAACATGGTGCCGCCGCTGCCGATCCGCAGCGCACCGGAGACCGAGCTGCCGACCACCTTGAGCGAGGCGAGCAGCGAGAAGCCGGCCGAGGCGAAGGCGCCCAGCGAGATGATCCGGACGCCGCTGCGGTTGTCGGCGGCCCCGCCGCTGCTGTCGCCCACCTTGAGCACCTCGGCGGCGGCCACACCTTCGGGGTAGGGCAGGTCCGAGCCGGTCACCAGAGCGCGCCGCAGCGGAATGGAGTACATCACGCCGAGGGTGCCGCCGATCGCGCAGACGGCCGCCGTCGTCCAGTACGGGAAGCCCTGCCACCAGCCGATCATCACCAGGCCGGGCAGCACGAAGATGATCGCCGACAGGGTGCCTGCGGCGGAGGCGATCGTCTGCACGATGTTGTTCTCGACGATCGAGTGGTCCTTGAAGTACCGCAGCACGCTCATCGAGATGACCGCGGCCGGAATCGCGGTGGCGAAGGTCAGGCCGACCTTCAGGCCGAGATAGACGTTGGCGGCGGTGAACACCAGGGTGATCAGCCCGCCCAGGATGATCCCCCGGACGGTCAGTTCGCGGGCCGTGGCGGCCGGTGCGGAGATCTCGCTCATAACCCCTCCTCAGGGCCCGGCCGGCGCTTCAGGGGTGCGATCCGGTATCCGGGCGCCTCACCTTAACCCCTAGCCACCCCGCGAGATCCAGGTCCTTCGCGCTCAGGTTGAGGCTTTGCCGGCGACCTCCCATTCGAGCACCCGGTCGACCACGCCGTAGCGGGCGGCGTCGGCCGGGGTGAGGATCAGGTCGCGTTCCAGATCGGCGCGGATCTGTTCCGGCGTCCGGCCGGTGTGCCGGGCCAGGAGTTCCTCCTGCAGGGCTCGGACGCGGGCCACCTCGTCCGCCTCCAGGATCAGGTCGGGAATCGTGCCGCGTCCCTCCGCGGCGGGGGCGTGGATCACCACCCGACCGTGCGGCAGGATCTGCCGCCCGCCGGGCGCTCCCCCGGCCAGCAGCAGCGCCGCGGTGGCCGCCGCCTGCCCGACACAGGTGGTCTCGACCCGGGGCTGGACGAACTGCATCGCGTCATAGATGGCCAGCGTGGCCGGGATCGAGCCGCCCGGCGAGTTGAGGTAGAGCGAGATCGGGGCGTCGGCGTTGTCGCTGGCCAGGTGCAGCAACTGCGCGATCACGGTGTTGGCGACGCCGTCATCGATGCCGGTGCCGAGATAGACGATCCGGTCGGCCAGCAGCCGGCTGTAGATGTCCACGGTGCGCTCCCCGCGGTCGGTGCGGGTGGTGACGTCGGGAATCGGGTAGCTGCTCATCGGACCCCTCCCATTCCGATCCGGGCCCGGGGCGCCGGAAGCAGTTCCGGGCCTTCGACGATGGCGTCCACGAATCCGTAGTCGAGGGCCTCTTGCGCCGAGAACCAGCGATCGCGGCGCGAATCGGCCTCGACCCGTTCCAGCGGCTGACCGGTGTCCTCGGCGATGCAGGCCAGCACGGTGTCGCGGGTCTGCCGCAGGTCGTCGGCCTGAATCGCGATGTCCATCGCGGTACCGCCGATGCCGGCCGAGCCCTGGTGCAGCAGCACCCGTCCGTGCGGCATGGTGGAGCGCTTGCCCCTGGCGCCGGACGAGAGCAGGAACTGTCCGGCGCTGTAGGCCATGCCGAGATTGATGGTGGCGACATCGTTGGGGATGGTGCGCATGCAGTCGCGGATCGCCAGCATGCCGGGAACGGAGCCGCCCGGCGAGTTGATCAGCAGCCGGATGTCGGCGTCCGGATCGTCGGCGGCCAGCACCAGCAGCGCGCTGCAGATTCGCAGCGTGTTGTCGTCCTCCAGCGGGCCGCTGAGCACGATGGTTCGTTGCTCGAAGAGCCGGTCGTGCAATAGGTGGTCGAGCCGGATCGGCTCGGTCGCGGTGTCGGTCATGCCGCGAGCCTGCCCGCGCAGCCGCCGAGGCAACAGGGTGCGCTGCTCTGGGCAGTGCTGCTGTGAGCAGCGGCTAGGGAAACGCGATCACGATTCCAGCAGCGCCGCGTAGCGCCGCTCCAGGTCTTCCACCGGGACGTCGATCACCGGCACGGCGACGGCGCCGGTATCGAGCAACTCGGCGAGCTGGTCGAGGGCGGCGTGGTAGCCGGCGGCCGTGCCGTGCGCCGGGTACTGATCGACCTCACCCAGCCAGGTGGTGAACACCAGCCGGGTGCCGTCGCCGTCCGGCTCGAGCTCGAACCGCAGCAGGTCGACATCCCAGCTGTACTCGAGCAGCCGCGGCGGTTCCCAGGCCAGCATCCGGCCGGCGAGTGCGACCTGCTCGGCCGGAATGCCGAAGCGCTCCACGTGGGCCGGCCAGAACGGGAACACCAGGTCGGCGCCCGTCCGACGCTCGCCGACCATGTCGGCGGGCATCCAATGCCGCAGCGACTCTGATTCGGTCAGTGCGCGCCACACCTTCTCGGGGGCGTGGCGCAACCGACGTTCGTAGCGCAGGCCGTAGCGGCCGTCCTGGTGCAGAACCTCGCCGAGCCGTTCGGTGGTCATGTCTCCTCCTGTCGATCGAGATGCAGTTCGAGGGCATCGAGCGCGTCCGCCCAGCGGCGGCGGTACGGCATCAGCCACTCGTCGATGTCGCGCAGCGGTTCGGGACGAAGCGAATACCAGCGGCGCTGCGCCTCCGGCCGGACCCGGACCAGGCCGGCGCCACGCAGCACGGCGAGGTGCTTCGACACGCTCGGCTGGCCGATGCCCAGCTCGCCGCTCAGGTCGCCCACCAGCCGCTCGCCGTCCAACAGCGCATCGAGGATGCGCCGCCGGACCGGCTCAGCGATCACCTCGATAGTGTCCATGCGAGTACGTTATATGCCGCTAGCGGAATATACAACGGCCGGGCATAGCTGTGCCGTTCAGAAACTGTCGGCGCCGGCCTACAGACTGATCCCATGATTGATCACTTCGGCGTCAACGTGGCCGACATGGCCGCTTCCGTCCGCTTCTACGACACCGTGCTCGGCACGCTCGGCTTCACCCGCCAGATGGATTTCGGTGAAGCCATCGGCTATGGCACGCAGGGCCACCCGGATTTCTGGGTCAGCTCGGCAGCCAGCGGAAGCTCCAACCGCGAATGTCACATCGCCTTCGCCGCGGCTGACCGGGCGGCCGTCCAGGCCTTCTTCGACGCCGCGGCCGAACTGGGTGTCGAGGTGCTGCACGCACCGCGGGAGTGGCCGGAATACCATCCCGGCTACTTCGGCGCCTTCGTCCGTGACCCCGACGGCAACAACGTCGAGGCCGTCTGCCACAGCTGAGGCTTCAGCGGCCGACGGCGGGCCGGTCCTCGAAGCTGCGGACGAAGACCGGCTGCTGCGCGGTCGAGGCGTCCGGGTCGTAGCGATAGCCCTGCTCGGCGAACCGCTTGACTGCGCCGGGCGTCCGGACGCGTTCGCGCACCAGCCAGGACGCCAACATGCCGCGCGCCCGCTTGGCGTAGAACGAGACCACGCTGCGGGTGCCGCGGGCGTTGGTGTCCTCGAATCGGGGCGAGATCACCGGGCAGTCGAGTTCACCGAACCTGACCGACTTGGCGTATTCCTCGGACGCCAGGTTGAGCACCGCGCTCACGCCGGGCGACTCGGCCAGGTCGGCGCGCAGCAGGTCGGTGATCGTCGAGCCCCAGTAGGCGTACAGGCTGCCGCCGCGCTCGTTCGCCAGCGGCAGGCCCATCTCCAGCCGGTACGGCTGGATCAGGTCGAGCGGGCGCAGCACCCCGTACAGCCCGGAGAGGATCCGCACCGTTTTCTGTGCCTCGGTGTAGTCGCGGGTGTCCCACTGTTCGCGCACCGCCAGGCCCTGGTACACGTCGCCGGCGAAGGCGAGCACCGCCGCGCGGGCGTTGCGCATGGTGAACGGCAGCGAGAAGTCGGCGTAGCGCTGCGCGTTGAGCGCGGCGAGGTCGTCCGAAATGTGCATCAGGCCGGCGATCTCAGAGGTGGACTTGCCGCGCATCAGCTCGGTCAGTTCCGCCGAGCGGTCGAGCAGCCTGGGCTCGGAATGCTTGCGGGTGGGCAGGGCGGAATCGAAGTCCAGCGACTTCGCGGGCGACAGCAGAACCAACACCACCGCAGCCTATAGCGACCCCGTCACCGCCCACCGAGCGGCAATGAACTGAACTATTGGGAGAAAACACCTCGGTGTCTCTGATACGTCTCTAGACTGCCTTCCATGCCGCAGATACGGATATACAAGGCTGCCCTTTGAGCGCCGCGCCGACTCTGACCACCCGATCACCCAGCACACCGCCCTGCCGGCCCACCGCCCTGCCGGCCCTCGTCGGCCTGTTGAGCGGGCTGCTGCTGGTCGCGGTGGTGCTGGCGCTGTGCACCGGCCGGTACCTGATCTCGCCGGCCGAGGTCGTCCAGGCGCTGACCAGCGCCGTGACCGGGTCGCCGCCATCGGATCCGTCGATCGCCAACGTGGTGCTCAACCTGCGGCTGCCCCGGATCTGCGCCGCGGTGATGATCGGCGCGGCACTCACCCTGGCCGGCGCCAGCTACCAGAGCATCTTCCGCAACCCGCTCGCCGCACCCGACCTGCTCGGCGTCACCCACGGCGCCTGCGTCGGCGCCTCGATCGCGATCATTCTCGGGCTCGGCACCGTCTGGGTGCAGGGCCTGGCCTTCGTGGTCGGTTTCGGGGCACTCGCGCTGGTCGCCTGGATCCCGCGGCTGATCCGGCGGTCCTCTTCGGTCACCCTGGTGCTGGCCGGCATCATCGTCGGCGGCCTGATGCAGGCGATCATCGGCCTGCTGAAGTACGTCGCCGATCCCGAGACCCAGCTGGCCGACATCGTCTTCTGGCAGCTCGGCAGCCTGGCCAAGGTGACCACGGCGTCGGTGACCGCGATGGCACCGCTGATCGTGCTGCCCGCGGTGCTGCTGCTGGTGTTGCGCTGGCGGCTGAACCTGCTGACCCTGGACGACGCCGAGGCCGCATCGCTCGGGGTGAACATCCGCGTCGAGCGCGGCCTGGTGGTGCTCTGCGCGACGCTGCTGACCGCGGCGGCGGTGTCGCTCAGCGGCAGCATCGGCTGGGTGGGCTTGGTGGTGCCGCACGCCGCCCGCATCCTCGCCGGCAGCGACAACGCCCGGTCACTACCGGTCGCCGCGCTGCTGGGCGGCATCTTCATGCTGCTGATCGACACCCTGGCCCGCTCGCTGAGCCCGGGCGAGATCCCGCTCGGCATTCTCACCGGCCTGATCGGCACCCCGGTGTTCGTGCTCATCCTGGCCCGGCGAGGGGCGGACTCATGACCGCGTCCCTCAATGCGCCGTTCCTCGATGTGCAGGGCATCGGCTTCGGTTACCGTCCGGGCCACCCGATCTTCACCGAGCTGTCGTTCACGCTGGAACGCGGTGAGCTGTTCACCATCCTGGGGCCCAACGGCGCCGGCAAATCGACCCTGCTCAACTGCGTCACCGCGGTGCGTCCGGCACAGCACGGACGGATCGTGCTGGAGGGTGCCGAGGTCGCCGAGCTGGCGCCCCGCGTCCGGGCCCGGAAGATCGCCTACGTGCCGCAGACCAGCACGGTCAGCTACGCCTACACCGTTCTCGACTATGTGCTGATGGGTCGGGCGCCGCACCTGAACCTGATGCAGCAGCCGTCGGACGCCGACCGCGCGCTGGCCCACGACGCGCTCGAGTTGCTCGGCATCGGCGACCTCGCCGGACGGCCCTGCACCGAGATCAGCGGCGGCCAGCGGCAGCTGGCCAGCATCGCCAAGGCCGTCGTCCAGGACCCGGAGCTGATCGTCTTCGACGAGCCGACCGCCGCTCTGGATCACGGCAACCAGACCCGGGTGCTGCAGTTGCTCAGCGACCTGTCCCGGCGCGGCTTCGGGATCATCAGCACCACCCACAACCCCAACCACGCGATCCTGCTCGGCGGCAGCGCCGGCATCCTCACCCGCTCCGGCCGGTTCCACACCGGCCCGGTGGCCGAGGTGATCCGCGAGGACCTGCTCAGCCAGGTCTACGAGACCGACCTGCGCGTGGTCCATGTCGAGCAGCTCGGACGCGCCGTCTGCGAGACCCCCGCATTGCCCCGATCTGAGCCAACGATGAAAGGACGTGCTCTTCGATGACAACCAGGAAACCCAAGGTGCTGGTGGGCCTGCTGGCCGCCACCACCCTGTTCGGGCTGGTGGCCTGCAGTTCCCCGCAGCCCGCCGCCTCCAGCGCCGCGACGTCCGCCCCCGCACCCACGCTGGGCCCGGACGCCCGCACGGTCACCGACCAGGGCGGCGCCACCGTCCAGATTCCCGCCAAGGTCGAGCGGGTCGCCGACCTGTGGCACGCCAACAACCAGGTGATCCTGGTGCTGGGTGCCGGCGACAAGCTGGTGGCCACCACCAACGTGATCAAGCAGATGAAGTGGTTCTCCACGGTCTATCCCAAGATCGCCGACGTGACGGCCCCGTTCAGCGGTGACGAGCTGCAGATCGAAGAACTGGTGAAGCTGAAGCCGGACGCCGTGCTGTCGTCCAACGACGCCCAGATCCAGTCCGCCCGCAACGCGGGGCTGCCGGCCGTCAAGGTGAACTTCCAGACCTTCGACGGGCTGCGTGACACGGTCAAGCTGACCGCCGAGGTGCTGGGCGGCGACGCCCCGGCCCGCGCCGAGAAGTACCTGACCTACCTGGACAAGAACATCGCCACCGTGGAGACCCAGCTGAAGGGTCTCAAGGACGCCGACCGGCCCTCGGTGCTGCACATCGCCGGCCCCACCGACCTGCTGACCGTGGACGGCCGCAAGTCGATGATCGACGAGTGGATCAACCTGGCCGGCGGCCGGAACGCGCTGGAGACCGAGGGCAACCTGGCAAAGGTGACGATGGAGACGATCGTGGCGTCCGACCCCGACGTCATCATCATCGGCAGCACCAGCAGCGAGGCCGCGCTCGAACTGCTGCGCAAGGACCCGGCCTACTCCCAGCTGCGTGCGGTCAAGGCGGGCAAGGTCTACGGCAACCCGCGCGGCACCTTCCCGTGGGACCGCTACTCCGCCGAGGAGGCCCTGCAGGTGCTCTGGGTGGCGCAGCTGCTGCACCCGGAGAAGTTCAAGAACCTCGACATGGTCGCCGAGACCCAGAAGTTCTACAAGAACTTCCTCGACTACGACCTGAGTGCCGACCAGGCCAAGCTGATCCTGGCCGGCAAGGATCCTGCCTGACTCAGCCCGCGGCGACGGTGATGTCGACCACGATCTCGGTGGCCAAGCGCTCCAGGTCGGCCTGCAGGCCGACGAGATCCTGGTCGGCACTCACCGGCGCGGTGAGATGCGCCTCGAACAGCCGTCCGCCGGCCATCGGGGCCTCCCGGGTCTCGGTGATCAGCTTCTCGATGCTGATGCCGTGCCGGCTCAGCACCCCGGAGACATCGCGCACGATGCCCGGGTGGTCGTTGCCGACCAGGTCGACCTGGATGTGCTGCGCCGCCTCCGCCGGTTCCTCGCTGCCCGCGTGCAGGCTCACCTCGAGCAGGCCACTCAGCGGTTCGAGCGCGGACGCCAGCTCGTCCGCCCGCTCATCGGGCACCCGGACCAGCACGATGCCGGCGAATTTGCCGGCCAGCTCTGCGAGCTGGCTGCGCTCCCAGTTGCCACCGTGGGCGGTGACGACATCGGCGAGCGCGTTGACGAGTCCGGCGCGATCGTCACCGATCACAGTGAGCACAAGGGTGGCCATGCCGGGAGCGTAGCGGAGCCAACCTTTGACCCTCCGGCATCCCGAGCTCGATCCTCCGTGATCCCGGGCTTGACCCGGGATCTCGGTCGCACAGGACAGCCAACGACGAGATCCCGGCGTCCGCCGGGATGACGAAACGCCGGGATGACGAACCGTCGCCGGTAGGACGAAAACGCTCGCCGGGATGACGAAACCGAGAGAACGAAACCTCAGCGAGTGCCGAAGGCCTCGATCACCTCGATGATCTCGGGACGCATCCGGGTGGGGCTGATCACCTTGTCCACCGAGCCGACCTCGGCGGCGCGCTGGATGTTGTGCACCCCGTCGAACTCGCCGGCGACCTCGCTGATCTTCTCCGCCCGCACGGCGGCCCGGACGTCGTCCAGCTCGGCCTGCAGCCGGGCCCGTTCCTCCGGACGCGCCGACCGGCGCCGGCCCTCCAACTCGGCGACCCGCGGGTCGCCGGCGGTGCGCTTGGCGACGTCGCCGGCGAACACCACCGCGGCCGCCGGGGCCCCACCGATGACGGAGGCGAACGAGCCCTCCACCGCCAGCACGGTCATGTTCTCGTTGAGCGTCTTGGAGAACACCACGAAGGCACCACCGTGGTAGCGGGAGATCACCACGAAGACGATCGGGCCGTCGAAGTTGACCACCGCCCGGCCGATCTCGGCACCGTATTCGAGCTGCAGGTTGCGCATCGATTCGGGTGAGCCGTCGAATCCGGACAGGTTGGCCAGCACCACCACCGGGCGGTTGCCGGACGCCGCGTTGATCGCCCGGGCCACCTTCTTGCTCGATCGCGGGAACAGCGTGCCCGCGGTGTAGGTGTCGGGGCCGTCGGTGGGCGGGAACCCGGCCCGGGGCACCGGCTTGGACTCGATGCCGACCAGGCAGATCGAATGTCCGCCGATCCGGGCGTCCATCACCACCGCAGTCTCGGCGTCGGCCATGCCGGCCCAGCGTTCGGTGCGCGGGTGATCGGCATCGGTGACGGCGGCCATCACGGTGCGGATGTCGAACGGCTTCTTCCGGTCCGGGTTGGCGGTGAAGATCTCACCGACGGTGGCGAACTCGCCACCGTGCGGGTAACTGGACACGTCCCGGTCGGACGGGTCGGTGGTCGGCGCGCGGCGCGGGCCGTCCTCGCCCGGCATCACGTAGGTCTGGGCGTAGTGGCTCATCAGGATGCGGAACGCGGCCGGCAGGTCGGGCGCCCAGTACTGGGCCTGGCCGTTGGGACCCATCACCCGGTCGTAGCCGCCGATGCCGAAGTTGTCCTCGGCCGAGACGCTGCCGGAGAAGTCCAGGGTCTGCTTGCCGGTGAGCACCATCGCCGAGTCGGGGGTCATCACCAGGATGCCCTTGGTGTGCATCAGCATCGTCGCCTCGGCGTTCCAGTACGGCTGGGCGCCCACGTTGATGCCGGCCACGACGACGTTGATCTCGCCGCCGTCCTGGGTGAAGTTGATGATCCGGCGCAGCGCCGCCCCCACCCAGTCCATGTTCTCGGTGCCGGAATCCATCGAGATCCGGGCGCCAGAGCTCAGCGTGAACCACTCCAGCGGCACCTGCATCTGCTCGGCCAGGTCGAGCGCGGCGATGATCCGCCGGCACTCGGGTTCGGCCACCGCGCCGAGACCGCGGGTCGGGTCGCCGGACAGCACGATCCGGGTCATCCCCTCCGGGTATAGCGGGGACGGCGTGGTCACCTGGGCGCAGATGATGCCGGCCTTGTTGAGCCCACGCGGACGATCCACCGGCACCAGTGCGCCGTCGCCGTCCAGGTCGAGTTCGACGATGCTGCCGCCCGGTCCGGCCAGCACATCGCTGAGCTCGTAGGGGTAGACCAGCCCACGCCGGCGTGCCCGCAGCACCCGGGAGGTGTAGTCGTCCAGCGGCTTCAGTGGTTCGGTGGGCGGCGGCTCGATCACCGCGGTCACCCCGGCACCGGCCCGGTAGTGGAACCGGACGGCCAGCGGAATGATGCCCTGCCCCGGCTGGTCGAAGCGGCCCTGGGCCAGCACCTCTTCGATGCCGGCGCCCTCACCGAGCGGGGTGATCTTGGTCTGCAGCGACACGATGTCCTTGTGATCGAGGTCGATCACCGGCCAGACGTGCACCCAGACGTGGTTCATGTCCATCCGGTTGCCCTCGCTGCCGCGCGCCGCCCGGGTGCGCCGGATCGCCTCCAGGCAGTTCTCCACCGCCCGCTCGGCGTGCGGCAGGCCGAGCAGCCGGCCCTTCTCGTCGCGCACCGGCGCCAGCTGGCGCACCTGCGCCATGGCGACCAGGCGACGATCGGCCGGGTTGGATTTGGCGACGCAGTCGAACAGCAGCACGTCCTCGGGTGCCGGCAGCCGGGTCAGGACGAACTCACGCAGCCGCCACAGGTCGAGCCGGCGGGCGACCATCGGGTGCACACCCCGGATCCGCTGGTCCTCGGCGATCTCACCGGAGGTCGTCCAGCGGAAGGTCAGGTAGCGCGGCTCGGAGCGGTGGTCGCAGACGGCGACCACGATGCGGCGGACGTTCTGACCCAGCGACCAGCCGGAGAACACCTCTTCCAGGTGGGCGCTGGCCTGATCGGGATCGGGCGCGTCCGGCCAGGACAGGTACAGCTCGACGACAGCCTCCTCACCGCCGCCGTGGACGGCGAGCAGGTCGGTGACCAGGGTGCTGATCGGCCCCTCGGCGGCCAGCTCGTCGACCCGGCCCAGCGTCGACACCACCCGGGTCGGACGGCCCTCCAGCCGGTAGTCACCGGTCGCCGCGGCCCGCCCGTCGACGGAGAGCCTGCTCAGCGAGGTCAGATCGAAGTCGCCGTAGTGCTTGCGGATCAGCACCTCGAGCATCGGCTCCTCGGCCTGGACGCCGGCGGCCAGCCGGTCGGCGAGGAAGCCAACCGTCGGCTCGGGAATGGCGGCCAGCGCCGCGATCCGCTCGTCGCGGTCGGACGCGTCCGGATCGGCGGCCAACGCGGCCACCTCGTCGGCCACGCCGGCCAGCACCGCGTCGCGTTCGGCGTCCACCTGGGGCTGGTCGAACCAGCGGAACCGGATCGACCGGGCCACATCACCGACCACCGGGAAGCGCCGCTGGGTGGCCCGGACCAGGCGTTCCAGTTCGGCGCGGGCGTGGCTGGCGACCTCCGGCTGCGGGGCGGGCTCGCTGATCCAGCGTTCCAGCAGCGAGGTGATCACCTTCAGGTCGGACGCGAAGCGCTGCTGGGCGAGGAAGATCCGGAAGACCGCCTCCTCGACCTGCGGCGTCCGGGTCAGTTCGGTGATGCCGTAGTGGGCGAACACCTTCGCCAGCCGGTCGGTGAACTGCATCGGCAGGCCGGCGCGGGCGGCGTCCAGGCTCTGCAGGTAGCGGTGGAAGTGTTCCCGGTCGCTGTGCACCCGCAGTTCGGTGCTGGCGTCCTCACCGGCCGGACGGTTGCGGCTCAGCTCGGCGACGTCGGCGAACAACCCGATCAGTGCGATCTCGCCGGTCATCACGTCGGCGCCGGCGGCGCACAGCTCGTCGCGGGTGCTCAGGTAGCCGGCCAGCGGCCGGTATTCGGGGTCGGCGTCGAAGCCCATCACCAGCGCGGACAGGTCGGCCAACAGCCGGTTCGCCCGCGGTTCGGGGTCTGTGATCGCCGGCACCGGCGGCAGTTCCAGGCCGGGACCGGTGGCCACCACCTCTTCGACGACAGCGGTCTCGTCGGAGACCGGCTCGAGCCGGACCAGCGGCGCCATCGTTTCCACCTGGCTGCCGGTGATCACCAGCAGCTCCTTCACCCGGCAGGCGAAGGGGGCGACCAGAACGGTTTCCATCTTCATCGATTCGAGCACCAGCACCGGCGCACCGGCGGCCAGCTGCTCGCCGACCGCGGCCGGGGTGGCGACCACCAGCGCCGGCGCCGGGGAGCGCAGCACGCCACCCTCGTCGCGGCTGACCCGGTGGGTGATGCCGTTGACCTCGATCAGGTGCACCGGGCCGTGGGTGGCGGTGACCAGGCGGTAGCGCTGGTCACCGACCTGGAGCCGGCTGTGGAAGTCGTCCAGTCGCAGCAGCGACGCCTCGACCGTGCTGGCCTGGTCGCCCTGCGCCACCCGCACCCGGTAGCGCTGCGGACCGATCCGGAAGGCGGTCACCTGGTAGGTGACGCCGCGCAGTTTCAGGTCGACGGGGCGTCCGACCGCGTGCTGCACCTGCGGACGTCCGCCGTGCGCGGTCTCCAGCAGGCGGGCGATCTCCACCTCTTCGGTGTCCTCGTAGGCCTGGATGGCGGAGGCGACCAGCGCGATCCCGGAGTGCCGGTCGGCTATCAGGCCGCCCTCGCCGCGAACCCGGTCGATCCAGCCGGTGTCTGCCCATTCGACGCCGTCGGCGCCGATCACTTCGGGGCGGCCGAGCAGGTCGAGGATGAAGCTCTTGTTGGTGGAGCCGCCGTCGATCACCACGGTGGTTTCGTTCATCGCCCGCCGCAACCGGCCCAGCGCTTCGCTGCGGTCGCGTCCGAAGGCGATGATCTTGGCGATCATCGAGTCGAAGTCGGCGGGGATCTGATCGCCCTCGGCCACCCCGGTGTCGACCCGGATGCCGGGACCGGCCGGCAGGTCGAGCCGGGAGATCCGTCCGGGCGACGGGGCGAAGTCGCGGTCGGGATCCTCGGCGTTGAGCCGGGCCTCGACTGCGTGCCCGAACTCGCTGGGCCGGTCGACCAGCCGCTCACCCGAGGCGACCCGGATCTGCGCTTTGACCAGGTCGAAGTCGTTGGTGACTTCGGTGATCGGGTGCTCCACCTGCAGCCGGGTGTTCACCTCGAGAAAGGCGAACGCCTTGTCGCCGGGGTGATAGAGGAACTCGACGGTGCCGGCGCCGGCGTAGTCGACGGCCAGCGCCAGCCGTTCGGCGGACGCCTTCAGCTCGTCGGTCTGGTCGGCGGTCAGCAGCGGGGACGCCGACTCTTCGATCACCTTCTGGTTGCGGCGCTGCACCGAGCAGTCCCGCACACCCAACGCCCAGGCGGTGCCCTGACCGTCGGCGATGATCTGCACCTCGACGTGCCGGGCGCCGGTGACCAGCTTCTCCAGGAACACCACGCCGGAGCCGAAGGCACGTTCGGCCTCGTCGCGGGTGCGCTGGTAGGCGTCGGTCAGTTCGTCGGCGTTGGTCACCTTGCGGATGCCGCGTCCGCCACCGCCGGCGGTCGCCTTGAGCATCAGCGGGTAGCCGACCCGCTCCGCCGCGGTCAGCGCGTCCTCCAGGGTGTCGACACCACCGCGCGACCAGGGCGCCACCGGCACCCCGACCTCTTCGGCGATCAGCTTGGAGCCGATCTTGTCGCCCAGCTTGCGCATCGCCTCGCCCGAGGGGCCGATGAAGGTGATGCCGTTCGCTTCGACCAGGTCGGCGAAGCCGGCATCTTCGGCGACGAAGCCCCAGCCCACCCAGACGGCGTCCGCGCGAGCCTGGCGCAGCACGTCGATCAGCAGGGCATGGTTCAGGTAGGGCCGTTCGGACGCCGGCCCGAGCGGGTAGGCCTCGTCGGCTTCGCGCGCGAACATCGCGGTGCGCTCGGCATCGGTGTAGAGCGCGATGACGGTGATCGGGTCATCGTCCGGTTGCTCGGCGTTCAGGTCGCGGACGGCGTGGATCAGCCGCATGGCGGCCTCGCCCCGATTGACGATCGCGATGCGCTTGAACACCGGGCGTCTCCTCACCTTGCTGTGTGCCTGCCGGTCGACAGTCCTGCCCCCGAAATCTTCCACTTCTGGGCCCGCAAGGCGAGGCGACTCGAGCGGCAAGCCTCAGATTGGAGCGGACGGCGCGGCGCGGCTGTCCGGAGAGGCCAACTGAGCCGTCCGAGCTTTGGCGGTTTCCCACAACGGCACGATCCGGTGCCCGCGGGTGGGCCCGATCAGCGACCGTGCTGCTTGCGCAGCGCCTTCGCCTCCTTGGACGGTCCACGCGACCCCCACCAATCACCGGCCTGCCAGCGGGCGGTGGCCAGTTGGTCGAGCGCCTCCAGGAACTCGTCGAGATACCGCTCCGGGTCGGACTGGTACCGGCCCCGCAACTCATCGACGAGCGCCTCGCTGGCCTCGCGCACGTCCCGTCGCTTACCGGTCGCGGAAGCCTGCTCCACCTCGGCCCGGGCGCGCTCCAACGCCTCACGCTCGGCGGCAAGACGCTCCTGTTCGGCCTGCTCAGCCAACTGCCGCTCAGCCTCCTCGGCAGCAACGCGCTCCTGCTCCGCTTCCTCGGCTGCAATGCGCTCGCGTTCGGCTTGCTCGGCCGCAAGGCGCTCCTGTTCGGTCTGCTCGGCCAACCGCTGACGCTCGGCCTCCTCCTCGGCGCGACGCTGGGTCTCGACAAGCTCGACCAACCGAAGGCGTTCAGCCTCCCCGGCAGCAACGCGCTCCTGCTCCGCTTCCTCGGCTGCGATCCGCTCGCGCTCTGTCTGCTCGGCCGCAAGACGTTCCCGTTCTGCCTGCTCGACCGATCGCTGACGCTCGGCTTCCTCCTCGGCGCGGCGCTGGGTCTCGACAAGCTCGACCGACCGAAGGCGCTCAGCCTCTTCAGCTTCGAGACGTTCCTGCTCGGCTTGCTCCGCCAACCGCTGACGCTCGGCCTCCTCCTCGGCACGGCGCTGGGTCTCGACAAGCTCGACCAGCCGAAGGCGCTCGACCTCTTCCGCGGCGAGACGTTCCTGTTCGGCATGCTCGGCCAACCGCCGGCGCTCAGCCTCTTCAGCAGCGAGACGCTCGCGCTCCACACGCTGCACTTCCTCGGCGGCGAGGCGCTCGCGCTCGGCTTCCTCGGCGGCGAGTCGTTCGGCCTCGGCGAGGGCTTCCTGTTCGGACTGCTCCTCGTCGACGGCGGCCAGTTCGGCGTCCTCGACCGCTTCGTGTTCGGCCTCGTCCTCGACGATCTCCTCGGCGGTCTCGAGGGCGGCGAGTTCGGCGGCCAGCCGCTCCAGCTCCTCGCGCTCGGCGCGCTCCTCGTCGGTTTCGTCGCTGACCCGGGCGCGCAACGCGGCCTCGGCCTCGGCCCGTTCACGTTCCAGCTGGCGTTCGTGCTCGGCGATCCGTTCGGCGCGCTTGCGCTGCCGTTCCAGCCGTTCCTGCTCGGCTGCCTCCGCCGCTTCGCGGGCCTCCCGCTCCGCCTGCTCGGCGGCCAGTCGTTGCTGCTCCGCCCGCTGCTGCTCGACCTCGGCGGCCAGCCGGGTCGCCTCGTCCTCGGCTTCGCGAGCCCGACGCGCCAGTTCGGCCTCGGCCTCGGTCCGCCGGTTCTCCTCGGCCTGGTGAGCCGGACCGCGCAACGCCGCGAGGCGTCCGGACGGCTCCCCCTGCGCGCCGGTCTGGATGCCGAACGCCTCCTCGGGTGGCAGCGACGTCCAGGAGACCCGCTCACCGAGCCGGGTGCGCTCGCGGCGGGGCAACGCTTCGTCGTCGGAATCACCGGTGACGGACGCCGCCAGCTCGGCCAGGTCGTCGGCCTCGGCGGTGCGACCCAGTCCGCGCAGGTCGTCGGCGAGGTCGGTCAGGGCGACCACCAGCAGTTGCTGGGCCTCCGGCTTCCGGACGGCGAGTGCGCCGAGCAGGTCGACCAGCCGTCGCCGCAGGGTCAGCCCCAACCCGGGCGCGCCCACCGCCAGCACTCGGTCGGCAGCATCGCTGTACAGGCCGAACAGCGGCTCGCTGAGCCGTTCCAGCAGCGCCGGCGGCAGCCGCGCGGGCGACTCGAGCGCCTCCAGCGCGTGCTCCTCGTACCGCTCGACCGCCCGCAGCGCGTACTCCACCGCGGGTTCGGCCCAGCCGGCCGCCCAACGGGCGTCCGACGCGACCCGGTCAACATCGATGGCGGCGAACTCTCCGTCGTCGGCACCCACCGCGACCGCAGCGTCGGCACGCGCGTTCGCCGCGGCCACCTCGTCGGCGGCCAGACCCACCCGGGCCCAGACCAGCAGGGCCCAGGCGACGGTTCGCGGCTCCAGTTCGGCGTCGAGATCGAGCCGGCTGAGCTGCTCGCGCAGCCCGAAAGCCGCAGCCAGGGCCTGCCCGGCCTGGGCGTGCAAGCCGGCCGCCGACTGAATCATCGCCAACTGGACCAACGCCGTCACCGACCGGACGGCGTCCGCGCGCGGTGTGTAGGGCCCGACCGGACCGTGCTGAGCCAACACCTTCGCCGACAGCGTCACCGCCTCCTGCACACCGGACGCCGCCTCTGCCCAGCCGTGGCCGGCCAGCCGGTGCGCGGTCAGTTCCACCAGGGCGTCGGCGACGGCACCCATCCGGGCCGGGTCACCGCCGGCCCAGTCGCGCCGGCGCTGCACCTCGGAGGTCAACCGGCGGGTCTGCTGCGCGTAGCTGTCACTGGCGTGCTTCATGGGCTCTCTCTGGTGGCACGGGGGCGGATCGGCGTCCGGGAGTTTCCATTGCACCATGCGGCACCAATCGAGCGCATGCGTTCCGGCCGGCATCCTGGCTCGTCCCGACCCGGACGCCTACACTGACCCGTTCCCGCCCCCACCCGAAGGAGTCCGTCGTGCTGAGCGAGTTCGGTCCCAGCACCTGGCTCGCCGTCTTCCTGGGTGCCGCGCTCGCCGTCGTCGGGTTCGTCCCGGTCGCCGCGCACCGCTATCGCGCGGCTGGACGGCTGCGGCTGCTCGACCTGGTCGTGCTGCTGCTGGTGGCGATGTACTCGATGGCGCTGTGGACCTACACCCTGGTGCCCATTCCGGAGAACGACGATTTCCGTTGCGTGGGGGCCAACGTCACGCCGTTCGCCTTCGTCGCCGACATCGCCGCGGACGGACGCGGCCTGCTCACCAACCGGGCCTTCCTGCAGGCCGCCTTCAACATCGTGCTGTTCCTGCCGCTGGGTTTCTTCCTGCGCACCCTCACCCGGCGCGGGGTGGTCGCCGCGACCCTGATCGGGCTGGCGGTGTCGCTGGCGATCGAGTTCACCCAGCGCACCGGCATCTGGGGGCTGTACCACTGCGCCTACCGCACCTTCGACGTCGACGACCTGATCCTGAACACCGCCGGCGCGCTGGCCGGTTCCCTGCTGGCCCTGCCGACCCTGCACCTGCTGCAGCGCCGGCGTCCCGCACCGCCGGTCACACAGGTCAGTCTCGGACGGCGCTGGACCGGCATGCTGGTCGACCTCCTGGTGATCACCGGCGTCGGCGTCAGCCTCACCATCGGCTGGCGGGTGATCGCGCTCGGCCTGCTGCAGTGGCAGTTCGACGAGCTGCCCGGGTGGGTCGATCAACTGCTGCTCACCGGCGTCCCGCTGCTCGTCGAGGGCTGGTGGGTGCTGGGCCGCGGCCAGACCGTCGGCGAGGACGTCGTCCGCCTCGAACCCGTGGCCGCCGACGGTGCCCGCACCCGCAGCCGGTGGATCAAATTCGCCACCGGCGTCGGTGGCTACCTCGTCCTGACCAGCGACCTGATCGGGACGGCGCTGCTGGGCCAACTGCTCGCGCTGGCCACCCTGGTGTTCGCCGTCCGCTCCCGCAATCATCGCGGGCTGAGCCACCTCGCAGCGGGCATGGAGTTGCGAATCGAGCGGCCGGACGACGCGGCTGAGAACGGTTGAGCCGCCACCCGCGACGCCACTCGGCGGGCAGTGCTACACCCCTTCGCACCGTTGACTCGCCCCGGAGGCCTCCGTAGCCTGCTCGCCAAGAGCCACTCCCTTTGTCACGGCTCGCAATCCGCTTTTCAGAAAGGCTGGGCAGATCTTGCTACGCCGGAAACTCCTGATCGTCACGGGCGCACTCGCCCTCACGGTCCCGACCGTCGCCTACGCCGAAACCGGCGTCGACCGGTTCGATGACTCCCCGAAAAAGTCCCTTGTCGGCACCCAGTTCCGACCGGCGGCGGCCAACCCTGACGCCAAGGTCACCGTGATGGTGGAACTGTCCGGCGACCCGGTCGCGGTGGCTGAGGCGCAAGCCGGCAAGCCGCTGCCCAGCAGCCGCACGTCCGAGATCCGGTCCCGGCTGAAGAAGTCTCAGGACGGCGTCAAGCGCCAGATCCAGGCCCGTGGCGGCAAGGTCCAGTCCCAGATGCAGTCCGCCTACAACGGCATGCGGGTCACCCTGCCACGCAAGCAGATCAAGGCCGTGGCGGCGCTGCCCGGCGTGAAGTCGGTGACCGCGGCCCGCACCTACAAGATCGAGAACGCGGTGAGCGTGCCGTTCCTCGGCGTGCCGCAGGTATGGCAGAAGAGCAAGTACCGCGGTGAGGGCGTCAAGGCCGCCATCATCGACACCGGCATCGACTACACCCACGCCGACTTCCGCGGCCCGGGCACGGTCGAAGCGTTCGACCAGGCCAAGGCGAGCAACACCCCGAACCCGGCGTGGTTCGGCAAGAAGTCGCCGCGGGTCAAGGGCGGCTACGACTTCGTCGGCGACGACTACAACGCCGATCCGAGCAGTGCCGATTACCAGCCGGTCCCGCATCCGGACGCCAACCCGCTGGACTGCAACGGTCACGGCAGCCACGTGGCCGGCACCACCGGCGGCGGCGGCGTGAACGCCGACGGCACCGCCTACACCGGCCCCTACGACAGCAGCACCCCGAACAAGAAGTTCAAGATCGGCCCGGGTGTGGCGCCCAAGGTCGACCTGTACGCGCTGAAGGTGTTCGGTTGCGAGGGCTCGACCGATGTGGTCGTCGAGGCCATCGACTGGGCCGTGAAGAACCGCATGGACGTGATCAACATGTCGCTGGGCTCCACCTACGGGACGGCCGACGATGCCGATTCGATCGCCGCGCAGAACGCGGTGGCGGCCGGCGTGGTCGTGGTCGCGTCCGCCGGCAACAGCGGGCCGAACCCGTACCTGACCGGCTCCCCCGGTGTCGGACGCGGCGTGGTCAGCGTCGCCGCCGTCGACTCGACGAAGAGCTTCCCCGGCGCCTCGCTGAAGCTGGACGGCAGCACCATTGCGGCGATCAACGCCAACGGTGCCGACCTTCCCAGCGACCCGCTCAAGGTCGTGTACGTGAACGACGATCCGGCAACCACCGACGTCGATGAGTCCCTGGGCTGCTCGAAGGAATCCTTCACCCAGGCCGGCGTGAAGGCGGGATCGGGCCAGATCGCCGTCATCCAGCGCGGCAGCTGCGCCCGTGTCGCCAAGGCCATCTTCGGCCAGCAGGCCGGCGCCGACGCGGTGGTGATGGTGAACGCCGACGCCAACTACCCGCCGTTCGAGGGTGAGATCCTGTCCAACCCGGACAACGGTGAGGCATACACCGTGACGATCCCGTTCCTCGGCGTCCGGAGCACCGACGGTCCCGCCCTCAAGCAGGCCGACGGCAAGAACCTGACCCTGGCCGCGAGCAACCTGGAAAACCCCGGCTACCGGGCGTACGCCTCGTTCTCCTCCGGCGGCCCCCGCAGCGGTGACAGCGGCCTGCGTCCGGCGGTCTCCGCCCCCGGTGTCAGCATCAGCTCGGTCGGCGTCGGCACCGGCAGCGATTCGGCGGTGCTCTCGGGCACGTCGATGGCGTCCCCGCATGTCGCGGGCGTCGCTGCCCTGACCCGCCAGGCGCACAAGAGCTGGAAGGCTCGCGAGATCGCCTCGACGCTGGTCAGCACCTCGGATCCGTCGAAGGTGGCCGGCTACCGGCTCACCCTGGGCGGCGGCCTGATCGACACCAAGCAGGCTGTGAACACCAAGGTCTACGCCTACGGTGACACCTACTCCAGCCGGGCCGGGAAGGGCTACGAGGCGACGCTGAGCTACGGCTTCTCCCAGCCCACCTCGACCTTCCAGGCGACCAAGAAGCTGACGCTGGTCAACAAGGGTTCCAAGAAGGTCACCTTCCGGCTCTACAACGAGAAGACCAAGCAGTCGAGCTCGGCGTCGGTGACGTTCAGCCCCAAGAAGGTGACCGTGGGCGCCAAGAAGAGCAAGACCGTCAAGGTGACCCTGCGGGCGAAGGCGTCCAGCCTGGGCAACTCCCTCGGTGTCGACGATCAGTTCAGCTTCCACGAGGTCTCGGGCAACGTGAAGATCACCAGCACGGGTGGCAACGGGACGCTGCGGGTGCCGTACCTGATGGTGCCGCGGGCGCAGGCCAAGGTTGCCGCCAGCCAGAAGGTGCTCAAGGCCCAGCAGTCGCCGAACTCCACCACGGTCAAGGTCAACGGCAAGACGACCGAGACCACGAAGCCCAGCGACGCACCGGCGACGCGGACTCTGGAGGTCACCCTCACCAACCGCAAGGGTGCACTGAGCACGTCGGCCGACTTCTACACCTGGGGCCAGAGCGATAAGCAGGATCAGCCGTCGAAGACCCCCGGTGGCATCGACCTGCGGGCCGCCGGCGTCCAGGCGCTGGAGGACGGCGACAATCCCCTGCTGGTCTTCGCCGTCAACAGCTGGACGCGGTACTCCAATGCCGCCGCCAACGAGTACGACGTGGAGATCGACACCGACCGGGACGGCGACACCGACTTCATCGTCTTCAGCGCCGATTCCGGCCAGGTCCGAGCCGGCGACCCGGACGGGTTGAGCGAGGTGTTCGTCTACGACGTCAAGAAGGACGCGCTGAGCAGCGCGGGATACCTGGCCACGGCACCGACCGACAGCAGCACGATCCTGCTGCCGGTGGAAGCCAGCTCGCTGGGTCTGACGGCCTCCAGCAAGACGTTCTCGTACGCGGTGTCGGCACTCTCGAGCGTCGACAACGCCTACGGCGACGAGATGCTCAATTGGGCCGACTTCGACCTGTCCACGCCTTCGATCCCGAACGGTGACTACGAGACCGTCAAGGTCAACGGCAGCACCACCGTCCAGCTGGCCGTCGACCCCGCCGCGGTCGCTCGGCAGAAGCCGCTGGGCACGATGATCGTCGTGCTCGACAACAAGGCCGGAAAGGACGAGGCGTTGCTGCTACCGACGCCGCGGTTCTGACCGGTACCGACCAACCACCGACGCCCCCGGGATCTCCCGGGGGCGTCGGTGCGTTTCGGCAGGCTCAGCGGGTGCTGCTGCGCAGCGCACCGGGGACGGCGCGCTCGCACAACCGGGGCGCGTCGCCCTGGCCGAAGCGGTAGTCGTAGCGCTTCCCGCCGGCCTCGACGATCACCCGCATGCCGTCGACCTGCGCCTGGGTGTACTGGACGCCGGGCTGCGGGCAGCCCAGCGAGCCGTCGTTGAACCGCACATTCTCGGCGCTCACCAGCGTCGGTGCGGCGGTCACTCCCCGGCCGCGCAGATCGGATTCGATCGCAGCCAGCTTCTGTGACGGCAGTTCGGTCGGCGTCCCGGACGGCGCGGTCGGCAGCGGCGGTGCGGTCTGGAACCGGGTCTGCTGCGGGCTGGCCGTGCTCGGCTGTGGCTCCGGCCCGGCCGGCGGCGTCATCGAACAGGCACTGAGCAGGGTCAGGGCGAGCAGGCAACCGAGGCGACGCATGCGGCCAGTCTAGGAAGGGCGGTCAGCGGATGCCGGTCAGCAGCCGCTGCATCAGCGCCACCGACCCCTTGGCCGAGTCGTAGCTGACGGCAACCAGGTCGCCGCGAGCGGCGACCGTCCACAGGCTGCCGTCGCTGTCGGCCAGCACCGGCGCACCGGGGATCTTCGACAGCGGCTTCAGCGACCCGCGGGAGGCCCGCTCACGCAGTTCTCGGCGAGCGGCCTCCGCCTGCTCCGGGCTGATCCCGGACGCCGGCGCAGCCGGCTTGGCGTCCACCAGCAGCCAGGGCGCGATGGTGGAGCCGCGGGCCACCGACGCGGTGGCCATCGCCATCGCGAACGGCGACAGCCGCAGCGGACCGTCGTCGGTGCTGGCGCCGAAGATCTCGACGCCCAAACCGAACCGGCCGGTCAGGCCGAGCGCCTTGATCGCGTCGGCGGCCCCGCCGGAGCCGGCGATGGCGCTGACCGGGGCGAAATCGGCCGGATAGACCCGTTGGGTGGTCGCCGTGGTGTCCCCCAGCTTGCTGGCCAGGGCCAGCACCGCCCCGTCGGAGGGGCGCACGATGACCACCGCGGCCCGCCCGGACGAGCGGGTCAGCAGCTCTTCGGCGCGGCGCTGCAGGCCGGCGTCCAGGGTGATCTTCAGCGACTGGCCGGCCACCGCGGGCACCCGGAACAGCTCCCTGGGGTCCTCCGGATGGCCGTCCGGATAGGCCTGGACGACGAATCCGGTGACGCCCATCAGTTGTTGGTTGTAGGCACGCTGCAGGCCGCTCAGTCCGACCAGGTCACCGGCGCGGACCGCCCCCTGCCCGGCCCGGATGGCGTCGTCGGTGGCCTCCCCCACGGTGCCGAGCAGCTGCCGGGCGAAGGTGCTGGTCCGGGCCAGCGGACGCTCGGCGTCCAGGATGCGCACGCCTTCGACCCGGCGGGCGGCGTCCAGCATGCGCCACTCGTCCTGGCCCACGGCGCGGATCACGGTGGCCTCCACGTAGGCCTTCGGGCCGTACCCGGCCACCTTGGCGACGTAGCCGTCGACGTCGATGCCGACCGCCTTGGCCAAAGCCGCCGCCGACTTCGGCTGCACGTCGGGTGCGACCAGTGTCTTGTCCAGGCCGATCCGCTTGGCGTCCTGGTTCCACACCAGCCGCTCGTCGTCGGCGCCCACGATCTCGCCACGCTCGGGCGCCAGCCGGACGGCGCGCAGCCGGTCGCCGTCCTCCAGGCCGGAGGCGATCAGGTCGCGCTGCCAGACGCCGGTCCAGCCGTCCGGACCGTGCACCAGCCGCAGGAAGGCGTCCTGTACCCAGGCCGGCTTGCCGTCGTGGATCACCCATTCGGCGCGCAGCCGGGCCGTTGCCTCGCGTTGGTCGTCGGCCACCTGGACGTCGACGACCTCGATGGTGGGCCGTAGCTCGCCCATGCCGCGCAGCGTGGCGGTCAGGTCCTCGGTTTCGACCGGCCCGACGGTGGAGCCGAACGAGCCGTCGGCGATGGCGCGGGCGGCGAGGGCGTCGGCGGCTCGCCGGGCCGCGTTCCTGGCGCCCGGCACCGGGTCGGTGGCGGTGCGCCAGATCAGGAAGCCGCCTCCGGCGGCCATGGCCAGCACGATCAGGGCGATCACCCAGACTCGCGGCTTCTTCGCCGACTGGGTTGCGCTCATGGCCGCATGCTACCCAGGCGTTCCCTCACCGGCCGGAGCGGGCCCGGTGCTCTGCCGCAGCACCAGCTCGACCGGCAGCTCGACATCGGACGGCGCGACGGCGTCCGGATCGGTTCGTCGCGCGAGCAACTGCCTCATCGCCTGCGCGGCGGCCCGGCCCTTGGCGTCCGGGTCCTGCCGGACGGTGGTCAGTCCCAGCCCTGCCGCCACCGGATGGTCGTCGAAGCCCACCACCGACAACTCCGACGGCACCTCCAGGCCGAGTTCGCCGGCGACGGCCAGCACCTGCGCGGCGACCAGGTCGGACGCGCACAGCACCGCGGTCGGCCTGCGCCGGCGCAGCAGGTCGAGGATCGCCGTCCGGTTGTCGCCGAAGATGTCGACGAAGCCGACCACGGGTTTGATCCCGGCCAGCCCTTCCAGCCAGCCGGCCAGCCGTTCGCCACCGGGTTGCGGGGTGAGCACCGCGACCCGCCGGTGACCCCACTCGACCAGGTGCGCGGCGGCGCGTCTCGCACCACCCCGGTCGTCGATGGTCACCCGGACGCCGGCGTCCGTCCAGGTCATGTCGACGGCCACGATCGGGATCCCGCGGCGGCGCAGCCATTCCACCGGTGCGGCGTCCGCCGCGCAGGAGTAGGCGATTGCGCCGTCCATCGCCACGTCGTGGGCGGGCACGGTCGGCGGCAGCATGGTGAGTGCGAGTCCGTCGGCGCTCAGCTCGTCGGCCACCGCGCCCAGGAACCGGGCGGTGACCGCGTCGGAGAGAGCCAGCCGCAACGGCTCGGTCCACAGCACCCCGATGGCGCCGCTGGTGCCGGTGGCCAGCGAGCGGGCGGCCGGGTCGGGACCGCGATAGCCGAGCTCCTCGGCCACCGCGAGGATGCTGGCCCGCAGCTCGGCGGACAGTTGATCGGGCCGGGAGAAGGCGTTGGAGACGGTCATCCGGCTGACCCCGACCCGGTCGGCGATGGACTGCAACGTGACGCGTGACATGGGCTCCTTCCGCCGGGTGCCCGGTTTGCCTTCGTTGCCACCCGCGACTACCTTTACCGATACAGAAACTATACCGGTAAAGGCAATACCAGTAGGGAGAGGTCATGGACGGGCGCAACGCACGCGACGACTGGTGGCGGCACGCGGTGGTGTATCAGATCTATCCGCGCAGCTTCGCCGACGCCAACGGTGACGGCGTGGGCGATGTCGCAGGCATCAGGGCGAAGCTGCCCCACCTGGCCGCGTTGGGCGTCGATGCGATCTGGATCAGCCCCTGGTATCCCTCGCCGATGGTCGACGCCGGCTACGACGTCAGCGACTATCGCGACATCGAGCCGGTCTTCGGCACCCTGGGCGAGGCGGACGCGCTGGTCGCCGAGGCGCACGCCGCCGGCATCAAGGTGATCATCGACATCGTCCCGAACCACACCTCCGACCAGCACGCGCTGTTCCGGGCGGCGCTGGCCGCCGGTCCCGGCTCGCCGGAGCGCGAGCTGTACATCTTCCGCGAGGGCCGCGGCTCCTCGGGCGAACTGCCGCCCAACGACTGGCAGAGCAACTTCGGCGGCCCGGCCTGGACCAGGGTGGCCGACGGGCAGTGGTACCTGCACCTGTTCGCCCCGGGCCAGCCGGACGTCGACTGGCGGCACCCCGGCGTCCGGGCCGAGTTCGAGCAGACCCTGCGGTTCTGGTTCGACCGGGGCGTGGACGGCTTCCGCATCGACGTGGCGCACGGCATGGCCAAGGACTGGGAGCTGCCCGACCTGGACGGCCTGGAGTTCCCGCTGCCCGAGGATGCCGAGCACGACCATCCGCACTGGGATCAGCCGGGCGTGCATGAGATCTTCCGCGAGTGGCGCCGGGTCGCCGACGAGTACCGTCCGTCGCGCGCGTTCTGCGGCGAGATCTGGGTGGGCCGGGCCCATCGTCTGGCTGCGTACCTGCGTCCGGACGAGCTGCACACCGCGTTCAACTTCGACTTCCTGATGGCGCCCTGGCTGCCCGGAGAGCTGCGCCGGGTGATCGACGCCACCATCGCCTCGCACGCCGCGGTCGGCGCCCCGCCGACCTGGGTGCTCGGCAACCACGACGTCTGCCGTCCGGTGTCGCGGTATGCCCGTGACCAGCACGGCCTCGATCCGATGGCCCGCAACCTGGTGCATTACCAGGGCAGGCCGGCCGATCTGGCGCTCGGTGGCCGGCGGGCCCGGGCGGCGGCGCTGCTGATGCTCGCGCTGCCCGGCGGCGCCTACGTCTACCAGGGCGAAGAACTGGGCCTGCCCGAGGCCGAGGACATTCCCGCTGAGGCACTGCAGGATCCGGTCTGGTTCCAGTCCGGCGGCACCGACAAGGGCCGCGACGGCTGCCGGGTGCCGCTGCCCTGGACCGCCGCGGGTGAGTCCTTCGGCTTCTCCCCCGACGGTGCGGCCGCTCCCTGGCTGCCGCAGCCGAGCGACTGGGCCCCGTTCGCCGCGGACGCCCAGGACGGCGTCCCGGGTTCGACGCTGGAGCTGTACCGGGCTGCGCTGACGTTGCGTCGTGAGCTGGGCGAACTCGGCGACGGCAGCCTGGAATGGCTGGACGGCGGCGAGAACGTGCTGGCGTTCGCGCGGCCGGCGGACGCCGACGGCGTCCGGTTCCAGTGCTGGACGAACCTCGGCAGCGAGCCGGTGGAGCTGCCCGCGGGCGAGGTGCTGCTGGCCTCCGACGCCCTGGACGCCGACCGGAAATTGCCGTCCGACGTCACCGTCTGGCTACACGGCTGAGGAATCAGAGAAATTCTCTCCGGCCCGTTGTATCAGGCCGCGGCCCAGCCCCTCATGGTGGTTGAAGTCGCTGATCCCGGAAGGTCGGGGGGCTGATCCGGCGGTGTGACTTCATCGGGGGGAACGCATGGTGCGCGACGCACCGGCAGGCAGGTCCGTAGGGGGACGGAACGCCGCCGGGCGTCGCGCACAGCGGTGTTCAGGCACCGTTGGTCGAGCCTGTCGGCCCACCGTTGGTCGAGCTTGTCGAGACCCCTCCCGCTGGTTTCGACAAGCTCAACCAGCCAACTCCAGCCCGACTCCCAAGCCCAGTTCCAGCGCTTCCACCGCATCCGCAAGTTGCGTCCGTCGAATGCCCCGGACGCCCGGCAGCCGCTCCACCGTCAGTTGCCGACGGCGTCCGGATCCGGTGATCCGCCAATGCCCGGCCAGCCGGTTGCCGACCAGCACCGGGGCCAGCAGTTGGCCGTTGGCCTGCTTCCACAGCACGTCGTAGTGGGCGGCGTCGACGAACCGTTCCCGTCCGGCCGGGTCGTAGCCGCAGAGCAGGGCGTCGAATTCGGGCAGCAGCCGGACGCCATCGAGCCCGACCGGTGCCGGGGCGTCCGGGAGATCCAGGTAGGTCCGGCCGTCCGGACCCTCTTCGGCAGCCAGCCCAAGCCGGGCCAGCGCGGCGTCCACCCTGGTCAGGCCCAGCCCTGACCACCAGGCCAGGTCGTGCCGGCTGGCGGGTCCGTGGGCGGCGACGTGGTGCCGCAGCAGCACGTCGACGGCCGCGTCGGTGTCGGCGAGCACCGCGGAGCGGTCGCCGAGCAGCGCGGACGCCGTCCGGTAGCCCGGGGCACCCTGACCGACCCAATCGCCGCGCAGCGGACGCCGGATCAGCCCGCCGTGTCCGAACGCGAAGTAGCGGCCGGAGGTGCCGGGGAAGGCCGGTGCGGCGTCCGGATCGTGGGTGGCGAGCCAGGCCATCAGGTGCTCGGCGAGTTCTGCCGGAGTGCGCCAGTGGTCGAAGGCGAATTCCTCGATGCCGGCCCAGACCTGCTCCAGGGTGCTGCCGGCCAGCCGCAGGGTACGGGTCCACAGCGTCCGCTGGCCGAGCCGGGTGGCCACCTCCAACAGTGGATGCTGCTCGGCGACGCTGGTGTGCACGGTGCCGCGCAGGCTGCTGCCGCGGACGATCGCGAACGATTCGTAGGCGGCGGTGATCGCGTCCCGGGTGATCCCGGGCCGGCGCGCGGCCAGCCCGACGAACACCGAGCGCGCCGTCTGGGACTGGATCGGTCCGACCCGGCGCAGCAGGCCGAGGACGTCGTCCGGCTCAGCCTCGGCGGGGAACTGACGGGCCACAGTGCGGGCGGCCAGTTCGTCCCAGGTCAGCATTCCCGCAGCGTATGCCCTACTGGAGCGGCAACCCCCGGTTCTACACTGCTGGCACCAGCGGCCGAAGGAGCACCGATGAAGATCGCCGTCCCCACCGAGGTCAAGAACAACGAGTACCGCGTCGCGATCACACCGGTGGGTGTGCACGAACTGACCCGGCGCGGACATGAGGTCTTCGTGCAGGCCGGCGCCGGGCTCGGCTCGTCGATCACCGACGCCGAGTACGCCGACCAGGGCGCCACCATCCTGCCGGATGCCGACGCGACCTGGTCGACCGGTGAACTGGTGATGAAGGTGAAGGAGCCGGTGGCGTCCGAATACGACTACCTGCGCGACGATCTGGTGCTGTTCACCTATCTGCATCTGGCCGCCGACCGGCCGCTGACCGAGCGGCTGCTGAGCGCCGGCACCACGGCGCTGGCCTACGAGACGGTGCAGTTGCCGAATGGCATGCTGCCGCTGCTCTACCCGATGTCGGAGGTGGCCGGCTGCCTGGCGCCGCAGGTCGGGGCGCACGCGATGATGAAGGCCCAGGGCGGACGCGGCGTGCTGATGGGTGCCGTCGGCGGCGTCCCGAACGCCAAGGTGGTGGTGCTCGGTGGTGGCGTGGCCGGCCAGAACGCAGCCAACATCGCGCTCGGCATGGGCGCCAGCGTGACCATTCTGGACACCGATCTGGAGAAGCTCCGGATGACCTTCTGGCGCTACGACAACCGGGTGCAGGGCATCGTCTCGACCGCGCTCAGCGTGCGCGAACAGGTGCTGGCCGCCGACCTGGTGATCGGCACCGTGCTGATTCCGGGCGCCAAGGCCCCGAAGCTGGTCACCAACGAGATGGTGGCGCAGATGCGGCCCGGCTCGGTACTGGTCGACGTGGCGATCGACCAGGGCGGCTGCTTCGAGGATTCCCATCCGACCACGCACGACGACCCGACCTTCACCGTGCACAACTCGATCTTCTACTGCGTGGCGAACATGCCCGGCGCGGTGCCGAACACCTCCACCTGGGCACTCACCAACGCCACCCTGCCCTACGCGGTGCAGCTCGCCGGCAAAGGCTGGCGGCAGGCCTGCGCCGAGTCGCAACCGCTGGCCCTCGGCCTGAACACGGTGGCCGGCACGATCACCTGCCCCGGCGTCTCCGCCACCTTCGGTGACCTACCGACAACCCCTCTACCGGACGTCGTCGGCTGACCGGACCCTCGTCATCCCGGCGGGCGATTCTGCTCATCGGTGGCTCCGACACCGGCCAGCTCGCCCCGTCAGCCGCGCGGTTCGTCCGATCGCGCGATCGACCACAGCTTTCGGCAACGGCTCACTGCTTTCGGGATATTTCACGAAAGCAGTGACGCTTCCCGCCACCAGTGGTGGATCGCGCGATCAGCGACTTAGCGTCCGTGCGAAAGATGAGCCCCGGACGAGTGCGGCGCGCCTCAGACGTCCGCGCGGTGGAAGTTCTGGAAGCTCCGGGACGCGGTAGGCCCACGCTGGTTCTGGTAGTGCGAGCCGTAGACGGCGGAACCGTACGGGTTCTCCGACGGGCTGGTGAGCTGGAAGAAGGCCAGCTGGCCGATCTTCATGCCCGGCCAGAGCATGATCGGCAGCGTCGCCACATTGGACAGTTCCAGGGTCACGTGGCCGCTGAACCCGGGGTCGACGAAGCCGGCGGTGGCGTGGGTGAGCAGCCCGAGGCGTCCGAGGCTCGACTTGCCCTCGACCCGGGCGGCCAGATCATCGGGCAGGGTGACGGTCTCGAAGGTGCTGCCCAGCACGAACTCCCCCGGGTGCAGCACGAAGCCCTCGGCGGGGTCGACCTCGACCAGCCGGGTCAGTTCGGGCTGGTCCTGCGCCGGGTCGATCACCGGATATTTGTGGTTGTCGAACAGCCGGAAGAATTTGTCCAGCCGGACGTCGACACTGCTGGGCTGGACCATCGCCGGATCCCACGGATCGAATTGCACGCGCCCCGCTTCGATCTGGGCGCGGATGTCGCGGTCGGAGAGCAGCACGCGCCTGAGGCTACCGTGACAAGGCATCGGCCGGGACCGGGAGGCAGCGAATCGGACCAACCGCCTACAGTGGTGTCTTCGTCGCGACCAAGGAGGCACCGATGCCGGAATCCGATCCGAACGCCGACACCAAGGCCGCGTTCAAGGCGGCGCTGGAACGCAAGCAACAGAGCCAGCACTCCGGCGCCGACCACACCGACGCCGCCCGCGGCACTGCGAAGAACACCCACGCTCAGGGCGGCAAGCGGCAGTTCCGCCGCAAGTCCGGCGGCTAGAACCCGTCGTGGTTGAGCTCGCCGTTGGTTGAGCTTGTCGAGACCCGGACGTGGTTTCGACAAGCTCAACCAGCGACAGATCTCAGATGTTTTCGTCGCCGACTACGTACAACATCACCAGTTGGGCGGTCCGGTCCTTCAACAGGGTGACCGCCGGCGGAAACTCGGAGAGATTGGTCTGATCGACGACCACAGCAAGCCGCCAATTGTGCTTGCGCACCTTCTTGAACGCCTTTTGGAACGTGTCAGAGAAGTCACGGTGTTTGCGTAGGTAGAGCTGAATGTGGTCGGGCACCTCAACGTTCTGCTGGTTTGCGACGGCGGTGATGAAGGCGAGCGCAGAGCGTCCGCGCCGAACCTCCTCCCAGGCGGCTTGATAGAGCTGCTGCCGGGGCTCGGCTGTCGACCAGTCGTTCCACTGCAAAACGAACTGGGTGGTGTCGTCGTTGGTGACGTAGTCACCTAGACCGGTCTTGGGCATGGGGGGCCTCCTTGTTTGTGAATCGAACCCAGGCGGGTGCGAACCTGTGGGCCACCGATGTCGCAAGACGGGCGTGCCGGGAGCCTTCCTCCAACCTCCCGCACATCCGCAGCAATCGGGCCAGATAGGCGTCTGCGGGACCGATCCCCGCAGACGCCCCGATGGGCAGCCAGCAGCCGCTGTGGGCGGCCAACTCGGTGATCATTTCCTCGGCAAACCGCTCGTCCGGCTCGGACGCACCGAGCGCCATGATGAGCAAGCCCGCCGCGGCACCGGCCCGGAAGGTGCCGCGGACGCCGTCCCAAAGCTGCTCGAGGTAGTCCGGCGTGGCGGGCCGGCCGACCGCGGTGCCAATCGTGGCACCGGCGATCTGGTAAAGCGGGTCGAAGCCCGACATGTCGTCGTCGAGCGCATCCATGGCTTGGGCAAGATCCGTCAGCCGGTCTTCGCGAATCGCCTCGCTCAGCCTGCGTTCGTGCTCGGCGACGGTCACGGTTTCCGGATCGACGCCGGCCTGGAGTGTGTGCGCCTGCTCAGCATGGCGTTCCGCGACCGCAGTCCGTCCGGCCAAGCCGGCAAGCAGCTCGGCCAGCCTCAGCGCCAACCAGCGATGCAACACTGATCCGGACGCCTCGGCACGCTGCATGTAGTCGTGCGCAGTAGCGGTTGCCCCCAGCCGATCAGCCAACTCCACGTGCGCGTTGACCATGAGGTGCAGCGCTTCCAGTTCGGCCTCCGCGCTGCCCGCGCGGGCACCGGTGACAGCCATCCGTTGCGCCAACTCCAAGCGTCGGCGCGGCGGCTGCCGCGTCGGCCAGCTCAACGAGTGGAGGGCGCGCAGTGCATCGAGCGCAATGGCCGGATCGGCATCTGACGCCCGTTCCACCATCTCCGGCTCCACCTCACCGAGGACCGCAAGCATCGTCGCGTCGCCGGCCTTGCCGGCGCGCAGGTATCCCTCGACCAGCCGGACGCGGAGCGCAGTCTGGTCGGCCGATAGCCAGTCCAGCGCCTCGCCGATCAGCAACTGTGTCCGCCGGGCGTCCACGCCCAAGGGCACCCAGGGGCCGGCTGTGGCCAACGCGGCTTGGGCGAACAGCGTCGGTTCACCGGCCCGGCGGGCAAGCGCCGCGAATTCACCGGCCTGGGACATCGCCTGCTCGATCCGTCCGCCCAGCGTGAGCGCCGCGGCGCCCTCGAGTGCCCACGGTAGCCACAGCCTCGGCGCCAGCCGGGCATCCTGCGCCAGCCCGACAGCCTCTGCGTAGCGATCGGCAGCGGCCAGCGGTGCGCCCGCCGCCACCAGCCCGGCGGCCTCGGCCGCCGTGTATTCAGCGGCGTCCGTCGCGTCGGGCAGCTGCCGCGCATGGTGGGCGATGCGCGGGATGTCAGGATCGGGCCGGGCTGCGAGCGCGTCGATCATCCGGCGGCGCGCCGTCTCCGGGGCGCCCAATCGGGCCAGCGCCTCGCGGAAGCCGGCATGCCGGAAGCCGATCCCTCGCGGCGCCTCAATCAGCAGACCGCCCGCGAGCGCGGCTTCGGCGAGTGCGGACGAGTCCGCACTCGAGAGCCCGAGCGCCTCTCGCAGCAGCGGCAGGTCGAGTTCGGCCGGCGTGTCCGAAGCCGCCAGTGCCAGCAGTTCTGCACACCCTTCGGGCAGGCCGATCAGGCTTCGCCGGACGAACTCCTCCAGGCTGGCCGGCGCATCAACCCAGCCTCCGGTCGCCTCGGTCTCGCGGGCCAGCGCTGCGAGCAGGAACGGGTCACCGCCCGCCGAGGCAACCACCTTCTCAACCAGCGTCTCCCGCTCAGGATTGGTCGCCGACACCAGTGACGCCGCCAGCGCTCGGGCGGACGCGTCGTCCAGCGGTTGCACCTGAAGGGCCACACAGTCGGTGGCGGCGATCCAGCCGTCGGTGAGCAGCGGATGCTCACCGAGCGGACGCGATCCGCCCCCGGTGACGATCGGGCAGATGCCCGGAAAGCGTGCCAGCGCCAGCAACAGTTCGAGGGTGTCCGGCGCCAGTTCGTCCACATCGTCGACGATCAACACCCGACCCGGACGGCACAACTCACCAGCGAGCGCCGTGGCACGGTCGCCGGTGGTGGCGTGGCCGGGAAGCGGAACGCCGAGCGTCTCGGCCAAGCCGGTGACGGCCGACGCCCCGGGCGGCAGCAGCACGGCGTCCGGGATCGCCCGGGCGAGATAGTTCAGCACCGTGCTGACCCCGATGCCCGGGCGTCCACCCAAGGCGATCAGGGCGGGCGGTCGCGGCGCAGCCAGCAACCTGGTGACGGCGTCGACCAGGTGCTGGCGTCCGATCGGCGCGGGAGGGGCGGCCACGGTGACGTCGACCGGTGGGTCAAGCCGCGGATGCTGGTTGAGCAGGTCGTTCTCCAGCTGCCGGAAGGCGCGTCCGGCGTCCAGGCCGTAGTCGGCGGAGAACCGTTCGGTGAAGGCGCGACATTCGTCCAGCGCCGCGACCTGATCGCCGTTGCGGTACAGCGCGAGTACCAAGCTGGACGCCAGCGCCTCCGATTCGGGGAGTTCGGCGCACCAGCGGCGCAGGTCGGCTATGACGGCCGCGTGCCGGCCGGAGGCCAGTTCGACCTCGGCCAGTTCGACCAGCAGCTCCGCGCGCCGGCTCTCCAGGTAGCTACGAGTCACGTCGATCGACTCGATTCCCTCGATCGCACCGAACGGCGTCCCCCGCCATTCGGCGAGCGCTTCGCGCAGCAACCCCCCGGCCGAGCGCGGATCCCGCCTCGCCAGTTCGCGGCCGCGGCGCAACGCGTCGTCGAAGCGTTGGGCGTCCAGTTCGTCGGGTTCGACCACAAGTCGGTAGGCACCGGCGGCTGAGACCAGCCGGGAGATCTCCTGGCGTCGCATCGCGGCCCGGAGCCGGTCGATGTGCACCCGGATCGCGGTGGTCGCGGTGCGCGGCGGCGTACCACGCCAGACACGGTCGATCAGCGCGTCCAGGGTGACCGGACGGTTGTGATCGGCCAACAGCACCGCCAGCACGGTCCCTTCCATCGGACGCAACCGCTGCGGTTCGGAGTCCACCGTCACACCGACCGGGCCCAGCACGCGGAAGTCGACCGCAGCCATCGGGCCTCCAGGGGGTGTGAATAACTCGCGCCCCGGCCATCGGGAGTGACTGCGGCGCTTGCCAGCACCCTAGCCACTGAATGTTCGCCACGGGCACCTCCTGATCAACCCATGGCGCCATCGTGGTTCGAGCAGATAAACCGTTCGTAAATCGCCGGCCGATGAAAGGGCCGCTGATCACTCACGTCATCCCGGGCTCCGACCCGGGATCTCAGGCGGGAGAGATCCCGGATCAAGTCCGGGATGACGATGGAGGGCCTCGATCAGCCCATCCCTAGGCAGGCAGCCGGGTCGGGCGTCCCATCCGGTTCCACAGGTAGACAGCGGCCACCAGCGCGGCGATCCCGGTGGCTATCGCACCGACCAGCAGCGTCCAGCGCGGGCCCCAGGCGTCACCCACCCAGCCGATCAGCGGGGCGCCCAGCGGCGTCCCACCGGTGAAGATCGCCATGTACAGACTCATCACCCGGCCGCGCATCTCGGGCGCGGTGGTCAGCTGCACGGTGGTGTTGGCGGCGGTCATCACGGTCAGCGAGGTGAGTCCGGTCGGCACCAGCAGCACCGTGTAGACCCAGTAGCTCGGGGCCAACGCGAGCACCGTGGTGACCACGGCGAAGGCAGCCAGTCCGCCCACCACCAGCCGCAATCGCGGACGCCGCCGGCGGGCCGCCATCAGCGCCGCCGCCAGGGTGCCGGACGCCATCACCGAGCCGAGCAGGCCGTAACCCTCGGGTCCGACGCCGAACACCTTGGTCGCCATCAGGGCGTTGGTGATCTGGAAGTTCAACCCGAAGGTGCCCAGCATGAAGATGCAGAACAGCACCAGTTGCAGATCGGGCCGGTGCGCCACGTAGGCGATGCCCTCGCGGATCGCGCCGCGTCCGCGTCGTACCGGGGCAGGGTGCAGTTGGTCGGGGCGCATCAGGAACAGCCCCAGCAGCACCGCGATGAAACTGATCGTGTTGACCGCGAACACCGGCCAGATGCCGACCCAGGCGATCATCAGCCCGGCGATCGCCGGGCCGAGCAGCCGGGCACCGTTGAACGAGGCACTGTTCAGCCCCACCGCGTTGCCGAGCAGATGATCGGGCACCACTTCCGAGACGAACGCCTGCCGGGCCGGGGCGTCGAAACCCCACAGCACCCCGGCGATGGTGGCGCTCAGATAGACGTGCCAGAGCTGGACGGCACCGCTGGCCACCAACGCGGTCAGCAGCGCGAAGACCACCGCCGTGCCCGATTGGGTGACCATCATGATCCGGCGCTTGCCGAACCGGTCGGCCACGGCGCCGGCGATCGGCGAGATCAGCACCCCGGGAGCGAACTGCAGCGCGGTGATGTAGCCCAGGTCGGTGGCCGACTGATCGGTGAGTTGAGTGAGCACCAGCCAGTCCTGAGCGACCCGCGCCATCCAGGTGCCGACGTTGGAGGTCAACGAGCCCAGGAACAGCAGCCGATAGTTGAACACCGCCAGTGAGGCGAACGTGTGAATCGGCTCCAGCGGGTCGCCGGCTTCGCCTTCGCTCATCGCCGCCGTCCGCTTCTCATCGGCGCCATGCTACGCGCACCGGAACGCACGCCTGTGGCGAGGAGTCGAACCCCCCGTGCGACTCCTCACCACCGACGCCTCCCGAGCGTCTCGCAAGCCCCCCGATCCGCGTCCTCCCAGTCGCGCCCCGCTGCCTCGCTTTCGGGATTGGTACCAGGGTGTCGAGCAGCCATAAACGACCGGTAAACGCCACCGAGGGTTGACGACATACAACCGTTTGGTTGTATGTTTGTTCCATGACCGAGAGCGACGAGGACCGGGCGGATGCCCTGTTCCACGCCCTCGCCGATCGCACCCGGCGCGACATCCTGCGTCGCGTGCTGGCCGGCGAACACTCGATCAGCGCACTGGCGGCCAGCTACCAGATGAGCTTCGCCGCGGTGCAGAAACACGTCGCCGTGCTCGAGCGGGCCGGACTGCTGACCAAGCGTCGGCAGGGCCGCGAGGCACTGGCCAGCGGCGACGTGCAGATGCTGCGCTCGGCCGGCCGCCTGCTGTCCGAGTTGGAAGAGGTCTGGCGCGGCCGGATCTCCCGGATCGACGACCTACTCAATCAACTCAAGGAGTGACCATGCCTGTTGTCGACGTCAAGACCGACCTCGATGCCCTGACCCTGACGATCGTCGCCGACTTCTCCGCCGAGGTGCAGCGGGTCTGGCAGATCTACGCCGACCCGCGCCAGCTCGAGCGGGTCTGGGGCCCGCCGGAGTTCCCGGCGACCTTCGTCGACCACGAGCTGAGCCCCGGCGGCCGGATGAACTACTACATGACCGGCCCCGAGGGCGAGAAGTTCTGCGGCTACTGGCGCGTCACCGAGGTCTCCGAGCCCGACTTCTTCGCCTTCGCGGACGGCTTCGCCGACGAGCAGTTCAACCCGAACACCGACCTGCCCGAGTCGCAGAACGTCTACTCGTTCGCGCCGCACCAGGGCGGCACCCGGGCCACCTTCGTGGCGACCTACAGCAGCGCCGAGGGCCTGCAGCAGGTGCTCGACATGGGCATGATCGAGGGCTCCAGCGCGGCGATCGGTCAGATCGACGAACTGCTGGCTGCCTGAGGTCGAGCGGACGTCCCCTGTCGTCGCCCTGGGCGCACTCGTTAGCCTGGGGACGACAGGCGGGCGACCGTCCGCCGATTTCCGAACAGAAGGAGCAGCTTCATGGCAACGCAGAGCACTGCGCAGGCCCACTGGGAGGGCAGCCTGACCGAAGGCGCCGGCAGCGTCGACCTGGTCACCTCCGGCGTCGCACACTTCGACCTGAAGTGGGCGAAGCGGGCCGAGGCCGGTGCCGGCACCACCAACCCCGAAGAGCTGATCGCCGCGGCCCACGCCGCCTGCTACTCGATGGCCCTGTCGCACGCGCTGGCCGGCAACGGCACGCCGCCCGAGTCGGTCGACACCAAGGCGGTCGTCGGCTTCCAGCCGGGCGTCGGAATCACCGGCAGCGAGCTCACCGTGGTGGCGAAGGTGCCGGGGCTGACCGAGGAGGAGTTCCTCAAGTTCGCCGAGGACGCCAAGACCGGCTGCCCGGTTTCGGCCGCGCTGGCCAGCATTCCGATCACCCTGAACGCGACGTTCGCCTCCTGACGCATTTCTGTCGGCTCCGCTCCCGGTGCGCCATGATGGCGCCATGACGATCATGCCGGGAGCGGAGCCGATCAGCGTCGACGGCTCCGAGGTCGGGGTGGTGCTGTGCCACGGCTACCCCAGCACGCCGCAGTCGATGCGCGGCTGGGCCGAGCACCTGGCCGGCGCCGGTTACTCAGTGAGGGTGCCGCTGCTGCCCGGCATGGGCACTCAGTGGAAGGACCTCAACGCCACCGGCTGGCAGGACTGGTACGGCGCGATCGATCTCGCCTATCAGCAGCTGTCCGCGCGCTGCTCCACGGTCTTCGCGGCCGGGCTGTCGATGGGCGGCCTGCTGGCCACCAAACTCGCCCAGGACAAGCCTGACCTGGCCGGCCTGGTCGTGGTGAACCCGATCTACGCGCACACCAACCCGGCCCTGAAGGTGCTGCCGCTGTTGCAGCACGTCCTTCCCTCGTTGGGCGGCATCGCCGGCGACATCAAGAAGCCCGGCGTCGTCGAGTTGGCCTACGACCGTAACCCGTTGCGGGCCATGTACAGCCAGACCAAGCTGTGGAAGATCGTCGTCGAGGACCTGCCGCAGCTGCGGCTGCCGGTGCTGCTGTTCACCTCGCGCACCGACCATGTCATTCCGCCGATCTCGTGGCAGACCTTCCTGAAGCGGGTGGGCTCGGACGACGTCACTCAGATCTTCCTGGAGGACTCGTATCACGTGGCCACCTTGGACAACGACGCCGAGCTGATCTTCACCGAGTCGGCGCGCTTCATTCAGAGGCTGACGCCACAGCGCCCCTGACCATGGCAGTGATGATCGGACGCGGGTCGAGGTCGACGCCGAGCCCGATGACCTGCAGGAACAGTCCCTCGAAACAGACGGTGACGAGGTGGACGGCGAGGTCGGGGTCGGCGGCACCCACAGCGACGAAGGCGGCGCGGATCGGCTCGACAGCCCTCGATCGGGCATTGCGCAGAATGGCTCTGATCGCCTCGTCGTGGGCCGCTTCGACCAGCAGCGCCAGCCGCGCGGACGTCTGGGTGCGCAGCGGCCCGGTCAGCCGTCCGAACAGTGCGACGAGCGATTCGGCGAGTTGTTCCGAAGAGGCGGCGATCGGCGGCTCGGCGAGCATCCGCAGCTCGTCCTCGACCATCTTCTCGGCGATGCCGAGCAGCAGCGCGGCCCGGGTGCGGAAGGCGTTCGAGGCCGAACCTTCGGGCAGGCCTGCGGAGTCGTCCACATGCCGGTGGGTCAAGGCGCGGATGCCCTCGGTGGCGAGGACGTCGATCGCGGCGTCCAGCGCCCGCTCCCGGTTGGATGGCATAGCGACATCGTAACTACATTCGTAGTTCTCATCTAACTACATCCGTAGTATCGTCGCGCCATGTCCGTCACCGTGCTCGCGAGCATCGACCTGGCCTTGCTGCTGGTCGCCGCCGGGTTCGGACTCACCTCGCTACTGGCCTGGCGGCGCCATCGCGGCTCGGGCCGCCTTCCGACGGCGAAGATCATCACGCACCTCAGCCTGCAGGTCATCGGCATAGCGACCTGGACGGCGTTCGTAGTCACCGGCGCGGTACCGATCGCCTGGACGGCTTTCGTGGTGCTCACCGCCGGGCAGGTCTTCGGTGATCTGCTGATGTTTGCCTCGTACCGCGCCCGGAATCCCGGCACGACACGACCGCACTACTTGGCCGTGGGCGGCGACGTGTTGAGCTTCCGGCGTCCGGCTCCGGCGCTGCACGCGCTGGTCGGCGCGCTTGCCTGGTTCTCGATGCTGGCGATCTGCGTCTTCTCAACCGTGGCCGACGCAGCTGCCGGGTGAGCTTGCCGGCGCTGGCGGCCGAGGGGGTCTCGACAAGCTCGACCAACGGGCAAGCTCGGCCAACGCAGGCGGCAGGACGCAAACGACCCCTGACGTCGGAACTCGTCCGACATCAGGGGTCGTCTGGATGGGGTCAGCTTTCGTCCGAGACCGGGTGCACCTTGGTGGCGTCGATGACCGGCGTGTCCTGGATGATCAGGTCGCTGGTCTCGTCGGCCAGGTCGGGGCTCGGCGCCGAGCCGGACGGCCCTTCGGTGGGCACGACGGGGGGAATCGGGGGTTGCTGCTGGGTCATGATCTACCTCCTTCGCCTCGTGTTTTCGAGTCTGCTCGGCAGCTCTCGCGCCCACTACCCCCGTCCGGGTGATTCAGGCGTGTCGCGTCGGACCTTCGGCCAAGCTCACCCTTGAAGGCTGATATGCCCATGGTGGGCTCACCTTTCGGTCACTAGCATTCGGCTCACACCACCCCTAAGAAGGACCCGTTGGACAGGAAAGCCCTCGACGACACCTCACGTCGGCTCCGTGAGTTGTTGCTCGATCCGCAGTACGCAAGCCGTTGGCAGGCCCATATCGGCCGCCGCCAAGCGCATGCGTTGCATCAGAGCGGCATCTGTCAGGTGGTCGCCAACTATCTGTGGGTGAACGATCTGCATCCGGCCGACGACGAGGCGTTGCCGCGCAAGCTGAAGGACCGGGTGTACCGCGCGCTCGCCGGGAGCTCGCTGAGCCTGGCCACCCTGCGGTGGTTCATCGAGGCGTTCGAGATGTCCCCCGAGGACGCGGCCACGCTGTTGCGGCTGGCCGGCTCGGCCGATGCCGGTGACGCGGTGATCGGACGCGCCGTCGTCCGGCCGGGCGTGCTGCCGCCGCGACGGCACCGGACGCTCTCGCTGCGGGACTGCCATCTGATCGGCCCGGACGGCCTGCCCGCCTCACACCGCACCGCCCAGACCATCCACGCCGAGGACACCCTGGACCGCTACCCGTGCGTCTTCGACACCGACGCGGCCTGCATCCGGGTGGTGCGCGGGGGGCGGTGCGGCGAACCGTACGCCCTGGGTGAGGGCCTGTACGCGGTCGACATCATGCTCAGTGAGCCGCTGCGCGCCGGCCAGAGCACCGACGTCGAGTACGAGACCACGTTCTGGTACCGGACGCCGCCGCCCCCGGAGTTCCGGCGCGCCGCGGCCCATCGGCTGGCGAACGTCGACCTGCGGGTGCAGTTCCACCCGCTGCGGTTGCCGCAGCGGGTCTGGAGCAGCGAGTGGCCCTCCATCGACGCGCCGCCGTCGAACTCCGAGCCGGTCGAGTTGGACGCCGAGAAGTCGGTGCAGCGGCACTACCCCACCCTGGAACGCACCGTGGTCGGCTTCCGCTGGGAGCTCGGCCGACCCCATCGCTGAGCCGACCCGGCCCCGCCGTCAGAGCCAGCGACCGGCCAGGAAGCGCCGCAGTTCGAAGGCCGGAAAGTCCTTGCCGTAGCCGCTGCCGGGGTTGAGCAGCACGCTCAGGTCGTTGGCCACCGTCCATTCGAACAGCGCACGGGACGGCTCGGCCCGGACCTCCCAGCCCGGCGCGGGCAGCATCAGGTCGTTGGTGAACGTCTCGAACCGGTCCGGATGGCTGAACACGCAGACACCGGCGGTGCCCAGCGGCGACAGCACCAACGGCTGGAAGCCGTGCGGCTCGTACCGTCCCAGCACCCCGAGCGTGACGCCCATCAGGTCGCTGACGAAGGCCTGGTAGGCCACCGCGTCGGTCGGACGGTCGAACGCCCGCATCAGCCGCTGCTCCAGCGGCGTCTGCGGCTGGAAGCCGCTCATCGAAGGCCGTCCCGCAGCCAGTCGCGGCCCAGCACCGTCTCGGGCCGGTCGGCCAGCACGACCTCGATCCGCTCGGCGTAGTTGCGCGGCATCACCGGCAGTTCGTCGACTGCGAAGAAGCGCGCCTCGGACGCCTCGCCGTCGCCGGGCACCGGGTCGCCGGAGAGCCAGCGGCAGCGGAAGGTGTGGTCGATGTACTGGGTCACGTCGCCGTTGTCGTAGACGACGGGTTCGGTGACGTTCAGCCAGGCCAGCCGCTCCACCGCGATCTGCACGCTGGCCTCTTCAGCGGCCTCGCGGATCGCCGCCACGTGCGGATCCTCGCCGGGGTCTACGATGCCGCACACCGGCGACCAGGCACCGTCGTCGCTGCGCCGCACCAGCAGCAGTTCGAGACCGGTGGGCCCGTCGCGCAGGATCACCGCCGTCGCCCCGGACAGCCACAGCATGTCGTGGCCGACCTTGGCGCGCAGATCGAGAATGAAGTCGGGTACCGGCACCCGGTCAGATTAGTGGAGGGCCGGCCTGGGTAGGGTGGCCGGGTGACTCAGCCGCCCCCGGTCTCGGTGTGCTACCGGCATCCCGACCGCGAGACCCTGATCGGCTGTCAGCGCTGCCGGCGTCCGATCTGCCCGGAATGCATGACCACCGCACCGGTCGGCGTGCAATGCCCCGAATGCGTGCGGGAAGGCATGCGCGCCACCCGCAGCGGCGTCGGGCCGCTGGGTGGGCGGCCCTCGACCGATCCGCGGCGCACCTCGCTGGTTCTGATCGGCCTGAACCTGGCGGTCTTCGTGGTGATCCTGGCCAGCGGCGGCTGGGACAGCGTGTGGGTCAACCGCTTGGGGATCAGCCCGCAGGGCATGTGCCTGCTGACCAACGGCAGCGGCAACTACTACCCCGGCGTCACGCCCGCCCAATGCGCCACGCTGCTCGACGCCGGCTGGGTGAACGGGGTGGCGACCGGCGCCTGGTGGCAGGTGCTGACCAGCGCCTTCACCCACGCCGAGATCCTGCACCTGGGCAGCAATCTGCTCGCCCTGTGGTTCCTCGGACCGCCGCTGGAGCAGGTGCTGGGCCGGGTCCGCTTCCTGACCGTCTACGGCATCAGCGCACTGACCGCGTCCGCGGCGGTGATGTGGCTGAGCGCCCCCGATTCGGTCGCGGTAGGCGCCTCCGGCGCGATCTTCGGCATGCTCGGCGCCCTGCTGCTGTTGGCGAAACGGTTCGGCGGCAACTACCAGATGATCGCCGGCTTCCTGGTACTCAACATCGTGATCACCGTGATGGGCGGCGGCTACATCTCGTGGCAGGCGCACCTGGGCGGCCTGATCGGCGGGCTGGCGTCCGCGGCGGCACTCATCCTGCCGCCGCGCGAACGGCGTCCGGCCGGACAGCTGATCGGGCTGCTGGCACTCACCGTAGTCACGCTCGCCGCCATCGGCTGGCGAGCGATAATGCTGGCGTGATCGATACCGGCGTACGCGTGGACGAGTTGGCGACCCTGCTGCGCGGCCGCCGCTGGGTGGCCCTGACCGGCGCCGGGATCAGCACCGACTCGGGCATCCCCGACTACCGCGGGGCCGGGTCGCGGCCGACCAGCCCGATCCAGTACGACGACTTCCTGCGTTCGGCCGAGGTCCGGCGGCGCTACTGGGCACGCTCGCTGCTCGGCTTCCGCAGCTTCGGCCGCGCCCTGCCGAACACCGGCCACCGCGCCCTCGCGGCACTCGCCCGGCGCGGTCTGGCCTCGGTGATCACCCAGAATGTGGACGGCCTGCACAGCGCCGGCGGCAGCCCGGACGTGCTCGAACTGCACGGCCGGATCGACCGGGTGATCTGCCTGGACTGCGGCGCACTCTCCGCACGGACGGCGCTGCAGCGCCGACTGGAGGCCGCCAACCCCGGCCTGCGGGGCAGCCTGGCCGCCGGCCGGGCCGAGATGGACGACGGCCGGCTGCGTCCGGACGGCGACGCGGTGGTCGACGACTGGGGCGACTTCGTCGTGCTGCCGTGCCAGGCCTGCGGCGGCGTGCTGAAGCCCGACGTGGTGTTCTTCGGCGAGTCGGTGCCGCGTCCGCGGGTGGCCGACGCCTACGCCGCGGTGGATGCGGCCGAGGCGTTGCTGGTGGCCGGTTCGTCGCTGACCGTGATGTCGGGGCTGCGCTTCGTCCGGCACGCGGCCCGGGCCGGCAAACCGGTCGCGATCGTCAACCGGGGCGGCACCCGAGGCGATGAGCTGGCGTCAATCAAGCTGGACGCCGGTTGCTCCGAAACGCTGACCGACCTTGTGAACGCCCTGTGAGTCCTTGGTTGAGCGTGCAACAATCGGCGGGCCTGTCGTAGTGTGGCAGGCATCATCGGTCTGACGGGGAGGGAGGGCCGTGGGTAATCCATCGGCTGCTCAACGCACCCGGACGCGACCATTGGCCGGCCTCATGTCGGGCCTGGGCCTGCTGGTCACCGGGGCGGGTCTTGTGCTGCGCCGAGCCAGATTGTTCGGTCTCGGCCTGATTCCCCCGCTGATCACCACCGTGCTCTTCCTGGTGCTGTTCGCCACCGCCAGCTTCCTCTCCCAGCGGATCGCCGTCTGGCTGACCCCGTTCGCCGAGGGCTGGCCGGGCGTGGCCACCTTGCGTGCCTTCGTCGCCATCCTGGTCGTCGCACTCAGCGGCGTGCTGCTGGTGCTGCTGTTCACCGCCACCACCCTGGCGCTGGGCGCCCCGCTGTACGACCGGATCTCCGAAGAGATCGACGCCCATGCCGGCAGCTACGCCAGCGCGCCGGGTGAGGGCCTGCTGCAGGCGCTCTGGTCGACGCTGGTCCACCTGGTCAAGGTGGTCGCGATCAGCCTGCCGGTCGGCGCGCTGATGCTGCTGGTCGGCCTGATCCCGGGCGTCGGCGGGTTCTTCGCCGCCGTCGGGTCGGCACTGTTCGGCGGCTGGATGATCGCCCTGGAGATGACCGGGTCGGCGGCCGGACGGCGCGGCCTGCGCGGCCTGGCCGAACGGCATCGGTTGCTGTGCCGCGACCCGTGGCCGGTGCTCGGCTTCGGGGTGCCGACGTTCCTGTTGTTGTCGGTGCCGCTGCTGTCGCTGCTGGTCTTCCCGATCGCGACCGCCGCCGGCACCCTGCTCACCCGCAGGCTTGCCGCGCGCTGACGAAGGCCGCCACACAGGCTTCGACGTCGGCACTGCTGTGCGCCGCCGACAGCTGCACCCTGATCCGGGCCCGTCCGCGCGGCACAACCGGAAAGCTGAAGGCGATCACGTAGACGCCGTTGCTGAGCATGTGGTCGGCGATCCGGGTAGCCAGCCGGGCGCCGTCCTCGCCGGGGAACATCACCGGCACGATCGGGTGACTGCCGGGCAGCAACTCGAAGCCGGCGTCCTCCATCAGTTCGCGGAACAGCACCGTGTTGGCGGCCAGCCGCTGCCGGGCCTCGCCCGAGCCGGCCACCAGCTCCAGCGCCTGCAGCGAACCCGCCACCACTGACGGCGCCACCGAGTTGCTGAACAGGTAGGGACGCGACCGCTGCCGCAGCAGCTCGACGATCTCGGCGTGCGCCGCGATGTAGCCGCCGGACGCCCCGCCCAGGGCCTTGCCGAGCGTGCCGGAGAGGATGTCGACCCGGTCGGCGACACCGAACAGTTCGGGCGTGCCGCGTCCGTGCTCACCGACGAACCCGACGGCGTGCGAGTCGTCCACGAAGACCAGGGCGCCGTGGGCGTCGGCCAGATCGCAGATGCCGGGCAGCGGGGCGTAGCTGCCGTCCATCGAGAACACGCCGTCGGTGACGATCACCTTCCGGCGGGCACCGGACGCCGCCTGCAGCTGGCGTTCCAGGTCGGCGAGATCGGCGTTGCGGTAGCGGAAGCGGGCCGCCTTGCTGAGCCGGACGCCGTCGATGATCGAGGCGTGGTTCAGCTCGTCGGAGATGATGGCGTCGCCCTCGGAGAACAGGGTCTCGAAGACGCCGCCGTTGGCGTCGAAGCAGGACGAGTACAGGATCGCGTCCCCGGTGCCGAGGAAACTCGCCAGCCGCCGTTCCAGCTCGCGGTGCTGCGTCTGCGTGCCGCAGATGAACCGCACCGACGCCATCCCGAACCCCCACCGGTCGAGGCCGGCATGGGCGGCCGCGACCACGTCCGGGTGATCGGCGAGCCCGAGATAGTTGTTGGCGCAGAAGTTCAGCGACTGCCCACCGTCGGTGGCGATGTGCGCCGACTGCGGGGTGCCGATCTCGCGTTCGGTCTTGTACAACCCGGCGGAGCGGATCTCGTCGAGGGTTGAGATGAGTTCGTCGCGCAGCGTGTACATGGCGTGAACCTAGCGGATCTCGCGGGTGGTGAAGCGCCAGCCGGCCAACGCCAGCACCACGGCGAGCAGGCCGCCCAGATAGGCCGACGCCTGGCCCAGGCCGAGGGTGTAGGTGGCCTCGACCATCGCCCCGTTCGGGCCTCGTTCGACGTAGCCGATCTAGGTGCTGCCGGCGAGGAAGGCTTGAATGTTCGGGTCGGGCAGCGCCGCCTGCAGCCACGCCGATCCGCCCAGCACCAGGGCGATCAGGCCGATCGCCCACTGCAGCACCATCAGGCCGAGCAGCAACCCGACCGGACCCACCGTGCTGCCGAACAGGCCGGCCAGGGCGAAGCCGACCAGGCCGGCGATCAGCACCAGCAGCAGACCCCGTCCGGCCATCGCCCAGGCCTCGGCTGCCGGTTGCAGGGCGCCCGGCTCAGCCCAGGCCAGCACGATGCCCGCCGCACCCGCCTGGAACAGCCCGATCACCGCCACACCGAGCAGCGTCACACCCACCGCAGCGGCCACCGCTTTGCTCACCAGCACCGGAAGTCGCGAGGGGACGTAGGTGAGCCAGGTGCCGATGTTGCCGGTCTTGAACTCGGCACCGATGAAGGACGCCCCGGCCAGCAGCGCCGCGTAGGCGGCGATCATCGTGCCGGCCTGCGCCATCCCGCCGGCCAGTGCCGCATAGGGCGGCGGCTCACGGACGAAGTCGGAACGTTCAGGGGTCCAGGGGGCACACTCGTCGGCGGTGCCGCCGTCGCGCAGGCATTGCTGCGCCTCGCGTTCGGCCTCCTGCTTCATCTCGGTGTACTGCTGCTCGGCGTAGGCGAGCTCCTGGCTCGACATCGGACGGGCACTGTAGGCGGTCCCGGCCACCACCAGCAGGGTGAGCAGCACACTGGCGGCGAACACCACCCAGACCAGCCGGCGGCTGAACCAGCGGTTCAGCTCGGCACCGATCAGCCGACTCATGCCGCACCGCCGACCGGGCCGGTGACTTCCAGGTACAGCTGTTCCAGGTTGCGGCGCTGGACGCTCAACTCACTCACCCAGAGCCCCTGCTCGCCCAGCACCCGCGCCACCAGCGCCGGGTCGAGCGGACCGTCCGGCCTGGTGACCAGTAGTCCCGGACCGGACGGCTGCACGGCCAGACCGGCCGTCCGCAGGATCTCGGACGCGCGCAGCGGATCGGCGACGACGACTCGGACGGGGTCGCTGCCGGCCGCCAGCAGGGTGGCCACCGGCCCTTCGGCCAGCGTCTGGCCGCGGGCGATGATGGTCACCGTGTCGGCGACCTGCTGCACCTCGGCCAGGATGTGGCTGGAGACCAGCACCGTCTTGCCGGCATCGGCCAACTGCCGCACGGTGGCCCGGAAGTCGTGGATGCCCTGCGGGTCGAGACCGTTGGTCGGCTCGTCGAAGATCAACAGCTGCGGATCCTTGAGCAGGGTGGCGGCGACCGCCAGCCGCTGCTTCATGCCCAGCGAGTAGGTGCGAAAGTCGCCGCGCTCGCGTCCGGTCAGGCCGACCTGCTCGATCACCTCCGCGACCCGGGACAGCGGTGCGCCGATCGCCTGGGCCAGCAACGCCAGGTTCTTGCGGGCCGAGAAGGTGTCGAAGAACTTCGGCTGCTCGACGATCGCGCCGACCTTGTCGATCACCTGCGGCAGCCGTGCGGGCACCGGCTCACCGAGCAGCCGCATGGTGCCGGCGTCGGCCGGGATCAGACCGAGCAGCATCCGAATCGTGGTGGTCTTGCCCGAACCGTTGGGGCCCAGAAAGCCGTGCACGCCGCCGTCCGGCACCGTCATGCTCAGCCCGTCGACGGCCTTGATCGCTCCGTAGCGCTTGCCCAAGCCGCTGATCGCGACGGCCGGCGCCGGGTGGGGGTGGTCACTCATCCGCCCATCCTGCCAGGGTGGTTCAGCGGTGGGTGCTGAACCAGCCCGCCGCGTAGTCGACCAGCGGACGCATCGGCAGCAGCGAGGCCTGTCCGGCGCCCACCGAGTGTGTCTGCACCAGCCCGGTGTCGGCGGCGAACGCCTCGGTCACCGCGACGAAGTCATCGTCGTGCACCTCGAGTTCCTGCCAGCTCACCCACCGCCGGACCCCGTCCACGCAGATCGCGGCACCGTTGCCGATGGTCCGCTTCCCCGGGTAGTCGGCGCGATGTTCAGCCAGGTGCAGCGCGGTGGTCTTGGCGGCGCTGACTCCGAGCAGCAGGACCCAGGCGTCCAGCTCCACCAGCACGCCGAGCGGCGACTCCTCACCCGAGGGGCAGTCGAGTGGGTGCCGCGCGGTGATCCGGGCGGCCTGCGGCCCAGCGGCGCTGATCGACCGATGCGGGTGGGCGCTGCGGACGGCGCCGGGGAGGGTGCGGAACAGCTCGGCGACCGCACCCATGGTCTGGCTCGGGCTGGTGGCCGGATCGTAGAGCGGCAGATGCTCACGGATCGTCGGCCACCACGACGGCGGGGTCTCGGCCAGGAAAGCGGGGTCGCACAGCTGCCAGGACTGGGTCGGCATGACCACGGTGCCGTCCGGGCCGACCGTCTCGCGCAACGCCGCCAGGACGGCCTGCGCACCGCCGACCACCCAGCCCAGTGAGCGCAGCGAGGTGTGCACCATCACCGTCGCACCGGACGGCACGCCGAGTTCGCGCAGGTCGGCGACCAGGCGTTCGGTCGTGATCGGGCCGGACGCGGTGGGATCTGTCGGCATGGCGCGCCTTTCGTGGTGGGTTCAGCGCCGGGTGATGCGCCGGATGGCTTCGACGATGTGCGCGCTTCCGGCCGGGTCGCGGTCCAGCGCCCGGTGGATGGAGAGGCCCTCGATCAGCGCGTCCAGCAGGCGTGCAGTCAGCGGATCGAGGTGCTGCTCGAGTGCGGCCCGGGTGCGCGCCATCCAACCTTCGGTGATCGCCCGGTAGCCGGGCTCGCGGGCTGCCAGGGTGTACAGCTCGTAGGTGAGCACCAGGTCGTCCTGGCCCGCCCCGGCGACAATGCTGTCCGCGACGACCTTCAGCGCGTCGGCCACGGTGCGCGCGCCGGCCATCTGGGCGTCGAAGCTGTCCGCCGCTCGATCGGCGAACCGGGTGAAAGCCTCCCGGAGCAGTTCGTCCATTCCGGCGAAGTGGTAGGTCATCGATCCCAGCGGGACGTCGGCAGCAGCGGCGACCTTCCGGTGCGAGGTGCCGGCGACACCCGCTGCGGCGATCACCTCCAGGGTCGCCTCAACGATCCGGTCGCGCCGGCCGGGGTCGACCCGCCGTACGGTCATGACGGCTCGATCTCCCTGATCACCCGCGCCGGATTGCCGACTGCCACCACGTTCGGCGGAATGTCCCGGGTGACGACCGACCCGGCACCGATGACGCTGTTGTCGCCGATGGTCACCCCGGGGCAGACGATCACGCCGCCACCGAGCCAGACGTTGTCGCCGATGGTGATCGGCTCGGCGGCCTCGAGCTTGTCGCGGCGCGGCCCCGGGTCGATCGGATGGGTAGGTGTGAGCAGCTGCACGTTGGGCCCGATCTGACAGTCCTCACCGATGGTGATGGCGACCACGTCGAGCGCGACCAGGTTGTAGTTGACGAAGCTGCGGGCGCCGAGGTGGATGTTCTCGCCGTAGTCGACGTACAGCGGCGGCTTGATGAAGGCACCCTCACCCAGGGTGCCGAGCAGTTGCTCCAGCAGTGGACGGGCCGCACCCTCGTCGGCGATCGCGGCACGGTGGTAGGCGTCGGCCAACTGGACGGCTCGCCGGGCGATCCGGGCGTTGTCCGGGTCGTCGGCGATGTAGAGATCACCGGCGAGCATCCGCTCCCGGTTGGTGCGAGGGTCGCCCTGGAAGTAGTCCGGCATATGTACGATCGTATCAACATCATGTACGTCCGTACATAGAGTGCGGCTCAGCTCCAGTCCAGGATCACCTTGCCGCAGTGCCCCGAGCGGGCGACGTCGAAGGCCAGCTGCCAGTCCTGCGCGGCGAACCGGTGGGTGATCACCGAGCGGACGGCCTCGATCAGGGTGGGCGAGCTCGACAGCATCGAGGTCATCAGGTACCAGGTCTCGAACATCTCCCGGCCGTAGATGCCCTTGATGGTGAGCATGTGGGTGATCACCTTGCCCCAGTCGATCGGGTAGGGACTCTTCGGCAGCCCGAGCATCGCCACCTTGCCGCCGTGGTTCATGTTGTCGATCATCTCGGCCACCGCCGGCGGCGCACCGGACATCTCCAGACCGACGTCGAAACCCTCGCGCATGCCGAGTTCGCGCTGGGCGTCGGCGATCCGGGTGGTGCCGACGTTGACCACCAGGTCGGCACCGGCCCGGCGGGCCAGTTCGAGCCGGACGTCGGCCAGGTCGGTGACCACCACGTGCCGGGCCCCGGCGTGCCGGGCGATCGCCGCCGCCATCACCCCGATCGGGCCCGCACCGGTGATCAGCACGTCCTCGCCGACCAGCGGCCACTGCAGCGTGGTGTGGGTGGCGTTGCCCAGCGGGTCGAAGATCGCACCCAGATCGGGGTCGACCCAGTCCGGGTGCTTCCAGACGTTCTCCACCGGCACCACCACGTAGTCGGCGAACGCACCGTCGGTGTTCACACCCAACCCGACGGTGCGGATGCACTGATGCCGGCGTCCGGCCCGGCAGTTGCGGCAGTAGCCGCAGACGATGTGGCCCTCGGCCGAACAGCTGTCGCCGGGCTTGAGTTCCTTCACCTCGGCACCGACCTCGACGATCTCGCCGAAGAACTCGTGCCCGATGGTCTGCGGGGCATGCACCTGGGAGGCCGCCCACTCGTCCCACTGCTGCAGATGCAGATCGGTGCCGCACAATCCGGCCCGCAGCACCCGGATCTTCACCTGCCACGGCCCGCAGGACGGTTCCGGCCGGTCCACCAGCTCCAGCCCCGGTCCCGCCGCCATCTTCGCCAGCGCCCGCACCACCGTCTCCTCTCCTGGCACCATCCAACCACTTGCCATCGGAGGCCGCGCCGGTTGATAGTCGGGGATGCCGTACGCGCTTCCCGCCGGTGCCCGACCGGACACGACCGGCGTTCAGCTGCAGATCGACACCCCGCGCCGCTTCACCATGACGACGCCGTTCTGGTACGCGCCGTTCCGGCCGCTCCCCGAATCGCTGGACGCCCTGCTACCCCACGCCGAGAACCCTCCGGACGACCAGCATCGCTGGCTGCACATTCCGCGCGAGAGCACCGATCTTGGCAGCGTCCCGGGCGTGCTGTGGGGCCTGGTGGCCAGCTACGGACGGCACACCCTCGCGGTGATCGTGCACGACCATCTCGCCGGCCTGGCCAAGCTGGCGCCCGAGACCGAGCGCTTCGACCGGGCCAGCGCGGCCGACGAGGTGCTCTACGCGGCGCTGCGCGACCCCGAGGCCGGTCGCTATCGAGCGTCCTGGTTCCGCTCCCTGGTGCTCTGGACGGGGGTGTCGGCGGCCCGCTACTACCAGCATCGCCGGAGCATTTTCTGGGTGCTCGCCGCGGCCACCGTGGGCGGCTGGCTCGGCCTGGGATGGCTGGCGGAGAACGTCGGCGGACGCCCGTTCCCGCTGGCCGGCTGGATCCTGGGCGTGGTCGGCCTGGTGGTGCTCGGTGTCGCCGGGACCTTCGCGGCCCGGCTGGCCCGGTTGCGGCCGCAGGGCGTCGCGCCCACGCCGGCCCATCCCACATTCATGCCCGAGGGCGAGCAGCCGGTGGGGCGGGCCAGTGACATCTGGGTGGTCAGGGGATTGGCCGCGGCCGCGATCGTGCTGCTGCTCGGTGCCGTCTGGACGGCCCTGCCGCTGCCACCGCTGTTCGGGCTGGGGGTGCCGGGGTTCCTCGGCCTGCTCGGCCTGCTGGTGTTCCTGGCCGGTTCGGGCTATCTCGCCCGGTCGCCGGTCCGCCGGGACGCGGTGCTACCGCTGACGCTCGCGCTCGCCGGGCCCCCGGTGGGGCTGGTCGCGCTGATCACGGTCGGGGTGCTCTCCCTGATGTGGCTGCCGGATGCGTTCTCGACGACCACCGAAGGGCCGGTGAACACCGTGAACGGACGAAGCGGCCGCGGGTAGGGCGGTCGACTCACCGGTCACCGCTTCCATGCTGGGCAGCCGGCCCGCCTCGCGAGCCAGCCGCCGACGGGCGGCACGACGGCGCCGTGCGGCGGCCTGCAGCGCGAACACGCCGCTCAGCGCCATCACCCCGGCGAACGAGGTGAGAACCATCCACAGCGGATTCATCACGCCCCCTTCGCCGCCGCCTCGACCTGTTGCGGGACAAGTAAACCAGCAATACCGGTGAATTGCCGAGGCGTCCGGGCGTCCGGAAACGAGCCGTGAAGGTTAACGCGACTAGGTGAGATGTCACCTAAATTCAGCCGGCCTCCGACTGGGGTTCACCAAGAATTCGGGCGTTCACAACTGCCGATAGTTGCCGCGCAGATAGGCCACCGGCGCCATCGCGTCATCGATCTCGACCGACTCGACGACACCGCGCACCAGCATCGACCAGCCGGCCTCGACCGGTTCGTCGATCAGCCGCGCTCCCAGCCAGCCGGGCGACTCGATCAGTACGGGTCCCCACGCGGTGTCCCGCCAGGAACCCATCCGGAACGGTCCGCCCGGGGCGGGCGCCAGGCCGGCCATCGCGTCGGCGAGCAACCGGTCGCCGTACGACAACAGGCTGACCGCCCAGCGCCGGGTTCGAAGCAGATCCTCGAACAACTCCGACGCCGGATCGATCAGCCCGATCACTTCGCCCGGCTCGCCGTCGGCGACCACGATCGACGACACGGTGAGGCCGCTCGGCCCCGCGTCGCCGTGCGTCGTCCAGACGGTGACCGGCGCGGGCAGCCGTCCACGAAACCGACGCAGCGGGCGCCGAGGCTGACCCGCTGCGAACGGATGGGTGTCGTGGATGGTCACCCGGCCAGTTTGTCAGTCCGCGACAGCGGCGGCGCCGGCGTCCGCGGGGGCCTTGCTGGCCTCTTCGGTGGCGGTCGGAGTCGCCGTCGGGGTCGCGGTCGCGGTCGGGGTTTCCGTCGCGGTCGGAGTCGGCGTGGCGGTCGGCGTCGCCGTAGCGGTCGCGCTCTGCGTCGGCTTGGTCGAGGTCGCCGACGCGGACGGCTTGGGCGCCGCCTTCTTGTTGCTCACCTGGCCGATCGTCGTCCCGGTCCGGCCGTCCAACGTCTGACCGGTGCCGAACTCCCAGCCGGTGACGATGCCCATGGCCACCACGAAGGTCACCGCGGCCGTCGCCAGCATTCCGCCGAACACCATCCAGGGACGCCGCGAACCCCGGCGACGACCGCCGACGGACGCCGCAGAGCGCTTGCCGTCGTTGTCGTCCACCGCATCGTCGGGCACGGTGACGACCTCGGTCCGACCGTCGGCGTCGCGCAGCACGATCTTCTTGACACCCTCACGGGTGCGCTCGAGGCCCTTGGTGTAGAGGGTGCTGGCGAACGCGGCCAGCACGCTGGCTATGCCGGCACCGGCCAGGGTGCCCGCATAGCCCAGGCGCGAGCCCAGGGCAGCCGTGGTGATGGCAGCCAGCGCACCGCCGGCGATCTGGGTCAGGTTGAAGAGTTTGGGCTTGTCTTCGGTCGCTTCGGCGTTCTTGGTCAGTTCAGTCTTTTCGGCGGTCTTCGTCTCAGTCACTTAGTCACTCGTCTACGTCTCGTCTGGTTCGCACCTCGATCAAGGTTAGTCACTATGACCAATATTCCCAAAGGACGGCGTGTCGCCGGTAGGGTGACGACATGGAGACCGCTCAGCAAACCGTCTACGAGCGGGTCGGTGGCCATCCCACCTTCGTCGCCCTGGTCGACGCCTTCTACGCCGGCGTGGCTGAGGATCCGGAACTGCGGGCGATGTACCCCGAGGAGGATCTCGGGCCCGCCGCGGATCGGCTGCGAATGTTCCTGGAACAGTACTGGGGCGGCCCAAAGACCTACGGCGAGCAGCGCGGCCACCCGCGGCTGCGGATCAGGCACGCCCCGTTCGCGGTCACCCCGACCCAGCGGGACCGCTGGCTGCACCACATGCTGGGTGCCCTGGACGGCCTGCACCTCGAGCCCGAACTGGACGCCGAGATACGCGACTACCTGATCCGCGCGGCGCACTTCATGGTGAACAGCTTCGAGGAATAGAGCTACAGCAGCTCGACGTACCCGTCGGTGCCGTTGACGCGGATCTGCTGGCCGTCCTGGATCAGCCGGGGGGCGCCCTCCACCCCGACCACCGCGGGCAGTCCGTATTCGCGGGCCACCACCGCGCCGTGGGTCATCGTGCCGCCCACTTCGGTGACGATGCCCCGGACGGTGAGGAAGACCGGCGTCCAACTCGGGTCGGTGAAGGTGGTGACCAGAATGTCGCCGTCCTCGAGGTGGGCGTCGGACTGGCTCAGCACGACCCGGGCCCGGCCCTGCACCGTTCCGGCGGACGCCGCGATGCCGGGCAGCGCGCCGTCGGGGAGTTTCGCCGTCCGGTAGGCCCCGGCGGGCACTTCACCATCGGAGGTGATCAACCGAGGTGGAGTCAGCCGGGTCCAGGCCTCGAACTCGATGCGCCTCCGGGCGATCAGCTCGGGGTCCACCACGCCGGTGCGGACGGCCGTCCGAAACTCATCCAGGGTGAGGTAGTCAATGGCGCCGGCATCGGGAATGGCGCCGGCCCTCACCAGCGTGGCCGCTTCCCGCAGCAGCACCTGCTTGAGCACCCGGTAGTGCCGCATCATCAGGTACTTCGGGTATTCGCGATAGCCGGCGTAGCGCAGCATGCGGCGGATCATCGTCCGTGCCCGGGCCGCCTTGCGACGCCCGCCGGGCAGTCTCTCGATGCGGTCCAGCAGGTCGCGCCGCAGCTGCTCCGCGTCGCGTCGCGCCCGCTCGGCGGCGCTCGGGCCGTCGGCTTCGAGGCCGGCGGCGATACTGCGCAGCATCGGCACCAGCGCGGACGGCTGCTCGCTCCAGCGCGGACGGGTGACGTCGATCTCGCCCGGGCACCGCATGCCGTAGCGGTCCAGGAACTCACCCAACACCCGGGCCACCTCCTCACCGCCCTCGATGACCGCCAGTTGGTCGAGGAAGCCGTCGTCGGGCAGCGTCGGCAGGGCGTCCAGGACGGCCGGGTGCCGCCGTACCGCCGCGGCCACCTCGCCCAGCGCCCGGCCCATCTGCGAGGTGACGTCGTCGTCGATCAACTGCGCCAGCGCGTCGCCGGCACCCTTGACGCCGAGCCACCGCTCGACGTGTTTGTTGACCCAGTGCATGGCGTACAGGCCGACGTAGATCATGCCCATGCCGCGCGGGTCGGTGACCTCGGTCTTCATGGTCTGCCGCAGATCGGTCAGCACGGCGTCGAACAACGCGTCACCGGTCAGTCCGGCCAGCCGTCGTTCCAGCGCCTCCAGTGACGCGTCGTGTTCCCTCCTCAGCGTGGCCGCTGTGCCGAGCTCGTCGCGCAGGTAGGCCCGCGCCGTCTCCACCGGCAGCCGCCAGGAGAAGTAGCCGGCACCGCCGCCCAGGTTGAGGTAGCGCGGCCCCTCCCCGGCCAGGTTGGCCATGAAGTCGCGCCGTCCGACCAGCTCGCGCAGGCCGTCCTCCATCAGCGGGTCAATGCTCTTCATCGAGGCGACCAGGATCCGGCGTCCGACCGGTGCGGCGAGGTCGGGCGCCAGGTCGATGTACAGCCGGCCGCCGGCGGCGATCAGCGGCGTGCTGTCGAGCTGCGCCTGGAAGAACGACAGCCCGAGCGGGGTCATCGCGTCGGTCATCATCTGCTGGTGTCCGAACGACAGATAGACGTGGTTCTTGCCGTCCCTTGGCCCGGGAATCGGGAACAGAGTGGTGATAGCGCGGCTCTGCACCAGCCAGAACGTGTCGCCGACCAGCGCCCACTCGATGTCCTGAGGGCTGCCGAAATGCTCCTCGACACGCCGTCCGATCGCCGCCAGCCGCAGGATCCGGGTGTCGGTCAGCTTCTGGACGCGTCGGCGTCCGGCCTCGACCGCCGCCTCGTCGATGCCGCCGCCGGCCACGGCCCGGGCCGCGACCCGCTGGTCACCGATCGCACGACCGGTGACGGTGCCGTCGCGCACCACGTAGCGGTCGGGAGCGGCCGATCCCGACACCAGTGCCTCACCGAGCCCGAGGCCGGCCTCAATGGAGATCGCCCTGCGGTTCGAGGTGACCGGGTCGGCGGTGAACATGATGCCGGCGACCTCGGCGTCGACCATCCGCTGCACCACCACGGCCAGCCGGACGTCGTCGGCCCGGACGCCGTGCTGCCGGCGGTAGGCCACCGCCCGGTCGGTGAACAGCGAGGCCCAGCAGCGCCGGATCTGGGCGAGCACCGCGTCCGTGCCGATGACGTTCAGGTAGGTGTCCTGCTGGCCGGCGAAGGACGCTGTCGGCAGGTCCTCCGCGGTCGCGCTGGAACGGACGGCGAACGCTGCGTTCGCACCGAGCCCGTCCAGCGCCCGTCCGATCTCCGCGGCGACCTCGGACGGCATCGGCGCGGCTTCGATCGCCGCCCGCAGCCGCGCGGCGCACTCCACCGCCGCATCGCCGTCCGACCCGGACAACTCGTCCATCAGAGTGGCGATCTCAGCACTGCCGGCCACCACCTCGGCGTAGCCGTCGGTGGTGACGCAGAACCCGTCCGGCACCCGGATGCCGTCGATCCGGGTCAGTTCACCCAGGTTGACGGCCTTGCCTCCACACAGCGCCAGCATCGACGCATCGATCTGCCGCAACTCCCGCACGTATCCGGCCATCACTGGCACCTCTCCCGCTCCTCGCGTCCGCCCCAGCCTATGCCTATTTTCAATATTTTCTGAAAGTTCATATTGGATAAGATCGCGGCAGGGGTGGACCGAGGAGGGACATGGACGAGGACCGGACGGACGAGGTCGGCGCGTTCGTCGAACGGTTCGCCGCTGTCCTCACCGATGGCGGCATGCCGCGGCTGCCCGCCCGGGTGTTCGTGGCGCTGCTGGCCAGCGACGAGGGCCGGATGACCGCCGCGCAACTCGCCGAGCGCCTCCAGGCCAGCGCCGGCGGCATCTCGGGAGCCGTCCGCTACCTCAGTCAGGTCCGGATGATCCACAGCGAACGCGAACCCGGCAGCCGGCGCCACGTCTACGTCGCCGACGGCTCCTGGTACGAATCGACGGTTTCCGGCAATCCCGTCCTGACCAGGGGCGAAACCGCATTGCGGGACGGCATCGCCACGGTGGGCGACTCCCCCGCCGGGCAGCGGCTGCAAGAGACTCTGGAACTCATCCAGTTCCTCAGGACCGAGTCCGAGGCGATGCTGAGGCGCTGGGACGAACGCCGCGTCGCCCCCCGGTCAGGTCAGTTCGAACCGAGCGGCGCGGAATAGACGCCCGCCCGGTCGGCGATGATCTGGGCGATCTGCCGGGCCGCGTCCGGCTTGGCCACCTTGCTGCTCGCCTTGGCTGCCGCGGCCAGCGCCTCCGGGTCTTCGACCCAGCGCCGGACGGCGTCCACCACCTGATGCGGACGCGGCGCCCACACCCCGGCCTTCTTCTTCACCACGTAGGCGACGTTGCCGTCCTCCTGGCCGGGCAGCCGCGAGTACAGCACCAGCGGCAGGCCGGCGATGAAGCCCTCACTGATGGTGCCCGGACCGGCCTTGGTGACCAGCATGTCGGCGGCCGCCATGAACTCCGGCATCTGGGTGGTGAAGCCGTAGATGTGGTGCGGCATGTTCCAGGACAGGCTCTTCAGCCGGTGCTGCAGCGACTCGTTGCGGCCACAGATCGCGACCACGGTGGCCTTCAGCCGGGCCTCGTTGATCGACTTCACCACGGCTTCCATCGGACCCATGCCGTCACCGCCGCCGACCACCAGGATCACCGGCAGGTCACGGCGCCAGCCCTGCTCGTCGCGGAAGGCCATCGGATCGGCGGGCGGCACCCGGAAGCGTTCGGCCACCGGCAACCCGACCACCCGGACGTTGCCCTCGGGAATGCCGTACTCGACGGCCACCTCACGGGCCTCCTTGGTGGGCACCACCACCAGGTCGGCACGCCGGTCAAACCAGAACGCGTGCGTGGTGACCATGTCGGTGACCACCGTCATGAACGGCGTCGGATTCGACTTCATGGTGCGCAGCACCCCGGTGTTCACCAGCGGGTGCACCGACACGATGATGTCGGCCGGGTTCTCGCGGTAGAGCCGCCGGATCGCCCGCGCCACGTAGGGGAACAGCGCCCGGATGACGGCCCGCGAGCGGCGCTTGCCGTCGGTCGCCTTGTACGAGATCGCCCAGGTCTCGGGGAACTTCGTCATCGGCGGATACATCTCGGGCGCGTAGCGCAACGGCGCCGGCAGATAGTCGCGGAAGACGTCCACCATCTTGCAGTCGAAAACCCCCGGGTACTCCAGACCGAGAGCCTCGATCAGCGCAAGAGTCGCCGAGCGGTGCCCGCCACCGGTGTCGGAGAACAGGAACAGCACTCGCTTGCGCGCGGCCGGTACGCCCGCCATGGCCCTCCTCGTGGTGGCGATGTGTCGCACTCGCACGATACCGCCGAGGACACCGCCACGTTCGAAGGACGCGCTTAGCCCGGATCCGGGCTTAGGCTCAGGCTCCCCCGCCGAGGCTGGAACCGCCGTGCGAGCCGGAGCCGGGCGGAACCATGCCCTCCTTCGCCTCGTCCGCGCGATGCCGTTGGGCGTACGCCTGATCCTCAGAACCGGCGTCGACATGGGTCGGGTCGAGCACCCGGCGCAGGAAGGTGCGGGTCCGCTCGTGCTGCGGATTGCCGATCACCTCGTCGGGCGGGCCCTCTTCGACGATCACGCCGCCGTCCATGAAGATCACCCGGTCGGCCACCTCGCGGGCGAAGGCCATCTCGTGGGTGACCACCATCATCGTCATGCCCGATTTGGCCAGATCGCGCATCACCGAGAGCACATCGCCGACCAACTCGGGGTCGAGTGCCGACGTCGGCTCGTCGAACAACATCAGCTCGGGGTTCATCGACAGCGCCCGGGCGATCGCCACCCGCTGCTGCTGGCCGCCGGACAACTGCGCCGGATACGCGTCGCCGCGGTCCCCGAGCCCGACCTTGGTGAGGTTGTCCCGGGCGGTGCGCTCGGCCTCGGCCTTGTCGACCTTGAGCACGCTGATCGGCGCGATGGTGCAGTTCTCCAGCGCGGTCAGGTGCGGGAACAGGTTGAACTGCTGGAACACCATGCCCATCCGGGTGCGCAGGGCGTCGACGTCGGCGTCCAGGTCGGTGATCTCCTCGTTCAGGATGAACACCCGTCCGGCGGTCGGCTGCTCGAGCAGGTTCACGCAACGCAGCAGGGTGGACTTGCCCGAGCCGGACGGCCCGATCACGCAGACCACCTCGCCGCGACGGATGATCGTGGAGATGCCCTTGAGCACCTCGATCTGGCCGAAGCTCTTGTGTAGGTCGTAGATCTGGATCTCGTCGTCGCGGTTGCCGGTCGGAATCGTCGGGGTCGTCATCGGGTCGCCTTCCGCTGCTTGGCCTCCATGCGGCGCACCAGGAAGGTGAGCGGCAGGGTGATCACCAGGTAGGTGAGGCCGGCGATCACCAGCGGCGTCATATTCGAGTAGGTGTTGGTCAGGTCGCGGCCGTACTTGGTCAGGTCGAACGCTTCCGCACTCAACCCGATCACGTAGATCAGCGACGAGTCCTTGGTCAGCGAGACCAGCTCGTTGGTCAGCGGCGGCGTGACGATCCGGAAGGCCTGCGGCAGCACGATCTTGCGGGTCGCCATGCCGGACGGCATGCCCAGCGACCGGGCCGCCTCGGTCTGGCCCTTGGGAACCGCCTGGATGCCGGCCCGGATGGTCTCGGACATATAGGCGGCGGCCACCAGGCCGAGCGCCATCCAGACCGCGCCGAAGGGATCGAACGGGATCTGCAGACCCGGGATGGCCAGTGAGATCAGGCTGAACGCGAGCAGCACGATGATCGCCGGCACGCCCCGGAAGATCTCGGTGTAGATGGTGGCTATCCAGCGGTAGGGGCCGATCTGGGACAGCTTCATCAGCGCCAGCACGGTGCCCAGAACCAAGCCGAAGACGAAGGCGCCGAGGGTGTAGAGAATGGTGTTCTTCAGTGCGTTCAGCAGGCCCGGACCCACGGTTTCGGCGATCATGTCCGGCCGGAAGAAGACCGACTGCAACTGGCGTCCGTCGGTGAACAACACGATGGCCAGCAGGCCGAGTATCAGCACTCCGTAGTTGATCCAGCGGATCCGCTGGGCGCGGCGGCGTGGCGAGAGCTTCTTGCGGGCCGGAGCGGTGGTGGACGTCATGCGATCCCCCTTGCGGGATTGGGGGCCTGACTGACCGGCCGGCCATCGGCCGGCCGGTCAGCAAGCGGGTGAGTCACTCCTTGGGTGCGTCGGTACCGAACCACTTCTTGTAGATGGTGTTGTACGTGCCGTCGGCCTTCGCCGTCTTCAATACCTCATTGACGACTGTCTGCAGAGCGGTGTTGTCCTTGCCCATGCTGAAGCCGTAGTGCTCATTCGTATCGAATTCCTTGACGACCTTGGTGCCCGCATTCTCGGAGGCGAAGTTGTACACCACGCCGTTGTCGTTGATCGCGGCCGCAACGGTCTTGGCCAGCACCGCATTGGCGCCGCTCGGCATATCGTCGAACACCTTGACGGTGTAGCCGTACTTGGAGGCATTCTCGTTGGCGTAGTCCTGACCGGTGGTTCCGGCCTGCACGGCCAGCACCTTGCCCTTCAGGTCGGGCAGGTCGGTGACCGTTGAATCGGACGGCACCAACAACGCCTGGGTCGCGGTGAAGTAGGGATCCGAGAACAACGCCGCCTTCTCACGATCGGCCCGGATCGTGATCGCCGCCGCGGCCGCATCGCACTTCTTCGCGGCGAACACCGCACCCGAGGTGATCTGCTCGAACTCGATGTCGAAGATCTCCTGGGTGACCCCGAGCTTGTTTGCCACCAGGTCCATCAGGTCGACGTCGAAGCCCACGGTCTTGCCGTCCTGCTTGAACTGGAACGGCTTATAGGCCAGGTGGGTGCACACCACCAGCTTCCCCGGCTGCACCAGGGTGACCGCCGCGGTCCCGGAGCTCTCCGAAGGGCTCGAACTCGGTGCGGCGGGCTGGCTGTAGTTGGCGCAGGCGGCCAGCATGCTCAGGCTGAGTGCGGCCACGCCGGCCAGGGCTGCACGCACACGCTTGTTACTCGAACTCACGATCTCTCCTCGCTAGAGCGCTCTCCTCGCTAGAGCGGCATGGCCGCATACTGGCGCAGCCTTGTTACGGCGGCAATGCGGAACGCCGATTGAGACCGTGCCGTGATCTTTGGGGTGGGCGGCCGGGGTACTAGATTCGCAGGCGTGCAGTACGAGTCGTGGATCGACCGGCAGATCCGTGAGGCGACCGAGCGCGGGGAGTTCGACAACCTTCCCGGCGCGGGCAAGCCGCTGAACCTGGACCCCGACGAGGACTGGTGGATCAAGGCCAAGCTGGCCCGCGAGGACCTCGGCGCGCTACTGCCCGGCCCGCTGATGTTGCGGCGCGAGGTGGAACGCATCCAGGACACCTTGGCCGACGTTCAGCGCGAGAGCGTGGCGCGGGAAGTCCTGGACGACCTGAACGCACGGATCCGCGAGTATTACCTGCGGCCCGGCCCCGGGCCGCGGATCATCGTCCGACTGGTCGATGTCGAAGCCGAATTGGACGCCTGGCGGCGTCGTCACTGAAAGCGGGAGATCCGCTCAGCGGCGCACTGCCCTGCCGCCGACAGGAGCGCCGACCAGCACCCGCGGCGCCGCATTGGACGCGGTGACCGGTGCTCGTCGAGTCGGCTCTGCCTGGATCTGCTGAATGCTGCCCGCACGGATAGCGGCGGTGATTGCGGCGGAATCGTCGGTGAACATGTTTCCCCCCATGGTCGATGTTCACCAATAGGAAACCACGAACCGCTCGTTTCGTACCTGCCGTAAATGAGCCGTTATCCGTTTGTTACCTCGGCCGGGGAATCGTCGTCCTCGACCAGATGCATCTCGTGCTCGAGCCGTCCTTCGAGGTCGGCTTTGTGCGCCCGGACGCGGGACAGGACGACGCCGCCCATCGCGATCAGGCCGGCCGCGATGGCGATCGCGATGCGCAGCACCGGGTTGGCCCCTTCGCCCACCGAGAGCGCCACCACAGCGGGGGCGATCAGCAGGGCGACCAGGTTCATCACCTTGATCAGCGGGTTGATCGCCGGGCCAGCGGTGTCCTTGAACGGGTCGCCGACGGTGTCGCCGATCACGGTGGCCGAATGCGCGTCGGAATTTTTGCCGCCGTAGCGGCCGTCCTCGACCAGCTTCTTGGCGTTGTCCCAGGCGCCGCCGGAGTTGGCCAGGAAGACCGCCATCAGCACACCGGCGACGATCGCACCGCCGAGGAAGCCGGCCAGCGGGCCGACGCCCAGGCCGAACCCGACCGCGATCGGTGCGGACGCCGCCAGCAGGCCGGGCGTGGCCAGCTCGCGCAGCGAGTCCTTGGTGCAGATGTCGACCACCCGGCCGTACTCGGGCCGTCCCTCGCCGGTCATGATGCCGGGGATCTCGGCGAACTGCCGGCGCACCTCGAAGACGATCGCACCGGCGGCCCGGGTGACCGCGTCGATGGCGAGCCCGGAGAACAGGAAGACGGTGGCGGCGCCCAGGATCACCCCGACCAGGGTGATCGGCGAGACGATCTCGTAGGTCAGCATGGCGGCCGTGATGGCGTTGCCGGCCTCCTGGGTGAGCGAGGACAGCGAATGGTTGACGGCGTCGGTGTACGAGCCGAACAGCGCGGTCGCGGCCAGCACGGCGGTGGCGATCGCGATGCCCTTGGTGATCGCCTTGGTGGTGTTGCCGTCGGCGTCCAGTGCGGTGAGGATCGTCTCGCCCTGCTCGTCGACGTCCTTGCTCATCACGGCGATGCCCTGGGCGTTGTCGGAGACCGGGCCGAAGGTGTCCATCGCGACGATCACGCCGACGGTGGTGAGCAGGCCACAGCCGGCCAGCGCGATCATGAACAGCGACAGGATGATCGAGCCGCCCGAGATCAGGAAGACGCCGCAGATCGCGGCGGCGATGATGCCGGCGGTGTAGACGGCCGACTCGAAACCGACGCCGATGCCGGCCAGCACCACGGTGGCCGGACCGGTCAGCGAGGTGCGGGCGACATGGATGGTGGGGCTGGAGTCGGTGCCGGTGAAGTAGCCGGTGAGCCACAGGATGACGCCGGCCAGCACGATGCCGATCGCCACCGAAGCCGCCGCCATCACCCGCGGGTCACCGGACAGCGAGCGGACGGCGTCGGGCACGGCCGGCAAGTCGGCGAAGCTGCCCGGCAGGTAGACGAAGGCGGCCACCGCGGCCAGCACCGCGCCGGCGGCGGCCGAGGTGTAGAAGCCGCGGTTGATCGCGGTCAGGCCGGACTCGTTGCCGCGGATGCGGGTGATCGCGATGCCCAGCACCGCGGTCAGCGCGCCGATGGCGGGCACCAGCAGCGGGAACACCAGGCCCTGCTCGCCGAAGGCGGCCTTGCCCAGGATCAGCGCGGCGACCAGGGTCACCGCGTACGACTCGAACAGGTCGGCGGCCATCCCGGCGCAGTCGCCCACGTTGTCACCGACGTTGTCGGCGATCGTGGCGGCGTTGCGCGGGTCATCCTCGGGGATCGACTGCTCGACCTTGCCGACCAGGTCGGCGCCGACGTCCGCGGCCTTGGTGAAGATGCCGCCACCGACCCGCATGAACATCGCCAGCAGCGCGGCACCGAAGCCGAAACCCTCGAGCACCGACGGCGCCTGCTCGCGATACAGCAGCACCACGGCGGCGGCACCGAGCAGGCCGAGGCCGACCACGCTCATGCCGACCACGCCGCCGGTGCGGAAGGCGATCTTGGCGCCCTCGATACGGCCGTTGTCGCGCATCGCGGCGGCGGCTACCCGGACGTTGGCGCGCACCGCCAGCCACATGCCGAGATAGCCGATGGCCGCCGAGAAACCGGCGCCGACCAGGAAGAACACCGAGCGGCCGATCCGCACCGGCGTGTCACCGGGTAGCAGGAAGAGCAGCCCGAACGCGATGATCGCGAAGATGCCGAGGGTGCGGAACTGCCGGCTCAGGTAGGCCGCGGCGCCCTCTTGGACGGCGCGGGCGATCTCCTGCATCCGGGTGGTGCCTTCGTCCTCTGCGAGCACCTTGCGGCGCAGCCAGACGGCGTAGAGCAGGCTGATTGCCGCGATCCCGGCGATTGTCCAGACAATGGCCAGGCTCGTGGCGCCCAACTCGAGCATGCAATTCCTCCTCGACCGACGGCCGGAGACGGGGTGTCGTCCATCGGCTTCCCTGCGCGGGAAGTTCCGGGGAGTCTACGGGTCAACGGACGCCCGCGACAGCCAAACCGGCGAGTCGGGACGGCGAGTGATTATCTGAACGGGGAGCTTGCGAAATTGCCGGGGGTCCGGTTGGATCGCGACTGTCCGCAGTGCCGATCTCAAGGAGTCGTCCATGTCTGCCACCGCTATGAACCCAGCCTCCCGCGCCGCCGCGCTGAGCCGGATGGCGACCGAGGAGTTGGATGTCCTGGTGGTCGGTGGCGGTGTCACCGGTGCCGGCATCGTCCTGGACGCCGTCACCCGCGGTTTGCGGGTCGGCATCGTCGAGGGCCAGGACTGGGCCAGCGGCACCTCGTCGCGCTCCAGCAAGCTGCTGCACGGCGGCCTGCGCTACCTGCAGGCGCTCGACTTCAAGCTGGTCAACGAGGCACTGCACGAACGCGAACTGCTGCTCGCGACGCTCGCGCCGCACCTGGGCAAGCCGGTGTCATTCCTGTACCCGCTGACCAAGAAGTACATCGAGCGGCCCTACGTCGCGGCCGGCATCACGCTGTACGACGTGATGGCCCGGCTGGGCGCCAAGGCGACCTCCCCGTTCCACCGGCACCACACCCTGGCCGGCGTACAGAAGCTGTTCCCCGACGTCCGGCCCGACGTGATGGTCGGCGCCATCCAGTACTGGGACGGCCGCGTCGACGACGCCCGGCTCACCTTGACCCTGGTGCGCACCGCCGTCGAGTACGGCGCGCTGGCCGCGAACCGCGTCCGGGTCACCGACTTCGTCAAGACCAACGGACGGGTCAGCGGCGCCGAGGTGACCGATCTGGAGAGCGGCGAGAACTTCACCATCAAGGCCAAGCACGTGATCGCCGCCGCGGGCGTGTGGACCGAGGCCACCCAGGATCTCGCCGAGGCACAGGGCGGGTTGAAGGTGCTGGCGTCCAAGGGCATTCACATCGTGGTGCCCAAGGAGCGGCTGAACGGCGAGGTGGGCTTCATCCTGCAGACCGAGAAGTCGGTGCTGTTCATCATTCCGTGGGAGCGCTACTGGGTGATCGGCACCACCGACACCCCCTACGAGCAGGACTACGTCCATCCGGTCGCCTCCCAGGCCGACATCGACTACGTGATCGACCACGCCAACGTGGTGCTGCAGAAGCCGATCACCCGCGACGACGTGATCGGCACCTGGGCCGGGCTGCGGCCGCTGCTGCAGCCGGCCACCAAGGGTGACGGGACTGCCTCCACCAAGGTGTCCCGCGAGCACACCGTCACCGAGGCGGCGCCCGGTCTGGTCACCATCGCCGGCGGCAAGCTGACCACCTACCGGGTGATGGCCGAGGACGCGGTCGACTTCGCGCTGGGCGAGTCGCAGGCGAAGGCAAAGCCGTCGCAGACCAAGAAGACGCCGCTGATGGGCGCCGCCGGCTATTCGGTGTTGTCGGCGCAGGCCGACACGCTGGGCCGCGAGTTCGGCTGGGACGCCACCCGGGTGACCCACCTGCTGAACCGCTACGGCAGCGAGATCAACACCCTGATCGCGCAGTGCCGCGAGCAGGAGGATCTGGCGAAGCCGGTCGAGCACGCCCCGGACTACCTGCGGGCCGAGTTCGCCTACGGCTGCACCCATGAGGGCGCGCTGCACCTGGAGGATCTGCTGGTCAACCGCACCCGGCTGACCTACGAGATCGCCGACTCCGGCCTCGCGGCACTGCCCGAGATCGCGGCGCTGGCCGCCGAGAAGCTCGGCTGGGACGACGCCCGGCGCGACGCCGAGATCGCCGCCTACACGGCGCGGGTCGAGGCCGAGCGGGATGCCGCCAGCCAGCCGGACGACGCGTCGGCGGCGCAGGCACGATCGGCCGCGCCGGAGGTCGTGGACGCCGTCAACTGACCTGGAGGGCCTCGCGCAACAAAGTCGCGTAAGCGGCCTGCTCGTCCGCGGCGTACTTCGTCCGGGGCCAGAAGAAGCCGCGCAGGCCGTCGCCCTTGGACCGCGGCACGACGTGGACGTGCAGGTGCGGCACCGATTGGCTGATCACGTTGTTGATCGCCACGAAGCTGCCCTGCGCGCCCAACGCCGGCCCCATGGCGGCGGCGATCCTGCGGCAGGCGGTGATCAGCGGCAGCACCAGTTCGTCGGGCAGGTCGAGCAGCGTGTCGACATGCCGGATCGGGCAGACCAGCACGTGGCCCTTGAACACCGGGCGATGGTCGAGGAAGGCGATCACCTCGTCGGTGCGCAGCACCACTTCGGCGTCCAGCCGTCCCTCGATGATCGCGCAGGCGATGTCACGGTCGCTCATCGGGTCATTGTGCCCGCTGCTGTGGGTGAGCCGCGCTTCCCAGAAGACCCGATGACTTGGCAGAATGCCCAAAGGGGAACTACTTCGGGTCATCCGAAGGCAAAACGGGAGAACTGCATGACGCGCGATCTGCTGATCGTTAGTACGCGCGCGCTCACGGCCACAGACCTGGGCGCTTCGGTGGCGGCCGTACGCCAAGGGCAACCTTGGACGGTGACCGACGACGGCGATCACCTCACGCTCACCTACCGCGGGCGGCCGCTGCTGCGGCTGGCCGCCTCGACCCGGTTGTCGGACGAGACTCTGCCCCGCTGGCAGACCCGGCTGACCCTGATCGGCGACGAACCGGAACTCGGGCTCGAGGTCGGACGCGCGGTGGCCTGGGAGGCGGACGGCGATCTGACGGAGTTGCCGGACGAGACCCGGTGAGCGCTCGCGACGCGGTGAGCGTTCGGGACGCCGTCCAGCGGCACATCTGACCGGGCACGGTCGACGGTCTCGCCCCTCAGACGGCGAGAGCGCAACGTAACTCGATCGTCACCATTGCCCCCATGACGACAGTGATCGGTTCGCCCCTGGTCAAGCGGGGCCTCGCTGACATGCTCAAAGGCGGCGTCATCATGGACGTCGTCACTCCCGAACAGGCGCGGATCGCCGAGGACGCCGGCGCGGTCGCGGTGATGGCGCTGGAGCGGGTGCCGGCCGACATCCGGGCGCAGGGCGGTGTGGCGCGGATGAGCGACCCCGATCTGATCGCGGGCATCATCGACGCGGTCTCGATTCCGGTGATGGCGAAGGCCCGGATCGGGCATTTCGTCGAGGCCCAGGTGCTGGAGTACCTGAAGGTCGACTACATCGACGAGTCCGAGGTGCTCTCCCCCGCCGACTACAGCCACCACATCGACAAGCACGCTTTCACCGTGCCGTTCGTCTGCGGCGCCACCAATCTCGGCGAGGCGCTGCGGCGGATCGCCGAGGGCGCGGCGATGATCCGGTCCAAGGGCGAGGCCGGCACCGGCGACGTGTCCGAGGCGACCAAGCACATCCGCACCATCCGGCGGCAGATCGCCGAGTTGAGCGCGCTGGCGAAGTCGTCGCCCGACGAGCTGTACGTGGCGGCCAAGGAGCTGCAGGCGCCCCTCGATCTGGTCCGTGAAGTGGCTGAGACCGGCGCACTGCCGGTGGTGCTGTTCACCGCCGGCGGCGTGGCGACACCGGCCGACGCGGCGCTGATGATGCAGCTCGGCGCGGACGGCGTCTTCGTCGGCTCGGGCATCTTCAAGTCGGGCAACCCGGCCGTCCGTGCTGCCGCGATCGTCAAGGCGACCGCCCGGTTCGACGACGCCGCGGTGATCACCGAGGCGTCCCGCGGGCTGGGCGAGGCGATGGTCGGCATCTCGGTGGCCGACGTCCCGGCGCCGCACCGGCTGGCCGAGCGGGGCTGGTGACCCTCTCCTCCGGCTCTGGCTCATCCGGATCGGGTGGGCCCACGGTCGGGCTGGTCGCCCTGCAGGGCGGCGTCCGGGAGCATCGGCTGATGCTGGAGTCACTCGGTGCGCAGGTGGCTCCGCTGCGCAGTGGTGACGATCTCGTCGGGCCGGACGGCGTCCGGGTGGACGCGGTGCTGTTGCCGGGCGGCGAGTCGTCCACGATCGACAAGCTGCTGCGGATGTTCGGCCTGTTCGAACCGCTGCGGACGGCGATCGCGGCGGGACTGCCGGCGCTGGGGACCTGCGCGGGGTTGGTGCTGCTGGCCCGCGAGGTGGATGACCGGGCGCCCGGGCAGCAGTCGCTGGGCGTCCTGGACGTCACGGTGCGGCGCAACGCGCTCGGCTCGCAGGTCGATTCCGCCGAGACCGAGTTGGAGAGCACGCTCGGCCCGGTTCGGGTGGCGTTCATCCGGGCCCCGATCGTCACCCGCGTGGGTCCGGACGTCGAGGTGCTGGCCGAGCGCGACGGCCAGGTGGTCGCCGTCCGGCAGGGGTCGGTGACCGGAATCTCGTTCCATCCGGAACTGACCGGCGAGCCGGTCTTCCATCGGCAGTTGCTCGCCGACGCGGTCTCGGGACGGGTCAATCCGCCGGCGAACTGACCGGTTTCGCCGGCAGTGCGAAGCACACCCCGATCGCCACCACCGTGAACCCGACGGCCCACCAGAACGCGGTGCCGAATCCCTGGGCGATGGCGGCGACGCCGTCCGCCCCGTTCACCGCGCCCTCCAGGATGACCGCGAGGACGGCGGTTCCGAAGGCGCCGCCCAGCTGCTGAGCGAGCCGGGTGATGATGCTGGCATGCGGCACCTCGTCGCGTTCCAGGCCGACGAAACCCACCGACATCACCGGGATCATCACCGCACCCATGCCGAAACCCCGCACCAGCAGCACGGCCATCAGCCACCACTGGTCGGTGTCCGCGCCGGCCATGGCGAACGGAATGGTGGCGAGTCCCATCACGACGAATCCGCCGATCGCGACCACCCGCGCCCCCACCGCGTCGGTGAGCTTGCCGGCCAGGGAGCGACTCAACAGGGCCCCGACACCCTGCGGAATGAGCAGCAACGCCGCGGTCAGCGCGTCCGTGCCGCGGACGACCTGGAAGAACAGCGGCAGCAGCAGCATCGCGCCGTACAGCGACGCACCGGACAGGAACAGCACCGCCGTGGATGAGGCGACCGAGCGCCGGCGCAGCAGACTCACGTCGACCAGGGCAGCCTCCGGCCGCCGCAACTGGGTGACCAGGAACGCGGCCAGCAGCATCGCCCCGCCCAGCACCGGCGCCCAGACGTCGAGGCGGGTGAAGCCGCCGTCCTGGCTGACATTGGACAGGCCGTAGAGCATGCCGACCAGGGCCGGCGACACCAGCAGCACGCCGACCCAGTCCAACACCGGCTTGCCGCGCGGCGGGTCGGAGGGAATGAGCCGCCAGGCCAGCACCAGGCCGGCCAGGCAGAACGGCACGTTGACCCAGAAGATCCAGCGCCAGTCGAGATAGTTCAGGATCAGCCCGCCGATGGTCGGGCCCAGGATCGGTCCGAGCGCGGCGGGCAGGCTGATCATCGCCATCAACCGCCCGAGGGCGGCGCCACCGGGCACCTGTTGGATCGCCAGGGTCGCCATCAGCGGCATCATCAGCCCGCCGCCGATGCCCTGAACCACGCGGAAGGCGATCAGGCTCGGCGCGTCCCAGGCCAAGCTGCAGGCGATCGAGGCGATGCCGAAGACGGTCAGCGCGATCATCCAGAGTCGCTTGCCGCCCAACCGTGCCTGCGCCCAGCCGACCACCGGAATGGCGACGCCGAGCGCCAGCAGGTAGCCGGTGGTGACCCACTGGATGGTGCTGACCGGGACCGCTAGATCAACGGCGAGCGTCTTCAGCGCGATGCTCATGATCGTGCTGTCGAAGATAACCGCCAGCCCGCCTACCAGCAGCACGATGGCGGTGACGATGGCGCTGCGCGGCACCGCCGGGGCGGCGGTGGCGGTCGATGACTGAGTCACGTCCGAACTCCTTAAGAGACATTGTCGTATCTAATATGGAGCGTACGTCGCGGCGGTAAGATACACAAATGGATCTTGAGAACAGTGTTCGTCGGCGCCGCGGTCGAGCCCTGGAGCAGGCCATCCTGGCGGCCGGTTGGGAACAACTCGCTGAGCGTGGCTACGGGGCCTTCACCATCGACGCCGTCGCCGAGCGCGCCGGCACCAGTCGTTCTGTGATCTACCGGCGCTGGCCCGACCGGGAAGCATTGGCCGAGGCGGTTCTCGGCTTCGTCGTGCAGCAGGATCCGGTGGCCGCACCCGACACCGGGAGTCTGCGCGGCGACATGATCGAGTTGCTGCGCCGCTTCAACGCCGCACGCAGTCCGCTGGTGCCGATGATGAGCGTGCTGATCGCCGCGCACTTCCAGGAGTCGGGCCGCACCCTGGCCGACATCCGGCGGATCGTCCTGGGCGAGCGGCACCACGACGCGCTCGCCGAGGTCATCGAGCGCGCCGTCGGCCGCGGTGAGATCGATCCCGCGCGGCTCACCCCCCGGGTGCGCACGGTCGCGGTCGACCTGGTCCGCCAGGAGTTCCTGATGACCCTCAAGCCGCTACCCGAGGACGAGATCACCGCCATCATTGACGAGGTGTTCCTGCCATTGGTGCGGCCGTAGTGGTGCCCGATCGACGGCCCTAGTGGTGCCCGATCGATAGGTCGCGCACTGATCGATACGCTGAGCAGATGCCGGATCCGCTCCGCATCGCGTTTGTGTCGATGCACACCTCACCCGCCGATCTACCGGGTTCCGGGGATGCCGGCGGAATGAACGTCGTCGAGCGCCACCAGGCGCTCGCATTGGCCCAACTCGGGCACCGGGTCGACCTGATCACCCGGCGCAGCGACCCGGCCCAGCCCGATCTGGTCGAGTTGTCGGACGGCGTCCGATTGCTGCATCTGCCGGCCGGTCCGCCCGAACGGCTCGCGAAGAGCCTGATCGACGCCCACATCGAGGAGTTCTCGGCCGGGCTGGCTGGGCTGGACGGCGGCTACGACGTGCTGCATTCGCATCACTGGATGTCAGGCGTGGCCGCGCTGCCGGTGGCGCGCGCATGGGGCGTCCCGCATGTGCAGAGCTTCCACTCGGTGGCCGCGCTGCCCGGCTCGGCACTGTCGGAGGGCGAGCCGCCCGAGTCGCCGGCGCGAGTGCCGGGTGAACGGCTGGTCGCCACCGAATCGGACGCCGTGATCGCGATCAGTGCCGCCGAGGCCCGCACCGTGGTGGAGCGCTGCGGCGCCGATCCGGATCGGGTGGTGATCGTGCCGCCGGGAGTTGACCGGACGATCTTCCACCCGGGCTCGCCCCCGCCGGTCGAGTTTGTCGAGACCCCTCCCTCGACCCCCTCCACCAACCCTCGCGGCTACCTGCTCTACGCCGCCCGCCTACAGCCGCTCAAGGGCCCCGACCTGGCGATCGGCGCACTCGCCGAGGTGCCGGCCGAGTTGCGGCCCGACCTGCTGATCGCCGGTGATGTCTCGGCCGACTTCGCCGCCTACCAGGCCGACCTGCATGCCCTGGTCGAGGCGCACGGGCTGAGTGACGCCGTCCACTTCATCGGTCCGCAGCCGCGGGAGAAGCTCGCCGGGTTGATGCGCGGAGCCCGGATCGTGCTGGTGCCGTCGCACTCGGAGACGTTCGGGCTGATCGCGCTCGAGGCCGAGTCCTGCGGGACGCCGGTGATCGCGTCCGCGGCCGGCGGATTGCGCGAGGCCGTGGTGCACGGCGAGACCGGACAACTGATGGACTCGCGGCAGCCCGAGGACTGGGGCACCGCCATCACCCGGCTGCTGGCCAAGCCGCAGCGGCTGGCCCGGATGGGTGTGGTGGCACAGATCCATGCCCGCCGATTCGACTGGGGTTGGACGGCGCGACTGCTCGAACTGCACTACCGGGAGCTGCGATGACCGGCCCGTTCGAGGGTGTCGCCCGGGTGGTCTTCGCGCACGCGCATCCCGACGACGAGACGCTGGCGACGGGTGCGCTGATTCAGCACCTGACCGAGGCGGGTTTGGCGGTGTCGGTGGTGACGGCGACCCGTGGTGAGCGCGGCGAGGTGGTCGCCGGTTCGGGCGCACCCCCGGCCGGCAGCCCCGAGCTGGACGCCCACCGCGAGATTGAGCTGACGACGGCCCTGGCGGCGCTGGGAGCCGAGGGACCGTTCTTCTTGGGCGAACCGCCGGCCCGGGCGTCCGGCTTGTCGCCACGACGCTACCTCGATTCGGGCATGCGCTGGGTGACGCCGACCGTCGCCGGCCCCGGCGAGGACGCCGGTCCGGACGCCTTCACCTCGGCAAGCGTCACCGAAGCAGCAGCCGACCTGGCAGCGTTCCTGACGTCGTGGCGCGCCGACCTGGTGATCAGCTACGAGGCCGACGGCGGCTACGGCCACCCCGACCATGTGCGGATGCATCACGTCGCCAGGGCCGCGGCTGACCTTGCCGGCATCGGTTTCGCCGAAGCGATCTCGATCCCCCGGGACGGCACCCCGCCCGATTCCACCGACGTCACCTGGTTCGACCGTTCGGACCATTTGCCACAGCTGTTGCCGGCCCTGCACGCCCACGCGTCCCAGTTCACCGTCGACGGTCGCGCCGCCATCCACTCCGGCGGACAACGAGAACCCCTGCAACTCCGCACCGGCGTCCGGCGCGCCTGAGTAACACCCTGCCGCCACCGCCGGCCGAGCTGTCAAGACTCCGGACAACCCCGTTGGTCGAGCTTGTCTCCCTCCTTCTGTGGTCGGGTCTTGGTGGTCGGGTTTGGGTTCCGCGGAGTGGGCTGCACCCCGTCCCGCCCGTGCGCTGGCTCGCCCTACTTCTGCTTTCGTCCTTCAGACCCTGGCAGGGGGCTCGCGCGCTTT
>NZ_JASGEN010000163.1:0-32726 GCF_047606365.1 Micropruina sp. | reverse complement strand
TCGGGTAGGAGTCGGGCAGCCAGAACGAGAGCGGGAACACCGCGGCCTTGATCGCGAACACCACCAGCAACAGCAACTGCACACTGATCGTCACGTCGCCGGGCAGTTGGGCGAAGCGCAGGCTGAGCTGGGCCATGTTGACCGTGCCGGTCGCCCCGTAGCTGACCGACAGCGCGGTCAGGAACAACAACGAACTGACCAGGTTGATCACCACGTAGATCGACCCGGCGCTGATCCGCTCACCGGTTCCGCCCATGGTGATCAGCACGTAGGACGCGAACAGCAGGATCTCGAAGCCGACGAACAGGTTGAACAGGTCGCCGGCCAGGAAGGCGTCCGACACCCCCGCGGAGAGCAGCAGGAAGGTGGGGTGGAAGATCGACACCGGGGTCTCCCGGTGCACCTCCTCCTCGTCCTGGCCGGTGGCGTAGATCAGCACGCCGAGGGTGACCAGGGACGCCACGGTCAGCATCAGCGCGGCCAGCCGGTCGGCGACCAGCACCACCCCCAGCGGCGCCCAGGCACCCACCCACAACGACTGGACGCCGTGGGTGTCGGTGATCCAGATCAGCGACCCGGCGACCAGGCAGACGCCGGCCAGGGTGAGGATCGACACCGCGCGCTGCAGCCGCGGACGGCGTCCGAGCAGCAGGGTGAGCGCCGCGCCGAACATCGGCAGCAGCACTGGCAGCGGAAGGATGTTGTTCATTCGCTCACCACGTCCGCGCCGGTGTCGGTGAACTTGATCTCTTCGAAGCTGTCGGACGCCTCGTCGGCCTTCGCCAGCTCACGGATCCGGGCGTCCTCGACGTCGTCGGCGACCTCGTCGTGGCCGTTCAGCTGGAACGACCGGTACGCCATGGTGACCAGGAAGGCCGCGGTGGCCAGCGCGATCACGATCGCGGTGAGCACCATCGCCTGCGGCAGCGGATCGGACATCTCGTCCTTCGGCGTGACCCCGATCAGCGGCGGGCCGCCGGCCGCGCCGGAGGCGACCAGGAACAGCAGGTTGACGCCGTTACCGCCCACCATCACCCCCATCAGGATGCGGCTCAGCGAGCGTTCGGTGATCAGGTAGACCCCGCAGGCGACGAGCGCGCCGGCGATGATCGCCAGGGTGACGTTCGGGCTCATGTGTAGTGCCCCCGTCCCCCGCCGGTGGTGTAGCGGATGACCTGGTCCTCCTCGGACGGCAGCGCCGGCCGGGCGCGGGTGGATTCGGGCTGCGGCACCGGTGCCTGGTCCTGCTCGGACTGGATGTCGATGCCGGCGCCCAGGGTGCGGGTCAGGTCGAGCACGACGCCGATCACGATCAGGTAGACGCCGACGTCGAAGATGGTCGAGCTGACCAGGTGCATTTCGCCGAACAGCGTCCAAGGGCCCCACGGGGTCTCCAGGTACTCCCAGCCCGGAATGGTCAGCTTCAGGTCGTAGCTCTGGAAGATCTTCCCGCCGAGCAGCGCCGGGGTGATGGCGCTGAGCACCGAGACGGCCAGGCCCAGGCCGAGCAGCCGTCCGGCATCGAAGGGTGCGGCGTCGTCGAGTTCGCGACGCCCGGCGGCCAGGTAGCGGATCATCAGCGCGATGCCGGCGACCAGGCCGCCCGCGAAGCCGCCGCCGGGGGCGTTGTGGCCGGCCAGCAGCAGGTAGACCGAGACCACCATCATCACGCTGAACATGACCCGGGTGATCACCTCGAAGATCAGCGAACGCGAGCCCGGGTCGAGGGCGCCGCTGGCCCGCAGCCACAGCCCGCGGGCGCCGAACGCCGCGTCACCCTCCCGGGGCCGGACGCGCTGCACGCGGGAGCGCAGGAAGATCAGGCTGGCCACACCGGTCGCAGCGATCACCAGCACCGAGATCTCGCCGATGGTGTCCCAGGCCCGGGTGTCGACCAGCGTGACGTTGACGATGTTCTTGCCGTAACCGAAGGTGTAGGCCGCCTCGTAGTAGTCGACCGAGACCGGTTCGGCCACCCGGGCACCGGCGGCGACCAGCGCCAGCAGCGACACGCTGGCACCGACCAGCACCGCCAGCACGGTGCGCCACCAGCGGGTGGACTGCAGCGGACGGTTGGTGAAGTACTTCGGCAGCCGGCGCAACACCATCACGAAGACGATCAGCGACACGGTTTCCACCAGCACCTGGGTGAGCGCCAGGTCGGGTCCGCCGTGCAACAGGAACAGCAGCGCCGTCCCGTAGCCGGTGGCACCGACCAGCAGCAGGGCCCGGACGCGGCCGCGCGAGGTGGCGGCCAGCACCCCGGCCACGATCATGGCGGCGCCGATCACCACCTGCGGCAGGTAGTCGTAGGGGCGGACCGAGGCCGGCCAGTGGGTGGTGAACAGCAACGATCCCCCGGCCAGCACGACCACGACGACCAGCACGATCGAGGTGTAGCTGGCCAGCGAACCCCGCTGGGTGCGCGCGGTGACCTCGACCGCGATGGTGTCGATCCGCTTCATCGCCAGGGTGTAGAGCTCATCGGCGCCGAGCACCTTCGGGAAGGTGGCCTGGACGCGGCCCATCGCCTCGCGCTGCCAGAACAGGACGCCGCCCAAGCCGATGGCCAGCAGCGACAGCCATAGCGGCAGGGTCAACCCGTGCCACAGCGCCAGCCCGTGACTGGCGTGCCCGGTCGGCACGGTGGCGGCGTAGGGCTCAATCAGATCGGTCAGCGGGCCGCCGAGGAAGCCGCCGACCAGGCACAGCGATCCGAGCAGGATCGGCACCAGCACGAAACCGGCGGCCGGGCGATGGACGTCCAGCTCGGCGAGCTTGGGCTTGTCGGCGAAGGCACCCCACCACCAGCGCAGCGAGTAGGCGACGGTGAGCACCGAGCCGGCCACCACGGCCGCGACCAGCAGGACGGCCGGAAGCGCCGGAAGTCCGCTGCCATCGCCGTCCGGGCCGACCAGGTAGGTCAGCGATTCGAGTGCGGACTCCTTGGCGATGAAGCCCAGCATCGGCGGCAGGCCGGCCATCGAGGCGGCGGCGATGCCCGCGACCACGGCGATCACCGGCATCTTCCGGGCCACCCCGGTGAGCTTGGTCAGGTCGCGGGTGCCGGTGGAGTGGTCGACGACGCCGACGATCAGGAACAAGGTGGCCTTGAACAGGGCGTGCGCGATCAGCATCGCGATGCCGGCCAGCATGGTGGCCTGGGTGCCGAAGCCGCACAGCAGCACCATGAAGCCGAGCTGGCTGACCGTGCCGTAGGCGAGCAGCAGCTTGATGTCGTTCTGCCGCAGCGCCCGCCAGCCGCCCAGGATCATCGTGGCGGCGCCCAGCCCGCCGACCGCGAGCCGCCAGCCGGGGGCGTCCGCGAAGGCCGGCGAGATCACCGCGACCAGGTAGACGCCGGCCTTCACCATCGCCGCGGCGTGCAGGTAGGCCGAGATCGGGGTGGGTGCGGCCATCGCGCCCGGCAGCCAGAAGTGGAACGGCACCAGGGCGGATTTGCTCAGCGCACCGACCAGCATCAACAGCGCGGCGGCCGCGGGCAGTGTGCCGGACGGCGGCTGGGCCAGGATCGCCGACAAGCTGAAGGTGCCTGCGGTCTGACCGAGCGCGACGATGCCGACCAGCATCGCCAGGCCGCCGGTGGTGGTGACGATCAGCGCCGTCATCGCGGCCGACCGGTTCGCCCGCCGGGTCGGGTCGTAGCCGATCAGCAGATAGGAGAAGACCGTTGTCAGCTCCCAGAAGACGTACAGCATGACCAGGTCGTCGACGGTGACCAGGCCGAGCATGGCGGCCGCGAAGGCGGTCAGGATGCCCATCGTGCGCGGGTTGGCGACGCCCTCGAAGTACCAGCGGCAGTACAGCAGCACCAGGGCGCCGATGCCGGTGACGATCAGCGACAGCAGCCATTGCAGCAGGCCGATCTGATAGTGGATCTCGACCCCCAGCTGCGGAATCCAGCTGAGCGACTCGGTGTAGCTGCCCCCGGCGGTGATCAGCGGGCCCAGCCCGACCAGCCAGCCGAAGCCGACGGCCGGTGCCAGCGCCATCAGCAGGTAGCCGTTCGATCCGATCTTCCGGACCAACCACGGGGCACACAACGCCACCACCAGATGGGCGATGACGATGGTGTTGATCACGGGCTCCCTCTCTCGGCACGACGTGCTGGATCGGTGGGCAGGGGTTCGTCAGTCTATCGGCCAGGCTCCCCCGACGCCGCATCGAGCCTCCCCGTGGATCGGAGCCGGCCTCCCGGTGGACACCGGGGACGGTTCCTTCGGACACCGGGAACGGTTCCTTCGGTCAGGTGTTGTCCACGACGAGGTTGGCGCGTTCGGCCGGGTGGTAGGTGTCGATGTAGCGGCGCTGGCCGGCCACGTAGCGGACGAGTCGTGGGTCGTCGACGTCGGACGGCGTGCCGTCCCGTTGGGCGAGCCGGCGGACGGAGACCTCGAACGGGACGTCGAGCCAGACCGAGAGGTCCCAGACCTTGCGACCCCGCTCGTTACGGAGCCGGTCATGGTGCAGGAACATGCCGTCGACGATCACCACGGCGGCGTCCGGGGCCACCTGCCAGGGCGGGGTGACCGGCGATTCGGTGGCCAGGTCGTAGGACCTGTCCCGGTACCGTCCGCTGCCGTCCTCACTTCCGAGCGGCTCCAGCACGTACTCGATGAACCGCTGGTAGTCGTAGGTGTCGGCCAGGAAGCCCTCCGGCGAGGTCCGGCCCTGCGCATGCCGCACCTCGGCCGGGTTCAGGAAGTCGTCGAGGCTGATCCGGATCACGGTCAGGCCCGAGTCGACGAGTTCGGCGGCCAGGTCGTCGGCGAAGGTGGTCTTGCCTGCGCCGTCCACGCCGTCGATCCCGACCAGGGTGCGCCCGGCCCGCGGCCGGATCCGCGACACCAGCCAGGAGATCCCGGCGTCGCGGGACAACGGCTCAGCCGGCTTGGTTTCCACGATCCTGCCTCCAGGTGAGCGGCATCGGCGGGGCCGATGGGGGTGGCGGCAGCGGCGGTCCAGCGGGAGCCGCTGCCGGGGCACTACGGACGACGACGCCACGGACGCGGGCCCGCCACAACAGCAGCGCGAGCGCACCGCCGATGATCGCCACCTGCACCAGGACGACGGGACTGCCGGTGCCCTCGCTGCGGTTGAACATGTCGGAGAAGTCGGAGAACGGCAGGAAGGTCATCGAGACCACGTTGTTCACCGCATGCAGCGCAACGGACGCCTCGAGCCCGCCGGTGCGCCAGGCGAGCGTCGATCCGACGACGGCGAAGAACAGGTAGAAGCCGTTGAGCCACGGGTCACCGGCGCCGTGCAGCCACATGAAGATGACCCCGGTGACGGCGGTGCTCACCACCAGTCCGGCGACCCGCGGCAGCCAGGCGGCGACTGCGCGCTGGCCCAGGCCGCGCAGCAGATACTCCTCCCCCGCCGACTGCAGCGGGGTGGTGAGCAGGATGGCCGCCACCATGAAGGCGGTGTCGGGGCTGACCCGCAGCCCGTCGAACCCGCTCAGCACGGCCTCGAGCAAGGTCAGGGCGAGCAGCAGCGGCAGCGTCCACAGCACGCATTCGCCGAACCAGCGCCAGCGGAAAGCGCCGGTCACCGACGACAGCCAGCGCGGCCGCTGCCCGAAGCAGGCCCATTGGGTGAGCATCGCGATCGGCACGCAGGCGGCGAGGGCCAGGTTGTTGCACAGGAACAGCGCCGGGGTCATGGTGACCTTGTCGATCGAGCTGTAGTCGGCCATCGTCGTCCGGCCGGTGCCCAGGTCGTAGAGCATCGCGATCACGCCGAACAACATGCTCGAGGCGAAGAACAGCGCTCCGCCCATCAGCAGCGCGAGCACCGGACGCCACCAGCGCAGGTTCGGGGTGCGCAGGAACTCGTGATATTCGCGCGGCTCGACCGGCAGTACGGGCGGCTTCGGCGGCGGTCCCGGAGGCAGCCACGGATGGTTGCCCATCGGCTGCGGCCCTCCCCACGGTCCGCCCGGAGCGGCGCCGGGTGCCGAAGGACCGGGACCGGGCCAGGCCGGGGGCTGCGCCGGAGGGTTCCAGGACTGGTCCGGGGCCGCGGCGGGCTGCCAGGACTGACCGTGCCCGGCCGGCTGCCATCCTGGTGCAGGCGTCTGCCCAGCTGCCGGCGGTTGTTCGGGTCCCGGCTGCCAGCCAGGTGCCGGCGGTTGCCCGGGCGACGGCCCGGCAGCCGAGGCCTGCGGCCACTGCTGACCGTCGCCGGAGTCAGCTCCGGATGTGGGCTGGGTCACGTCAGGCCCGGGAACCACAGCGCGATCTCTCGGGCCGACGATTCCGGCGAGTCGGAGGCGTGCACCAGGTTCTCGCGGTTCGACAGCGAGTAGTCGCCGCGCACCGAGCCGGGGGCCGCCCGGCGTCCGTCGGTGGCGCCGTTCAGCGTCCGGACGGCGTCGATCGCGCCGTCCCCTTCGAGAACCAGGGCGATCAGCGGTCCGGAGGTGATGAAGTCGCGCAGCGGCGGGTACCAGGGCTGTTCCCGATGCTCGGCGTAGTGCTGGTCGGCCAGCTCGGCATCGACCACCCGCTGGTCGAGTGCCACGATCCGCAGCCCCTTTGCCTCATACCGGGACAGCACCGCACCGACCAGGCCACGGCGCACCGCGTCCGGCTTGATGATCACGAAGGTCCGCTCGCTCATGAGCGCTCACCCTAGCTGGAAATCCGGACGGCCTCAGCCCGCCGTCCGGGTGGCTTCCAGACGGCGTCCGAGCACGAAGCTGATCACGAACAGCAAGGCGAACATGGCGCCCACCGCGAACATCATCGCCACCGCGAAACCGAGCGCGATGCAGGCCACCTGGGCGGCCCAGGCCAGCACCCAGCCGAACGGACGCCGCAGCGTCCCGGAGGCCGCCAGGCACAGCACCAGAGCCGTCCCGCCCAGCCCGAAGGCGAGGCCGACCGAGGCGTCCGCGACCTGGATCATGCCGGGGATCGCCAGGCCGCAACAGATCGCCTCGAAGAGCAGGATCGTCATCAGCACCCGGTTCATCGGGTTGGTCGGCACCAGCTTCATCGGCCCTCCTCGCGCAACAGCAGGGCGCGGGCCTGCCCGGCGGCGATCACCGAGCCGGCGATCAGCACGCCGGCACCCGCGCCGGCCTCGTCGGCCAGCGCGACCGCGGTCTCGATCGCGTCCGCCATGGTCGGCGCGACCCGGACCCGCTCCTCGCCGAAGATCTCGGCGGCTCGCTCGCCCAGCTGGTCGGGCGTCAATGCCCGGTTGGTGCCGGCCACGGTGGTGCAGACGATGGTGGTCATCTCTTCGTCGAAGATCTCGAGCAGCCCGGTGACGTCCTTGTCGGCCATCGCGGCGACGACCCCGATCAGTGGTGAGAAGGCGAACGCCTCGGTGAGCGCCGCCAGGGTGGCGCGGGCCCCGTGCGGGTTGTGGCAGGTGTCCAGCACCACCGTCGGTGACCGGCGGACGACCTCGAGCCGGGCCGGCGCGACCACCTCGGCCAGGCCCTCGGCGATGATGTCGGGGGCCAGCGGTTTGCCGCCGAGGAAGGCCTCGACCGCGGCCACCGCCAGCGCCGCGTTACGGGCCATGTGGGCACCGAACAGCGGCAGCACCAGGTCGCCGACCGGGCCGCCGGCGGTGTCCAGCCGCAGCATCTGCCCGCCGACCGCCGGCGTCCGCTCCAGCACGCCGAACTCGACGCCCTCCAGGTAGACCTTGGCGCCCACCTCGGCGCAGCGCTGAATCAGCACTGCGGCCGCCTCGGGTTCCTGACCGGCCAGCACCACTTGCGAGCCGGGCTTGATGATGCCGGCCTTCTCGGTGGCGATCTCGGTGAGTGTCTCGCCGAGCAGATGGGTGTGGTCGTAGTCGACGGGGCAGATCACCGCGACCTGGGCGTCCATCACGTTGGTGGCGTCGGTAACCCCACCCAGCCCGACCTCGACCACGGCGACGTCGACCGGCGCCTCGGCGAACGCCTCGTAGGCCAGCGCGGTGATCACCTCGAAGAAGGTCATCGACACGCCGTCGATCGCCTGGGCGTCGACCATGTCGATCAGCGGTTGGGTGTGGGTGACCAGTTCGTCGAAGGCGTCCGCGCTCATCGGCTCGCCGTCGATGGCGATCCGTTCGGTGACGTCGATCAGGTGCGGGCTGGTGAACCGGCCGGTGCGCAGTCCGAGCGCCCGCAGCAGGGCGTCGATCATGATCGCGGTGCTGCCCTTGCCGTTGGTGCCGGCGATCTGGATGACCGGGTAGGCCCGCTGCGGCGACCCCAGCAGCTCGCACAGCGCTTCGACCCGCGCCGTCCCGGGTGCGATCCGGTGTTCGGGCCAGCGGGAGATCAGGCGCTGGACGATCTCGTGGTGTGTCTCGGGCATGGTGCAGCCAGCCTAGTGCCGCCGACCGCCGCGCCCCGCGTCCCTCGCGCTCCCCGAACTATTTGGGGCTCGCTGAACTCAGCGAGCGGTGAATAGTTCGGCGAGCGGTGGGGACGGCCGGCAAGATAGTTGACGGTTTGACGGAGGCTATACTCACGCCATGCCGCACACCTTCGCCGGACGCCGCTGGGTGCGGTGGACGACCTTCCTGGCGCGGCAGATTCTGGGCTGGACGCTCATCGTGGCCGGTGCGCTGAAACTGCCCTGGCCGGAGTCTTCGGTGCAGGCCGTCCGGGCCTATCAGCTGTTGCCCTTCGACCTCACCCGTCCGGTCGGCTACGCGCTGCCGGTGATCGAGGTGGTGATCGGACTGCTGCTGGTCATCGGTCTGTTCACCAGAATCGCCGCCTGGCTGGGCGTCGCGGTGATGGCCGCCTTCGTCGTCGGCATCGCCTGGGTCTGGGCGCACGGCCTCTCCATCGACTGTGGCTGCTTCGGCGGCGGCGGCGAGGTCGAGAACGGCATGGCCCAATATCCCTGGGACATCGCCCGCGACGTCGGTCTGATGGCCTGCGGCGTCTGGGCGGGCCTTTTCCCACGTTCCCCGTTGTCGACCGACACTCGGCTGTTCGGCGACCCCATCGACATCCCCACCGAAGAACTCGAGGAGTCCACAGCATGAGCGAAAGTCGTCGCGAAGCACTGCGCCGCAAGCAGCAGGCGCAGGCGAAAGCGAAGCGGACGCAGCGCATCGTCATCGTCGGCGCGATCGTGCTGGCCGTCGTGGTCCTGGGCGTCTTCGGCACCATCTTCATCAGCCAGCTGAACAAGGGCGGCGGCAGTGCCAGCGGCTCCTCGGCGATCCCGCCGAACGCCACCGCCGATCGCAGCGGCATCATCGTCAACCCGGGCAAGGCGACCCAGGGTGCGCCCACCGTGGAACTCTTCTTCGACTACCAGTGCCCGATCTGCAAGCAGTTCGAGCGCGCCTTCGGCCCGACCCTGAACGACATGGCCGACAAGGGTGAGATCAACCTCGTCTACCGCACGCTGACCTTCATGGACGGCAACCTGCGCAACGACTCGTCGACCAAGGCCGGCATCGCGGCGGCCTGCGCCGACAACGCCGGCGCGTATTCGGCGTACCACAACGCCGTCTTCGCCGGGCAGCCGGCCTCTGAGGGGCAGGGCTACACCACCCAGCAGTTGCGGGTCGACTTCCCCGCCACCGCAGGCATCACCGGCGACGCACTGAGCGCCTTCCAGGCCTGCTACGACAGCCGCGCCACGGCGTCCTTCGTGGACGGCACCAACGAGGCGGCCGCCAAGGCCGGGGTCACCTCGACCCCGACGCTGCGGGTCAACGGCACCACCATCGACAACGCCACGATCTCCAAGGCGGGCACGCCGGACGCCTTCCGTCAGCTGGTCCTGTCGACCAAGGGCAATGGCTGACGCCCGATCCGGACGCCGCCCCACCACCGGGCGCGGGGCACTGAGCCGCGGCCGTGCCCAGCTGATGGTGGTGGCCGGTGCGGCCGTCGGCGCAGCGCTGGCGATCCTGGCGATGATCTGGTTCTGATCGTCTGCCTCGGTGCTCCCGTTCGCGGGTCGCGCCGATTGGTAGCGGTGCGGCGTGCTTTCGTAAGATGCAGCCCATGACCGCGACTCCTCGTTCGACCGTGCCCGCTGCCAGCCCGCAACCGGGTCAGGTCGTAGCGGTGCCGGATCGTCCGGCGCTGGAGGGCCTGGAGGCCAAGTGGGCCGCGAAGTGGGCCCAGGACGGCACCTACACCTTCGTCCGGCCCTCCTCGCGCGAGCAGGTCTTCTCGATCGACACTCCCCCGCCGACGGTGTCCGGTTCGCTGCACGTCGGCCACGTGTTCAGCTACACCCACACCGACCTGGTGGCCCGCTACCAGCGGATGCAGGGCAAGCACGTGTTCTACCCGATGGGCTGGGACGACAACGGCCTGCCCACCGAGCGTCGGGTGCAGAACTTCTACGGCGTCCGCTGCGACCCGTCGATCCCCTACGACCCGGATTTCACCCCGCCGGCAAAGCCGGACCCGAAGCGGCAGGTGCCGATCAGCCGGATGAACTTCATCGAGCTGTGCCATCAGCTGACCCAGGTCGATGAGCAGGCGTTCGAGAACCTGTGGCGGACGCTGGGGCTGAGCGTGGACTGGGACAACCACCTCTACGCGACCATCTCGTCGGAGTCGATCCGGGTCTCGCAGCGCGCCTTCCTGCGCAACTGCGCCCGCGGTGAGGCCTACCTGGCCGAAGCTCCGACGGTGTGGGACGTCACCTTCCAGACCGCGGTGGCCCAGGCCGAGCAGGAGGCCCGGGACTACCCCGGCCATTACCACCGGGTCGGCTTCCACCGCCCGGACGGCGAGAAGGTGTTCATCGAGACCACCCGTCCCGAGCTGCTGCCGAGTGTCTGCGCGCTGATCGCCCACCCGGACGACAAGCGCTACCAGCACCTGTTCGGTACCACGGTCACCTCGCCGGTGTTCGGCGTCGAGATTCCGGTGCTGGCCCATCACGCCGCCGAGCCCGACAAGGGCGCCGGCATCGCGATGTGCTGCACCTTCGGCGACGCCACCGACGTGCAGTGGTGGCGCGAGCTGCAGCTGCCGACCCGCACCGTCATCCAGCGCGACGGACGCCTCGCCCGGGAGACCCCGGAGTGGCTGGCCAACGCCGAGCCGTACGCCGAGCTCGCCGGCAAGACGCCGTTCTCGGCGCGGGCCGCGATGGTCGAGCTGTTGCGCGAGTCGGGTGACCTGGACGGCGAGCCGACCAAGACCACCCGGAAGGCGAACTTCTACGAGAAGGGCGACAAGCCGCTCGAGATCGTCTCCACCCGGCAGTGGTACATCCGCAACGGCGGCCGCGACGACGAGCTCAAGCAGGCCCTGCTGGCCCGTGGCGAGGAGTTGCAGTGGGTGCCCGACCACATGCGGCACCGCTACTCCAACTGGGTGAACGGCCTGAACGGCGACTGGCTGATCAGCCGGCAGCGGTTCTTCGGCGTGCCGTTCCCGGTCTGGTACCCGGTGGACGCCGACGGCGAGCCGGACCACAGCCGTCCGATCTTCGCCGCCGAGGACACCCTGCCCGTCGACCCGTCCTCGGACGTGCCGCCCGGCTACACCGTTGAGCAGCGTGGCGTGGCCGGCGGTTTCGTCGGCGACCCGGACATCATGGACACCTGGGCCACCTCGTCGCTGACCCCGCAGATCGCCTGCCGCTGGGACAACGACCCGGAGCTGTGGAACCTGACCTTCCCGATGGACTTCGCCCCCGAGGCGCACGACATCATTCGAACCTGGGTGTTCAGCCGGGTGGTGCGGGCGCACTTCGAAGAGCAGGTGGCGCCGTGGAAGACGGTGGCCATCTCGGGCTTCGTGGTCGACCCGGACCGCAAGAAGATGAGCAAGTCGGTGGGCAACACGATCGTGCCGACCGACATCCTGGAGCGGTTCGGTGCGGACGCCGTCCGCTGGCGCGCCGCGATGGCCCGTCCCGGCATGGACTCGCCGTTCGACGAGACCGGCATGAAGGTCGGACGGCGGCTGGCGATGAAGGTGCTCAACGCGTCCAAGTTCGTGCTCGGCATGGGCGACGGCCTGGTCGGCGCCGAGGCCATCACCGAAGCGGTGGACCTGTCGATGCTGGCCGGCCTGCGCCAGGTGGTGGTGCGCGCCAGCGACGCCTTCGAGGCGTTCGACTACAGCACCGCGCTGGAGGTCGCCGAGCGGTTCTTCTGGTCGTTCTGCGACGACTACCTGGAGCTGGTCAAGGAGCGTGCCTACGGCGCCCAGGGCCCGGACGCCGCGGCGTCCGCCCGTGCGGCGCTGCAGTTGGCGCTCAGCATTCAGTTGCGGCTGTTCGCGCCGTTCATGCCGTACGTGACCGAAGAGGTCTGGTCGTGGTGGCAGTCCGGCTCGGTGCACGTCAGCCCGTGGCCGCTGGCCGAGGAGATCCCGGCCGGCGGTGACCCGGCGGTGCTGAATGACGTCGCCGAGGTGCTGATGGGCATCCGTGGCGCCAAGTCGACGGCGAAGGTCTCGATGAAGACCGAAGCCTCTGCGGCGAAGGTGACCGGTCCGCAGGCGGCCCTGGACCGGCTCGTGCCGGTGCTCGGCGATCTGCAGGCGGTGGGCCGGATCGTCGGCGCGATCGAGCTGGAAGCCGGCGACGCCCCGCTGCGGGTGGACGTCGCCCTGGTGGTCGGATGAGGCTCGTCGGCGGGCTCGCCGCGCTGGCCTGCGGGCTGATCCTGGTCGGCTGCACGACCGGCGCGCCGCGCAACACTGCCGGGCAGGTGACCGCGACGGCGTCCATCAACCCGTTCCAGATCACCCTCGGCGACTGCACCGGTCCGATGAAGGAGGGTGACATCGAGAGCCTGCAGGTCGTGCCGTGCGGTGACAAGCACAACTACGAGGCCTACGCCGTCACCAAGCTGTCGGTCACCACCTTCCCCGGCGAGGCCGAGGTGACCAAGCAGGCCGACAAATTCTGCACCGCAGAGTTCCGCACCTTCGTCGGCCTGGCACCCAAGGACTCCAAGTACGACATGTTCTACCTCTACCCGGTGGAGAGTTCCTGGGCCGCCGGCGACCGTGAGGTGCTCTGTCTCGCGGGTTCCACCAAGGGCGGCGTCACCGGCACCCTCAAGGGCGTCGCCAAGTAGCTGACGACGAGACGAGGGCCGGCAACCGTGATGGTTGCCGGCCCTCGCCGTGGTGTCTACCTGGTCACATCAGGTCGAGCATGATCGGGTCAGCCATGCTGAGCACGATCTCGCGCGCCTCCTTAGGACCGACGGACGCCCGCGCTGCGGCGGCCATCTGCTGGCACTGGGACAGGTCATGCAGCGCCAGCGCCGTCCGGACTGCCCGGACCTTGCTCGGCGCCATCGACAGGCTGGCCACGCCGAGACCGGCGAGCACCAGCGCCATCAGCGGGTCGCCGCCCGACTCACCACAAACGCCGACCGGGTGACCGGTCTTGGCGCCGCCGTCACAGGCGTAGTAGATGATGTCGAGCAGAGCCGGCTGCCACGGGTTCAGCAGCTCGGCCAGTTCGCCCTGCATGCGGTCGGCGGCCATCGTGTACTGACCGAGGTCGTTGGTGCCGAGGCTGGCGAAGTCGACCTCGCTGAGCACGTCGAACGAACGCAGCGCGGCAGCCGGAACCTCGATCATCACGCCGACCTTGGGCAGACCGACGGCGCGCACCTTCTCGGCGAACCAACGGGCTTCCTGCCGGGTGGCGATCATCGGCGCCATCACCCACAGCTGACCACCGGTGGCCTTGTAGGCGTTGGCCAGAGCCTGCAGCTGGTCGTCGAGCAGATCGGTCCGGACGGCACCGAGCCGGATGCCTCGGCGTCCGAGCGCCGGATTCTCCTCGTGGCCCAGGTCGGCGAACGCCAGCGGCTTGTCGGCACCGGCATCAAGGGTGCGGACGACGACCTTGCGGTCACCGAAGGCCTCCAGGATCTCGGTGTAGGTCGCGGTCTGCTCCTCCACCGTCGGTGCGGTGTCGCGGTCCAGGAACAGGAACTCGGACCGGAAAAGGCCCGAACCCTCGACGTCCTGAGCGGCGGCCTTGCGGGCGTCGTCGGCGGTGCCGATGTTGGCCAGCAGCTGGACCGGGTGTCCGTCCTTGGTCATGCCCTTGCCCGAGCCGGCAGCGAGTGCCTTCTCGCGGCGAGCCTTGCGGTCGGCCAACGCCTGCTGCTCAGCATCGCTCGGGTCGACGATGATCTCGCCGACGCCGCCGTCCAGGGCCACCGTCGTCCCGAAGTCCACATCGAGAATGCCGGTCGCCTGAACGATCGCCGGAATGCCCAGCTGGGCAGCCAGGATGGCGGTGTGGCTGGTCGGGCCGCCGGCCGAGGTGATGATGCCCAGGCAGGTGTCCACCGACAACGTGGCGGTCTCGGCCGGGGCCAGGTCGACCGCGGCCAGGATGCTGGGCTCGGTCAGGGTCGGGACGCCGGGCTCGGGCTGGCCGAGCAGCCGCGCCACCGTCCGGTCACGGACGTCACGCAGGTCGGTGACCCGCTCGGCCATGTAGCCGCCGAGCGACTCGAACATCGCGCAGTACTCATCAACCGCCGCCGAGACGGCGGTGGTGATGCCCTTGGTGCCGCTCTGCAGCTGGGTGTCGATCGCGCCGGCCAGGCCCGGGTCGCCGGCCATCATCGCGCCGGCCTCCAGGATCGGCTTGGCGTGCGCATCGGCGTTGGCGGCCTTCGCCAGATAGCCGTCCGCCACCGCCTTCAACGTGTCCCGCACCTGCGCGGACGCGGCCGCGGCGTCGGTGACCGCAGCCTCGCCCGCAGGCGGAGACGGCGGGGGGCTGACGATCACCAGCGGACCGACCGCGACACCCGCACTGACTCCGATACCGCTCAGGGTCGAGTGCAGACCACTCATTCGGCGTCCAGATCCCGCTCGAGGAGCGCAACCAGCGAATCGAGAGCGGCGTCGGCGCCGTCGCCCTCAGCGGAGAGGGTCACGACCTCGCCGTTCTTGGCACCGAGAGCCATCACGCCGAGAATGCTGCGAGCGTCGACCGGGTTGCCGCCGGCCTTGGCGATGGTCACCGGCAGACCGGTGGCGGTCGCGGCCTGGACGAAGATGGACGCGGGGCGGGCGTGCAGACCGACGGACGAACCGATCGCTACTTCACGGGTGGCCATGGAGAACTCCTTTGTACGTATGGCCCAGAGGACCTGGGTGATGACACGGCAAGGCTATCGGTTGCACAAGCCGGTCGCCGTCAATATAGGGCGGTCTGTTGAAGGCCATCAAGGTGAAGCTTCGGCAATGGGCACCGAGCTGCGGGATGGGCCCACAGTCTCTTGAGCGGCACTACGAGTTGTGCGACCGTATTTTCCGACGAAGCGGGCGCCTCTTGTCTCCGACGGGAGGAGCTGTCGATGGTTGATACATGTTTGATCGACCGAAGGGAAGCGCAGGTGATGCCGGAGGACACCCGGGTACGCGCGGCCGATCCGGCAGAAGTGTTGCTGGAGATGCTGTGCGACGCGATGCGCGTCCTCAACACCGGCGGCTCCGCCGACCAGGTGGTGTGCCGGCACCTCGCCCGCGGCCTGCGAGCCAGTACGGCTGTGACGTTCGCGCTGGCACCGGACAGTCAGATCCGCATGACCTGTGTGCAGCCCGAACTACAGTCCGCCCAGATTCTTGCCGAGGCATTGCTGCGTCGGCTCAATGCCGACGGCCCCGACCTGCGCACGGAGTACACCGAGGATTTCGGTCACATCGCCTCGCTGTGGATCCGGCCCGCTGACACCGGGAACGCCGACGAGGTGGGCCACGGGCGGGTGCTGGTCTACGTCCGCTCCGAGCCGTTCGACAGCGACGATCGACGGCTGCTCGAACGAGCCCGTGAGGCGTTGCTCGCGCTGTGGCCGCTCGGCGTCCGGACGGTGCGCGCCCAGCACGCCCGGGAGTGGGTGCAGGCCACCGTCGCCGAGGGCCACATGACCGACCGGGAACTGCAGGTGCTCGGGTTGTTGGCCGAGGGCCTGCTGGCCACCTCGATCGCCGCCCGATTGCAGCTGTCGCCCCGCACGGTGCACAAACACCTGGGGAACATCTACCGCAAGCTGGGCGTCCACGACCGCCTCGTCGCGGTCAGCCTGGCCAGGCTGCACGGCCTGGTGCAGACCTACCCGTCGAGCCCGAGCAGCCCGGAAATCGGCAACTGAACTCGCCGCGCCTTGCCGGCGGTGCGTTCAGGCGCTCTTCTCGCGGCGGTCGCTGCGCGCCACCTGTGCCCGCGAGACCAACGTCGGGGCGACCCCGTCGCGGACCACCTCGTCGGTGACCAGGACGCGCGCCACGTCGTCGTCGCTGGGCACGTGGTACATCACGTTGAGCAGGATCTCTTCCAGGATCGAGCGCAGGCCACGTGCCCCGATGCCCCGCTGCAGCGCCATGTCGGCGACCGCGGCGATCGCTTCGTCGGTGAACTGCAGGTCGACGCCGTCCATCTCGAACAGCTTGCGGAACTGCTTGATCAGCGCGTTCTTCGGCTCGACCAGGATGCGCACCAGTGCCTCGGCGTCGAGGGAGGCGACCGTGGAGATCATCGGCAACCGGCCGATGAACTCGGGGATCAACCCATAGCGGTGCAGGTCTTCGGGACGCACCTCTTCGAACGGGTTCGACGAGGCGGGCTTGCGGATCGCGGCGTCGTTGTTGAAGCCCAGCGGACGCTTGCCGACCCGGGCGTTGATGATCTCTTCCAGGCCGGCGAAGGCGCCACCGACGATGAACAGGATGTTCGTGGTGTCGATCTGGATGAAGTCCTGATGCGGATGCTTGCGGCCACCCTGCGGCGGCACGGACGCGGTGGTGCCCTCGAGGATCTTCAGCAGCGCCTGCTGGACGCCCTCGCCGGACACGTCGCGGGTGATCGACGGGTTCTCGCTCTTGCGGGCCACCTTGTCGATCTCGTCGATGTAGATGATGCCGGTCTCGGCCTTCTTGACGTCGAAATCGGCGGCCTGGATCAGCTTGAGCAGGATGTTCTCGACGTCTTCGCCGACATAACCCGCCTCGGTCAGTGCCGTCGCGTCGGCCATCGCGAACGGCACGTTGAGCATTCGGGCCAGGGTTTGGGCGAGGTAGGTCTTGCCGCAGCCGGTGGGGCCGATCAGCAGGATGTTCGACTTGCCGAGCTCAACCGACTCTTCCTCGGCGGCACGCCGTCCGGACGGGTTGGCGGCCTGCGCCTGGACGCGCTTGTAGTGGTTGTAGACGGCGACGCTGAGGGCCTTCTTGGCCACCTCCTGGCCGATCACGTAGGAGTCGAGGAAGGAGCAGATCTCGCGCGGCTTGGGCAGGTCGTCGAGCAGCCCGACGTCCGCAGCCTCGGAGAACTCCTCTTCGATGATCTCGTTGCACAGGTCGATGCACTCGTCGCAGATGTACACACCCGGACCAGCGATCAGTTTCTTGACCTGCTTCTGGCTCTTTCCGCAGAACGAGCACTTGAGCAGTTCGGAGGTCTCCCCGATTCGAGCCACGCCGCCCCTCCTTCCCGTGAGGGCCACACTAGCCCGCCGGGCCGCTTCCGCAAGGAGGCGGCCCGGCGCGGCAGTTAGGCCTCGGCGTCCTTGAGTGAGGTGAGGATGGCGTCCACGATGCCGTACTCGACGGCCTCCTCAGCGGTCAGGTACTTGTCGCGCTCGATGTCGCGGGAGATCTTGTCGACCTCCTGGCCGGTGGACTCGGCGAGCATGCCCTCCATCAGCGACCGGATCCGCAGGATCTCGCGGGCCTGGATCTCCAGGTCGGAGGACTGCCCGTAGCCGCCCTCGGTGGCCGGCTGGTGGATCAGGATGCGGCTGTTCGGCAGCGCCAGCCGCTTGCCCTTGGTGCCGGCGGCGAGCAGCACGGCGGCGGCCGAGGCGGCCTGGCCCAGGCACACGGTCTGCACGTCGGGCTTGATGTAGCGCATCGTGTCGTAGATCGCGGTGAGCGCCGTGAACGAGCCGCCGGGGCTGTTGATGTAGATGCTGATCGGACGCTCGGGATCCATCGACTGCAGGCAGAGCAGCTGGGCCATCACCGCGTTGGCGATGTCGTCGCTGATCGGGGTGCCGAGGAAGATGATCCGGTCTTCGAACAGCTTGGTGTAGGGATCGACGCGCCGGACGCCGTAGCTGGTGCGTTCCTCCCACTGCGGAATGTAGTAGTCCATCGACGGGCCGGCCGGAGCCAGGCCACCGGGCAGAGCGGGCGTGGTCATGACGGTCCTCACTGGTTCGGAGAGTTCGAGCTGATCTGGGCGGCGCGCTCATAGACGTGGTCGATGAACCCGTATTCCAGCGCCTGCTCGGCGGTGAACCAGCGGTCGCGATCGGAGTCGGCCTCGATCTGCTCGACGCTCTGGCCGGTGTGCTCGGCGATCAGCCCCGACATCGTCTTCTTGATGTGCAGCGACTGCTCGGCCTGAATGCGGATGTCGGACGCGGTGCCGCCCAGACCGCCGGACGGCTGGTGCATCATGATGCGGCTGTGCGGCAGCGCGAACCGCTTGCCCTTGGCGCCGGCGCTGAGCAGGAACTGCCCCATCGACGCCGCCAGGCCCATGGCCACCGTCGCCACGTCGTTGCTGATCCATTGCATCGTGTCGTAGATCGCCATGCCGGAGTCGACCGAGCCGCCCGGCGAGTTGATGTACAGATAGATGTCGGAGTTGGGGTCTTCGGCGTTCAGCAGCAGCATCTGCGCGCAGATGGCGTTGGCATTCTCGTCGCGGACCTCGGAGCCGAGGAAGATGATCCGGTTCGCCAGCAGAGACTGGTACACGGAGTCATTGATTCCGGCGGGGCTGAGGCCGGCCGCGGCCCGCAACGGTGCGGCGGCCGAGGGTGGCAGTGGTCGCATGTCGTTCACGCTGCGAACCTATCCAACGGCACTGACAAAACTAAGGTCATCCCGCGACTGTTCGCTGACGGCAGACCGCGCGTCCCACCCGCGGGTGACCGGAGGAACCGCCCCGATCGAAGCGGAAGTGGAACGAAAAGAACCGTCCCCTCGTGCCAGACCCACCACCCGAAGGTCGTCCGAAACGCCGACGGGCCCCGCGCAGCTGCGCGGGGCCCGTCGGGTGAATCAGGGTCAGGCTTCGGCCGGAGCTTCTGCCTCTTCGTCGGCGTCGGCTTCCGGAGCGGCCGGGGCGACCTCGACGGTGGCGCCGTCAGTGTCGGTGACCGTGGCCTGCGCCAGGATCAGGCCGAGCGCCTTGTTGCGGCGGATCTCCTGCATCCACGCCGACATGTGGTTGTGCTCCATCATGTGCTGCAGTTCCTGCTCGGGGGTCGAGCCGGACGACTGCGCCTTGCGCACGATCAGGTCGGTCAGCTCATGCTGCTCGACACCCACCTCGTGCTCGTCGGCGATCGCGTCGAGCAGGATCTGCGCCCGCAGGCTCTGCTCGGCGCGCGAGTCGACGACGGCCCAGAATGCCTCGGGGCTGTCCGCCTCTTCGTCCTCAGCGGTCTCCAGGTAGCGCTCCAGGGTCAGCCCGGCGCCCTTCAACTGCTCCTCGACCTGGCTGTGCCGGGCCTCCAGCTCGGCGGCCAGCAGCTTGGCGGGCAGCTCGAACTCGACCTGCCCGACGAGGTCTTCCAGCACCTTGTCGCGGGCGTTGTTGAGCTGCTCGGCGCGCAGCATCTGCTCGACACCGGTGGTCAGGTCGGCACGCATCTCTTCGACAGTGTCGAACTCGGACACCAGCTGGGCGAACTCGTCGTCCAGGTCGGGCAGCTGCTGCTCGGACACCTTCGACACGGTGACGTGGATGTCGGCGGGCTCGCCGGTCAGCGGGCCGCCGACCAGGGTCGAGCTGAAGTCGGCGGACTCCCCCGCCGACAGGCCGGTGACGGCCTCGTCCAGGCCGTCCAGCATGCCGCCGGACCCGATCTTGTAGGTGATGCCCTCAGCGGTCGCGTCGGCCAGCGCCTCACCGTCACGGGTGCCGGCCAGGTCGATGGTGACCACGTCACCCTCGGCGGCGGGGCGGTCGACCTCGGTGGTGGTGGCGAACCGCTCGCGCATCATCTCGATGCGGCTGTCCACCTCGGACTCCAGGTCGGCCAGCACGTCCACCGTGACCGCGAGGCTGTCGAAGCCCGGCAGGGTCAGTTCGGGACGGACGTCGACCTCGGCGACGAACTCGACCAGGTCACCGTCCTCGAGCTTGGTGATCTCGACCTCGGGATCGCCCAGCGGGACCAGCTTGTTGGCGTCGACGGCTTCGCCGTAGGCGGTCGGCAGCGCGGCGTTGATCGCCTCCTGCAGGACGACGCCGCGGCCGAACCGCTGGTCGATCACCGCCGACGGCACCTTGCCCTTACGGAAGCCCGGAATGGTGACGCTCTGGGCGATCTCGCGGTAGGCCTTGGTCAGGTGAGGCTGCAGGTCGGCGAAGGGAATCTCGACGGTCAGCTTCGCCCGGGACGGGCTGAGTTGCTCGACGGTGCTGGGCAACGTGGTGCTCCTGTGGTCGGTGGTATTTCCAGTGCGGTCATGAACCGGAGCGGATGACGGGAATCGAACCCGCATGACCAGCTTGGAAGGCTGGGGCTCTGCCATTGAGCTACATCCGCAAGGAGCACCAGCCTAGCGGTCACCATGTGCTGGTTCATAAACCGCCTCGTCCGGTGGCCTTGGACGAGGCGGACGCGCACCCAGGTTCGGACCGCTCGACGACGGTTTGCCGGGCGGCGTAGCGTCGGTGAATGTGAACGATCCGGAGCTACGACGCCTGCGTGTCGAAGATGCCCCGGACGTGCTGGCCGCCTTCGCCGGGGCGTCCGATATGGCCCGGCAGGGCGAGGTGACGGACCTGCGCAGCGCGATGACCTACGTCGAGGGGCTCACCGAACTCGCGGGCCCGCATCTGGCGTTCGCGGTGGTGTTCCAGGGCCGGGTGGTGGGTGTGGTCGGGGTGACCGTCGACAGCGGGAACCGCAACGGCTGGTTCTGGTACTGGATGCACGCCGCGTTCCGCGGCCGGGGCTGGACGTCACGCGCGGCCGCCACGATCGCCGACTGGGCGCTCGGTGAGGGTGGCCTGCACCGGCTCGAACTCGGGCATCGGGTGAACAACCCCGCCTCGGGATCGGTGGCCAGGGCCGCCGGGTTCGTCCAGGAAGGCCTTGAGCGCAGCAAGCTGCTGATCGACGGTGAGCGCCTGGACGTCGTCGCCTATAGCCGGTTGCCGGGCGATCCGCTGCCGGTCGTTCCGCGGCTGCGGCTGACGGCCGACTGAGGCGCGCGGCAGGGGTCTCGACAAGCTCGACCAGCGGGAAGCGAGCCCGACCGACGGGGTCTCGACGAGCTCGATCAACAGATTTGGCTGAATGTGTCACATCGGTCGGGCCGGCGGTGTCCCATGGGTATGAGCACCACACATCACACCGTTCAGCCACCCGTCGCCGTCACCCCGGGCCTCGGTACCGAGTGGCAGGCCCGACAGAAGCTCGCCCGGGTATCCATCGATCCGCCGCCGGGACCGTTCGGCAAGCTGCTGACCTGGGTCGCGCGCCGGATGTACGGCCAGCCGCTGGACAACGCCAACGCCATGGCGCGCAACCGCCGCGTGCTGTTCGCCACCTTCGCCTACGAGCGCCGGGTGGCGAAATTCAACCGACTCGATCCCGGGCTCCGGGCCCTGGCGACGATGGCTGCCGCCGCCGAGATCGGCTGCGCCTGGTGCATCGACTTCGGCTACCACCTGGCCCACGACGAAGGCATCGACCTGGCCAAGCTGGCGGCGATCCCGACCTGGCGGGAGGCCGACAACCTCACCGAGCTGGAGAAGCAGGTGGTCGAGTTCGCCGTCGCCGCCACCCGGACGCCGTCCGAGGTCAACGATCAGCTGGTCGCCCGGCTGCGGACCGCACTCGGTGAGGCGGCCCTGATCGAGCTGGCCATGATCGTCGCCATCGAGAACCAGCGGTCGCGGTTCAACTCGGCGCTCGGCCTGGTCTCCCAGGGCTTCTCGGCGAGCTGTCAACTACCGTCGAGCGAATGAACGAGGACGTCGCGGTCTTCGACCGGCACCGGTCGCTGCTGTTCACGCTCGCCTACGAACTGCTCGGCTCGGTGGCGGACGCCGAGGACATGGTGCAGGAGACCTATCTGCGCTGGCAGGGCCGTCCGGACGGCCCGGTGGAGAACCCGCGGGCCTACCTGGCCCAAGTGGTCACCCGGCTGTCGCTGAACCGGCTGCGCACGCTGGCTCGCCGGCGTGAGGACTACGTCGGGCCCTGGCTGCCGGAACCGTTGCTGACCTCGCCCGACATCGCCGACGACGTGGTGCTGGCCGATTCGGTCTCGCTCGCCCTGCTGGTCGTGCTGGAATCGCTCGGCCCCAAGGAACGTGCGGTGTTCGTGTTGCGCGAGGTGTTCGGCTACAGCCACGACGAGATCGCCCGGGCCATCGGCAGCACCGCGGTCGCCGTCCGGCAGGTGGCGCATCGGGCCCGCCAGCACGTCGAAGCCCGCCGGCCGCGGTTCGCCACGGACGAGGCGACCGCCGAACGGGTACGAACCGAGTTCACCCACACCGCACTGACCGGCGACCTGCAGGGCCTGATGGACGTGCTGGCGCCCGACGTGGTGCTGCTCTCCGACGGCGGCGGCCTGGTCAGCTCGGCACGCCGTCCGATTCAGGGCGCCGATCCGGTGGCGCGGTTCCTGCTCGGCATCATCGCGAAGGCGGGCGACGGCGCGATCGCCTCCCAGCTGGAACCTGCCCTCGTCAACGGGTGGCCGGGGTGGCTCACCCGCGCCGGCGAGCAGGTGACGTCCGCCATTCAGGTGGTGGTCACCGACGGCCGCATCACTCAGATCCTGATGGTCAACAATCCGGAGAAGTTGGATGCGCTCACCGGCGCACGCCGGCTGAGCCGCTAGCTCGAGGTCTCAGCGGCACGTTCCGCCACCCGGTCGAGGGCGACGAGCATCGTCCGGGCGCTCTGGCAGAGCACCTCCAGTTCGTCGACGGACAGCACCTGCAGCACGACGCCCAGCATCCGCTCGAACATCGAGTCCATCTGGCGCATCAGGTCGCGGCCCGCCTCGGTCGGGTGCAGCCGCCGGATCCGCCGATCGTCGGCATCGTCGGTGCGGGCGATCAGGCCCTTCTCGACCAGGCGCTCCACCAGGCCGCTCGCGGTCGGCGCGCTCACCCCCAGCAGCCCACCCAGCTCGTTGCCGGAGATGCCCGGGCGTCGGACAACCTGTCCCAGCACCCGGAACTGTTGCATGGTGAGGTCCGGAGGGGGCGGCATCGGCCCGACCATGCCGATCGCCCGGTCGTGGACCTGCATGTTCAGCTCGATCAGGTCGGCGGCCAGCGCTGCCCGCTCCGGGTCGAGTCCGAACGACTGGGGTGAGCGCACCAGGAATCGCTTTCGTCCGTACGAATAGTTAGAGCTATGCTAACCGACGTGGCCGGCTGCGGTCACCCGTTCCGCCCGGGTTCCCGGGAGCCGACGAAGGGGAATCCGTGCTCCGCCTGACCAAGCTCAGCCTCGCCCATCGCACCGTGGTGTTGCTGCTCAGCCTGCTCACCATCGGCCTGGGGGTCTACTCGACCACGGCACTGAAACAGGAACTGATCCCGTCCATCGACGTGCCCCAGGGCAGCGTGGTGACGGTCTACGCCGGCGCCGCTCCCGACGTCGTGGAGGCGCAGGTCTCCAAGCCGATCGAGAGCGCGGTGAAGGCCGTGGACGGCGTCACCGACGTCACCTCGACGAGCTCCAGCGGCATCTCCCAGGTCTCGGTGCAGTGGGACTACGGGCTGTCCGCCGACGATATGGCCAACAAGCTGCGCAGCGCGATCGATTCGATCGGCGCCACCCTGCCGAGCGACGTCGACCCCCGGGTGATGACCGGCGGCACCGACGACATCCCGGTGGTCCTGCTCGCCCTCTCCTCCGACCAGGACCTGGACACGCTGTCCCAGCACGTGACCGACACGGTTGTGCCCGAGCTGAAGGGCCTGGCCGGCGTCCGCGATGTGGCGGTTTCGGGCAAGGAGGAGCACGAGGTCGTCATCACCTACAAGCAGTCGCAGCTGGAGAAGTACGGCGTCGACCCCACCACCATCGGCCAGATGTTCGCCGCGAACTCCACCGCGATCCCGTCCGGCACGATGCGCACCGACACCGCCAACATCGACGTGCAGACCGGCAAGACCTACTCGACCCCGGAACAGATCGCCAACCTGATGGTGCAGGGCACCGACGGCCCGGTGCGGCTCAGCAAGCTGGCCACAGTCAAGGAGCAGCCGGTCGAGAAGACCAGCATCTCCCGGGTGGACGGCCGCACCTCACTCACCCTGTCGGTCACCAAGACCCCGGACGCCAACACGGTCACCGTCGCCCACGAGATCAGCAACAAGCTCCCCGATCTGGAACGCGCCCTGGGCAACAACGCCCGCTTCGTCACCGTCTTCGACCAGGCCCCCTACATCGAGCAGTCCGTGCACGACCTGACCGTCGAGGGCGGCATCGGCCTGGCCATGGCGGTCTTCGTCATCCTGCTGTTCCTGCGTTCGCTGCGGCCCACGCTGATCACCGCGATCTCGATCCCGCTGTCGCTGCTGATCGCCCTGATCGGGCTCTGGGTCGGCGGATTCACCCTGAACATCCTCACCCTGGCCGCCCTGACGGTGGCCATCGGACGGGTGGTGGACGACTCGATCGTGGTGATCGAGAACATCAAACGACACCAGAGTTGCGGCGAGTTCGGACGCCGGTCGATCACCAACGCGGTCCGTGAGGTGGCCGGCGCGGTCACCTCGTCGACGCTGACCACGGTCGCGGTGTTCCTGCCGATCGGACTGGTCGGCGGGCAGGCCGGCGAGATCTTCCGTCCGTTCGCCGTCGCCGCCGTGGTCGCGCTGCTCGCCTCGCTGGTGGTGTCGCTGACCGTCATCCCGGTCTTCGCGTCCTGGTTCATGAAGCCCACCGCCAAGCAGCAGCGGCGGTCCGCGGCGGAGGCCCAGGCAGCAGAGGAGAAGGACACCTGGCTGCAGAAGGGCTACCTGCCGGTGCTGAACTGGAGCCTGGCCCACCGCTGGATCACCCTGCTGATCGCGTTGGGCATCTTCGCCGGCACCCTCGCGCTGGTGCCCCGACTGAAGACCGACTTCATCGGCAGCATGGGCAGCGAGAGCCTGGCGATCACCCAGGAACTGCCCTCAGGCACCAGCCTCGAACAGACCGATCAGGCCGCCAAGGAGATCGAGCAACTGCTGAGCAACGATCCCGACGTGCAGACCTACTCGACCACCATCGGCGGCGCCTCCTCGACGGTGTTCCTGGCAGCGCCCACCGACACCAACAAGGCCAGCTTCACCGTGCCGCTCAAGGCGGATGCCACCGCAGCGGTGACCGCCGACCGGCTGCGCAAGGAGATCGCCGATCTCGGCTCGGGCGTCGGAACCGTGGAGGTCTCGATCGGCACCGGGAACGAGGCCACCAGCGTCGTGGTCTACGTCGAGAGTTCCGATCCCGACCAGCTGCAGGCCGCCAACGACAAGGTGGCGGCGATGATGGAGGGCGTCGCGGGGGTGACCAATGTCACCAGCGACCTGGCTGACGCCCGCGACATGCTGGCGGTCACCGTGAACGACTCGAAGGCGGCCGACCTGGGCATGACCCAGGCCTCGATCGGGCAGGCCGTCGCCCGCTCCGTGCGCGGCCAGCTGATCGGCACCCTGGCTCAGGGCGACACCACCCTGAACGTCTACCTGCGCTCGCAGAAGCCGGTGCAGAGCATCGGCGAACTCCGCGGGATCAAGCTGCCGGTCACCCAGGTGATGAACGGGAACGCCAAATCGGACGCCGCCGACAAGGTGCAGGCCCGCTCGGACAAGCTGGCCGCCGACTCGAAGCGGGACGCCACCAAGGCCTACAACGACCAGGTGGCCGAGATGAAGAAGAGCCGCCGGCAGGCCACCAAGGCCCAGGCCAATCTGACCAAGCAGCTGAACAGCGCGAAGAAGAACCTGTCGTCACTGCAGAAGCAGCTGGCGACCGCGCAGAGGCAGCTGGCGACGATCTGCCCCACCGATCCCGCCAACCCGATCTGCGCTCCCCTGCCGGCCACCATCTACGGCCTCACCCAGCAGGTGTCGGGAGCGGCGGCCCAGGTCGCCCAGATCGGCGCCGCCCAGACCCAGGCCAAGTCGGGCGTGAAGCAGATCGACCAGCAGCTGGACGCCGCATCCGAGCAGCGGACGAAGTCGCTGGAGGCCCAGGCCAAGCAGGAGTCGATTCAGGACGCCAGCAAGGCCGCCGCCGATGCCACCGCCGACCCCGTCCGGCTCGATCAGGTGGCGAAGGTGAAGCTGGTGCAGGCGCCGTCGACGATCACCCGGGTGAACGGCATCCGTGCCGCGACCATCTCGGGCAGCTCGGAGTCCTCCGACCTGGGCGCCACCACGGCAGCGATCACCGCCGGCATCGCCTCGCTCGACCTGCCGCAGGGCGTCACCGTGCGGATCGGCGGCGTCTCGCAGCAGCAGTCGGAGTCGTTCGCCCAGCTCGGGCTGGCGATGGTGGTCGCGGTGGCCGTGGTGTACCTGATCATGGTGGCCACCTTCGGCTCGCTGCTGCAGCCGATGATCCTGCTGGTGTCGATTCCGTTCGCCGCCACCGGCGCGCTCGGATTGTCGTTGATCACCGACACCGCCCTGGGCATCCCGAGCATGATCGGCCTGCTGATGCTGATCGGCATCGTGGTGACCAACGCGATCGTGCTGATCGACCTGATCAACCAGAAACGGAAATCGGGCTCGAACATCGAACAGTCGATCGCCGCCGGCGCGCGATTGCGCGTCCGGCCGATCGTGATGACCGCCTTGGCGACCATCTTCGCTCTGGTGCCGATGGCGCTGGGCCTGACCGGTGGCGGCGTGTTCATCTCCAAGCCGCTGGCGATCGTGGTGATCGGCGGTCTGGTGTCGTCCACCCTGCTGACGCTGATCCTGGTTCCGGTGCTCTACGACCTGCTGGAGAACTGGCGGCAGAACGGACGGAACAAGCGCCAGGCCCGCAGGGTCGCCCGCGACAGCCGGGACGTGCCGGGCGACGAGGCGTCCGCGCAAGCGGCGGCGCAGGGCTGAAACAGCGATCGGGATCGGGCACCGTCAGAGGTGCCCGATCCCGATGTTTCGGATGCGGGCGACTATCCTTACTTGAGGGATTGGGTAAGGAGAGAGATGGACGTCGCTGCGAAATTGACCTCAAAGGGTCAGGTGACCGTGCCGAAGAGCGTGCGCGATGCACTCGGCGTGAAGGCCGGGGACGAGGTCGTGTTTCGGGTCACCGGGAATTATGCGGTGCTGAGCAGGACGGCTGACTTTCTCGAACTGGCAGGATCAGTCGAAGTGCCGGCGACGCTGCGGAATGTGGCCTGGGACGAGATCGTTCGCCGAGTGAGGAATGACCGGGCGGCCACCCGGCGATGATCGCTTTCGTCGATACCAACATTCTGGTCCGTCACTTGACCGCCCACCCGCCCGACCAGGCACAGCGAGCAACCGGTTTTCTGGCCGCCGGCCATCAACTGATGCTTGCTGACCTGGTCGTCGCCGAAACGATCTACGTTCTCGAGTCGTTCTATCGCGTGCCACGGGGCCAGGTCGCCGAGGCCATTCGTGCACTCATCGCTTTCCCTTCCATGGTGTGCGTTGACCCCGCGCTCCTGCTGCGGGCCGTCGAGGTCTACGAGGTCGACCGGTTGGACTTCGCCGAGGCCTATCTCGTGGCCTGTGCCGAGACCACGGGGGTCGGGAACGTTGCCTCATTCGACCGGACCATCGACCGGGTCACCTCGGTACAACGAGTCGAGCCACCCGCGAGTTGACGCTCTGTCCACCGATCCCGCCGATCGCCGGTTGGGGGCTTGGCGAGATTCACCTTCCAGAGCTTCAGCCCTGACTCTCGATGATGTTCCTCAGGACCGTGGTGGCACCCATGCCGTTGGGCCATCCCGCGTAGAACGCGAGGTGCAGCAGCGCCTCTTTGAGCTCGTCGTCGGTGACCCCGTTCTGACGGGCGAAGGCGAGGTGGAACTGGAGCTGGTCCAGCTTGCCCATGGCGGTCAGCGCGGCGATGGTGACCAGGCTGCGGTCCCGCTTGGACAGCCCCTCGCGCTCCCACACTTCGTCGAACAGCACCCGATCGGTGTAGTGCACCATGCCGGGTGCGAAGTCGCCGAAGGCGTTCTTGCCGCCGCTCCAGCCGGTCTCCGCGTGCTCACTCATCGCCGATGTCCTTCCGTGTCCTCAGGGGGTCTTGACGTCCCCGCGCCTTCCAGGAAAGCGCGGATCCCGCGGGATCGGGAGTCTCTGTCGAAAGGTGTACCGACAGGGAGTCGCACCCGGGGCGTGGCAGGTCGTAGCGTCGGTGCCATGGACACCCGTCACGAGGTGCGCGACTTCCTGATCAGCCGGCGCGCCAGGCTCAGCCCCGAGCAGGCCGGGCTGCCGGCGGGCGGCAATCGGCGCGTCCCGGGGCTGCGGCGCAGCGAGGTCGCCGCACTGGCCGACGTCAGCGTCGAGTACTACGCCAAGCTCGAGCGCGGGCAGCTCGCCGGCGCTTCCGACGGCGTCCTGGACGCGATCGCCCGCGCCCTGCAATTGGACGACGCCGAGCGAGAGCACCTCTTCGACCTGGCCCGGGCCGCCGGTCATGCGCCACCGGTGGTGCGACGCCGGACGCCGCGGCGTTGGGCCGTCCGACCGGGTCTGCAGCAGGCACTGGACGCCATCACCGGCGGCCCCGCCTTCGTCCGCAACGGCCGGATGGACATCCTGGCCACCAATCCGCTGGGCCGCGCCTTCTACGACCACGTGCTCGACGGCCCCGGCCGCGGCAACCTGGCCAGGTTCCAGTTCCTCGACGAACGCTCCCGGGACTTCTACCCCGAGTGGGACGCCGCCGCCGACGTCACCGTCGCCATCCTGCGCACCGGCGCCGGGCGCGACCCGCACGACCGGCGGTTGCACGACCTGGTCGGCGAGCTCAGCACGCTCAGCGATTCGTTCCGTCTCCGCTGGGGTGCGCACAACGTCCGCCGGCACGGTGCCGGCACCAAACTCTTCCACCACCATCTGGTCGGCGACCTGACGCTGACCTACGAGGGCCTGGAGCTGACCGCGGAACCGGGCCTGTCGTTCCTGATCTACACCGCCGATCCCGGCTCGGACAGCCAGCAGCGGCTGGACCTGCTGGCCAGCTGGGCGGCGAGCCAGCCGGCGGCCGACCCGGCCGTCACCACCGATCTCAACCAGTGACAACCAAGGAGTCAGCATGAACCGCCCTCACGAGTTCGAGCAGATCTTCCCGCTCGGCGAGCCGAACGACGCCTTCGCGGCGTACTTCACCGGACGGAGCTACCTCGCGCCGCTGGCCTCCGGCAGTGTGCCGGTCAGCAACGTCTCCTTCGAGCCGGGCTGCCGCAACAACTGGCACATCCACCACGGCAGCGACGGCGGAGGCGACCAGATTCTGATCTGCACCGCCGGTAGCGGCTGGTACCAGGCCGAAGGCGAAGAGGTGGTCAGCATGGAGCCCGGAGCGGTCATCCGGGTGCCTGCCGGCACCAAACACTGGCACGGCGCGAAGGCCGATTCATGGTTCTCGCACCTTGCCTTCATCACCCCAGGCACGAAAGTCAGCAACGAATGGCTCGAACCCGTCACCGACGCCGAGTACGGAACGCTGCCGAAGAACGGAGACCACGCATGAGCATCTTCAGCGAGAACTACACCCTGTCCAACGGTGTGCCGATCCCCAAGCTGGGACTCGGCACCTGGTTCATCGATGACGCGTTGGCCGCGGATGCGGTCAAGTCCGCGATCCAGATCGGCTACCGCAACATCGACACCGCACAGGCGTACGGCAACGAACGCGGCGTCGGAGAGGGCGTCCGGAACTGTGGCGTCGCCCGCGCGGAGCTTTTCGTCTCCACCAAACTCGCCGCCGAGATCAAGGACTACGAGCAGGCCGCCGCCGCGATCGACGGGTCTCTCGAGAAGCTGGGCCTGGACTACGTCGACCTGATGCTGATCCACGCCCCGCAGCCCTGGGACAACTTCCGCGGCGGCGACTACTCCGAAGGAAATCTCGCCGCGTGGCGGGCGTTCGAAGATGCCCACCGGGCGGGAAAGCTCCGATCGATCGGCGTCTCCAACTTCCTGGAGGCCGACCTGGAGAACATTCTCGGCAACAGCAGCATTGCACCCCATGCCAACCAGATCCTGGTGCACGCCGGCAACACCCCGTCCGAGCTGATCGCCTACTGCCAGGCGAAGAACATCGTGGTCGAGGCCTATTCGCCGATCGCGCACGGCGAGATCCTCAGGAACGAACGCGTAGCGGCCATCGCCGCGAGCTACGGCGTATCCGTGCCGCAGCTCTGCATTCGCTACACCCTCCAACTCGGCACCGTGTCGTTGCCCAAGACCGGCAACCCCGACCACATGCGCACCAACGCCCAGGTCGACTTCGTCATCTCCGACGACGACATGGACGCCCTGCGCAACCTGGACGGCAAGGACTACGGCGAGCACGCCGCGTTCCCCGTCTACAGCGGCAAGTAGTGAGCGTTCCTAGCCAGGGGCAGACCGACCCAGCGCCTGATTCGGGCAGCGGCGCGACCCTGATCCTGGCGTCGTTGGGCTTCTTCCTGATCACCCTCGATGTCAGCATCGTGAACCTCGCGCTGCCGAGCATCGGCCGGAGCCTCGGCGGTGGCACCAGCACCCAGCAGTGGGTGCTCGACGGCTACACGCTGTTCTTCGCCGCGCTGCTGCTGTGCCTCGGGAACCTCTCCGACCGGATCGGCGCGAAGCGCGCCTACGTGCTCGGCATCGCGCTGTTCGGCGTCGCCTCGTTGCTGTGCGCGGTCGCGCCGTCGGTGGTGGCGCTGATCGTGGCGCGCTGCCTGCAGGGAATGACCGCCGCGCTGATGCTGCCCCCCTCGATGACCCTGATCCGGGAAGCGTTTCCCGAAGTCAGAAGTCGTGCCAAGGCGCTCGGCGTATGGGCCGCGGGCGGCGCAGTCGCCTCCGCGGCAGGGCCGGTGCTGGGCGGGGTGCTGTCCGGCTGGGACTGGCGGCTGATCTTCGCCGTGAACGTGCCGGTCTGCGCCGGCATGCTGGCGCTCGCCCTGCGGGTTCGGCGTTCGCCGCGCGCCGCCGTCCCGTTCGACTGGGCCGGCCAAGTGCTGGCCCTGGTGGCGCTCGGTTCGATCATCTATGCGTTGATCGAGGGCGGCGTGATCGGCTACGCAGACCCGATGATCGTCGGCTTGCTGGTCCTGGGTGTAGCGGCTCTGGCGGCATTCATCTGGGTGCAGGCGCGCGTCGCGCATCCGATGATGCCGCTCGACCTGTTCCGCAGCGGCGCCATGCGGGTCGCGATGTTCGGTGGATTCACCTTCATCTTCGCCTGGTTCGGCAGCGTCTTCGTCGCCAGCCTGTATCTGCAGCAGCAGCTGCACCTGGCGCCGGCGCTGGCCGGCCTGGTGTTCCTGCCCAGCGCCGTCCTGGCCTTCTTCGGCAACCTGTTCAGCGGGCCGCTCGCTAACCGGTTCGGCCCGCGTTTCCCGGTCGTCCTGGGCATGACATCGCTCGTCGTCGGGCTGGGCGCCCTGGCGCTCCTCGCTCCGTCGGGTTCGGTGATCGCGGCCGGGATCTGCCTGATCCTGATCGGCTGCGGTGGATCGGTGGCCATGCCTCCGCTGGCCGGCGTCGTCCTCGAATACGCCCCGGACGGCCAGGCCGGGGTGGCCAGCGCCGTGTCGAACACTTTCCGGCAGATCGGTGGCGCACTCGCAGTCGCCCTGTTCGGCGTCCTCGTCGCCTCCGACGTCGGCTTCCTGGTGGGCATGCAGCTCAGCCTGGGCGTCGGCGCCCTCCTCGCGCTGGTCTGCCTGGTCGTCAGCACCACCCTTGCCGGCGCACGGCGGTCGGCTCGGTAGCGACGTAGCGATGCTGGGTGAGGCGATCTGGTACGCCGGGGACGGTTCTTTTCGTTCCATCAGCGCCGAAAGCGGTACGAAAAGAACCGTCCCTCCGTACCACGCCGGCCGGGAATACAGCTTGCTGTGAGACCGTCCCGACGAGTTCTGAAAGGAGCCCTGTCAGTACCTTCCAGACCGGCCCTTGATGTAGTGAGCTAGAGCCATGTACGGAGCAGTCATTCACGCAGCCGGCGACGTCCGCTTCGAAGAGCGCGCCGATCCCGAGATCCTCGAACCCACGGACGCCGTGGTGCGCACCGTCGCCGCCTGCGTCTGCGGGTCGGACCTGTGGCGCTACCGGGGCATTGCGCCGGTGCCCAAGCCGACACCGATCGGGCACGAGTTCTGCGGCGTCGTCGAACAGGTCGGTGACGCGGTCACCACCGTCAAGCCGGGCGACTTCGTGGTCGGCGGGTTCAATCCCGGCGACAACACCTGCCCGGTGTGCCGCAAAAGTGCCCAGGCGAACTGCCTCAACGGCGCTCACTACGCCGGATGCCAGGCAGAGAAGATCCGGATCCCGTTCGCCGACGGCACGCTCGTGGTCACCCCCGGCGTCCCGACCGAGGCGCAACTGCCGGCGATTCTGACCCTCTCGGACGTGATGTGCACCGGCTGGCACGCGGCAGTCAGCGCCGGCGTCGGGCCGGACACCAGCGTCGCGGTGGTCGGCGACGGCGCGGTCGGGCTGTGTGCCGTCCTGGCCGCCGCGCAGCTTGGGGCGCCGACGATCATCGCGATGAGCCGGCAC
>NZ_JASGEN010000162.1:0-4501 GCF_047606365.1 Micropruina sp. | reverse complement strand
TCGACCGGCCCGAACCCGGCGGGCCGGTGACCAGCCAGGCGTGCGTCATCGCGTGCGCGTCGCCGGCGACGGCTCGGCGCAGCACCTCGACCACCCGGTCCTGCCCGACCAGATCCGCCCACACCGTCATGGGGTGATCCTGCCAGTCGACTCTGACAATGTCGGCGCCGACAACAGCGCCACCACCCTGCTCTGCACCTGTTCGGCGATCCAGTCGGCCGGACGCCGCGCCGGCAGCACCAGATAACGCTCGGGTGCCTGGGCGGCCAGTTCGAGGAAGAGCGCCCGGGCCCGCTGGTGGAACTCAGCGCCGGCACCCTCGACGCGGTCCGGGTCGGCGATGGTGCCCACCGCCCGCTCCGGCTCCAGGTCGAGCAGCACGGTCAGGTCCGGCACCAGCCCTGCCGTCGCCCAGCGGGCGACCTCGGACACCTCGGCCAGGTCGAGCACCCGGCCGGCACCCTGGTAGGCGAGCATCGAGTCGACGTAGCGGTCGCAGATCACCAGTTCGCCTCGCTCGAGCGCAGGACGCACCACCTCATACAGGTGATGTGCCTTGTCGGCGGCGTACAGCAGGGCCTCCGCCCGCGGATCGAGGTCACCGGTGGCGGGGTCGAGGACGATCCGGCGGATCATCCGTCCGGCGGCGGTGTCACCCGGCTCGAAAGTCAGCCGGGCCGCGATGTCACGACTGCGCGCCCACTCGGCCAGCAGCCGGCACTGGGTGGACTTGCCGACCCCGTCGCCACCCTCGAAGACCACGAACAGCCCGCCGCTCATTGCTCCCTCGCTTCCATGCCCTCGGCCGGCGCAGGCAGTTCGGTCGGCGTCGATGGGTGGTAGCGCGGCGCACGCGGCCGGATCACCCGCGTCCGCAGCTTGTGCCACAAACCGGGCCATTCGCGGACGAACTGCTCGCGGGCGTAGTCGACGGCCAGCATGGTCCGCTCGTAGCCGCGTCCGGCCTCGAAGATCTCGGTGGCGGTCAGGCCGTGCAGGTCGCGGGCCAGCGCGGTCGGGTCGGGCCGGACGGTGGCGTCCAGCGCCGCCACGATCGCCGACAGCCGGCGGGTCAGCCGTTTCGCGTGCTTGCCGAAGACCCGGCGGGACAGCCGGGAAAGAGTCAGTGCGCGCCGGGCGATCTGATCGGCGCGCGCCCAGCGGGCGTCGTCGCTGTAGCTGTCCAGGGTGTGGCACTGATCGCGCATGGTGCGGACGATCGCCTCCAGTTCCTGGGCCAGCACCGGGCCGGTGAGCCGTCCGGACACCTGCGGTAGCGGGGGCTCGGTCGCAGCCTCCGCGAGCAGGTCCAGAATGCGTAGCCAGCGCTCGGTACGGTGCAGCGGACGCGGATCGAGCAGCGCCGCGTCCAGCCGCCGCTCCGCAGCCGCCAGCCAGTCCGCGGCGAACAGTGGGGCCAGCGCGGCGAGTTCCTGCCGCAACGACCGGACGCCGTCGCGCAACTCGGCGTCGGTGCCGTCGGTGGTGCGGGCGACCAGGTCGGCACGCAACAGCCGGCGCCACCGGGCATGCAGCTGGTCGGCGACGAAGTCCTCGATCGGCATCCGCGGTGACGGCCCACCCGCAGCCGGTCTGGAGTGGGTCAATCCCAGCCGGTCGGCGAGCGCCGGGGGGCGGTCGATCAGGGTGCCGCCGGCGTCCGCGAAGGCAGTGAGGAAGACCTCCCGGACGGCTGCGTCGACGGGCGCGGTGGTGGTCAGGGTGACGGTCCGGAAGGCCGGCAGCTGGCCGGCGTGCTGTCCGACCCGGACCCGCTCATCGAGCAGGTCGCCGAGGGTGCCGCCGGCCTGGTCGACGAGCGCGAACCGGCGCCGCACCGAGGTCGCCTCGAGCACCGGGGCAAGGATTCCGCTGCGCCGGAACGGCACCAGCAGCACCGCCAGCTCCGACGGAATGTCCTCCTCGGCCTGCGGCATCGTCCGCTCGGCGCTCAGCACCGGCTCCCAGCCGGGCGCCCGCAACGTCCAGCGGCCCGTCTCAGCCACCCGGGACAGCTCCACCCCCCAGGACAGCAGCCGATGGTCGACGGTGTCGATGACGGTCGCGGTCGACTCGGCGGGCGGCCGTCCGATCAGTCGGTGAATGCCGGTCGCCGGGCCGGTCAGGCCGTCCACCACCGCGGTCAGCGGCAGCTCGAACCGCAGCACCTCGCCGTGCCGCCCCATTCGATCAGCTCTTCTTGGCCGGCGCCCGCTTGGTCGTCGTGGCGCGCTTGGTGGTGGTCCGGCGGGTGGTGGTGCGCTTCGGCGCCGGACCCTTCGCCCGCTTCTCGGCCAGCAGTTCGGCGGCCCGTTCGGCGGTGATCGCCTCCACCGAGTCCGATTTGCGCAGGGTGGCGTTGATCTCACCGTCTGTGACGTAGGCGCCGAAGCGGCCGTCCTTGATCACCATGGGCTTGCCGGTCGCCGGATCGGCACCCAACTCCTTGAGCGGGCCAGCGGCGGCACGGGCGCGTCCCCGGGTCTTCGGCTGGGCATAGATCTCTTCGGCCTGCTCCAGGGTGATGTCGAAGATCTGCTCCTCCGAGGTCAGCGAACGCGAGTCGGTGCCCTTCTTCAGGTACGGGCCGTAGCGGCCGTTCTGGGCGGTGATCTCCACACCGTCGGCGGAGGTGCCGACCACCCGCGGCAGGCTGAGCAGCTTCAGCGCGTCGTCCAGGCCGATGGTCTCCAGGCTCATCGAGGCGAACAGCGAACCGGTCCGCGGCTTGGCCGACTTCGGCGCGCCCTCCTCGAGCACCTCGGTGACGTAGGGCCCGTAGCGACCCGACTTGGCGACGATCTGGCGTCCGGTGACCTCATCGACGCCCAGCTCGCGCTCCTCACCGGCCGGCTGGTCGAGCAACTCCTTGGCGTGCTCGATGGTCAGCTCGTCGGGCGGCAGATCCTCGGGCACGTTGGCGCGGCGGCCCTCGGCGTCCTCGACATAGGTGCCGTAGCGGCCGACCCGCACCGCAATGCCGGAATCGCCCAGCGGATAGGTGGAGAGTCCGCGGGCATCGATCTCGCCGAGCTCGTTGACCAGCGCGTGCAGGCCCTCGTGGGTGGCACCCTCGGCGCCGAAGTAGAAGTCGTTGAGCACCTGCAGCCGGGCCGCCTGACCGCTGGCGATGTCGTCCAGGGTCTCCTCCAGCGCGGCGGTGAAGGTGTAGTCGACCAGCCGCGGGAAGTGCTCTTCGAGCAGCCGGGTGACCGCGAACGCCAGCCAGGTCGGGACCAGCGCCGAACCCTTCTTGAACACGTAGTCGCGGCTGGTGATGGTGCGGATGATCGACGCGTAGGTGGAGGGCCGGCCGATCTCCAGCTCCTCCAGCTTCGCCACCAGCGACGGCTCGGTGTAGCGGGCCGGCGGACGGGTGTCGTGGCTGAGCGCCTTCAGTTCCTCGGGGGTGAGCGCGGCACCGGCGACCAGCTGCGGCAGCCGGGCCTGGGCGTCGTCGGAGGTCTCGTCGTCCTCGACACCCACCACGTAGGCCTTCAGGAAGCCGGGGAAGGTGATGGTGCGGCCCGAGGCGCCGAACGTGCAGCGTCCGGTCTCGGTGATCTCGCCGGTGGTGGCGTCGGTGACCGCGATCCGCTGCGGCAGGGTGGCACCGATCCGGACGCTGACCGTCTCGCCCACGGCGTCCGCCATCTGCGAGGCGAGGGTGCGCTTCCAGATCAGCTCGTAGAGCCGGAACGCGTCGCCGTTCAGCCCGGTCTCGGACGGGATCTGGAAGGTCTCGCCGGCGGGCCGGATCGCCTCGTGCGCCTCTTGGGCGTTCTTCACCTTGGAGGTGTAGACCCGCGGCTTCTCAGGCAGGTACTTGCCGCCGAACAACTGCTTGACCTGGCTGCGGGCGGCGTTGATCGCGGTGGCCGACAGGGTGACCGAGTCGGTACGCATATAGGTGATGAAGCCGCGCTCGTAGAGGTCCTGGGCGACCCGCATGGTGCGCTCGGCGGTGAAGCCCAGCTTGCGCCCGGCGTCCTGCTGCAGGGTGGTGGTGCGGAACGGTGCATACGGACGCCGCGTGTACGGCTTGGCTTCCACGGACGCCACCGCGAACGCGGCCTGCTCCAGGGCGGTGGCCAGCGTCTCGGCCTGCTCGGCGGAGAGGTGGAACAGGCCCTTGCCGGTCAGGTTGCCCTGTGGATCGAAGTCGCGGCCCTGGGCGACCCGCAGGTCGCTGATCTGCTGCAGGTTCGCGCCGAAGACCGGGGGTTCGGCGTCGGCTCCGGCGTTCAGCTTGGCCTCGATGCCGGCGTAGCTGGCAGAACGGAACGCCATCCGCTGCCGCTCGCGGTCGACCACCAGCCGGGTCGCCACCGACTGGACGCGGCCCGCCGACAGCCGCGGCATCACCTTCTTCCACAGCACCGGGGAGACCTCGTAGCCGTACAGCCGGTCGAGGATCCGCCGGGTCTCCTGCGCGTCGACCAGGTCGGTGTCGAGTTCGCGCGGGTTGGCGACCGCTTCGGCGATGGCCTGCGGGGTGATC
>NZ_JASGEN010000161.1:0-17723 GCF_047606365.1 Micropruina sp. | reverse complement strand
CTGCTTGAGTCCGTTCGGCGCGATGATGTAGCGCTTCTCGCCGTCGGCGTAGTGCAGCAGCGCGATCCGCGCGGTGCGGTTCGGGTCGTACTCGATGTGCGCGACCTTGGCCGGCACGCCGTCCTTGTCGTAGCGCTTGAAGTCGATCAGCCGGTAGGCCTGCTTGTGGCCGCCACCGATGTGCCGGGTGGTGATCCGGCCGGAGTTGTTGCGGCCGCCGGTCTTCGGCTTGGGCACTACCAGGGACTTCTCGGGCGTCGAGCGGGTGACCTCGGAGAAGTCGGACACGCTCGAGCCGCGACGGCCCGGGGTGGTCGGCTTGTATTTGCGAATAGCCATGATGTGGTCTTCCCCTCGCTCAGACGCCGGCCGAGCCGAAGATGTCGATCCGCTGGCCCTCGGCGACAGTCACGATGGCCCGCTTGGTGTCGGGGCGCTTGCCCCAGCCGGCCCGCGTGCGGCGCTTCTTGCCCTGGCGGTTGATGGTGTTCACGTTCGTGACCTTGACGTCGAAGACGGCCTCGACGGCGATCTTGATCTCGGTCTTGTTGGCGCCGGGGGCGACCAGGAACGTGTACTTGTTCTCGTCCAGCAGCCCGTAGCTCTTCTCGGACACGACCGGCGCGATCAGGACGTCGCGGTGGTCGCGGATCTTGTGATCGCTCACTTGTCAGCCTCCTCGTTGGACGCAGTCTCGGTGGACTCGGCCGACTCGGCGCCGGTGAAGGCGGCCAGGGCGGCGGTGGTGAACACCACGTCGTCGCTGTTCAGCACGTCGTAGGCGTTCAGCTGATCGACGGCCAGCGCGTGCACGCTCGCGACGTTGCGCAGGCTCAGCCAGGCCACGTCCTCGTCACGGCTCAGCACGACCAGGATCTTGCTGCCGGCGACCTCGGCCAGCGCCTGCAGCGCAGCCTTGGTGGACGGAGCCTCGCCGGTCACGATGGCCTCGATCACGTGGACGTTGCCGTTGCGGGCCCGGTCGGACAGCGCCCCGCGCAGCGCGGCGGCGATCATCTTCTTCGGGGTGCGCTGGGCGTAGCTGCGCGGTTGCGGGCCGTGCACGATGCCGCCACCGGTCCACTGCGGGGCGCGGCGCGAACCCTGACGGGCGCGGCCGGTGCCCTTCTGGCGCCACGGCTTGGCGCCGCCACCGGCGACGTCACCGCGGGTCTTGGTGGCGTGCGTGCCCTGGCGGGCAGCAGCCTGCTGGGCCACCACGACCTGGTGGATCAGCGGCACGTTGGTCTGGACGTCGAAGTAGTCGCCCGGCAGGTCGGCCGTGGCCTTCGAGCCCAGCACCTTGACGGTCTGCTTCTCGCTCATTCGGCAGCACCCTTCTTGGCGGCCGTGCGCACCACGACGAGCGAACCCTTGGGGCCGGGCACGGAGCCCTTGACCAGGATCAGCCCGCGCTCGGCGTCGACGGCATGGATCGTGAGGTTCTGGACGGTCACCTTGTCGACGCCCATCCGGCCGGCCATCCGCATGCCCTTGAAAACCTTCGAGGGGGTGGACGAGCCGCCGATGGAGCCCGGCGAGCGGTGCTTGCGGTGCACACCGTGCGAGGCGCGCAGGCCGTGGAAGCCGTGCCGCTTCATGACGCCGGCGGTGCCCTTGCCCTTGCTGACGCCGGTCACGTCGACCACGTCGGCGGCGGCGAAGACATCGGCGAGCAGCTCCTGGCCCAGGGTGTACTCGGCAGCATCGGCGGTGCGCAGCTCGACCAGGTGCTTGCGCGGGGTGACCCCGGCAGCATCGAAGTGGCCGGCGGCGGGCTTGGTGACCTTGGTCGGCTTGACGGCGCCGAAGGCCAGCTGGACGGCGGAGTAGCCGTCCTTCTCGGGCGAGCGGACCTGCGTGACAACGCACGGCCCGGCCTGGATCACGGTGACCGGAACGACCTTGTTGTTGTCGTCCCAGGTCTGGGTCATACCGAGCTTGGTGCCCAGCAGGCCCTTCACTTTGCGTTCGTTAGACATGTTCGGCGACCTCAGGGGAGCTTGATCTCGATATCGACACCGGCCGGCAGGTCGAGCCGCATCAGCGAATCGACCGTCTTCGGCGTGGGATCGAGGATGTCGATCAGCCGCTTGTGCGTGCGCATCTCGAAATGCTCGCGGCTGTCCTTGTACTTGTGCGGAGAACGGATCACGCAGAACACGTTCTTCTCGGTGGGCAGGGGCACGGGGCCCGCCACCTTGGCGCCGGTACGGGTCACGGTGTCGACGATCTTCTTCGCCGAGGAGTCAATGACCTCGTGGTCGTAGGCCCGGAGTCGGATCCGGATCTTCTGTCCCGCCACTGATATTCCTTCTTCTCGTCGGATACTGCTGCTCCGACCCCCGCGGTCGGGCGTGTCGGGCCATTCAGGGCCGCACACGATCGCAATTTCGTTCGTGGTAGGGCCCGGCTGACGACTCATCCGCCTGGGGGCGCCACGGCATACCGCCGCGGAGCAACCTGACGATTCTGTCACAGGCCGGCGGGCGTCTTCAAATCCCGGGTGTGTCGGACGTCCGGCTCGGCGTGTCGGGGCGGCTGCTGGGACGGCCCGCGGCCGATCGATCTGAAGGTGCTGTGCGTTGCCGGGGTACATCCTCTGCCTCTGGGGCAGTGTCGATCGCGCGATCGACCACTACTTTCGGGTCCATGCACTGCTTTCGGCATATTTCCCGAAAGCAGAGGGCCTAAGGCGACAGCTGTGATCGATCGCGCGATCGAACCGCAAGGAGGAGAATCCATGAAGCTCCATCACGTCCAAGTGATCATGCCGGTCGGCGGCGACGACGGCGCCCGAGCGTTCTGGCAGGATGCCGTCGGGCTGACCGAGGTGACTCCCCCACCCGAACTCGCCGGACGCCCGGTGCGGTGGTTCCGCGCCTTCGACACCTCGGGCGCGATCACCCTCGAGGTGCACGTGCTGGCCGATGAGCAGTTCGTCCCGGCCCGGCTGGCCCACCCCGCGATCCTGGTCGGCTCGGTGGCCGACCTGGAGGAGCTCGGCGAGCGGATCGCGTCCGCCGGCTTCGAACTCAGCTGGGCACAACGGACGTCGTTCGCCGGCTACCAGCGCTTCCACTGCTGGGACGCCTTCGGCAACCGCGTCGAGGTGATGACCCCCACCGAGTGACCAAAGGAACCGTCCCCGGTGACCAAAGGAACCGTCCCCGGTGACCGGGAGAACCGTCCCCGGTGACCAAGGGGACGGTTCCTTCGGGTCAACGGTTCGAGTCAGTCGGTGCCGATGATGAACTCGGACGTGGAGCGGTGGGCGGTGGGCGGGACGACGAAGCCGTTCATCACCGCCGATAGGCGGAGGGCGTGCTCAGAGTGGAAGACGTCCTCCAGGCTCATCGGTTCGCCGTCCGGGCCGGACAGGGGCACCCGCCAGTTGGGGTACTGGTCGACGGTGCCGGGCTGGTTCTGGGTGCGATGGTCGCCGACCGCGTCGGTGAGTGCCGCACAGAGCATCCGGGCCGGGGTGGCCACCAGGAAGCGGTGCATGGCGAGCACGATGTCCTCGGTGGACGGATCGCCGACGGTCAGCAGGCCGCGCTCGCGCAGCATCCGCAGCCAGTCGTCGCGTTCCCGCTCCGCGCCGGCCAGTTCCACGTCCAGGTCCTCGGTGAGCAGGCCCAGTTCGTGCTGCAGCTTGACGTGGGCGGCGTCCAGGTACCCGGCGGTGGGCGGCAGGTCGTGGGTGGTCACCGAGGCCATGCAGTACTCGCGCCACGACTCCGGGGGCAGGATCTGGCCGTCGTCGCCGCGCTCGAACCAGGCGATCGAGGTGCCGAGAATGCCGCGGTCACGCAGATAGACCCGCACCCACGGTTCGACCACGCCGAGGTCCTCGCCGACCACCACCGCGCCGGCCCGTTGCGCCTCGAGCACCAGGATGCCGACCATCGCCTCGTGGTTGTACCGCACGTAGGTGCCGTGCGTGGGACCCATCCCCTCGGGCACCCACCAGAGCCGGAACAGGCCCATGATGTGGTCGACCCGGATGCCGCCGGAGTGCCGCAGGATGCCGGCCACCATGTTGCGGAACGGGGCGTAGCTGAGGTCGGCCAACCGGTCCGGACGCCACGGCGCCTGACCCCAGTCCTGGCCGGTCTGATTGAAGTGGTCCGGCGGCGCCCCCACCGAGACGCCGCGGGCGAAGGTGTCGCCCAGCATCCACGCCTCGGCGCTGTGCCCGCTCACCCCGACCGCCAGGTCGTTCATGATCCCGACCCGCATACCGGACGCCTTCGCCGCCGACTGGGCGTCGCGCAACTGCTCGTCGGCCACCCATTGCAGCCAGGAGAAGAAGACGATCTCACCGACATGATCGACCGCGAACTGCGCCACCTCGGGCGAGGACGGACGGCGCAACTCGACCGGCCACTCCCGCCAGTTCATCCCGTATTCGTGCACCAGCGCACACCAGGTCGCGAACTGCGACAGCGGCCGTCCCTCTTTGCGGACGAAGTCGTTCAGGCTCATCAGCCGGGTCGGCTTCAAGCCCGCCTCGAAGATCACCCGCAGCGCCTTCAACTTGGCCCGCCACACCTTGTCGCGCTTGATCAGCGGTTCGTTGGCCAGGTTCTTGGCGAGCTTGCCGCGCAGCTGGGCGACCCTGGCCCGCTGCCGCTCGTCGAGGGTGGCGTACTCGGCGATCGCCTCGGGACGGATGTAGATCGGGTTCACATAGCGTCGTGAGGTGGGCAGGTAGGGCGACGGCTCCAGCGGCGTCATCGGCTGCGCCGCGTGCAGCGGGTTGACCAGCACGTAGGAGGCGAACTGCTGGGTGGCCGACCAGGTGGCCAGGTCGGACAGGTCGGCCAGGTCGCCGATCCCCCACGAGTCGGCCGACCGGACGCTGTACAGCTGGGTGGCGTAACCCCACACCCGCTTCTCGCCCATCGCGGGCGGGAAACCGAGGAAATGCGGCGACACGATCAGGCTGGCTTCGGCCGTCCATTCCGCGGTGCGGCAACCGATCCGGTGGTAGCCGGGCGGCAGGTCGCCGGGCACCTCGAAGCTGGCCTCCCCCACCAGGTGGTCGTCGACCATCCGGGCCGGTTCGTCGTTGGGCAGCTGCCGCAGGTCGCGGGTGCCGCCGTCCTCGAGCCGGACCCAGACCTCCACCGCGGCACCGTCGGGGACGTGCACCCGCACCTCCTGGGGTGCGCCCTGCTGCATCACGGTGCAGGGCGGCAGCGCCCGTCGCCAGGCCCGCAGCCGGCGCTCCTCCACCGCGGCCGCGGCGGTCTCGGCGGTGCTGGCGTCGATCTCCATCGCCGCCAGTACGGCGATCACGGTCTCGTCCGAGATCTCGGTGAGCCGACCCTTCCAATCCCAGAACTCAGTGGCGATGCCGAATTCGGCAGCCAGTTCGGCGAGATACGGGTTCGACAGGGCCATCGTTGGAATCCTTGCGTCGGTGAACGGCACCACCCTAGGGGACACACCCACCGCCGCACGCGGAGGTTCCATGGCGCGCCCGCGGCTAGGTGGTCAGCTACCGGACGGCGCCTCGAAGTCGACCAGCAGCGTCCGCAGCGCGGTGGCCAACTGGTGCCGCACCGGCGCCGTCAACGGCTCCAGGACGCCGCGCTCGAAAGCGACCAGATCGTCCATCGCCGCACCCACGGTCTCCGCACCCTCAGCGGTGAGCCGGACCCGGACGCCGCGCCGATCGGCGGGATTGGCCAGGCGCTCCACCAGCCCGCGCTCGGTGAGCCGGTCGATCCGGTTGGTCATGGTGCCGCTGGACGACAACGTCTGGTGGATCAGCTCGCCCGGCGACAACTCGTAGGGCGGCCCTTCGCGGCGCAACGCGGCCAGCACGTCGAACTCCCAGACCTCCAGCCCGTGAGCGGCGAAACACCGCTTGCGGGCCAGATCGAGATGCCGGGCCAGCCGGCTCACCCGGGACAGCACCGCCAGCGGCTCGGTATCGAGGCTGGGCGCCTCGGCCCGCCAGGCGGCGATGATGCGGTCGACCTCGTCCATCGTGGCTATTCCTCGGCGGCGGCGGGCACGGGGCCGATCCGATAGGCCAGCAGCACGGCGATCGCGCCGACCACCACCATCATCACCATCAGGCCGCCGAAGGTGAACGGCAACTCGGCGGTCAGGTGGAAATGGGCGAACCAGGCGCCGGCCAGACCGGTGAACAGGCTGCTACCCAGGGACTCGCCGACCTGCAGCGAGGAGGTGTTGCGACCCAGTTCGGCCTCGTCGGAGAGCTGCATCACAGCCAGCGACGTGCTGGGGTTCTGCAGGCCCATGCCGAAGCCGGCGATGATCCAGGCGATCATCACCAGGCCGAGCCAGGACTGCGGGAAGAAGGACGCCACCGCGAGCACCGCGACACCGAGCGCGATGCCGCCGACGCCGACGATGATCATCTGGTCGCGCCGCCAGGACAGCCAGCTCTGCGACTGCAGCAGCGCGCCCAGCATCCAGCCGACCGAGCCGACGGTCAGCGTGACGCCGGTGATCACCGCCTCGAGGCCGCGGGCCTCGGTCAGCATCAGCGGCAGGAACGACTGGGCGCCGAAGAAGGCGCCGGCGCTGAACAGCCGGGCCCCCACCACGCCGGAGATGCCGCGTCCGGTCCAGTCGATGGTCTTGGGCAGCAGCGGCGGCAGGCCGAACACCACCGCGGCCAGCCCGACCGCCGCCCACAACGCGGACCACAGGTCGAGCTCCTGGCCGGCCCACTGGATCAGTGCCAGCCCGGCGGCGACGGCGGCGGCCAGCAGCATCAGCCGCTTCTTCAGTTCGTGCGGTTCTTCGGGGGTGAGTTCGATGTGCCGCAGCGGCCGCAGCACCAGCAGGCCGCCGACCGCCATGAACGGCAGCACCGACCAGAACACGAAGTGCCAGGAGCTGATCTGGACGATCCAGCCGGCCAGCGGCGGACCGACGAAGGCCGGCAGCATCCAGCAGGCCGAGAACCACATCATCAGCTTGGCCCGTTGCGCCTCGTCGTAGGCGCGGGCGATCAGCACCATCACGGCGACGTTCATGGTGCCGGCGCCGAGACCCTGGGTGAACCGGGCCACCAGCAGCACCCACATGCTCGGGGCCAGTGCGGCCAGCACCAGGCCGGCGGCGAAGATGCCGAACCCCCACATCATCGGCTGGATCGGTCCGTAGCGGTCGCTGAACTGCCCGGACGCCACGATGCTGAAGGTCATTGCGATCACGAATGCGGTGAAGGTCCAGGCGTACAGCGAGAGGTTGCCCAGGTCGCGGGCGGCGGCTGGCATCGCGGTGAGGACGGCGTAGGACTCGAACGAGATCGCCATCACGCACATCATCAGCCCGATCGTGAGCCACCGACGATCGGCCTTCCCGCTCACTGGGCCACCTTCTGCACGGCTCGGAGTCTACGACGCCGTCGCGCCACCCGAACCGGTACGCGCCGGGGGTCCGGACACCACCGCGAGCAGATTGGACGCCTTGAGTCGCGTCTCCGCCCACTCGCCCGCCGGGTCGGAATCCCAGGTGATGCCGCCGCCGGTGCCCAGGTGGAGGCGTCCCTGGGCGGCCCAGAAGGTGCGGATCGCGACGTTCAGCTCACCCTCGGCACGGTCGGCGTCCACCCAGCCGACGGCACCGCAGTACACCCCGCGGGGCACCGGTTCGAGCCGACGGATCACCTCCAGCGCGGCCAGCTTGGGGGCGCCGGTGACCGAACCGGGCGGGAAGGTGGCGGCGACCAGTTCGGGCCAGCCGGCGTCCGGACGGAGACGGCCGCGCACGGTGGAGACCAGGTGGAACAGGCCGGGGTGTGCCTCGACCGAGAGCAGCGCCGGGGTTTCCACCGTGCCGGTGACACAGACCCGGCCCAGGTCATTGCGGACCAGGTCGACGATCATCACGTTCTCGGCCGAATCCTTGGCCAGGAAGCCGTCCGCACTGGCCGCGGTGCCCTTGATCGGCGACGACCAGACGGTGCTGCCGCGGCGTCCGAGGAAGAGCTCGGGCGAGGCGGAGGCGACATGGATGCCCTGCTCGGGCAGTTGGACGACGGCGCTGAACGGTGCCGGATTGCCCTGCGCCAGCGCCGCCCCCAGCGCAGCGATCGACCAGTCGGGCGGCAGCGGGGCGCTGAGCCGCCGGGTCAGATTCACCTGATAGACCCCGCCGACCGCGATCTCGTCACGGATCGCGGCGACGCCGGCGGTGAAGGCTGCCTCGTCCAGCGAAGTCGTCCAGGAATCCCGGGCCGGGCCGTGCCAGGGGCGTCCGCGCCACGGCGTCGCCGGCCGCACCTGGTCGAACCGGGCACACACCGGGTCGCCCTCGAAGGGCAGCACCACCGCCCAGAAACCGGACGAGTCCAGCGCGGCCAGGTCTGCGGTCACATCGCGCAGACCGGTCGCCAGCCGTCCGCCGACCACCGCGAGCGCCTCCACCCGGCCATCCCACCATGCCGGACGTGAACGACCCAAGCCGGGTCACGCATCGCGACAGGTGATTAGAGTGTGTGGCTATGACCGAGATGGCACCCGGCGCACAGACGATCCTCGACGAGCGCACCGACCTGCGGGTCGACGAGGGCGACCACGAGCGATTCAGCCACTACGTGCCGAAGAACAAGCTCACCGAGGCGATGGTGATGGGCACCCCGGTGGTGGCGCTGTGCGGCAAGGTGTGGGTGCCGAGCCGCAACCCGGACAAATTCCCGGTCTGCCCGGAGTGCAAAGAGATCTGGGCGTCGATGCGCCCCGGCGACGACGCCTGAGCCGCAGCCATGTCTCACACCCTGATCGTGATGCGTCACGCCAAGTCGTCGTGGAGCACCAACGATCCCGATCACGAGCGCCCGCTGGCGGCCCGCGGGCTGCGTGACGCCGCCGTCGCCGGTGCGATCCTCGCCGACTACCCGATCGGGGCCGTGCTGTCGTCCTCGTCGACCCGGACCCGGGAAACCTGGCGGACGGCCGAACTCGGCGGAGCAACCGCCGATCAGGTCACCTTCACCGACGCCCTCTACGGAGCCTGGGAAGACTCGGTGGTCGACCTGCTGCGTGAACTGGACGAGACGGTCGGCACCGCGATGGTGCTGGGCCACGAGCCGACGATGAGTTCGCTGATCGAGCTGCTGGCCGAGCCGTCCGAACTGACCGACGAGGCCGTCCGGCACTACCCGACCAGCGCGCTGGCCGTGTTGGAGATCGACTGCCCCTGGGCCGACCTCGGCGCCGGTCGCGGCCGGCTGGTCCGGTTCGAGATCCCGCGCGGCTGACTCCGCAACCGCGGCTACCTGCGATACCCGAAGAAGCGGACGCCGGGCGCCGCCAGGATCGTCGGGGTGATCGCGGCGATGCCGAAGAGGCTGCTCAGCAGCGCCAGGCCGCTGCGGACCGGCGCCGCCGACCAGTCCAACCCGCTCTCGGCGCTGAGCGCTTCGCCGACCTGATTCGGGTCCTCATCCTCGTCGTGGAACAGCGGATCGAACTGTCGCAGCACCCGGCCGTCGGACAGGTAGCTGAACTGCATCACCGAGTTCACGTTCCAGAACATGCTCGCGAACCGGCCGTCAGCACAGAGCGTGCGCGCGTTGTCCGGGTCCGTGCCGGCGAAGCCGTTGTCCTCCCACGCCACCGCCACGCCCTGGCACCACCCGAACGCCGACCACGAACGGTCGTAGCGGTCACTGTCCATCACCCAGGCATCCGCCTCGTCCTGCGACGGGAACTCCGTTGCTCCCGGACCGGCCAGAACGTCACGGAGTCTCTCCGGGGTGCAGCCGGTCGACAACGAGATGCACGCCGCCTCGTTGCTGCCGGTCCAGCCATCGTCATCGGTGAGAGCCATCGGCTCACCGTAATGCAGCCGGCGCACCGCAGGTTGGATCAGGACGCTGTCCGGCCCAGGCCGATCTGCAGGTAGGCGGCGCCGAACAGACCGGTGAGCAGCACCGTCGCGTAGCGCTCGACGACGGAATCCTCGAAGTGCTCCAGCCGGGTGATCCGGATGTCGGCGGCCTGGGCGGTGCGTTCCAGCCGCAGCCGGGCCTCGGCGGCCGCGGCGTCGTCCTGGCCGTCGTCGATCAGCACCAGGCCCGGACGCCGTTCCTGGGTGCCCTCCTCGAACGGGTCGGCGAACGGGTCGCGCGGCGGAGCCTGGTGCAGCAGCGATCGCAGGTCGGAAGCGTCGGCGGCCAGCCCGATGCGTCCGGACGCCAGCCGCAGCGCCTCGACGATGCGCCGGCTGGCCCGCGCCGCCAGCACCGAACCGCCCCAGACCAGCGGGGACGCGTCGGCGAGGTCGAGGGCCATCGTCTTGGCCGGGTTGACCGACACGTCGGTGCGGGCCGCGCAGCGCTCGGCGACGCCATCCATCGCTGCGGCGATCGCCTCCGGATTGGTGTAGGGCCCCAGCCCGAGCCGGTGCAGCGCCACCAGGAACACCACCGCGGCCGCCAGCGGGTCGCCGGTGTTCACCGGCAGCAGCGTGGTCGACCGGGACGCCGACCGCTCGGCCAGCGGGGAGTCCGGCGGGCAGGCCACGATCAGCCGGCAGCCGCGGCGGACCGCCTCATGCGCCACCGCCATGCTTTCCGGGCCGCGGCGTCCGATCAGCAGCACGATGTCCAGCGGACCCACCCAGCCGGGCAGGCCGAGCGCCGGCCAGGCGACGAACGGCACCGGGCAAACCGGTTCGAGCACCGCGCGCAACAGCCGTGCCTCGGGCCCGTAGGCGATCACCGCACGCGGCCGGTCGACGTCGTCGATGGCAGCCAGCGGCGCCTCGGCCATCGCTGCCTCGCGGCGCACCCGGGCACCCGAGGACGCCAGGTTCATCAGCAGCGGTGCGGCGGCGGCCAGCACCTCGGGATCCTCCAGCCGGGAATCGTCGAAGTCGAACATGGCTCAGTCGCGGGTCGGCCGCCGGGCCTCGTCGATCAGCAGGATCGGGATGCCGCCGCGCAACGGGTAGGCCAGGCCGCAGTCGGTGCCGGTGCAGACCAGTTCGGAGGCCTCGTAGTCCCAGGTGAAGGTGCTGTGACAGGCCGGGCAGACCAGCAGGTCGAGCACGTCATGGGTCAGGTCAGGCATCTGCTTCTCCTCGGATGATGGCCAGGGCCTCGTCGCGCAGCGACGCCATCTGGGCGGCGTCGCGGGATTCGACGTTGAGCCGCAGCAGCGGTTCGGTGTTCGACGCCCGGACGTTCACCCACCAGCCGTCGCCTTCGATGGTGAGTCCGTCGTCGGTGTTCTGGACGCCGCGTCCGGCGAACGCCTCGGCGAGCCGCGCCAGCACGGCGGGCACGTCGGCGACGGTGGAGTTGATCTCACCGGACGCCGCGAAGACCGGCAGCCCGGCCACCAGCTCGGACATGGTGCCCGCGCTGCGGCCGAGCAGCGCCATCACGTGCAACCCGGCCAGCATGCCGGTGTCGGCGCCCCAGAAGTCGCGGAAGTAGTAGTGGGCGGAATGCTCGCCGCCGAAGATCGCGTGATGCTCGGCCATCTTCGCCTTGACCGAGGTGTGCCCCACCTTGGAGACCACCAGCGCACCCCCGGCGTCGGCGACCACCTTATCGACCGCCCGCGAGGTGATGGTGTTGATCACGATGGTGCCGCCGGGTTCGCGGGCCAGTTCCTGCTGGGCGATCAGCGCGGTGATCAGCGACGGGCTGACCACCTCGCCGCGCTCGTCGACGATGAAGCAGCGGTCGGCGTCACCGTCGAAGACCAGCGCCAGATCGGCCCGGTTCTCCAGCACCGCCCGCTGCGCGTCGACCAGGTTGGCCGGCTCGAGCGGGTTCGGCGGATGGTTCGGGAACGAGCCGTCCAGTTCGGTGAACAGGCCGATCGTCTCGATGTCGAGCGGGCCGAACACTGCCGGCGCGGTGTGCCCGGCCATCCCGTTGCCGGCGTCGTAGACGACCCTCAACCGGCGCATGCCGTCCAGCGGGACCAGGCTGTGCAGGTGCGCGGCGTACTCGGCGAGCACGTCCTGACTGCGCGCGGCGCCCCGCTTGGCGACCGGAGCCAGTTCGGGCCCCATCGCCAGTTCGGCGATCTGCTTCAGCATCGCCGGCTCGATCGGCGCGGCCTGGGCGAGGCAGAATTTGATGCCGTTGTAGTCGGCCGGGTTGTGCGAGGCGGTCAACTGGACGCCCGGCATGTCGAAGAACCCGGACGCGAACCAGAGCTGGTCGGTGCTGGCCAGCCCGATGTCGATCACCGACGCCCCCTGCGCCACCGCACCCTCGATGAAGGCGGCGGCCAGCTCGACCCCGGTGGTGCGCATGTCGCGACCCAGGACGAACTCCTGCCCGGCCAGGCCGAGCACAGCGACGAACGCGGCGCCGACGGCACGGGCCCCGGCCACATCCCATTCGGGCTGGTCACCGGTGACCACACCACGAATGTCGTTGGCTTTGAAAATGGAGGGGGTAAGCACGTGGGCAGCCTAGTGCCCCCGAGCGCCGGCGGTCGGCACCACGGCGCTCGTGGTGACGCAGCCGTGCGAAACAGCTACAGATCGGCGATGACCGCCAGGTGGCCCTTACGGCGGCTCACCGCCGGCTCCGGGGCGTCCGGACCCTCGGCACCCAGCCCGGCGAGCCGGACGGCGCGGGCGAGCGCCATCAGGTCGTCGGTGGACGGGCCGGTGTCGATGTCCGCTTCGGGCAGCCGGATGACCTCCCACCCGCGGGGCGCCGAGAGGCTCGCACTGTGCGCTGCGCACAGGTCGTAGGAGCCGGGTTCGGCGCGGAGTGCGAGTGGTCCGAGTACAGCCGTGGAGTCGGCGTACACATAGGTCAGCGTGGCGATGGCGGGGGTCGAGCACCCCGTCCGTGAACACATCCGTGACCTCACCGGCGTGACACTACCCGCTCGCTCCGCGATAGTCGCGGAACCCGAGCCGGAGCCTCCAGCACAGCTCCAGGGTTGTCGACCCGGACGTGTTCGGTGACCGTCGCCCGGCGGGGCGGCGATAGCCTGGGGCCATGGCACAGCGCAGGGAACGTCACGGCCGCGGCCTGCGGGGACCGCTGGCGCTACCCAATCCGTTCACCGGCAACCCGGTGCCGTTGCGGGCCCGGGTGCAGGGCGCGGAGTACTTCACCGGCTGCGTCCATCAAGCGGTCGCCCGGGTATCGGCGTCCTGTCCGCGCGCCCTGGTCGGGATCGACGTCGGCGTCGAGGACGTGCCGGGCGTGGCCAGCGGCTGGAGCCGCGACCGGGTGCCGTTGGCCGCCGCGATCGGACCGGTGCCGCCGCAGCACGGCCAGGTGGTGCTGTACCGGCGTCCGCTGGAGCATCGGGCGCGGACCCGCAAGGGGCTGCGCATTCTGGTCTTCCGCACCCTGGTCGAGCAGCTGCACGCGCTCACCGAGATTCCGTTGGAGGAGCTCGACCCCGAGGGTTGGGCCACCGACGACGACTGGGAGTAGCGGCTCGATCAGCGGGCTCGACCGAGCGGGACGGAGATCCCGGCGTTCGCCGGGATGACGGAAGCGGGCGGGATGACGGGAACCGGTGCGATGACGGGAAGGCTGTTCGTCATCCCGGGCTCCGCCCCGGGATCTCGGTCCGGGTTCAGCGGGCTGGAGCCGGTTGGATGTCGACCGGGAACCGGGGTCGGCAACGCAGTACGAACACCGCCCACAACACGATCGCCATCACCAGCAGCGCGCACTCGGTGAGCAGCGTCGCGTTGGGTAATCCGGACGAGGTGAGCGTCACCGCGACCAGGTTGAAGACCCCGTGGATCAGCACCGCGATCAGCCAGGCGAACGCACGGCGTCCGACCACGATCCCCCACAGGATCAGCACGCTGAGGCCGACGTGCAGACCGATCGCGGCGATCCGCTCGACACCGACCAGGTAGAACTGCAGCGGCGAGGAGTCGGTGAGCGCAGTCACCACCTGGTCGCGGGTGGCGGCCGGCAGTTGGCCGAGCGCCGCGGTCTGGCCGGTGTTGATCAGCAGCGCGATGGCGAGACTGAACAGCTGGGTCAGCCCGACCAGCAGGATCGCCTCGATGCCGCCGTGGCCGAGGCCGAACGAGATGCCGTCCACCCAGCGGTGGAAGCGGCGCAGCAGCCACAGCATCACCAGCAGCCGTCCGGTCTCTTCGAAGAGGCCCGCCGAGAAGCTCGCCACCGGGCCCGAGACCAGCCATTGCGCCCACGGCGCGTCCTGGGTGGACAGCCAGGTCATCAGCGGAATGCGGGTCAGCACCTGGGAGAGCACGAAAGCCAACATGCCGGCGGCGAACGCCCGGCCCACCTTCGGATATTTCCGGACGCCGCCCTCGCGTCGGGTGACCAGCCAGAGCAGGCCACCCAGCGGAAGCACCAGACAGATCAGCAGGGAAACCACCATGCCGACGATCGAAGCCATGCCAACCATGGGTCACGAGCCTAGCCGCGGGTCCTGACGGATCGTCGGAAGGTTGCTCGGCGGGGTCCCCGAGAACACCGCGGCCGAGGCGATGCCGTCCACCTCGCCGATCCGGCTGCGGACGCCCACCGAGGCGTGCACGGCCCCCGGACGCTCCGGTTGCACCGTGATCAGCACATCGGTCGCCTTCGGCAGCTGCACCGCGATATCGGCCAGCCCCGGGACGGTCACGGTGCGGTTGAACAGTCGCTTCCCGGACGGCGAGGTGACCACCACCCGCACCCGGCTCGCCTCAGGGACACCGCTGGCCAGCTGCAGGGTCGGCGCCAGCCGCCGGCCCGGCGACAACGCCAGCACCCCCGGGCCGGTCAGCACCGGTGTGGCGATCTGGACGGCCATGTCGGCCGCCTTGGCGTCACCGCCGTTGTCGCTGAGCACGCCGGCGGTGATCTTCTGCTCCGAGCTGAGCCGCAGCCCCACCGCGGCCGCCGCGAGCGCCTTGCCGAGCGGAATCCGCCTGCTGGTCTGCGGCGGCAGGTCGATGGTTTCGAAGCCGGGCAGCGCGATCGGGCCGTCCGCGCCGAGCACCTGCAACGCGACGGCGGCCGTCCGTTCACCGGGATTCACCACGACCAGGTCGCGCGCACCCTTGCCGGACGCCAGCCCGGGGATCACCAGATCGTTGGCCGGCTCGGCGGTCGACGGCAGCCAGTCACTGCCGGCCGGCTTGTCGTTCTGCCGGATGCGCTGCCGCACCATCGCCGCCACCCGGCCCGCCGAAGTCGCCAGTTGCACCGAGACCGTGTCGTCGGTGGTGAACAGCGGCCCGAGCGGCACCACCCGCCGCGTCCGCGCCGGCACGATGATGCCCCGCGACCCGGGCGCGGTCAGCCGTCCGGCAGTGCCGTAGACGGTGAGGTCGACGGACGCGTCGGAGGTGTCGGCGTTGAACAGCACCAACTCGGCGGTGCTGGTGCTCGACGAGAGCACCCCGGTGAACCAGGCGGAGCTGCCCGGCCGATCGCAGGACGCCAGCGACAGGCCCCGGTCGGAGCCGGACTCGACAGCGGTCCGGGTGGTCGCCGAGAACACGTCCAGCCGGGGGGCGCTGACGACCATCGGCGCCGTCACCCCCGAGGTGGCGCCGAGGACGCCGGAGACGTCGGTGGTCTGCTCGGGATCATCCAGCGGCGCCGTGGTCAGCCGCCGCTGGGGCGAGCCGGCCGTGACCACCGTCGGATCGCTCTCCGCGGTCACCGCGGGGCACACCACCGCCACCCGGGCGCGATCGTCGGTGGGCGCGGTATTCGGTGCCGGCTGCTGCACCGGCAATGCCGACGCACCCAGCACGGCCAGCACCAACACCACGACCGCCGCCAGCACGGCACCGGTACGAATCACTGTGGCGCGCTTCATCGCCGCCTCCTCACCCGGGGCGAAGCCAGGATCACCAAGGTCACCAGGCCGACCGCCTGCAGCGGCGGCCACGGCCCGGCGTCGCCGCGCAGCCCGTAGTGCAGCACGCCTTGTTCGGCGCCCAGGTCGAAGGCCTGCCGGCCGTCGGGCAACGGGTGGGACGCCAACGGGCGCCCGTCGACGGTGGCCCACCAGCGGGCGTCCACCGGCTCGGCCAGCACCAGTCGCCGGGATTCGCCACCGGCCGGCACCGTCTCGCCGTCGCCGGTCGGATGGACGTCGCCGGCCTCGATGGTGGCCCGTGCCGAGTTGGGCACCGGCCAGGTGGCGTTGTCGCCCTCACCGGTGCCAACGCCGAGCCCGGGCACGTTGTCGATGGCCGTCCGCAGCTCGGGGTCGCTGCCCTTCAGCCAGACGTAGCCGACACCCAGCCGGGCCAGGTCCTGGCTGAGCTGGTCGTCGGCGCTGCCGGACAGCAGCCGGTTCACCACCGAGGCGGCCAGCCCGCTCTGTGGTTCGACCGAGCCGGGCAGGCCCCGCTCGTCCTCACCCAGCCGGGGCAGGTCGTCTTGCAGCAGCGACCAGCGGATCCCACCGTCGCTGCGAGCGATCGCCAGGGTGCGAACCGGGGTCGGCGAGGTCATCGCCACCCGGACGAACGGCGGCAACGCGTCGAGGGTCGTCCGATGCAGACCGGCGGTACCGGCCCAGGCCCACCAGCCCGCGCCCACACCGACCGCAGCGACCACCACCACCGTCAGAGCCACCGCGGCCGCATGCCAGGCGCCGAGCGTCCGGTGCCGAAGTCCGGCGGACAGCCCGGCCAGCCCGCGGGCGGCGGCCAGCACCAGGCCGCCGAGCATCAGCACCAGCCACGGCAACGTCTGCGGCCGCACCTCGACGCCGGGCGGCACTAGCACCACCAGCCGGCTCAGACCGATGGCGGCCAGCAAGCCGACCAGGGCGGCGGCGACACCCGGTGCCGCCGCGCGTGGACGCCGGAACAGCCCGGCCAGCGCGGTCAGCCAGGCGACGCCGGCCACGGTCGCGCAGACCCACAGTGGCGCCACATTCGGGCCGGCCGGATGCGCCAGCGCCAACTGCCAGGCCTCGGCTACCTCCTCCGAGGCCAGCGCGGGCGACGCGCCGGTCAGGAACCGGCCCGGGAACGCCGACCAGTCGACCACGCTCTGCCCGAGCCCGACCAGCGCGGACGCCGCCACCAGCACCCACTGGCCGGCACCGCGCCAGCTGCGGATCGCCGGCATGGCCACCATCGCCAGCAGCACCAACGGCCAGGTCAGCGGCACTTCGACGACGGCGAAGGCCAGCCACAGACCGATCGCACCGGCCGAACGCCAACTCCGATCGGACGCCCAGGCGGCGAGCGCGTGGGCCAGCAGCGGCAGCAGCACTGCCCAGGTCAGGATGCCCAGCCAGCCGCCGCCGAGCGCGCCGACCAGCACCGGGGCGATTCCGTAGCCGAGCGCCGCGACCACCGCCGCCGGCCCCTCGACCCCGGCGTGCCGCAACACCCGCAGCGCCAGGATCCAGGCCAGCGGGACGGCGATCAGGAAACCGAGGGTGACCAGCCATTCGACCTGACCGAAGGTCACCAGTGCGGCCAGCGCCGTGCTGCCCAGCCAGGGCGGTCCGGCCTGGCCCGGCTGGCCGGCGATCGGATCGAGCCAGGCATGCAGCAGGCCGGTCCACGCCTCCGGCGACGGCAGCAGGCCGGTGCCGGTGAGGCGTCCCTCGCCGACCAGCCGCCAGCCGGCGACGGCGGCCAGCAGCGCGATCAGGTAGGCGCCGACGCTGAGCGGCGAGAACCGGCGCAGCCGTCCGCGCTCGGCGAAGTCGTCGCCGGTGAGTTCGTCCAGCGAAGTCTCGGCACCGGTGTCGGCCAGGTCGGCCCAGGCCTCGGCGACCCGTCCGGCG
>NZ_JASGEN010000160.1:0-8700 GCF_047606365.1 Micropruina sp. | reverse complement strand
GCTCCTTCTTGGTCAGCCCGGACGCGGCGACGTCGTCGAAGTTGATGCCTTCGAGCTCCTTCATCTTGCCGATCCGCTTGCTGATGGTGGCGAAGTTGGTCAGCATGCCGCCCAGCCAGCGCTGGTTGACGTAAGGCATGCCCACCCGGGTGGCCTGCTCGGCGATGGCCTCCTGTGCCTGCTTCTTGGTGCCCACGAACAGGATCTGCCCGCCGCGCGCGACGGTGTCGCGGACGAAGCCGTAGGCCTGATCGATGTAGCTCAGCGACTGCTGCAGGTCGATGATGTAGATGCCGTTGCGCTCGGCGAAGATGAACTTCTTCATCTTGGGGTTCCAGCGGCGGGTCTGGTGCCCGAAGTGGACACCGCTCTCGAGCAGCTGACGGGTAGTGACGACGGCCATTGCCGTTCCTTTCCGCGCGGGCGCGGCCCTGATCTTCGGTCGTGTGCCGAGACCGGGCGGAACCCGCTAGAGGTTGTTCGGACCGAGCTTTTCGGTCCGCCTGATGCGACCGTCGCCTTCCTCCCCTAGTGGGGACCGCGGAAAGCAACCCGTCGTGCGCGACGGTTCGAGGTGCATGCGAAGTCGACCCGGATCTGCCGGATCGCTGAGGCTGATTCTACGTCGCCCGGGTTGGGGTTGTCGAAACCGCTCAGCCGCACCGTTTGTCGAGCCCCCACCGCTGGTCGAGCTTGTCGAGACCCCTCTCATCGATTTTGAACACTTTCTCCTCGCCGGGCGCTCAATGAGCGTGGAGGTGAACGGACATGGTTCGTACGGTCGCCCGGCTGGGAGCGGTGCTGGCGCTGGCCTACCTGGTGGTGGTGGCGGGTGCGCCGCCGAGTTGGGCGTTCGGCTCGGCGCGTCCGGTTCCCGGCCCGGTGGTGCGCGGCTTCGACCCACCGGCGCAGGACTGGCTGCCGGGCCATCGAGGCGTCGACCTGGCCGCGCCGGTCGGCAGCGATGTGCACGCCGCGGCGGCCGGGCAAGTCAGCGTGGCCCAGGTCATTGCCGGCCGCGGCGTGGTGACGATCGTGCACGGCGAGCTGAGGACGACCTATGAGCCCGTTCGGGCCGGCGTGCGGGTCGGCGACCACGTGGCAGCCGGTGAGGTGATCGGAACGGTCGAGGCCGGCCACTGCCCTGCCGGCTGTCTGCACTTCGGGTTGAAGCGCGGCGAGGAGTATCTCGACCCGCTCGGCGGTTCCGACGTCCGGCTGTTGCCGGCGTCCGCGGTGGCCCGCGCCAGGAAGCTCGCCGCCGAACGGGCGTCGGCGCTGGCCTCCGGCGATGTTCCGGTGACCGGTTCGGGCCTGCTGCTGAACCCGGTCGGCGGCCGGATCACCTCGCCGTTCGGACGTCGCTTCCACCCGATCTTCCACGAGTGGCGGTTGCACGCCGGGGTCGACCTGCAGGCCTCCTGCGGCACTCCGATCCGGGCCGCGGCGGACGGCGTGGTGCAGTCGGTCAGCTACGACTCCTCGGGCGGGCATCGCCTGGTGATCGGGCACGCCGGCGGGCTCACCACCCACTACCTGCATGCGCTCAAGCGCTACCAGGTCCGCAATGGCCAGAAGGTGAAGCGGGGCCAGGTGGTCGGACTGGTCGGCAGCACCGGCTGGTCGACCAGCTGCCACCTGCACCTGACCACCAAGATCAACGGACGCCTCGTCGACCCGGCCCGGCTGCTGTGACCCGGCCAGCAGGAATGTCGGCGGCGAGGTCCAGACTGGCATCAACCGATCCGAAGCGAGGTGGAGACCATGTACGAACCGCAACGCCACGACGAGGCCACCAGTCTGGCCAACTACGTCGATCAGCAGCTGACCGCGATCCGGGCAGCCGTCCACGGCCTCACCGAAGAGCAGGCCCGGCAGACGCCTTGCCGCAGCACGCTCTCGGTGGGCGGTTTGATCAAGCACGTCACCCAGGGAATGGAGGGCACCACCCGCAACCTGGCCGAAGGGATAAGCACCGCTCCGCTCAGTCAGGACGACTACCTGCGCTACCAATCCGGATTCGTAGTCGCCGACGACGAGACGATGGCCGACGTCCTGGCGGCCTTCGATGCCGCCCGCACGGCCTATCTGGCTGCGATCGCCGGCAGCGACCCGGGCGCCGAGTCGGTAGCCCCGCCCGCACCCTGGCAGGGCATCCATGACGCCCGCCCGATCCTGACCCGCTACTACCTGATGCACCAGGTCGAAGAGATGGCCCGGCACGCCGGCCACGCCGACATCATCCGCGAGCAGATCGACGGCATGGCGGTTCCCGCCCTGGTGATGACGCTCGAGGGCGTCCCGGCGAACCCGTTCTTCCAGCCCTATGTCGCCGCACCCGGCACGATCGGGGGATGAGCTCCGGGCGTCCGGCACAACGACTGTGGTGGTCGAGCTCGTCGAAACGGGGTCCGGGAGCGGCTCAGGCCCGAGGGTGCGCTTGCTGATAGGCGGTCCGCAGCCGCTCCGCACTGACATGGGTGTAGATCTGCGTGGTGGCCAGCGAGGCGTGGCCGAGGATCTCCTGCACGCTGCGCAGGTCGGCACCGCCCTCCAACAGGTGGGTGGCCATCGCGTGGCGCAGGCCGTGCGGGCCCAGGTCGGGGGCATCCGGCACGCTGGCCACCGCGCGGTGCACCAGGCGTCGCACCACCCGGGGATCGATCCGGGCCCCCCGATCACCGACGAACAATGCCTCTCCTGCCTGTGGGGCGGCGATCAGGTCGCGCACCGAACGCCACGCCTCGAGTGCCCGCAGCGCCGGGTCGCCGACCGGGACGGTGCGGTCCTTGTCGCCCTTGCCGTGTACTCGCAGCACCTGGCGCTCGGCATCGACCGACCCGGCGTCCAGCCCGCACAGCTCCCCCACCCGGACACCTCCGGCGTACAGCACCTCGACGATCGCCACGTCCCGCAGGGCGCGGGCACGCAGCACCGGGTCGGTTTCGGCGCCCGCTCGGTCTGCCAACGCCTCCAGCATCTGCCGGGCCTGATCGACCTCGACGGTGGCGGGTAGCCGCCGGTCCACCCGCGGCGACCGCAGCCCGGTGGCAGGGTCGGCGGCCAGGCGTCCGGTGGCATGCGCCCAGGCGAAGAACACCCGGGCGGCGGCCGCTCGGCGTTGCATGGTGGCTCGTTCCGCACCTGCGGCGTGCATGCCGGCAAGCCACCGACGCAGCGTTCGCAGATCGACGTCGCCCAGTTCGCCCGACCCGGTGCGGTCCAGATAGTCGACCAGGTGGGCCAGGTCGCCGGCATAGGCACGCACCGTGTTGGCCGACATATTGCGTTCGGCGCCCAGGTGACGCACCCACGCCTCGATCAGGTCCGCACCCATGCGGGCGAGCCTACGTCCGGCGTGCCCGCGGCGGGTCTCGACGAGCTGTGAGCAACGAGAGTGCGCACTTCCTAGTACCGTGTCGGCCGAGAGAAGGGCGGCTATGAGCGACGATCTGACCAGTGGCGGCACGGTGCTACCGATCACCCGATGGGGCACCCCGGTGATGCACAACCAGACCCGGCCGGTCGAAACGTTCGACGACGAGTTGCGCAGCCTGGCCCGGGACATGTTCGCCACCATGCGGGCCGCGCACGGCGTCGGCCTGGCCGCCACCCAGGTGGGCATCGACCTGGCCATCTTCGTCTTCGAGTGCCCGGACGCCGACGAGGTCATTCATCGTGGCGTGGTCTGCAATCCCGAGGTGACCGTTCCCGATGCCCGCGGCCGGACGCTCGAGTCCGCCGAAGAGGGCTGCCTGTCCTACCCGGGCGCCTATCAGGTGCTGGCCCGTCCGGACACCGCGGTCTGCACCGGCCAGGACGGCGACGGCAACCCCATCCGGATCGAGGGCACCGGCCTGCTGGCCCGCTGCCTGCAGCACGAGACCGACCATCTGGGCGGCACCGTGTTCGGCGACCGGCTGTCCACCCGGGCCCGTCGCCTGCTCAGCAAGCAGCACGAGGAACTCGCCCACCTCTACCCCGACGACTGGCCGGTCACCCCGCGCCGCACCTCGGCGTCCGAGGACTGACCCGCGCCCTCGCACCGACACTAGGGTGGCTGCCGTTGTCACCACACGAACAGGAGCCGCCCTCCATGGCCTCGCACGTCATCGACATGTTGACCATCGGCAACAGTTTCGGCACCGCCGAGATGCGTGCGGTCTGGAGTGAGGAGGCCCGGCTGCGGGCCCAGCTCGCCGTGGAGGGAGCGCTGGCCAGGGCCGAGGGCGACCTGGGCATCATTCCCACCGACGCCGCCGACCGGATCGCCGCCGCGTCCACCGAGGAGTTCGATCTGGCCGAGCTGGCCGAGGCCGGCGCGAAGGCGATGCACAGCCTGAACGCCACCGTCGCCGCCCTGCAGCACGCCGCCGGCGAGGCCGGCGAATGGGTGCACTTCGGCGTCACCACCCAAGACGTCGTCGACACCGGCGCGGTGCTGCAGATCCGCGACGGCTTGGCGATACTGCGTCGTGATCTGCGTGCGGTCGCCGGCGATCTGAGGGGGCTGGCCGAGCGTCACCGGGACACTCCGATGGCGGCCCGCACCCACTACGTCCAGGCCCTGCCGACGACTTTCGGGTTCAAGGTCGCCGTCTGGCTCGACGAGCTGCTGCGGCACCTGGACCGTCTCGACGACGTCGCCGACCGGGTGCTGACCGGCAACATCAACGGCGCGGTCGGTACCGCCGCCTCGCTGGGCACCCGGGGCCGGGCCGTCGAAGAGGCCACCCTGGGCCTGCTCGACCTCGCCGCGCCGACCATCTCGTGGCAGTCCTCCCGTGACCGGATCGCCGAGTACGCCCAGCTGCTGGCGTTGATCTCGGCCAGCCTGGGCAAGATCGCCACCGAGCTGTCCACCCTGATGCACACCGAGATCGCCGAAGTCGACGAGCCGTTCGCGATGGGAAAGATCGGTTCGACCACGATGCCGCACAAGCGCAACCCGGCACTGTTGGAGGGTGCCGCGGCGCTCACCGCAGCGGTCAAGCATGCCGCCGCGCTCGCCCTGGACGGCATGGCGACCGTCCATGAGCGGGACGCGATCAGCTGGCGCGCCGAATGGATCGCGCTGCCCGAGCTGCACATCTACCTGGCCGGTCAGCTGGCCACCCTGCACCGGGTGCTCGACGGCCTGGTCGTGCACGAGGCCGCCATGCTGCGCAACCTGCACCTGCAGGGCGGGCTGATCCTCTCCGAGCGGGCCATGTTCGAGCTGGGCGGACGCCTCGGCAAGCAGACCGCCCACCAGATCGTCTACGAGGCGTCGATGGCCGCCATCGACACCGGCCGTCCGCTGGCCGACGTGCTGGCCGATGACCCCCGGGTGACCGCGAGCTTCGACCGGGCCACCATCGACGGCTGGCTCGACCCGCTCAACTATCTCGGCGACGCCCCGGCGGCGGTCGACCGGGTGCTGGCCCGGGCCGCGGAGGCGCTGGGGTGAACGCTCCCGACGCCGAGATCGGCCCGGACGGCCGTCCGCTGCTCGCGGCGGACGGCACCGTGCTGGGCGTCGTCCGCCCGACCCGGGTCTCGGACGCCGAGGCCTACCGCGACCTGATCCGGGCCTCGTTCCGCGCCGACCCCGAATCGCGGCGCTGGTTCGTCGCGGCCGAGGCCGACCTGGACACGGTGCTGGCGCACATCGCCGGCAACCTGTCGTTCGTCCTGGACGACGGCGGACGGCTGCTGGCCAGCTGTTCGGCCCGGATGCCGTGGAGCCCCAACCCGGCGCCGTTCGCGTTCCCGCATCTGTCCTGGATCACCAGCCATCCCGAGCAGCAGGGCCGCGGGCTGGGCCGGTTGATCACCGACGCGGTCGTGGATCATCTCGGCGCCGCGCTCAAGGCCCCCGCGGTGAGCCTCGGCACCGCCCGCGAGCATGCCTTCCTGGTGGCGCACTACGCCCGGCTCGGCTGGCGTCCGTTCGAGGACCGCGACCTGGGGCTCGGGCACGTCACCCGGTACTTCATCCGGGTGCTCGACACCGGCGCCGTCCGCGCCCGAGGAACACGGCTGGGACTGAGCGCCGAACTCGTCGAGGAACTGACCACGGCGAACGCCTGACTCGAGTCCACACAGCCGCGGCCGTGCGGGCGGTGAGACCACTCCCCATCCGCCCGCGATCCTTATGGTATGACTATTGCTGCCCGACCGACCGTGCCCATCGCGGTCACCTCGGGCGCACCGACTCGACGCTTCGCATCCACACCGGAAGGCCACCGATGAACACCTCCCGCCGCACCCTGATCCTCGGCTCCGCGGCCGCCTTCGGCGGCATCCTGCTGTCGGCCTGCTCCAGTGGCACCAGCGGCTCGGGCGAGAAGGTCATCCGGGCCGGCTCGACCGGCCAGTCCTACCCGAACGGCTTCCGCGAGGGCGACAAGCTGGTCGGCTACGACGTCGAACTGCTGGAGACCGCGGCCAAGGATCTCGGCTACACGGTGCAGTGGACCACCGCCGAGTTCAGCGGGATCATGGGCCAGCTCGAGGCCGGCCGCCTCGACACCGTCGCCAACAACGTCGCCGTCACCGCGGCCCGCAAGGACAAATTCGACTTCACCGCCACCTACGCCTACCTGGGCGCCCAGGTGGTCACGAAGGCCGACAACACCACGATCAAGACCCTGGAGGATCTCGCCGGCAAGACCGTCTCCGGCGTCCTCGGCTCCGACAACCTGCGCCGCATCGAGGACTGGGGCAAGGAGCACAACGTGGCGCTCAAGACCCGCCCGTACGAGACCCGCGACGCCGCGATGCAGGACATGATCAAGGGCCAGGTCGACGCCTACATCAACTCCGACGGCATTCTGCATGCCGAGGAGAAGCGCGAGGGCAAGACCCTGTTCAACTACATCGGCGACCCGGTCGGCTACGACGAGATCGCCCTGCCGTTCACCCGGAACACCACCACCGGCGACCTGCGCACCAAGCTGTCCGAGGTGTTCGAGAAGATGCGTGGCGACGGCCGGCTGAAGGCGCTGTCCGAGAAGTACTACGGCACCGACGTCACCGCGAAGAAGAGTTGATGTTCAACTTCGACGCATTCGTCGCGCTGCTGCCCCGGCTGGCGGTGTCGCTGCCGATCACCCTGCTGTTGGCCCTGGTGTCGATGGCGATCGCGCTGGTGCTGGGCATGGCGCTGGCGGTGATCCGGTTCCTCAAGGTGCCGGTGCTGAACCAGATCGCCATCGCCTACATCTCGTTCTTCCGCGGCATCCCGACCGTGGTGCAGCTGTTCCTGATCTACTTCGGCCTGCCGCAGCTGATCCCTTCGATGTCGAACCTGGACGCGATGGGCGCGGCCATCATCGGCTTCAGCCTGAAGGAGGCCTCCTACCTGGCCGAGATCTTCCGGGCCTCGCTGGCCTCGGTCGATCGCGGCCAGTACGAGGCCGGCATCGCGTCCGGGCTGACCGCCACCGAGGTGTACCGGCGGGTGATCCTGCCGCAGGCGATCCACAACGCCGTCCCGGCGACCGGCAACATCTTCATCTCGCTGCTCAAGGAGACCTCAGTGGTCTTCGTCCTCGGCCTGGTGGACATGTTCGCCGAGGCCAAGCTGGAGGCGTCCGCCACCGGGTACTACTTCCAGACCTACCTGGTCGTCGGCTTGGCCTACTGGCTGCTGGTGGTGGCCTACACCTGGTTCCAGGGCCGGGTGGAGCGGGTCCTCGACCGTCCCTACACGAGGTGATCCGATGATCGACGTTCCCGACCAGACCACCGACCACGCGCCCGACGCCGACGGCCGTCCGGTGCTCGAAGTGACCGGGCTGAAGAAGTCCTTCGGCAGCCACGTCGTGCTCGCCGACATCGACCTGGCCGTCCGGCGCGGCGAGGTGGTGGCGGTGATCGGGCCTTCCGGCTCCGGCAAATCGACGATGCTGCGCTGCCTGAACCTGCTGGAGACCCCCGACAAGGGCACCCTGCGCATCCACGACACCACGGTCACCGCGCCCGGTTTCGGACGCGCCGAGGCCCGCGACCTGCGCCGGCACACCGGCATGGTCTTCCAGAGCCACAACCTGTTCAAGAACCGGACGGCGCTGCAGAACGTCACCGATCCGCAGACCTTCGGCCCGAAGAAGATCGCCGCCGGCGCCGCCGAAGAGAAGGCCCGGCAGCTGTTGGCGTCGGTCGGCATCACCGGGCGCACGGTCGAGCAGTACCCGGTCACCCTGTCCGGCGGCCAGCAGCAGCGGGTCTCGATCGCCCGGGCGCTCGCCGTCGAGCCCGACGTGCTGCTGTTCGACGAGCCGACCAGCGCCCTCGACCCCGAGCTGGTGGGCGAGGTGCTGCAGGTGATGCGCGCCCTGGCCGACGCGTCCACCACGATGGTGGTGGTCACCCACGAGATGTCGTTCGCCCGTGACGTCGCCAACCGCGTGGTGTTCATGGACGGCGGCTACGTGGTCGAGGAGGGCACCCCCGAGCAGGTGCTGCTGAACCCGCAACAGGAACGCACGCAGCAGTTCCTCGCCGATACCCGCAGCGAGACCCCGCACCACCGGCCGAAGCCGTCCGACGACGATGGCGATCTGCATGTGGAGCTGCCGGCAGGCTGAGCTGGCCGATGATCCGCTCCTCGCTGACCGGCGGCCTGGTCGCCCGCGCCCTGGCCGCCCGTCCCGGTCCGGACGCCCGCGCGGCGGCGTCCGCTGCGCTCGACGACCTGCTGGCCTCCAGCCTGCT
>NZ_JASGEN010000159.1:0-3781 GCF_047606365.1 Micropruina sp. | reverse complement strand
TTCCGCGTTCGGCTCAGGAGGTTGCCGAGGTGGTGCGGGCGAACGGGCCGGCGCCGTGCCCGCTGCTCTGCGGCGCGATCCGCAGCCCGGCCGCTGTCGCCGCCCGCACCACCTCGGCAACCTCCTGAGCCGAACGCGGAACCGCGACGGCCGCCGGGCGCTGGTCGACATGGACCGCCCACGGCGTCCGGGCCCGGTCGTAGCCCTCGTCGCCGGGCAGGTAGACGCGGCCCTCGCACAGCCCGCGCAGCGCCTCGGCGGCGCCGGAGCGGGGTGCCCGGAGTTCCTCGGTCAACTCACTGGTCATTGATTGTTCCTCCTTGTGGGACGGTGGTTCAGCGGAGCGGGCGGTTGCCCCCACCGCGACTGTCATGCCCGGCTGACCCAGCCAGAGCACCTCGTGGACGACGATCTCGGGCCGGACGCCGTGCTCGGCCAGGCGCTGGGCCAGCACCTCGGCGGCGTCGTCGAACAGCCCACGGTCGGTGGTGTGGATCTCGATCCCGGTCAGCGCGGCCAGGGTCAGCCCGGCGCCGGCCAGAACCTGCTCCAGGTTCTCCACGGCCAGCACCAACTGGGCGACGTGGTCGCCGTCGTGCAGCAGCAGCCCGTCAGCCCCGACCGGGCGCTGGACCGGAATCGTGATCTCTGCCATGGCTCAACCCTCGCGGGCCGCACTGACACGAACCATCCCCGGCAACCGGAAGCATGCGGCTCCGCAGGGCCGGGTCCCCGGCTCCCCCCAGGGATCTGGGATTCCGTCGCACGCAGTGAGGGCGCACAATGGCTGCCATGCCGAGTGGACTGCTCGCCGAACGGGTTCGGCGCGACATCGAGGTGGTGGCGCACGGAGGTCTCGACCTCGACACGTTCCTCAACGAGGCGCTGCTGTCGCTACGCCGCGCCGTCCCCTTCGAGGCGGTCTGCTTCGGCACCGTCGACCCCACCACGCGGCTGCTCACCAGCACCCGCAAGTACGGCAGTCTCCGTGGTCAGGATGACCGCGACCACGACTGGGGACTGATCGAGTACGGCGGTCGCGAGACCACCACGTTCACCGAGATGGCGGACGCGGGGCTTCGGGCCGCCGGCGTCCACCAGACCACGTCGGGGCGGCTCGAGGAGTCCACCCGGCTGCGCGAGCTGATCCAGCCGACCTACGGCTACGGCGACGAACTGCGTGCCCTGTGCTACGACCGCGACCATCTCTGGGGCGAGGCTGCATACTTCCGCTCGTCCGACGATCGACCGTTCAACGCCGAGGAGGTCGCCTTCCTGGCGTCGCTGACCACGGTGATGGGCGTCGGCGTCCGGGCCGGCCTGCTGGCTTCGCTCGCATCGACGGCGCCGCTGGATTCACCGCAGGGGCCGGCGGTGATGATCATCGGCGCGGACGACACCATTGTCCAGGTCAACTCCGGCGCCGGTCGCTGGCTCGACGAGGTGGCGGTGGGCGGCACCGGTACCTCCTCAGCCGGGGTGATCGGATCGCTGGTCGGTGCCGCACGCCGCTACGCGCGCGGCGAATGGCCGAGTCCGCCGCGGGCCCGGCTGAGAACCGGCAGCGGGCTGTGGCTGGTGCTGCACGCCACCCCGCTGAGCGCCCGCAACGGCATCCAGGGCGAGGTCGTGGTGACCATCGAAGAGGCTCGGCCACCCGAGGTGGTCCCCCTGGTGGTCGCCGCGTTCGGTCTCACCGCTCGCGAGCGCGACGTCGTCGCGCTGGTGCTGCAGGGCCTGGACACGAAGGAGATCAGCGGCCAGCTGTTCCTGTCGGCCTGGACGGTGCAGGACCATCTCAAGTCGATCTTCGAGAAGGCCTCGGTGCGCAGCCGCCGGGAGTTGATCGCCCGGGTCTACTTCGACCAGTACGTACCCCGGTTGAGCACCGGAGTGGGCCCCGGCGGTTGGTTCACGTCTTAAACCACCGCTGGTCGAGCTTGTCGAGAACTCAAGGGCGCTGACAAGGGGGTTTCGACAAGCTCAACCCGCGAAGCGTCGACAAGCTCAACCCGCGGCAGACAGTCAGGCGCCTGCGTAGAAGGCCCGCATGCCCTCAGCCAGCCACCCAGGATCACGGACGCCGCACAGCTCGCGCGCGGAATGCATGCTGAGCAGCGGGATGCCGACATCGACGGTGCGAATGCCCAGCCGGGTCGCCGACAGCGGCCCGATGGTCGAGCCGCACGGCACCGAGTTGTTCGAGACGAAGTCCTGGGTCGGGACGCCGGCTGCGGCGCAGGCCCGGCGCCAGACGGCCTCGCCGACGGCGTCCGTGGCGTAGCGCTGGTTGGCGTTGAACTTGATCAGCGGGCCCGCGTTCGGCAACGGCCGATGATCGGGGTCGTGCAGCTGCGGATAGCTCGGGTGGACGGCGTGCCCGGCGTCCGCGGAGACCAGCACCGAGCAGGCCCGAGCCGCCGCTGATTCCTGCACACCCCAGCCGAGCGCATCGGCGAGCCGTCCGAGCACGGTCTCCAGCAGCGGGCCGCTGGCACCGGTGGCGCTCGCCGATCCGACCTCCTCGTGGTCGAAGCAGGCCAGCACGGTGATCGCGTCGGCATCAGTCGCCGCCGCCAGGGCCGTCAGCCCGGCGTGCACACTGGCCAGGTTATCCAGCCGGGGTGAGGCGAACAGTTCGCCATCGAGGCCGATCCGTCCGGGCGGTTCGGTGACGAAGGCATGCAGGTCATGGGCGATCACCGTCGCCGGATCGAGACCGGCGAGCACGGCGACCTCGGCGAGCAGATCGGCGTCGGGACGACCGACCGCGAAGACCGGGTGCAGGTGCTGCTGCCGGTCGAGCACCAGCTTCTCGTGCACGCTGCGGTCCAGGTGCGGCGCCACCTGCGGAATGCGCAGCAACGGCCCGGTGGTGACCAGCGTGACCGCGCCCTCGGTGTCGACGAGGCGTCCGGCCAGGCCGAACTCGCGGTCCAGCCAGGAGTTCGGCAGCGGACCGCCGTAGACCTCCATGCCCGCCTGTTGCCAGCCCAGGAAGGACGAGGTGGGCCGGGGCTTGAGCACGAAACCGGGTGAATCGGTGTGCGCGCCGACGATCCGGAACGCCGGCGCACCGAGGCTGTCGGGGATGCGCCAGGCCAGCACCGAGCCGTCCCTCACCAGCACGTAGCCACCCGGCCGGGCATCGAAGGGCAGCGTCTCGTCCACCTCGGCGAAGCCTGCGGCGACCAGCAGGTCAGCCGTGTGGCGGGCGGCATGGAAGGAGGACGGGCTGGCCGTGACGAAGGCAGCCAGGCTCTCGATATGCGCCGACTTCACCGCTTCCGGCTGGTACGAATCCATCTGGACGGCTTCCTTACAAAGTGTGGATTGGGGCTGTCGGCAGCCTAGTCCGCACCGCCCCGTCATCCCGGCGCTACTCGTCATCCCGGCACACGCCGGGATCTCATCCACCGCCGATCGAGCCCACCCCACCGCCGATCGAGCTTGTCGCGATCCTGCTGTGGGGTCCCGACAAGCTCGACCGACAGACGCGGTAATCAGGCTTGTCGAGATCCGATTGGACGCCGGCGCCGGGTCGGTCACGAGTTTTGTCAGAGGGGCCCGGCAAGATCAGGGACATGGAGATGGTTGTCCTGGCCCTGGTCGCCGCGACGCTGGGCGGTTTGCTCGGCGGGCTCGTCACGCGGGCGGTGTCGGTCGCCCGACAATCGGCCGACCAGGCGGGCCAACAGGCGACAGCCGCAGCCGCTCGCACCGAAGTCTCCGAGGCCAAGCGCGAGGCGTCCGACGCCCGCGCTGAGGCCGCCGACGCCCG
>NZ_JASGEN010000158.1:0-4193 GCF_047606365.1 Micropruina sp. | reverse complement strand
TTGGCCGCCGCCCCAGCACGCACCTGAGCACCTTCTCCTCGGTCGTCGTGGCTCCGCCACGACTCCCTCGTCGGCGGCACTCATGCACGCACTGGAACGACGCCCAACTCGACAGCCCTACCTGCGGAACCTCTGAGCCCAGATCCACCGATCTGCGGCTACTGCGCGACTCAGCTGGTCGCACTGGCTGCGCCGGGCACGCTCGCCGTACGACCCGAGTCAGAAGCCGTCCAGGTCGCGGCTGATCGGCGGCTGGGTGTGACCCAGGTCGGCCCAGACGAAGCCGGGGACGCCGGCGAAGAAGGCCACCAGGAAGTCGGCGCAGTGCATGATCCGCTCCGGGGTGTTGTCGCCCAGCGCGAACCGGACGCGTCCGGACTCGATGGCGAACGGCAGCGGCTGAGCCCGCAGCAGGAACTCCAGCTGGCGGGGATGGAACACGTCGGAGGCGAATTTGGGTTGCGGGCTGCGCACCTTGAACGCCCGGTCGAAGTCGGACGACTCGAAGCGCACCCGGTTGCCCCAGCCCGGCCAGTTCACCGATAGGTCGCCGAAGCCCCACGGCAGGTGGAACTCCAGGATCTCCTCGGAGTGGTTGTCGGTGACGGTGCGGGTGGTGGTGTTGCCGTTGGAGTCGGTGCTGGTCTCGGTGCGGTCGGTCTTCCAGTTGTGGGTCAGTGCGATCATCCGGATGCCGTGCACGGTGCCGAGCACCACGTCGCGGGCCTCGTGACCGTAGCCGCCGCCGTTGATCACCACCTCGGCCAGGAACTGGTCGTCGGCGGGCCGGTAGACCCAGTCGGGCCGCTGGTACAGGCTCAACTCCTGCGGCGGCGCCGGTGCCTGGTAGGACGCCAGGGCCCCATCGGCCAGGCTGTGCGCGACCGGCGCCAGGGCCTCCAGGAAGCCGCGCATCGCCAGCGCCTCGCGGGGCACTCCGAGGGCGACCAGCCGGGTGCCGTCGACCGAGAGATCGACCCGGTGCCCGGCAGCGGCCATCGCCTCGGCCGGACCCATGATCGCGGCCAGTGCGGCCTCGGCCCAGGCCGCGTCCTTGGCGGTCGCCGTCCAGCGTCCGACGACCTTCTGCCTGCCCTCGACACCGGGCCGCGGCGTCTCGCCGAGGTACAGCTCGGGCAGCGGGCGGGGCAGCACCAGGGCCGCCACATAGCCCAGCGAGTTGTACTCGAACACTCCGAAGGGGACCCCGGACGACGTTGTGCCGCTGATCAGGTCGTCGATCTTGCGCGTGTACCCCAGGCCGAACGGCGGGCAGTTGAGCCCGTAGGTGGTGACCAGGGTGGGGGAGCCCTCGAACGTCCAGCCCTGCGCGCGCAGCGAGCGCACATACCGCTGCCGGCGGATCAGGAAGAACGTGCCGACGGCGACGCCGACGATGAGCAGGATCAGCAGCACCTGGCCGAACGAGAGAGACACGCGCACAGGCTACTGAGCGCCGGGTCCGGCCGGGGATCAGGCCAGGTTGATGGTGATCGTGGAGCCCACCGGAGCCTTGGTGCCGGCCTTCGGGTCGGTGCTCACCACCAGGTCGAAGCCGAAGTTGATCAGCCGGTTCACCCGCACCTCGAAGCCCGCCTTCTGCAGGATGTCGCGAGCCCGGTCGAGCGAGTAGCGGCGGACGTTGGGCACCGCCTTCAGCTGCGGACCCTTGGAAACCACCAGGGTGACCGTGTCGCCGCGGTGCACCTCGCCGGCGGTCGGCGTCTGGCTGATCACATTGTTCTTCTCGATGTCGGAGTGGTTCTGCTTCTCGATCTTCACCTTCAGGCCCTGCTCCTTGAGCGCCTTCTGGGCGTCCTTGACCGGCTTGTCGGTCCAGTCGCCGAGGGTGACCGGGGCGGGGCCCTGGGACATCACCAGGTCGACCGCGGTGCCGCGCTTCAGCGGCGTGCCCTCTTTGAAGGAGGCACTGATCACCTTGCCGGCTTCGACGGTGTCGTCGTAGCCCTGGGTGACGTTGCCGACGGTCAGGTTGATCCGGTTCAGCGACTCGGTGGCGGTGGGCAGGTCGAGCCCGCGCAGGGCGGGCACGGCGAACCGCTCCGGGCCCTTGGACAGGAACGCCTTGATGGTGCCGCCGTGCACGATCCGGTCACCGCCGGCGGGCTCGGTGCGGGCCACCTGGCCGGCCGGCACATCCTCGGCGTATTCGCTGTCGAAGGTGATCGTCAGACCGGCATCGGTGGCGGCCTGCTGCGCCTGTGCCTGGTTCAACCGCACCAGGGCCGGCGTGCTGGTGTACTGGCCGGCGAACACCCACCACAGCCCGGTGCCGACCAGCACCGCCGCCAGGATGCTGGCCAGCAGCGCCGGCCAACGTCGCCGCGGGCGGCCCGGGGCGCGCTGTTCGACGGGTCCGTCGTAATAGGGCATGCCGTCGGTGATCTCGGGCAGGCCAGGGCTGATCGGGGTGGACGGGGTGAACCGCAGGGTCGGCGTCCGGTCGCCCTCGCTGGGGCTGCGCAGGCTGGGCACCGGCTCGGTGATGTGGTTCTCGGGATCGAGGGTGGTGCCCTTCATCCGCTCGGTGAGTGCCGAATCGTCCATCACGCCGCGGGCGAGTGATTCGCGGGCCTGGCGCATGTGGTCGAGCAGCACCCGGGCGTCGACCGGCCGATCGGACGGCTGGCGCGCGGCCGCGCTGGTGACCAGGGCGTCCAGGTAGGGCGGGATGCCGTTGCGGGATTCCCGCCACGACGTCTTCACCGCGCTGGACGGCGCCGGAATGGCCTTGTGGACGTGCGCGTAGGCGACCTGGATGGGGTTCTCGCCGGTGTGCGGCTTGGAGCCGGTGAGCATCTCGTACAGCACCACGCCGAGCGCGTACACGTCGCAGCGCGGATCGGCCTTGCCGTGGGTGACCAGTTCGGGCGCGATGTAGCTGACCGTGCCGATCAGCATGCCGGTGGCGGTCACGGTCTGTGCCGAGATGGCTCGGGCCAGGCCGAAGTCGGCGACCTTGATCTGGCCCCGGTCCGAGATCAGCACGTTCTCTGGCTTGATGTCGCGGTGGATCAGCCCCGACTCGTGGGCCGCCGCGACCGCGGCGGTGACCGGGATCAGCAGGTCGAGTGCGCGTTCGGGGCTGAACGAACCCTCGCGGGTGATCATGTGCCGCAGCGTGCAGCCCTCGACGTACTCCATCACGATGTACGGACGGCCGCGGTGCAGGCCCTGGTCGAACACCGACACCACGTTGGGGTGCGACAGCCGTGCGGCGGCGCGCGCCTCGCGGTCGAATTTGCCGATGAAATCCTGGTCGTCGCCGAGGCCTTCGTGCATGACTTTGATCGCAACGGTCCTGGTCAGCCGTTGATCGTCGGCGAGATACACCGTCGCCATGCCACCGCGGGCCAGCTTGCGCTGGATGACGTAGCGACCGTCCAGCAACTCGCCCACCAAGGGGTCGCTCGCGCTCACAGTCGTCACCATCGCTCCGGACAAGTCAGGGGAAGTAGGCCGTCCAGACCTGCCGGTGAGTCTAGGTCGGTGTGGGCCGACACCCGCAGCGACCCGCCGAGCGCGGACACAGTGGCTGGGCTGCCGGGTGCACATGGCTGGGCGCTGCCGACGTTACGCTGAGGCGGTGACAGTTCTTCGTGGGCTCGATACCCGGTTGCGCTTGGCCAGGCTGTTCTGCGTCACCGACGCCCGGTTGGGCACGGGTGATCTGGCCGAATTCGCGGCGTCCGTGCTGGACGCCGGAGTCGACCTGATCCAGCTGCGCGACGCTTCGGCCTCCGATGCGCAGCAGCTGGCCGCCCTGCAGGTGCTGCACCGGGCCGACCGGGGACGTGGCCTGGTGTCGGTGTACGCCGACCTGGCGCTGGCCCAAGAGTGCGGCGCCGACGTGCTGCAACTCACCAAGGGCGGACCCGAGGCGGCCAAGGCGCGCAGCCGGCTGAGCCGCTGGTCCCGGGTCGGGCGGTCCTGCTACACCCCTGACGACGTGGACGCTGCCCTGGCCGATGACGCCGTGGACTTCCTGACCGTGGGTCCGGTGTCCAGCGCGATGCCGTGGTCGCCGGGACTGCCCGGCCTCGACCTGGTGCGGCACACCGCTCGGGTGGCGCCGCCGTCGGCGAAGGACAGCAAACCCTGGTTCGCGATCGGTGGCATCACCGCCGACAACCTGGATCAGGTGTTGGAGGCCGGCGCCCGCCGAGTGGCCG
>NZ_JASGEN010000157.1:0-27391 GCF_047606365.1 Micropruina sp. | reverse complement strand
TTGGCCGCCGCCCCAGCACGCACCTGAGCACCTTCTCCTCGGTCGTCGTGGCTCCGCCACGACTCCCTCGTCGGCGGCACTCATGCACGCACTGGAACGACGCCCAACTCGACAGCCCTACCTGCGGGATCTCTTGGGGAAGCGCTGATCAATAATGTCCCGGCTGCGGCGCGCCCATCGTCATCCCGGACTTGCTCCGGGATCTCTCCCGCCGGGGATCCCGGGTCGGAGCCCGGGATGACGTGACGAACTGGGCGTGAGCGAGGGGAGGTGATCTGGTAGAACGCTGCGGTGCGCGCAATCGTCTATGCCGAGGTCGGTGCCGAGCCCAGGCTGACCGACGTCCCCGAGCCCGAATGTCCGGACGACGGCGTCCTGGTGGCCGTCCGGGCCACCGGGGTGTGCCGCTCCGACTGGCACGCCTGGCGCGGCCACGATCCCGTACCGCTGCCGAACATTCCCGGCCACGAGTTCGCCGGTGTGGTCGCCGCGGCCGGTCCAGGGGTGCGCGGCTTCAGCGTCGGCGACCGGGTGACCGCGCCGTTCGTCAACGGGTGCGGCCGGTGCGCGTGGTGCGAGGCCGGCCAGGCGCAGGTCTGCCCGGATCAGACCCAGCCCGGCTTCACCCATCCCGGCTCGTTCGCCGAGCTGGTTGCCGTCCGGGCGGCGGACTTCAATCTCGTCCCACTACCGGAAACGGTCGATTTCGTGACCGCCGCCGGGCTGGGCTGCCGGTTCGCCACCGCCTACCACGCCCTCACCGCCCAGAGCCGATTGGCGGCAGGGGAGTGGTTGCTGGTCGTCGGTTGCGGAGGGGTCGGACTGTCCGCCGTGCTGCTCGGTGAGGCGCTCGGAGCCCGGGTGATCGCCGTCGATCCGTCGCCGGCAGCCCGCGAGCGCGCGACTGCGTTGGGCGCGGAGGTCACCCTCGCCACCGCCGACCCGGACGCGGTGCGCGACCTGACCGGCGGGGGAGCGCACGTGACCATGGACGCCCTGGGCTCCGGCCAGGTGGTCGATGCGGCGCTGCGCAGCCTGCGCCCGCGCGGCCGGCACGTTCAGGTCGGACTGATGCTCGGCGAGCAGGCGTCCGCGCCGTTGCCCTGGGGCCTGGTCGTCGCCCGCGAACTGGTCGTGGCGGGCAGTCACGGCATGGCTGCCGCGGACTACCCGGCGATGCTGCAGCTCATCGCCGACGGCACCGTCAATCCCGGACGCCTCGTCGGACGGGTGGTCGACCTCGACCAGGCCGGTGCCGAACTGATGGCGATGGACGCCCCCGCGCCTTCCGCCGGCATCACCGTGGCCACGGTCTGACCACCGTCGGTCGAGCTTGCCAACCGCCGTTGGTTGAGCTTGTCGAGACCTCAGACTGGTTCGGTTTCGACAAGCTCAACCACCGTTGGTGCCGTTGGTCGAGCTTGTCGAGACCCTGGTGAAGGTCAGGTGCGTCACCCCCGCCGGTGAGGACACCGCCTCAATCCGGTAGTCCTGCTCCATGCCCTCGAGCCCATCCCAGAGCCGTGAGCCGCGGCCGAGCAGGATCGGAACAACCACGACATGCAGGTAGTCCACCAGGCCGGCAGCGAGGAACTCGCGAATGGTCTCCGCACCACCGCCGAGCCGGACGTCCTGACCGTTCGCGGCCTGCTTGGCGGCCGCGAGCGCCTCCGCCGGTGAGGCGTCCAGGAAGTGGAAGCTGGTGCCGCCCTCCAGCTCGATCGAAGGCCGCGGCTGGTGAGTGAGCACGAACACCGGGGTGTGGAACGGCGGGTTGGCGCCCCACCAGCCCGTCCAGTCGGGATCCTCGTGCCAGCCCGGGTAGCCGTATTTTCCGGCACCCATGATCTCGGCGCCGATGCCGGGTCCGTGTTGCCGAGCGAAGACGTCGTCGATGCCCCTGCTGCCGCCGGTCTGCCACCAGTCGGTGGCGAACATCCATTCGTGCAGGCGTTCGCCGGCGTGGCCGAAGGGCTCGTCGCGGGTCAAGCCCGCACCGGTGCCGAAGCCATCGAGGGAGATCGCGAAGTTGTGAACACGTAGCTCGGACATGATCGATCCATTCTGGTTGTGATCTGCAATCAGTTGAGTCGATGCTACGCCCGGGTGATGGTAGGTTGCAATCAGTTACTGGAAGGAAGGTCATGCAGCAGACGCCGCGCTCCGGGTGCGCGATCAACGCCGCCGTCGAGGTGCTCGGCGATCCCTGGGCGATGCTGGTGCTGCGCGACATCATGTTCGGCGACCGCCGCTACTTCCGCGAACTGCTCGCCGGCTCCGAAGAGGGCATCGCGAGCAACATTCTGAGCAGCCGGCTGAAGCAACTCACCGCCGCCGGCCTGCTCACCCGGGCGGAGGCCGGCCGCGGCCAGCGGGCACGCTATTCGCTGACCGAAGCGGGCATTCAGGTACTGCCGGTGATGGTCGCGCTCGGCAACTGGGGCCTGGCTCATCGTGAGGGGACCCGCCGGCTGCGCGTCCGGGCCGAACTGATGCGCGACGCCGGCCCGGCATTCATCGAACGGATGATGGATGAGCTGCGCGAGCACCATCTGGGCATTCCGATGCCCGACGGCGCCGAACCGCGCCCGAGTGAGCAGTTGCGGCTCGCCTACGAGCAGGCGATGGCCGACGGTTCGGCGTGACGCGGAACCACTAGGGGCGTTCGTATTCCTCGATCACCACGCCGGACTCGAACCGGCGGACGTCGACGAGTTGGAACCTGTTGATGGCCAGACCAACTGAACCGAATAATGGAATTCCGGCGCCGAAGGCCACCGGATTGCGCTTGAGGACGAGTCGATCGATCTCGGGCAGCAGCGTGCCGGCGAGTTCGCCGCCACCGCACAGGTAGATGCCGAGGCCGTCCTCCTGCTTCAGTTCGCGCACCGTGGCGAGCGGATCGGCGGTGAACGTCACCCCCTCGACGGGCGTGCGGTCGCTACGGGTTGCCACATACTCGCGCAGATGCGCATACGGTCGTTCGATGTCGACCGAATAGGCGATGTCGTAGCTGTTCCAGCCCTGGATCACGGTGTCGAAGCGGGTGCGCGGCGGCTGCTTGCCCACCGCCTGCAGAATGTGCGCCGGGACAGCGTCGCCGTACTCATCGAGCAGCACCTGCATGTGGTCACCCTCGGCCAGGAATGCGTCGAAGCCGCCGTCGGGTGCCGCGATGAACCCGTCCACGGACACCGCCACGTAGTAGATCAGTTCACGCATGGGGTCGTCCTTTCACTACTGGTGTCGTGGTTCACGTTACCACGACACCAGTCGTGGTTGTCTATAGTGACGGCGTGGCACGGAATCCCGAACGACGCGTTCAGCTGGCCGATGCGGCGTTGCGGGTGCTCGCTCGGCAGGGTTCGCGCGGACTGACTCACCGGGCGGTCGACACCGAAGCCGAGGTGCCGCGGGGCACGGCGTCGAACTACTTCAGCTCGCGTGACGACATCATCGACGCGATCCTGGCCCGGATCGGCGAGCGGCTCGCCCCCGATCCGGCGGTGCATGCCGAACTGGCCCGGCGTCCGCCCGGACGCGACCTGTTCGCCACCTACCTCAAGGACATCGTCCACCGGCTGACCGCTGATCGCGATGCCACCCTGGCGCTGTTCGAGCTCAGGCTGGACGCCGCCCGGCGTCCGTCGGTGGCCGAGGTGCTGGGCGGCTGGCTGCGCGGCGGCCTGGACGCCGACGTGGCATTCACCGAGGACGCCGGCCTCCCCGGCAGCCGCTGGGACATCGTGCTGTTCCACTACGCCCTCGACGGCCTGATTCTCGACCAGCTCACCGTTCCGATCGACGAACAGGTCGCCGCCGATGATGCGGTCGAGGTGCTGGTCGAGCGACTGCTAGCGGCGAGGGAGCCGACGGCGGGCGGCGGGCTCGGGTGAACCGTCCGGACGCCAGCGCCGCAACACGGTGAACGCCCGAGCCGACGGACCGTGCCGGCGCAGGTACAGCAGCCGGGCGAGCGCGGTGGCCGGGTCGGGCCGCTGGTCATGCGGCACCCACCACAGCGCGGTGGTGATGCCAGGAAGAGGAACGAACCAGCGTTCGCGTGCGCTCAGATAGCGGCCGTGCAGGCCGCGGTAGGTGAAGGCGTGCAGGGACGGATAGTCCTGCCACAGCGACAGGTTGAGCAGCACGTCCGGCCGGCCGAAGGCGTCCAGCAGATCGGCATGACCCACCGGTCCCCGGTGTCGCCAGACGAAGCCGGGCGACGCCTCGGCGAGCCGGTTGACCGGGTCGACCGCGTCGAGGAAGCCCGCCAGCCGCGGGTCGTCGAGCGGATGGCGCAGGGCCGCCGCCGTCACCACCGCGAGGAGTTCGTCCGTCATTCCCTGGCCAGCCTACGACCGGCGGCGACGGTCGAGGTCAGCTGAAGAGCCAGTACCCGGCGACGGCCATCGGCGCCAGGCCGAGGATCACCAGCGGATGATAGGGCCGCCGACGGTTCAGGATCAGCACCGTCGCCGCGCCCACCACACCGAGCACCCCGCACATGACCCACAGTCCGATGACCGAGTCGTAGGGCAGTTCGTACTGGGCTCGGGTCACCACGAAGAGAGCCAGCACCGAGGCGACCATGGCGATCACCCCACCGAGCAGGAACGACACCACCATCCGCTGGACCAGGTCGAGGCTGCGACGTTCGGTTTCACTCGAGGTCGGCGCCTCATCAGCCATCGCGCCGTCGTCGAAGGACAGCCTGTTCGGCGTCGGCCGGTGTGGTTGGAGGCTCACCCGGCTCACCGTACTGATCGTCGCGGGCGCGTCCGAGTTGCCGGGGCCGAGCCGACCGCCGACTGAACCCGGGGCGTGGACGGGGATGGGTGTACTCCCGCGCGGCTTCGCTGGAAAGGGCCAGCAGTACCAGAACGCTCAGGCCGAGCCCGGCGAGGTCGCCGCCCAACCGGCCGTGGTCGTTGGTCATGGTGCGGCTCGCGAAGACGACCGCGGCGTTGGCCAGGCTGAGGCAGCACAGGGTCATCCGGGCCCAGTTGTGCCGGGTGAACAGGAAGGCGCCGAGGCCGAGGTCGACCACCGCCAGCCCGGCCAGGCCGAAGCCGACGATCGGGAGCAGCGGGGCAAGTTCGGCGTCGACCTCCGCCACCAGCGCCGGGCTTGCTCCCCAGAACGCGAAGCAGGCCAGCAGCAGGTAGACCAGGCCGCGGATCGCGGTGACCCCGAGCGCGAACAGCACCTGGAGCGGCGGCGTGGCACGCGGCGTCGGCGGTAGTGCCGGGGTGCCGGCCTGGGCGAAGGCCAGACCGCTGAGATCGACGATCGGCAGGTCGCCGTCGGTGCGGATCAGGTCACCGCCGCCGTTGCGGGAGTGATAGCCGGCACCGAATCCCTCGATCACCCGCAGCCGCACCGCCGGATCGACCAGCCGCAGGCTCTCCACGATGTGATCGCGCTCGACATCGACGTCCTCGGCGATCTTGTGGGTGATCTGGAAGGTGAACAGCGACAGCCCGACGCTGCGGTCGTAGGTGCCGGCGGCGACCCAGTCGACCCGGGTACCGCCGGGCAGCAGCCAGTCGTCGGGACAGCGCCAGAACCGGACGTGGTGGCGCTGGTTGGGATTGCCGGCCACCTCCTGCTGGTAGGCGAAATCCTGCCGGCGCTGGAACAAGAAGAGGGGACTCACCGGCGCCGTGCGGTAGGTGCGCCGGGTCAGCGACGACATCACGATCCGCCAGCCGGTGCGGAAGGACAGTTCGTCGGCGAGGCTCCAGCCGGCTGCGCGCATCGCCGCGTGGATGTGCTCGGCCCCGCCCAGCATCGCCAGGTTGACCGGGTCACCGAGCAGGCCGTCGGCGGTCCGGGTGCGGCCGATGAAGTAGTCGGGAACATAGATCCGGGTCAGGATGCGGTGAATGCGGGGGAGTACCAGGTAGGTGACCATCGCCCAGAACACCACCACCAGCAGCATCGGCCAGCCCGGCTGAATGCCTTCCTGCAAGGTGAGATACGCCAACCACAGCGAGACCACGCCGCCGGCGGTGAACAGCGCGCGATCCAGGCCGGCGGCGATCCCGGCCTTGGTTTCGTCGTCCTTGCGCGGCATGCCGTCCCTTCATTCGCCCGTGCCGTGACCGAGGCTAGCCGACTGCGGTGCGGCGGATCGGCCCGCCCGGCGAAGCGAGCGGGCCGATCTCAGCGTGGCCGCAGGTCGGCGGCGGTCGGCACGAACGGCTGCACCCGCAGCCGCATGCCGGCCTGTTCCGGCGTCCGGTCGCGCTTGTAGCCGTTGCACGCGGCACAGGCCGCCACCAGGTTCAGCCACGACGTCGGACCACCGCGACTGCGCGGCACGATGTGGTCGCGGGTGGACGCCTCACGCCCGCAGTAGGCGCAGGCGTGGCCGTCCCGGCGCAGCACGTTGGCCAGGCTGCACGGCAGCCGTCCGGAATGCTCGTACAGCCAGCGCGTGTAGACGTAGCTGACCAGCACCAGCGAGTGCGGCTGCGGGTAGGGGCCGAAGGTACGACCCGGCACCGACTGGTGCACCCGCGCCACGTCGCGGTAGAGCATCGCCACGGCATGCCGCAGCGACACCTGATGCAGCACCTGGTGCGCATCGGCGTTGAGCACGATGACCCGATCCATCCTTCAGCCTCCTTTCTGTGTTCGTTCCGGCACGGAGGGACGGTTCTTTTCGTTCCAGTTTCGGTACGGAGGGACGGTTCTTTCCGTTCCATTTCCGCCGAAACGGACCCAGAACGGAACGAAAAGAACCGTCCCCGCGTACCACTCAGCCCTTCACGCAGAGCAGCGTCTGCAGCCGGGCGACGACCTCGACCAGGTCCACTTGGGCGGCGATCACCTGGTCGATGTCCTTGTAGGCACCGGGGATCTCGTCGACCACCCCGGCGTCCTTGCGGCACTCGACACCGGCGGTCTGCGCTGCCAGGTCGTCGGTGCTGAACGTCCGCTTCGCCCGGGTCCGGGACATCCGGCGTCCGGCACCGTGGCTGGCCGAGTTCAGCGACGCCTCGTTGCCGAGGCCCCGGACGACGTAGCTGCCGGTGCCCATCGAGCCCGGGATCAGGCCCAGGTCACCCCGGGCCGCCCGGATCGCGCCCTTCCGGGTCACGATCAGCTCGACATCGTCGTAGCTCTCCCGCGCCACGTAGTTGTGGTGGCACAGAATCGGCTCGTCGAAGGAGACCGCACCCGCATGCCAGCGTGCGAAGACCCCCTGCACGGTGGCCAGCATCAGGGTCCGCGACAACATCGCGTAGTCCTGTGCCCACCACAGGTCGTTCAGGTAGGCGTCCATCTCGGACGTCCCGGCCAGGAACACGGCCAGATCGCGATCGGGCAGGCCCAGGTTGTGCTCCAGGGTCTTCGCGGCCGCGATGTGCCGCTCGGCCAGCTCCTTGCCGATGTTCCGGCTGCCCGAGTGCAGCGTCAGCCACAGCCGCTCGTCACCTTCGGCTGCGCACAGCTCGATGAAGTGGTTGCCGCCACCCAACGAACCGCACTGCGACAAGGCCCGGGACAGCCGGTCGGCGATCCGCGGCGCCCGCAGGTCGTCGAACCGGCCGAACAGGGCGTCGAACCGACCCCGCAGCCGGACGTCGCCGCGCAGCACGGCGGCCTCACCGTCGTTGCCGCGGTAGCCGACCGGAACGGCACCCTCGATCGCCAGCCGCAACCCGTGCAGGTCGTCGGGCAGATCGGCGAGCGTTAGGCTGGTCCGGACGGCGGCCATGCCGCAGCCGATGTCGACGCCGACCGCGCTGGGGCTGACGGCGTCCCGCATCGCGATCACCGAACCGACCGTCGCACCCTTGCCGAGGTGCACGTCCGGCATCACCCGCACGCGGTCCACCCACGGCAGCCGCGAGATATTCCGCAACTGGTCGAGCGCGGCCGGCTCGATGTCGTGCGGATGTGCCCACATCAAGGTGTTGTCGTTCGCCGCGCCGGGCAACGCGACGGGGAACTCGTTCATGGCATTTCTACTTTCTGATTCGGAGATCTTCTGATCTCAAAGATGGTCGTGGGAGGGCACGAAAAAGCCGCCCGACCCGGCAGGCGAGTGGGCGGCTTGACGTCCGATCCGGACGCGCGGAGCAAACTTTCTCCGCGGTCAGATCGGGGGCCCACTTCTGCCTGGCCGGCTACCTTCGAAACCGAAATCGCGGCGGCCATAGGCATGCCACGATCCGGCGATCGGCAGCGCACGCTGCAGTCGCTTGATCGCTTTGTCCAGGCCGAACATGTGAGTCCCTCTCGTCGTGAGGCCAGCCTTACAGGCTATCGGGGACTATCGTCCTCGCGCAAATCCACGGTGAGTGGAATGACGTCCAGATAAACCCGGTAGCGGCGGGCGTCCGAGGGCCGCTCACGCTTCTTGGCAGCAGTCGAATGGCGCTCGATCAGCTCCAGCAGTTCGGTGGTGAGCGCCTCGGCTTCTGCGGTGGTCAGCTCCATCGTCGAGGTGGACAACTGGCCCATGCCGTCCCCGATCTGGCCGTCGAGGTGCTCCAGCCAGGACGTCAGCATGGCGGTTCGTTCGGCGATCACCTGGCCGATCACGGCACCCACCATCGGTTCGGTGGCGGGGTCGTGCAGCAGTTCCGGATCGGTCAACCGGAACCCGACCGGACGCCACCACCGCTCCCGGCCACCGGCGTGGCCCGGGTCGTCCTCGACGAAGCCGTGCCGCTCAAGTTGGCGCAGGTGGTAGCTGGTCTGTCCGCTGCTCTCGCCGAGCGCGCGGGCCAGCTGGCTGGCCGTGGCCGGGCCGCGTCGCTGCAGTTCGGCGTACAGGCTCATCCGCAGCGGGTGGGCGAATGCCTTGAGCGCCTCGGAGCCGAGGATGCGGTCCTCGGACACGGCGGAGTCCTTGCCTTCTGACATATGCAGAGATACCTTTGCATAGAATCCTTTGCAGAGTTACCTCTGCATCGGTTGTCATCGTAGTAGAGGGAGATCGAACGATGGCTGAGCACGAAGCGGGGCGTCGCACCTCGGGGCTGGGAGCCGGCTTCCGGGCGCAACTGGCCTCCACCGGCCTGGCGAATCTGGGCGACGGCATCCTGGGCATGCTGGCGCCCCTGGTGGCGCTCACACTGACCGCCTCGCCGGCCCAGATCTCGCTGCTGACCGCGGCGACGTGGGCGCCGTGGCTGCTGTTCGGACTGGCCGCCGGGGTGGTGATCGATCGGGTCGATCGGCGAAGGGCCCAGGTGGTGGCGCTGGCGCTCCGGGCGGGTGTGCTGGCCGCGACGGCATTCCTCAGCCTGTCCGGACGGCTCACCATGCCGCTGCTGCTCGCCGCCGTACTGCTCTACGGGGTGACCGAGGTCTTCGCCGACCTCGGCGCCAACTCGATCCTGCCCGACCTGGTACCCGCCGACCGGCTACCCGCGGCGAACGGACGCGTGCTCGGCGTCCAGCAGGTGGCGAACGCCTTTCTCGGCTCGCCGCTGGCAGGCGTGCTGATCGTGCTGGGTGCCGGTGTCGGCTTCGGCGCCTCGGCGGCGTTGGCGGCCCTGGCGGCGCTGGTCCTCGTCGTCGGCTTGCGGGGACGTTTCCGCCCGTCCGGCCGGTCGGGGTCGTCCCGGCCACTCGCGGACGTGCGCGAGGGCCTGGTCTTCCTGGTGCGGCACCCGGTAATCCGGCCGCTGGTGATCACCTCGAGCGTGATGAATCTGGCCAGCACCGGCTACTTCGCGGTCTTCGTGCTGTGGGCGGTCGGCCCGGGCTCGGCGATGGGGCTGACCGCGGCGCAGTATCCGCTGCTGACGCTCGGACTGGCGCTGGGTGCGGTGGCCGGCTCACTGCTCGCCGACCGGCTGCAACGGCGGTTCGGCGAGACCCGCACCATCATCGCCATGCTGCTGGCCGACGGGCTGCTGATGCTGGTGCCGGTGCTGTGGCCCAACGGCTGGGTGGTCGCGGCCGCCTTCGCCCTGGTCGGACTCACCAACACCGCCGGGAATGTTCTCACCCAGTCGCTGCGCCAGCGGCTGGTGCCGGGCGCACTGCTCGGACGGGTCGGTGGCGCCGGCCGCACGCTCGCCTACGGCCTGATGCCGCTCGGCGCGGTGTTGGGTGGCCTGATCGCCGAGCGGTTCGGCCTGGCCGTCACCTTCTATGCCTCGGTGGGGCTGTTCCTGGTGGCCGGCGGCTACCTGACGGTGTCGCTGCGGACGGCGTCCGTTCAGCCGGCGGGGGAGACCTCCACCGTCCGGGTCAGCACCTCGGCGTAGCCCTCGACGCTCTGCGCGCCGGCGGTGGCGAAGCGTCGTCCGTACACGGTGAACGGGACGCCGGTGGCGCCCAGCGCGCGGCCCTCGTCCTCGTCGGCCCGGACGGCGTCGGCGTGGGCGTCACCGTCCAGCACCGCCCGGACGCCGTCGGCGTCCAGCCCGAGCGCCACCGCCGTCGCCACCAACTGCTCGGTGTCGAACGGATTCAAGGTGCCGGCGAAATAGCCGTCCTGGACGGCGGCGAACAGCGCGGTGCCCAGGCCCTGTTCGGCGGCGTAGTGCTGCAACCGGTGCACGTCGAAGGTGTTGGCGGTGTCCCGGTCGGTGGAGTAGGGCAGTCCGTCGGCGGCGGCCAGTGCCTGCACTCGGGCTTCCATGGCCTGCACCTGCGGCGGTGCCCCGCCGTACTTTCGGGCGAGATGGTCGAGGATCGGCTCCGGTTCGCCGGTCGCGTGCGGATCGAGTTCGTAGGCGCGCAGCCGCACCTCGAAGCGATCGGCGTCCGGCCGTTGCGCGATCGCGGTCTCCAGCCGGTGCTTGCCGAGGTAGCACCACGGGCAGCCCAGATCGCTCCACAACTCGATGATCACCGGTTCGTTCTGGCCTGTCATGCCGCCCCTTCGTTGTGCCGTCGACCCGTTGGCCGTTCTCCCACTGGGCACAACCCACCGATCGGCCGGAACATTTCATTCCCGGCCAGTAACGTTCGGCGAGGACGGAGAAGCGAGGGGGTGGGCGGTGATTCAGGAGCAGGTGCCGGTCTGGGTGGTCGGCATCGCACTGGTGCTGAGCGTCGTGCTGGCGTGGCTGTTCAGCGCGGTCGCGCACTGGCTGTTGCGCGGACGGGCGCGCCTCGGTCGGTCCACCTCGATCGTGATCTCGATGCTCGGCACCGGCATCGGTCTGCTGCTGATCGGTGCCGTGCTGCCGAACTCTCCGTTGTGGGGGCCGCTGACGATCGCCGTGGCGCTCGGCGTGTCGGTGGCCGGCATCGCCGGCTATGCCGCGGTCGCCGCGCATTTCCAGCGGGTCGAGCGCGAGGGCCTGGCCGAACTGGTCCGGTCGGGGGAGTCGTCGCGGGTCGAGTTCAAGTCGACCGCCCGGGTCAACCTGCACACCGGCAAGCGTGACGACCGGATGGAGTTGGTCGTCGCCAAGACCGTGTGTGCCTTCCTCAACGCCGACGGCGGCACGTTGGTGATCGGTGTGGACGACCTCGGCAAGCCGCTCGGGCTCGACGCCGACTTCGCCACCCTGAAAGCCCCGGACGCCGACCGCTTCGAACTGTGGCTGCGCGACCATCTGACCGTCAGCCTGGGCCAGAACGCGGCGGCCCTGGTCGAGGTCGACTTCGCCACACTGCCGTCCGCCGAGGATCCGACCGCCGAGGATCCGACCGCCGAGAGCGGCACCGGTGATGGCCTGCTGGCGTGCCGGCTCGGCTGCCGCCCGTCACCGCGTCCGGTCTATCTGCGTCCCGGTCGCAACGCCGCGCCCGAATTGTGGGTGCGCACGGGGAATTCGACCCGCCAACTCGGCGTCGACGAAGCCACCGAATATGTGATGCACCGCTGGCCGTTGAACCTGGGCTCGACGATCGCAGCGCAATTCCGGGCCGCCGTCCGATTCTCCGAGGAGCGCTGACCCGCGCACTGCGACCTCGCACATTGGGGGACGGTTCTTTCGCGTTCGAAAATCGCACGCGAGAGAACCGTCCCCCCACATGCGTCGGCCCCGTCCGAGCGAATCGGACGGGGCCCGGCGTGATCAGCAGAAGGTCAGCTGAGCGCCTTGGCCTTCAGCCGGTCGTATTCGCCCTGGTTGATCGTGCCGGCGTCGAGCAGCGCCTTGGCCCGGGCGATCTCGTCGGACGGGCTGCCGGCCACCGAGCGGATGTACTCGTCGGCAGCCGCCTTGTTCTGCTGGGCCTGAGCGGCGGCCCGCTCGGCCATTCCGCCACCCCGGACGATCAGGTAGATCAGCGCGGTGAGCAGCGGGAAGAAGATCAGGCAGATGATCCAGACGGCTTTGAGGCCGCCGCTCAATGACCGGTCGCGCAGCACGTCGCCGATGATCGAGAACAGTGCGAACAGGTAGGAGATGAAGATGATAAGGGTCAGCACGTACCAGACGATGCTGCCCAGGTTCGACCAGAATTCAGGCATTTCGTATCTTTCGACGGGGTTCGCCGAGGTTGGCGAACACGCTGGACAGCCTAGCCAGGGGGCATGGTAGAACGTGGTCGAATCATGCGGAAAAGCGGCGTGGAATGGAGTGCGAGATGGCGGCTCAGCACAAGCGTGTGCGTGCGTCCTGGTATCGCCGGCGCCTCTCGGTGACCGCGCCCACGGCGTCCATGGTCGATCCCGCCGCCGATAGGCCGACGGCACTGGCGCGGCTGGCCGAGCTGACCGGGCTCGACGCGGGTCTTCCTCAGGCGACACACACCCGGCTGCTCGAACCGAGCGTCGAAGCGCCGGTCACCGTCGTCATTTGGCACGGATTCACCAATGCGCCCTCCCAGTTCATCGCGGCGGCTGAACGGCTGCGCGACGCGGGCTACCGCGTCCTGCTGCCCCGGATGCCCCACCACGGCCTGCCCGATCTGCTGAACCGCGAGCTGGCGAGCCTCACCGAGGCCGAGCTCGTCGCCCACGTCGACACCTGCATCGACATCGCCGCCGGGCTGGGCGATGAGGTGTGGGTGGTGGGCCTGTCGGCCGGCGGCATCATGGCTGCCTGGGCGGCGGCGACCCGGCCCGAGGTGAGCCGGGCGCTGCTGGCGGCCCCGCTGGTGGCACCGAAGGGCTTCCCGATGCCCGCGGTGCGGTTGTGTGTGAAGTTCCCGCGGATCGTGCCGAGCTACTACATGTGGTGGGATCCGCGGGTCAAGGACGCGATGCCGAACAACAGCCCCTACGCCTATCCCGGGTTTCCGCTGCCGGGTGTGATGCCGTTCCTGCACCTGTCGGAATCGCTGTTCGACGGCTCGGTGCCCGTCGGCCACCAGCTCGAGCGGGTGGTGCTGGTCACCAACGCCGGCGATCTCGCCGTCCGGCAGGACGCCGCGGTCGCCTTCACCAACCGGGTCTTCGGTGCCGCGGCGGACTACCTGGGTCGTGCCACCATCGACCCGGAGCTGCATTGGACGCATGACTTCGTCGATCCGTGGTCACCGGCCGGCGGCAGCACCGATCAGGTGGTCGCGCTGCTGCTGGCGGGGCTGGGTGTGGGTGAACCCACGGCGGGCGGCGTGCTGGTGCCGCCCCTGGTCACCCCTGGTTGAACCTGCGGAACTTCTTCTCGCCCTTGCCTTTGCCCTGGCCCTTACGGGGCTTCCAACCGGAATCACGATCCCGGTCGCGTGAACGCGGGGACGCCGCCGCCAACTCGATCAGCTTGCCCGAGATCCGGGTGTCGCGCAGCGCCTCCCAGGTCTCGCGGGGCAGCGACGCCGGCAGTTCGACCAACGAATGGTCGGCGCGAATGTCGATGTGCCCGAAATCGGAACGCCGCAGGCCGCCCTCGTTGGCCAGCGCGCCCACGATGTGCCGCGGGGTGATCCGCTGCCGCTTGCCGACCGCGATCCGGTAGTTCGCCAGCGGCGGGCCTTCACGACGCGGACGCGGGCCGCCCTCGGCGAACTCCCGGGGCCGGCGCTCGGGCCGTACCTCGGGATCGGGCTCCAGCAGCAGCGGCGACTCACCTTGCGCCTGCAACGCGAGCGCGGCGGCGACGTCCAGTTCGGGGACGTCGTACTCGTTGACGTAGTGCGCCACCACCTGCCGGAACAGGTCCAACCGCTCCGAACCGAGTGCGGCGGTGATCGCGTCGTCGAATCGGCTCAGCCGGGTGGCGTTGACGTCGTCGGCGCTGGGGATCGGCATCGGTTCCAGGGTCTGCCCGGTGGCCCGCTGGATGCTGGAGAGCAGATGTCGTTCCCGCGGCGTGACGAACGAGATGGCTTCGCCGCTGCGCCCGGCGCGTCCGGTCCGTCCGATGCGGTGCACGTAGGACTCGGTGTCGGTGGGAATGTCGAAGTTGACCACGTGACTGATCCGGTCGACGTCCAGGCCGCGGGCGGCGACGTCGGTGGCCACCAGGATGTCGAGCTTGCCCGACTTGAGCTGGCCGATCGTCCGCTCGCGCTGGGGCTGGGCCATGTCGCCGTTGATCGCGGACGCCGAGAAGCCGCGCGCCTGCAGCTTCTCGGCCAGGGTCTCGGTCTCGTTCTTGGTGCGGACGAAGACGATCATGCCTTCGAAGTTCTCGGTCTCCAGGATGCGGGTGAGGGCGTCCACCTTCTGCGGGTAGGAGACCATCAGGTGCCGGTGCCGGACGTTGGTCGCGGTGGTGGTGCGGCCGCGCAGGATGATCTCTTCGGGATCGCGCAGGTAGGTGCCGGAGAGCCGCCTGATCGCCGGCGGCATGGTGGCCGAGAACAGAGCCACCTGCTTCTCGGCCGGCGCCGCGGACAGGATGGTCTCGACATCCTCGGCGAAGCCCATGCTGAGCATCTCGTCGGCCTCGTCGAGCACCAGCAGCCGCAGCTCGGAAAGGTCCAGGGTGCCCTTGTCGAGGTGGTCCATGATCCGGCCCGGGGTGCCGACCACGACCTGGACGCCGCGAGCGAGCGCGCTCAGCTGGACGCCGTAGCCCTGGCCGCCGTACACCGGCAGCACGTGCATGCCCGGCATGCCGGCGGCGTAGGCCTGGAACGCCTCACAGACTTGGACGGCCAGCTCGCGGGTCGGTGCCAGCACCAGCGCCTGCGGTGCCCGGCCGCGCTTGGGGTCGACCAGTTGCAGGGCCGGCAGGGCGAACGCGGCGGTCTTGCCGGTGCCGGTCTGGGCCAGGCCGACGACGTCCTTGCCGCTCAGCAGCAGCGGGATGGTCGCGGCCTGGATCGGAGTGGGGCTCTCGTAGCCGAGTTGGCGCAGCGTGCGGAGCAGCCGGTCGTCGAGACCGAGGTCGGTGAAGTCGGGTGCGGACTCGTCGGAGGTTGATTCTGTGGTGGCCACCCCCTGACCGTAGTGGGTCGGGCCCCGAACCTCCGCTTTCGGCACCCTCCTAGACTGATCCGCATGCTCGCTCGTTCCCTGCTGGCCGGTGCCGCCGGCGTCGTCGTCCTGTCCGGTTGCAGCCAGGCCGGGCTGAGTGTCGACGACGCCTACAAGGTCGGCTGCCCCGCGCTGGACGCCGTGGCCGCCTCCGGGTCGGCGGTCGGAAAGGTCGCGTTGAGCGGTATGGAACAACTGCGCGACTCGGGTTCGGTGACGGGGGAGAGCAAGCAGTGGCTCGACGTCGCCATCGAGTTCCTGGCCCACCCCGAGAAGGTCAGTGACGAGAACAAGAAGATGATCCGCGACGGTTGCGCCGCACACGGCTACAAGCTGCAGAACTTCGACTGAACCTGTCGTTGGTTGAGCTTGTCGAAACCCCGTCGGCCGACCCTCAGGCCTTCCAGAACCCTGAGAAGGTGATCCGCTCCTTGGCCAGCCCGGCGCGCTGCAGCCTCCGGCGACCCTCGGTGGCCAGGGTCGACTCGCCGACCACGAACGCGTAGGACGCGGGGCACGGCACCTCGACCGCCTCGAGGGCGCGCAGGGCTGCGACACCGGCGTGACTCCCGGGCTCGTCGCGCGGCATCCACCGGACGTGGACGCCCTCGGGTGCCTCGACCGGTAGCACATCATCATGCGCCGGCACCTCGATGATCGCGGTGCCCACCGCGTCGGCGGGCAGATCGCGCAGGATGCCCCGGAGTGCGGGCAGGCCGCTCTCGTCCGAGACCAGCAGGTAGTTCGTGGTGTCGTCGGGCGGGTCGAACAGGACGCCCTGGTCGAGCAGGGCCACCGGGCTGCCGGGCACCGCCGACACCGCCCAGGAGGCCACCCGAGCCAGCTTCCCCTCGTGCCAGTGCAGCACCACGTCGATGTCCAACTCGGCCCGGCCGTCGAATCGGCGGTAGCCGGCGACGGTGTAGTTGCTGCAGTGCGGCCGCTGCTCCTCGGGGATGGCCAGATACGACTTCCACCAGAGCCGTCCGCGGACCTCCGGCAGCCGGAGGCCACCGTCGCTGGCCAGCGGGAAGAACAGCCGGAACCAGTGGTCGAGCCCGCGCCAGTGGAACTCGGCGAGGTCGGTCGATTCGAGGGTGATCCGCTGGAACGACGGAGACATCCGCCGAGTACCCGCGACGCGGGCATGGAACATGCGCGGATTGGCCGGCATCAGCCGCGGAAAGTCGCTCACAACCCCTCGCTCCAGAAAGTTAGGTTAGCCTCACCATACTTGGCGGGGCGAAGCGTCTCCGACGCCGTTCACCAGGCGGTGCCCTGGCAGGCGTTCGAGCCGGACGGCTCCACCTGCAGAGTCGCATGGTCGATGCCGAAGCCTTCCCGCAGCACGGTGCTGGCCGCGACCAGGACCTCGGCGGTGTCGGCGTCCCGGGCGCTGACCAGGTGCGCGGTGGCGACGTTCATGCCCGACGTCAGGGTCCACAGGTGCAGGTCATGGACCTCGACCACCCCCGGCACGCCGGCCAGCCGGACCTTGGCGTCGTCCGGGTCGATTCCGGGCGGCGCGGACTGGCCGAGCACCCCGATCACCTCACGTCCCAGCCGGACGGCCCGGACGCCGACGAAGACGGCCAGCGCGAGCGCCAGGATCGGGTCCCACAGCGGAGATCCGGTCAACCAGGTGCCCACTCCGGCCAACAACACGCCGACCGAGCCGAGTGCGTCGGCCAGCACCTCCAGATAGGCGCCCTTCACGTTCAGGTTCTCGGTCGAGCCGCCGCGCAGCAGTGCCAGCGCGATTAGGTTGACCACCAGTCCGGCGATGCCGACCACCGCCAGCACGCCCGCGGGCACGCTCACCGGGGTGCCGATCCGCTGCACCGCATTGATCAGCACATAGCCGCAGACGACCAGCATCAGCAGCACGCTCAACCCGGCAGCGAAGATCTCTGCCCGGTAGCGGCCGTAGGTGCGGCGTCCGGTGCGGTCGGGTCGGGTCGCCCAATGAGAGGCGGTCAGCGCGACGGTCAGCCCCACCGTGTCAGCGGCCATATGGCCGGCGTCGGAGAGCACGCTCAACGAGCCCGACCAGATGCCGGCGACCAGTTCCAGCACGAAGAAAGCCCCGGTGAGTGCCAGCGCCACCTGGAGTCGCCAGCGATGCACGGCACCGGTGTGGCCGTGCTGATGAGTGTGTCCCGACATGACCGCACCTCCTGTCGCTGCTCAGCCTAGGCCTCCACGCACATTGTGCGCGCCGAGCCTTGCGTAAATAGCGCGGCGGTGGATGTATCAGTCACGATCGAGGCTGCTCATGGCAAGGGAACGGCCCCTATCCAGGAGTGATCCCCATGACGCTACCGATGCACTCATCCGTCCTGCTGCGTGGCGGCATCCTGCTCGGCGCACTGCTCTCCCTGGTGATTCTGCTGTTCGGTCTGCCCTCCTGATCCCCGTTGCCGCCCACGCGGCGCACTGTGGGATTGTGAGGTTTTGGTGTGGATTTGTAGGCACACCTCTCGTCGGTTGCGTGAAGCCCATGCGATACTGAAGGCATGCACCGCACGGCGTAGAAGCCGTTGTCAGCGGTGCATACCAGGTTCACCGGCCCGATGCAGTGCCTCCTTGGCGAGACCATTGCGTCGACCGACATCGGTGCGCACGACGCACCCCCGAGCGAGAGGGACCATTCGATGAAACGCCTACTCAACGACGGCTACGACGCTGTCGAGGAGCTGCTCGACGGCTACGTGAAGGCTCACGGAGACGTGGTCAAACTGGCCGACAACGAGCGCGTCGTCGTCCGCACCGAACTGAGTGCCGAGCCCAAGGTCGGCATCATCTTCGGCGGCGGCAGCGGGCACGAGCCGCTGTTCCTCGGCTACGTCGGCCCCGGCTTGGCCGACGCCGCTGTGATCGGCAATGTCAACACCTCGCCCGACCCGATGGCCTGCTACGACGCGGTGACCGCGGTCGATCAGGGCAAGGGCTGCCTCTACCTGTACGGCAACTACCAGGGCGACGTGCTGAACTTCGACATGGGTGCCGAGATGGCCGCCGAGGACGGCGTCCGGGTCGAGACGGTGCTGGTCACCGACGACGTCTACTCGGCCAAGGACAAGGCCGACCGCCGCGGCGTGGCCGGTGACGTGATCGTGCTGATGGCCGCCTGTGCGGTGGCCAACACCGGTGCCGATCTGGACGCGGTCAAGGCGGCCGCCGAGAAGGCCAACGACAACACCTACTCGATGGGTGTCGCGCTGTCGTCGTCCACGCTGCCGGTCACCGGGAAGCCGATCTTCGACATCGGTGCGGACGAGATGGAGGTCGGCATGGGCATCCATGGCGAGCCCGGCATCGAACGCAAGAAGATCGCGTCTGCCGACTCGGTGATGGACGAGATCCTCGGCATCGTGCTGCCCGACATGGATCTGAAGGCAGGCGAAGAGGTGGCGGTGCTGATCAACGGTCTGGGCGGCCTGCCGCTGATGGACCAGTACATCTGCTACCGCCGGGTGCACGACGTGCTGAGCTCCAAGGGTGTCTCGATCGCGAAGTCGATGGTGGGCAACTACGCGACCAGCATGGACATGATCGGCATGGGCGTCACCCTGGTCCGGCTGGACGACGAGCTCAAGGGTTGGCTGAACGCCTCCTTCGACACCCCCTACCTGAAGCAGTGAGGGCGGTCATCAATGGCTGACTTCGATCGTGACTATTTCGTCGCCGCCTTCCGTCGGATGGCGGAGACCGCCGAGATCAACCGTGACGAGTGGACCAAGCTCGACGGCGACATCGGCGACGGCGACCACGGCATCAACATGAGCATCGGCTTCCGTGAGGTGGTCAAGCAGCTCGACGCGCTGCCCGACGACACCGACGTGGCCGGACTGTTCAAGCTGGTCGGCATGACCTTGCTGCGCAAGGTGGGTGGCGCGTCCGGGCCGTTGTACGGCAGCTTCTTCATGAAGGCCGGCGCCGAGGTGGCGGGCCAGTCGGAGGTCTCCTTCGACGACGTCCGGCGCATGCTGCGGGCCGGGGTGACCTCGATCCAGCAGCGCGGCAAGGCCGAACTGGGCGACAAGACGATGCTGGACAGCTACCTGCCCGGGCTCGACGTGCTCGAGGCGGCCGACGCCGGCGATCCCGGTGCGGCACTCGACGCCTTCGTCGCGCGGATGCGGCAGGGCTCTGACGACACCATTCCGCTGGTCGCCAAGAAGGGTCGTGCGATGCGGCTGGGCGAGCGCTCCGTGGGCCATCGCGACCCCGGTTCGCAGTCGTCCTGGCAGCTGATGAACTGCCTGTTGGAGGAATACCAGGCGCGAGCCTGATCGTTTGCCGAGATCCCGGCGTCCGCCAGCACGGTGGACGCCGGGATCTTTGCTGTCAACGGCTCAGACGTTGGCGTTCAGCCGCCACTGGCCCGAATCGCCGCTGCTGTTCATGTACCGGACGCCGGAGAGCTTCGCGCCGCTGGGCACGTCGAACACGATCCAGCCCTTGGCGCACTGGCCCGGCTTGTAGAGCCGTCCGCTGCCGTTGGGGTAGACCGGCGCGGGTTCGGCGGTGCCGTGGGTGGTGCTGGCCGGGTACTCCTCGCTGTCGGGTCCGAGCAGCACCCAGGTGTCCCAGCTGAGTTCGATGCCGGCGGCGGCCGTGACGTTGCAGCTCTTGACCATCACCAGCACCTGATTGCCGCGATGGCCGGAGACCTTCGCCCGCTTGCTGTCCAGTACCGTCAGGGTCACCTCGCCGCCCAGGTCGAGCACTTCGCCCGGAGCACGGAAGGCGCCCGCCGAGCCGGTGGCTGACGTGCTGGGGGAGGGGGTGGCATTCGGGTCCGGCTCCGACGCCGCCGATTCGCTCGGCTGCGGGCTGGTGGACTGTTCGCTGGGTTCAGGGGAGGGCGAGGCCGAATCCTGGGGATCCGGCGACTCGGGGCTGCCGCTGGGTGAGGGGGACACCGACTCGCTGACGCTGGGTGTTTCCACCGGCGTGGCCGCCGTCGTGGCGTTGGGCTGTCCGATCGTGCAGGCACTCAGAACCATCAGGGACAGCAGCGTCAGCAGGCGTTTCATGGCCGCACCCTACTTCCGTCTGTTGCCGAGGTGCCAGGGTGCTCCGGCGAGCGTTTCTGGAGATCCCGCGTCAGCTGGCTGTGTCAGCCCGGCTCGAACATTGGGGACGGTTCTTTCTCGTTCGAAATTCGCACGGCGAAGAACCGTCCCCCGACGTTTGAAAATCGCACGGCAAAGAACCGTCCCCCGATGTTCGAGATCGGCGTTCGTCGGGACGACGGGCTGCGTCAGCAGCGGACCGTCCAGGAGCGGACGGGGGTGGGCTTGCCGTAGTTGCGGCAGGGCTCCAGGCCGCGCTTGGCGAGGCCGGCCTGCATCTTGCGCAGGGCGTCCACCGAGAAGCCGTGCCACTGCATATGCATCAGCACGGTGTCGCCGGCCCGCGCCGTACGGTTGACGTAGTTCACCAGGTAGGACTCGGAATACCCGTGCCAGTCGTTGGTGTCCACCGTCCACAGCCAGATCTTCATGCCCTTGGCCGCGTAGGCCCGGGCCACCATGCCGTTCCAGTCACCGAACGGCGGACGGCCGTACCGGGACTGGACGCCGGGCGGGCTGAGCTGGCTCAGCACGCCGGCGTAGCTCAGCTTGCTGAGCTGGGGATGAGTGTTGGAATGGTTGAAGACGTAGTGGCCATGACTGCGGGCGAACTTCGCGTCGAAACGCTTGCTCTGAATGCACGAGCCGGTGGGGAAGAGCATCAGGCCGATGCCCAGCTGGGCCGCACCCGTCAGCACCGTGCGTTCCTCGGCGAGCGTCCGTGGGCAGTCGTCGAAGGTAAGCGCCACGCGGGCGGTGAGGTTGGGCCCGTAGCGGTAGGAATAGCCGTGCCGCTTGGGTGGCTTGGCCACCTTCGGCGGCTTGTTCGTGCCCCCATCGGTCGGGGGTTTGGCCGGGTTGCCCGGGCCGGACTCGCCCTTGCCGGCACCCGCTGGTGGCTTCACCTGGGTGGTGCCGGTGCTGCCCGGGGCACCGCCCCGGACACTCGGCGTCGTCGAGGTACCGGCGTACTGGCAGCCGGTCAGCACCAAGCCTGCGGCGACCAGCAAGCAGGCCACCCGGTCGGGCCACGATCCGGGGAACTTCCGGTTCAAGACAGTGCGGCCTTCACCAGTGCAGCGGCGGTCTTACCGTCACCCCGGCCGGCGATCCGCGGCGTCACGCCCTTCATCACCTGGCCCATCTGGCGCATGGTCGGCGCCGCACCGAGGGCGGAGGCCACCGCGGCGACCTCCTCGTCGACGATCGCCGCCAACTCGGCCTCGGTGAGCTGCTGCGGCAGGAAGTCGGCCAGGATGGCCGCCTCGGCGAGTTCCTTCTCGGCCAGCTCGGGCCGTCCGCCACCGCTGTAGGCCTCCGCGGAATCCTTGCGTTTGGACACCTCGCGGGCCAGCACGGCCTGCTCCTCGGCGTCACTCAGTTCACGGGCCGATTTGCCGGCGACCTCCTCATTGGCGATCGCAGCGAGAGCCATTCGGACGGTCGACTTGCGAAGCTCGTCGTGGGCCTTCATCGCCGCCACCAATTCCTTCTTGAGGCGGTCCTTGCTCGCTGCCATCGGGATATGTCCTTTCTTGGGGGTGCCGGGGTCATTCTGCCACTGGCGTAAAATCCCCCGAATGACAGTGCGCCTGTTCGCCGCAGTCGTGCCACCCGCCCCGGTGCTCGGTGCGCTGGAGGTGTTCGTGGAACCACGACGATACGCCGATTCCGAGCTGCGCTGGGTGGACGCCGAGAACTGGCACCTCACCCTCGCCTTCTTCGGCGATGTCACCCACGACCGCCTCGAGCCGCTCACCGAAGCACTGCACGACGTCCGCGGCGCACCGTTCCGGCTCACCCTGGACGGCGCGGGCGCCTTTCCCGACCCGGCTGCCGGACGCGTGCTGTTCCAGGCGGTCGGTGACGGATCGGCCGAGTTCTCCGCGCTGTCCCGCCGCGTCCGGACGGCGGCTGATCGGGTCGGCGTGCCGTCCGACAACGCCAAACACCGGCCGCACCTGACGCTGGCCCGACGCCGCAGGCCCGGCGAGCTGAGCCGTTGGCTACGCATCGTCGAGAGTTTCCCGCCGGCCAGCTTCGAGGTCGGCTCGTTCGTGCTGATCCAATCGGAGCTGCGCCCCTCGGGTGCGCGCTACCGGGTGCTGCACAGCTTCGAGCTGGCAGCACGTCCGGACTCCGAGTGAGGCGGGCAACCCGGTGCCGCGTCGGTACGCTGGCCGGGTTGTCCAAAGAAGGGTGAATCCACGATGGCTTATCAGCCCGAGACGCTGGCCGTGCACGCCGGTCAGGAGGACGCCGACCCGGCGACCAACTCGCGCGCGGTGCCGATCTACCAGACCACGTCGTACGTTTTCGACGACACCGAGCACGCCGCGAACCTGTTCGCGTTGAAGGTGCCGGGCAACATCTACACCCGGATCATGAATCCGACCCAGAGCGTGTTCGAGACCCGAATGACGGCGCTGGAGGGCGGCGTCGGGGCGCTGGCGACGGCGTCCGGTGCGTCGGCGATCACCTATGCGGTGCTCAACCTGACCTACGCCGGCGACAACATCGTCGCGCTGTCCACCCTGTACGGCGGCACCTATGCGCTGTTCGCCCACACCTTGCCGCAGTTCGGCATCGAGGTGCGTTTCGTCGATCCCGAGAAGCCGGACGAGTTGGCCAAGCACGTCGACGACAAGACCAAGCTGGTGTTCGGCGAGACCGTCGGTAACCCGCAGGTCAACGTGGTCGACCTGGACGCCTGGTCGGCCGCGGCGCACGCGCTCGGCCTGCCGTTCATCGTCGACAACACGGTGCCCACCCCGTACCTGTGCCGGGTCTTCGAGCACGGCGTCGACATCGCAGTGCATGCCGCCACCAAGTACATCGGCGGTCACGGCACCTCGATCGGCGGCGTGATCGTCGATTCGGGCAACTTCGACTGGGCGGCGCACGCCGACCGGTTCCCGGGCCTCACCCAGCCCGACCACGCCTACCACGAGGTGGTCTGGACCGAGGCCGTCGGCAACCTGGCCTACATCATCCGAGCCCGGACGGTGCTGCTGCGCAACACCGGGGCCGCGGTGGCGCCGCTGAACTCCTGGCTGTTCCTGCAGGGCCTGGAGACCCTGCACCTGCGGATGGAGCGGCACAGCAGCAACGCGCTGGCGGTGGCCAAGCATCTGGAGGCGCACCCGGCGGTGGCCTGGGTGAACTATCCGGGCCTGGAGTCGTCGCCCTGGTACGAGACCACTCAGCGGCTGCTGCCGCGCGGGGCGTCCGGCATCGTGTCGTTCGGGCTGAAGGCCGGTCGCGAGGGCGGGTCGAAGTTCGTCGAGTCGCTGGAGCTGTTCAGCCACCTGGCCAACATCGGTGACGCCAAGTCGCTGGTCATCCACAGCGCCTCGACCACCCATTCGCAGCTCACCGAGGACGAGCTGGTCACCGCCGGTGTGGCACCCGAGATGGTCCGGCTGTCGATCGGCATCGAGAACGTCGACGACCTGATCGCCGACCTCGATCAGGCGCTGGCACAGTTCTGACTCGATGACCGACAACGGTGCTCTCGGCCTGGTCGAGACCCACACCGTCCGGCTGTTCACCGCCGCCGACCCGCTGGTACTGGCCAGCGGGTCGACGCTGGGGCCGGTCGACGTGGCGTACGAGACCTACGGCACGCTTTCCGCCGACCGCGACAACGCGGTCTTCATCTGCCATGCCCTGACCGGCGACGCCCACGCCGCCGGTTTCCATCCGGGCGCCAAGCGACCCGGCTGGTGGGACAACCTGATCGGTCCCGGCAAGCCGCTGGACACCAACCGGTTCTTCGTGGTCTGCGCGAACCTGCTGGGTGGCTGCCAGGGCACCACCGGGCCGTCGACCCTCGATCCGGCCACCGGCCGGGTCTACGGCCTGGACTTCCCGCTGCTCGACATGGACGACTTCGTCACGGTGCACCGGGCGCTGCTCGACCATCTCGGCATCGAGCGGCTGCTGATCGCACTGGGCGGCTCGCTGGGCGGCATGCAGGTGCTGGAGTGGTCGCTGCGGCACCCCGAGCAGATCGCCAACGCGGCCATCATCGCGGCGTCGTCGCGACTCAACGCGCAGAACATCGCGTTCTCGGCGGTGGCCCGCCGGGCGATCATGGACGACCCGGATTTCAACGACGGCCGCTATTCCGAGGCGGGTGCACTGCCCAGGCTCGGCCTGCGCACCGCGCGGATGATGGCGCACATCACCTATCTGAGTGAGGACGCGTTCAGCGAGAAGTTCGGACGCACCCCGCACCCCGAGCGGGACAAGCCGGGCTTCGGCATCGACTTCGCGGTGGAGAGCTACCTCGACCACCAGGGCAAGGTGTTCATCGAGCGTTTCGACGCCCTGTCGTACCTCTACCTGTCGCGGGTGATGGACTACTTCGATCCGTTCAGCCGTCCGAACGCCACCGAAGCGGTGCTGGCGAACCCGGTCAACTTCCTGGTGATGTCGTTCGACACCGACTGGCGGTTCAGCGCCGAGCACTCCCGGCGGATCGTCAAGCATCTGGAGAACGCCGGACAGCCGGTCAGCTATCGCAACATTCCCTCGCCGTGGGGGCATGACTCGTTCCTGCTGCCGGTGGAGCGGTACCACGACACGTTGCGGGCGTGGTTCGAACGGACGCTGCGGGAGGGATTGCGATGACCCTGCGTCCCGACCTCAACGTCATCGCCCACCTGGTGCCCGAGGCGTCCCGGGTGCTCGACCTGGGCTGCGGCACCGGTTCGCTGCTGCGGCACCTGATGGACGAGCACGGCTGCACCGGAACCGGGGTGGAGATCGACCCCGACAAGGTGCTCGCCGCCGTCGCGTCCGGAGTGCCAGTGATGGAACTCGACCTGGACGCCGACCTGGGCCTGTTCGCCGCGGCGTCCTACGACACGGTGGTGCTGTCCCGCACCATTCAGACCATCCGCCGCCCGGAGGTGGTGCTGCGCGAGATGGCCCGGATCAGCAGCCGGCTGATCGTCTCGGCACCCAACTTCGGCCTGCTGGAGCATCGTTTGATGCTGCTGCGCGGCCGGATGCCGATCTCTCGCGAACTGCCGTACTCCTGGTACGACACGCCCAACCTGCGGTTCACCACGCTGGTCGACCTGGAGGATCTGTTCGCCCGGCTCGGTCTCGAGATCGAGACCCGGATCAACCTGTCGTCGGCCGGCGAACCGCTGGGCAAGCACCTGCGGGCCGCGAACCTGCGGGCCGGCGCCGCCGTCTACGTGCTCGGACGGGGCTGACCCGATGGCGCTGGGCGGGCTCCGCGGGTTGTCGCTGGCCAGCCTCGGCCGGGCACCCGTCCCGGAGTGGGAAGAGGTGGCCCGGGCTGCCTGGCCGGGCCGGGTGCCGGCCGAATGGGCATCGCGGGCAGGCCGGCTGCAACTCCCGCTGATCGTGGCGAGCATCGTGATCGGGGTGCTGACCGCCTGGTTCGGTGCACCCTGGCTCGGCCTGCTGGCGTGGGTCGCCGGTGCGTCGGTGGAGTGGCTGGCCACCCGGGCGGACACCGCGGCGGCCCGGCTGCTCGACCTGGTCGGGCTGCGGGCACCACTGCGCGCCCTGCTGCGCAGCGTCACCGCGATGGCACTGATCTTCGGGCTTGGTGCGAACTTTGCGGGACTCGGCTACCTCACCGCCGTGCTGTTCCTGCAGCTGGCCTGGGTGCTGCAGCCCGTGCTGGCCACCTGGCTGTCCCGGAGCGCACCACCGCTGGCCTACCTGCCGGGCGCTGCCCAGCAGCCGAAACCGTTCACCGCGCACGCGCGGGTCTACGCCCGCGCCGTCGGGACGCCGGGGGCTGTCGTCGCCATCGAAGCCGTCGCTCTGGTCGGTGCCATGCTCACCGCCGCATCCGGCGATGAGGGCGGCTGGATCGGTCTCGGGCTGATCGCCGCCGCCGTCCTGCTGGCTCTGTCCGCCACCGCGTTCACCGGGCTGTCGGCGCTGCGGCTCAGCCGGGCACAGCGCGGCTGGGGTGAGCGGCTGGTGGCCGACGTAACGGCGTCCCAGCCGGTGTTCGCGGTCTACGTGTCGCTGGCCGCCCGGCAGTCGAAGTACATCGTGAACCAGTGGCTGCCCGCCCTGGACGCGCTGCCCGAGGCAGGGGTGCTGCTGGTGCGCGAGGCCAGTCAGCTGACCCCGCTGGCGGCGACCCGGCATCCGGTGATCTACGCGCCCGGCCAGAAGGACGTGGAACGGCTGATCGTGCCGTCGGTGCGGATCGCGTTCTACCTCGCCTACGGGGAGCGCAACGGCCAACTGCTGCGCGACCCGCGGTTGAAGCACGTGATGCTGCTGCACGGCGACTCCGACAAGGCGACCAGCGCCAACGGCATGGCCCGTGCCTTCGACGAGGTCTGGGTGGCCGGACCCGCGGCCGTCGAACGCTATCGGACGGCCGGGGTGGCCGTGCCGGAGGACCGTTTCGTCTTCATCGGGCGGCCGCAGGTCGCCGGCCTGCCGATCGGACCGACCGGCCAGCAGCCGCCGATCGTGCTGTACGCACCCACCTTCGAGGGCTACTACGACCAGACCGCGCACACCTCGCTGGACAGCATGGGCGTCGAGTTGGTCCGCCGGTTGGTGGCGAGCGGCCGGGTGCGGGTGTGGTTCCGGCCCCATCCGGCCAGCGGGGTGTCCCGTCCGTCGATGCTGGCCGCGATCGCCGAGATCGGTGCCGTGCTGCGGGAGGCGCCCGGCGATCATCTGGTGGTCGCCGACCGTGACCTGACGTTGCCGGAATGCCTGGCGGCCGCCGATGTGCTGGTCTCGGACATCTCCAGCGTGGCCACCGACTTCCTGGCCACCGAGCGTCCCATCATCACCTGCGACCCGGCCGGACTGCCGGCCGCGGACTTCGTCGCCGCCTACCCGACGCAGTCGGCCAGCTACCTGCTGCACCCGGGCCTGGCCGACCTCGATCAGGTGCTGGACGCCGCCCTCGGCGCCGACCCACTGCGGCCGGCCCGGCAGGCCATGCGGCGCCACGTCCTGGGTGACCCGCCCGGCGGCCCCCAGGCCGCGT
>NZ_JASGEN010000156.1:0-39764 GCF_047606365.1 Micropruina sp. | reverse complement strand
CAAGGGCACATCGGCCGGGCCCGAATGCTGGCCCGCAACGAGGCGGCGCGCGCCCGCCGCGCCGAACTGCTCACCCTGCCCGGACGCCTCACCTCGCTCGGCGAGTGCCTGACCGCGGCCGCCGAACTGGTCGACTCCGCGACCCAGGAGGCGTCCGCCACCACCACCGAACTCGACGCCCGCGAGAAGGCCGAGCTGTCCGAGGCGCTCGGCTTCGGCACCAAGGGCGCCCGGCCGCGCAACGCTCAGGCGGCGCTTCGTGAACTCGACGAGCAGCAGAAGGCGCGCGCCAAACGGTTGCAGCGCGACGCGCTCGACCGGGTGCTCACCGAGCTCACCACCTACTACCGCGACGTGCTGCTGGTGCAGTCAGGGGTGGCGGCCGAGCTGATCAACGCCGAGTTGCGGGCCGAGATCGAAGCGGTCGCGCGGCGTGACGCTCCCGAGGCGACGCTGCGCCGGATCGACGCCATCCTGGCCTGCCGCGAGGCCCTCGAGGGCAACGTGGCGCCGCTGCTGGCGTTGGAGTCGCTGCTGGTGACCATCGCCGGCCGACGCTGATCCCGCAATCGCCGGACGCGCGAGTGTCGGTCGGCTGGCCGGAGCGCCGGAACGGGCACGATGGAATCCACCCTGCGTAGGAGGACCATGACCGACACGGATCAGCACACGTTCCCGTTCGGCTTCACCGAAGAGGACGAGCCCACCCGGCGCCGCGCACCCAAGCTGCCGGCACCGCCCAGCGCCACACCCGACGCACGGACGGCACGCACGCCCGACGACGGCATCTTCCGGTCGGGCGCGGCGGCATCGTCGCCCGCGGTGGCGCCCACCGCCGTGATGGAGGTGCCCGCCGAGCCGACGGAGGAGGAGCGCAAGCTCGCCGCCGAGCGGGCGGCGCGTCGTGAGGCCCGTGAGGCGGCGCTGGCCGCCCCCGACGCCCGGGCTGAGCCGACCCCGGAGCCCGTGGTGGTCACCCGGCGCACCACCGACCGTTTCCTCGGCGCCTTCTCGCTGTTCCTGGTCCGCCTCGTGGTCGCCGCGATCATGGCTGTGCACGGGCTGGCCTTCGTGACCGACCCGATCGCCGCCCAGGAACTCTTCGCCACGACGATCATTCCCGAGCCGGCGCTGATGGCCACCATCACCGGGTTCGCCTCGCTGGCCATCGCAGTGGCCCTGGTCTTCGGCCTGCTCACCCGGGTCGCCGGGCTGGGTGTGCTGCTGATCGCCGGCGGCGCGCTGACCTTCGTGCTGTGGGGCAACTGGAGCCCGTTCGTTGCCGGCCGCGCCGGCTTCGTCGGTGAGCTCGAGCTGCTGCTGGCCGTGGTCGGCCTGCTGTTCCTGTGCGTCGGCGGCGGCGGATTCAGCCTCGACCGCAGCTTCCGCAAGAGCCGGGAGAGCAGCAGCCGCTGAGTTTCGCCGGGTGGGCCGAGTGTCGTTGGTCGAGTTTGTCGAGACCGGCGGCGGACGGGTTCAGTGGGGTGAGTAGGAGCTGGCCACTAGATTGTGCCCGTGCGCATCTCCTCCCGCTGGGCCGTCGGCGTCGCCGCGCTCCTCGTCCTCGCGGGGTGTGTGCCGGGCGCGGGCCCGACCCAGCCGGCACCCAGTGCTCCGGCCGCGACGCCGTCCGGACCGGTGATCGGGATCTCGCAGACCCCGGGTTTCGAGGTGGATCGGCCGCAGCTGCCGCCGTCCACGGCGCGTCCGGACGGCTTCACCGAGGCACCTGAGGGCGGCATGGACGGCTACCTGAAGCAGGCCGTCCAATGGCGCACCTGCGCCGAGCGGTACCAGTGCGCGAGCATCGTGGCCCCGCTCGACTACGCCAACCCGTCCGCGCAGGCGATCACGCTCGCCCTGGCCCGCAAGCCGGCGACCGCCACCCCGAAGTTGGGCACGCTCTTCATCAACCCCGGCGGACCGGGTGCCTCCGGACGCAACATGGTCACCTATTTCGCCTCGAAGGGGCTCGAGCAGTACGACATCGTCGGCTGGGATCCGCGCGGCACCAACGCCTCCACCCCGGTGCGCTGCTTCGACGACAGTCAGACCGACGCGTACAACCAGCTCGACTCCTCACCCGACGACGACGCCGAGACCGACGCCCTGCTGGTCGGCACCTACGAGTTCGCGAAGTCGTGCTGGGAACACAGCGGCGAGTTGCTGGAGCACATCTCGACGATCGACACCGCCCGCGACCTCGACCTGATGCGGGTGCTGGTCGGTGACGACAAGCTCTCGTATGTGGGTTACTCCTACGGCACCCAGATCGGCGCCGTCTACGCCGACCTGTTCCCGCAGCGGGTCGGACGGCTGGTGCTGGACGCCGCCGTCGACATCACCGACGACGACACCGTCATCCAGGCGATGGGGTTCGATCTGGCGCTGGGGAACTTCGCGGCCTGGTGTGCCCGGCAGAACTGTTCGCTGGGCAGTTCGAAGGACGAGGTGCTGAAGACCATCACCGGCTTCCTGGACAAGCTGGACGCCGACCCGCTGACGGTGGGCGATCGGCGACTCACCCAGAGCCTCGCCGCCAGTGGCATCGCCGGCTATCTGTACGGCGGCATCCCGGCCTGGCAGGAACTGTCCGCCGACCTGCAGTCGGCCATCGGTGGCGAGGGTGCCGATCTGCTGCGTTCCTCCGACGGACTCAACGATCGCGGCCGGGACGGCCGTTACGGCTCGCTGTTCTACTCGTTCCCGGCGATCGGCTGCGCCGACTCCAAGGATCTGGGCGTGGTGGAGGCCGAGCGGCGCTGGGTCGAGGACCAGAAGAAGGCGCCGATCTACGGCAAGTACTTCGGTCCCGGTTACACCTGCGCCCTGTGGCCGGTGCGCAGCGCCCCGCAGTTCCAGCCGACCGGCTCGGGCGCCGCACCGATCGTGGTGGTGGGCGCCACCGGCGACCCGGCGACGCCCTACCAGAACGCGGTGACCATGGCGAAGCAGCTGACCTCGGCCGTGCTGCTCACCTACGAGGGCGAGGGCCACGGCACCTTCGGCGGCAAGTCGTCGTGCATCGACAACGCCGTGATCGCCTACCTGACCCAGGACACTGTCCCCGCCGACGGCACCCGCTGCCAGTAACCCGGTCACCGGGGACGGTTCTCTTGGTCACCGGGGACGGTTCCTTTGGTCACCCGCTGGCACTGCCGAATCGCGTCCACCGTGGCCGCTGTCCTATAGTTGGTCGTCGCCGGGTTCAGGCTCGGCAGGCCGCCTTAGCTCAGTCGGTAGAGCGTCTCACTCGTAATGAGAAGGTCTGGGGTTCGATTCCCCAAGGCGGCTCCATTTCACAAGTGGCAACATTGCCACCTGTCTTGCTGGCCGATACCCCTCGTACCCTGCGCCCGTGAAGGCTGCGAAATACCTCGTGCTGTTGCTGGTGGCGTCCGGATGTACGTCGGTCCAGGCGACCCCGACGCCGAGCGCCACTCCGACCGGCTCGTCCAGGATCATCCGGGTGACCGGCACGGTCAAGGCCGAGGGCAGCGTGATCGAGATGGTGACCGTCACCGACGGCACCCGTAGCCGCATGCTCTATCCGGCCGGTGAGGACGGCGCGGAATCGAAACTGGTCAACGTCTCCGACGGCACCACGCAGGTGACCTGCGACTCGGCCGGGTGCCGTCGGGATGCCGCGGCCGAGCCGTCCGGGCCTGGGACGCCGGCGTTCGAGACGCAATGCCCGCAGGCCAAGCAGACCGGAACGACCCAGATCGCCGGACGGACCGCGACCGTCTGGTCGTGTGCCGGGGACGAGGGCGGACCGTCCGAGCTGCTCTTCGACGCCGAGTTTTCCTCCGTGCAGATGAAGGGGACGTCGGCCGGCTACGTGTCGTGGGAGGTGACCTCGGTCGAAACCAACGTCACCGTGCCGTCGGACTTCTTCGCGCTCGAACCGCCCGGCCGGAAGTTCGTGCCGGCCCGGCCGAAGCAGGTGAAGCCACCCAAACCGGGACAGCGGGGTGCGGTGCTGCAGAAGGTCGGCGGCGGACAGCTCCAGATGACCGACTACACCAAGGGGCCGGCCGTGGTGGTGATCGGCGGGGAGACCCAGCTGAGGCCGGCGTTCGCCCGCATGCAGCGGGTCGCCGACGGCAAGCTGCCCACCCTGGTCGGTGTGCTGCACACCTCCTCCGACCCGGCCCCGACCAAGCCGTTCGACGTCCCGGTCGCCCAGATGGAAGACCCGGACGTCGTCTGGGAGAAGATCGGCGAAGGCCAGAATTGGCCGGTGGCGCTGTTCTGCCGGGCGAAGGCCGCCACCTGCACGTCGATCGCGGTGTGGGATCTCTCCGACGCCGAGTTGACCGCCCAACTCGCCAAGGTCGGCTGACCCGGGTCACCTGTCGGATGGTTGGCGCAAAGCGCCCGAAATTGTGGATTCCGATGCCCAAAATCAACAATGGTATAGATTCAGGGTGTGCGGGATGAGCTGATTGGGATCGGGGAGGCGAGCAGGATGCTCGACCTTTCGACGAGTCGCGTCCGGCAATTGGTTGACCAGGGCGCGTTGAGTGCAGAACTGACGCCCGGTGGGCATCGACGGTTCCGACCCGAACGTCTGCGCCGGGAGTGGTCGGCTCTTCGTCGCCGATCCACTGACGTGGCTGCCTGGGATCGGACATACAACCTGGTGGGACTCGCCGAGGACGCTGTCTGGGACGACCTCCGTATCGAACTGGAGAAGCGTCACGGTGACGAGTTGCCTCTCCGAGCCCGCAACATCTTGGGCTACGCGGTGACCGAGATGGCGAACAATGCGATCGATCACTCCTTCGGGAATTCACTGGATGTGAACCTCGCCATTGACGGGACGGTGGTCAGAATCACGTTGTCTGACGACGGCATCGGTGCCTTCCGCAGCCTGGCCGACAGGTTCCGGTACCCGAGCGTCGCCGATTCGGTGGTGGATCTCACCAAGGGACGGCGCACCACCGCGCCACAGAGGCACTCAGGGGAGGGCATCTTCTTCACCTCGAAGGCGGTCGACATCTTCAGCCTTGAGGCCAATGGCTATCTCTTCTCTGTGGACAATCTCGAAGGCGACATCGCACTCGGTCGGGGCGTTGATCTGGGTACCGTCGTCTCCCTGTCGCTCGAGCTGCAAACCACACGTGACCTCGTCCGTGTGTTCGAGGCGTTCACTGAGGACGGCGACTTCGTCCGGACGATTCCACGGGTTGAGTTGGTGCAGCACGGATCGGAGTTCCTCAGCCGCTCCCAGGCCAAGCGATTCGCACTCGGACTCGAGCAGTTCAAGCATGTGGTTCTGGACTTCACCGGTGTCGACCTGGTGGGTCAGGGTTTCGCTGACGAACTATTCCGGGTGTGGCAGTCCGATCATCCGGACGTCGAGTTGACCGTCACCGGTGCGAACCGCGGCGTCGCGCTGATGATCAATCGGGTCGCCAAGCCTTGAGCTAGACAACCGCTTAAGGACGGATGACGATCTTGCCGTCCAACGTGCCCTCGGCCATGGCGCGGAAGCCTTCGGCGGCGTCCGGCAGGTCCAGCACCCGGTCGATGGTCGGCCGGACGCCGGTGCGTTCCAACAGTGCGAGCAGGCCGTGGAACTCTTCGATCGTGCCCATGGTGGAGCCGATCACCCGCAGTTGCTGGAAGAACACCCGATTCAGTTCCGCCGGTGGGTTCGGGCCGCTGGTCGCGCCCGCGCAGACGACGGTGCCGCCCGGACGCAGGCAGCGCAGTGAGTGCGCCCAGCTGGCTTCGCCGACGGTTTCGATGACGGCGTCCACCCGTTCCGGCAGCCGGGCACCCGGCTCGAAGGCGGCGTCCGCGCCGCGGCTCAGGGCCGCCGCTCGTTTGGCCTCGGTGCGTCCGGTCGCCCAGACCCGGAACCCGAGCGCCGCTCCCAGCGCGGTGGCCGCGGACGCCACCCCGCCGGAAGCGCCCTGGATCAGCACCGTGTCACCCGCGCTCAGGCCCGAGTCGTTGGTGAGCATCCGGTAGGCGGTCAGCCACGCGGTGGGCAGACAGGCGGCCTGCTCGGTGCTCAGCCAGGTCGGCCGGTCGATCAGGTTGGCGCGGGGCACGGCGACGAACTGCGCCATGGTGCCCTGGTGCAGTTCCGAGAGCAGGCTGCGCTTCGGATCGAGGGTCGCATCGCCGGTCCAGCCCGGTGAGTTGATGACGGCCCACACGATCACCGGCCGGCCGTCGACGGTGCCGGCGGCGTCCGTGCCCAGGATCATCGGCATCCGGTCGGGCGGCAGGCCCACGCCGGCCAGTGACCACAGATCGTGCCGGTTCAGCGCACACGCCTCGACCTGGACGATCACCCAGTCCTCGGCGGCGTCCGGTTCGGGGCGTTCGCCGATTCGCAGGGCGTCTAGCGGATGGTCGGGATCGGCGGCGGTCACATACGCGGCGAGCATGACCTCAGGCTATGCCGCGGACTCCGGCTCAGTCGGCGTCGTGATAGCTGAGGTCGGTTTCGACCAGGTCCTCGGGGAAGACGTGCGCCGGGTAGCTGACCGGACGGGCCGGCACGCCAGCCACCGTGGTGAACGGTGCGACGTCCTCGAGCACCACCGAACCGGCGCCGATCTTGGCGCCCTCGCCGACCTCGATGTTGCCCAGCACCTTCGCGCCGGCACCGATCATCACGCCACGACGGATCTTCGGGTGCCGGTCGCCGCCCACCTTGCCGGTGCCGCCGAGGGTCACCTCGTGCAGCATCGAGAAGTCGTCCTCGACCACGGCGGTCTCGCCGATCACGATCGAGGTGGCATGGTCGAACAGGATGCCCTTGCCGATCCGCGCGCCCGGATGAATGTCGACGGCGAACACCTCGGAAATCCGGCTCTGCAGATAGAGCGCGAGCGGCTCGCGTCCGTTCACCCAGTAGTAGTGCGCCACGCGGTACGACTGCAGGGCGTGAAAACCCTTGAAGTACAGCAGTGGAATGGAATACCCGCGGCAGGCTGGGTCGCGGCTGAGCACCGCGCGCAGGTCCTCGCGGAAGGCGAGCCCGATGGTCGGGTCCTTGGCCAGGGCCTCGTCGATCAGCGAGCGCAGGCTGAGCGAGGTGATGGTGGGGCTGCCGAGCTTGGACGCCAACATGTAGCTGAGCACGTCCTCGAGCCGGTCGTGGGCGAGGACGACGGTGTGCAGGTAGCTGGCCAGCGCGGGCTCGCTCTCGGCGGCCGCGGTGGCCTCGGAACGGATTCGGCGCCAGATTTCATCGTGCGGCATGGCATGCCTTTCAAGGGGAGAGTGGGTTGCGGTCGGACGTGGTGAACAGTGAAAGAGGTCGTTCAGCCGAGTCGACAACAGCAACACATGCACATCAGCGCGCGGACGGCATGCGCGGTGATCATCGTCACATTCGTGTGCATGGCCGCCAATCTAGCAGCGGTTCCCCGTCTAGCCGAGGGGTGCATGTCTTCCTGGCTAGAAGTGAGCGGTGATCATCGTGGGTCGAGCTTGTCGAGACCCTCGCGGGGACGGGGTTTCGACAAGCTCAACCAACGGTGGGGCTCCCGGACGGAGGGGTCTCGACAAGCTCGACCAACGGTGGTGGCTACCCGGTGATCCGGTCAGGCCCCTCCAGGTAGAGCCGCCCCCGGCGGGCGGACGCCCGCGACAGCCAGGCGTCCTCGATGACCTCGGCCAGTTCGGCCCGGCTCAACTCGCCCACCCGGCTCAGCCGCAGCAGCACGGACGGATGCCCGTCGAAGTGGGGGGTGGTGAAGAAGGGCGTCGAGGGATCCTGCACCAGGGCTTCCTTGGCTGCCAGGTCGGGCACCCAGAACACCACCACATCGTCGTAGCGTTCGCCGGTGACCGGGTCGACGGCGTCCGGACGAGGCGTCCGGAAGAAGACGAAGGACTTGCCGCCGACCTGATAGACCGGCGTGGTCGAGTCCGGGTCGTAGGCAGTGACGTAGGGCAGCGCCTTCGCCAGTGCATGGATGTCGGCCGCCCGGGCCGCCGCGCGTTTCACCGGACGCTGACCTCGGCCGGGTCGCGTCCGGCCAGTGCGGCCAGCGCCGCACCCACCCGGTCGGCCGTTCCGGCGACGAACACGTATTCGACGTTGCGGGTGTGCGAGACCTTGCCCACCTTCTCGCCGAGATGGTTGTAGATGCCGATCCGCGAACCGACGTAGCGCCGCGAGTCGAACGCCAGCAGTTCGACCGTGGCATGCCCGGCGTCGTGCAGCCAGCCGACGATCTGCTCCGGCGTCACCCAGGCCTCGTCGTTGTAGGAGACCACCACGGTCTCGGCCCGGACCTCACCGATCAGTGCCGCCAACGCCGCCGGCATCCGGCGCCGCGAGTTGAAGGCGCTGGCGTTGGCGTCACCCCGGGCGTCCTCACGTTTGCAGGCCACCCCGTAGTGGCCGGGGGAATCCCACCGGACCAGGGTCTCCCAGATGTGGTAGTAGCTGAAGTAGCGGTGCTGGTTGTAGGGCGGGTCGAGATAGACCAGGTCGGACGGCGGCAACTCCTGTGCCACCTGCAGGGCGTCACCGCGGACCACCAGTCCGGTGCCGGGCAGCAGCGCCGGCGCCCGCAGCCGTAACTCGTTGGACGACCGGGGCGCCCAGCTCTTCAGGTAGGCCATGTGCTGGCCGGTGGTGTTGTCGACCCGGTCGGCCGCCTCCATCAGGGCGGTCAGCAACACCGGATAGAGCGGGTGGTCGGCCAGCCCCACCAGGCAGTCCCGGATCGCATCGATCCGCTCGCCGTTGTGCGGCTGGAAGAACCGGGCCTGCTCGCAGAAAGTCTCGGTGACGTAACCGCGGCGTCCGGGCAATGCGTTCAGCTCGGCCAGCAGGGCGTCCAACTCGTCGGCGTCGACCGCGTCGGCGTCGGTGGCGATGTAGCAGCGGGCCAGCACCTCGCTGTAGCTGGCCAGGTCGGCTGCGGTGACCGACAACCCGCGCCGTTTGAACTCCTGCGCGACCCGGGTCGTTCCGGTGAACAGGTCCACCGCCGTCCGGGCCCCGGAGCCCTCGGCCAGGGTGCCCAACACCCCAGCGAGAGCCCGCTTGGAGCCCAGGTACTTGATCACAGCCGAACCCTAACCCGAGAGTCTCCGACCAGCCCCTTGCGAGCTATCAAACTGAACCGTACAGTTTGATTCTGTGGAGGAGTTGAGCCCGCGAGCCCAGGCCAAACGTCGGCAGATCACCGACGCCGCTCGCGCGCTGTTCCTCAGCCAAGGCTTCGCCCGCACCTCGATGGACGCGGTCACCGCCGAGGCGGGGGTCAGCAAACAGACCCTGTACGCGTACTTCGCGAGCAAGGACGAGTTGCTGATCGCGGTGGTGGGCGAGGCGCTGCAGACGCTGGGTTCGCAGCAGGGCATCCCGCCCGCACGCACCCGGGAGGAGCTCCGGGCCACGTTGATCGGCTTCGGTGAGCGGCTGCTCGACACCATGCTGCGTGACGAGTCGATCGCCATCCTGCGGTTGCTGCTGGGCGAGGCCGCACACGTCCCCGAGTTGCGGAGCACCTTCCTGGAGGCGTTGCCCTACCAGTTGCTCGGACGCGGCACCGCCATCCTTGCCGGGGCTGCGGCCAACGGCGTGATCACGCTCGACCACCCGGAGATCAGCGTGCGGATGCTGCTGGGGCCGCTGATGAGTTACGTGGTCTTCGGCGGGCTGATGAGCAACGACGCACCCCAACGCCCAGGCGGCGAAACGATCGAGTGGCTGGTCGACGCCTACCTGCGCACCCTCGATTTCACGACGCCCGACGCCACCACCCCGACCCTCGAGAGCCCGGACGCCGGGGGCGCGGCATGACCCGGCGCGCCGGCGCGGCACTCGCCACCACCGTGGCGATCGCGCTGGCATTCACCGGCTGCACCCAGCCCGCCCCGACCACTATCACCGCCACCGGACGCGTGGTCGCTGACACCCTCGGCGTCCAGGCGCCGACGCTGGGTGAGCCGCGGGTGAACCTGGATGCCGGCTTCCAGCTCGCGCCCGGACACGCCGCGACCAGTTCGAACGTGCCTGCCGTGCTGTCGCTGGGCGCCGCTCAGCGGGTGGTCGCCGTCGCGGTGAAGCTGGGTGACAACGTTGAGGCCGGGGACGTGCTGGTGCGCTTCGACGACGCGGGACTGGGCGCCCAGGTGAAGATAGCGCGGGCCGATCTCGCCGTCACCAAAGCTCAGGTCGGCGTGATCGACAGCGCCCTAGAAACCCTCGCCGACAAGCAACGAGACCTGCGCGACAAGCGCCGCGAGGTGACCGACGGGATCGCCAAGGCGACAAAGGCGCGCAAGGATCTGGCCGGCAAACTCGCCGATGCCCGCAAGGCCGCCGCCAAGCTGCCGAAGACACTGGCCACGGTCGAGAAGAACCTGCGGACGCTGACGCCGAAGCTGGCGGAGGTGGAGAAGAACTTGCGGACGCTGACGCCGAAGCTGGCGGAGGTCGAGCAGAACCTGCGCACACTGACAGCGAATCTGGCAGAGGTTGAGAAGCAGTTGGCCCAGGTCGACGCCGCTCTCGCCGCGCTACCCCCTGACGCGCCCCCGGAGCTTCGAGAGCCGCTGCTTCAGGCGAAGGCCAAGCTGACCGCTGCCAGGGCCGAGCTCAAGGCCGGGATCGGCAAGCTGACCGCGGCCAGGGCCCAGCTCAAGGCCGGGATCGCCAAGTTGACCGTGGCGAAGGCCCAGCTCACGAACGGAATCGCCAAACTGACCGCCGCGCGGACCAAGCTCAGCGCCGCCATTCGGCAGTTGAAGAAGGGCATTCCGCAGCTGAGCAAGGCGATCCGCACCATCGACGACAACCTGGTCAAGGCCCGCGACGGCATCCGGCAGATCGACAAGGGGCTGACCAAGCTCGCCGACGCTCGGGCCACCTTGCAGGGCAACCGCAAGCTCGCCGTGATCGCGGCCCGCGACACCACAGCGGTCGACACCGCGTCGGTGGCGAAGAAGCAGGCCGTCGTCCGGGCGCCCACCGACGGTGTGGTGACGTCGCTGGCTGCTGTCGGCGATGTGGTGGCTCCCGGCGCCACCGTTGCCGAAGTCGCTCGCCCGGCGCGGGTCGTCACCACTTGGCTGGCTCCCGAGCAAGCCGCCCAGGTGTGCCTGGACGCGTCCGCGACCGTTCATCTCGATTCGCTCGCCGCCCCCGTCGCCGGGAAGGTCAGCCGCATCCTGCCGTTGGCCGACTACCCGCCGAGCTACCACACCACCGACCAGGTGCACCTGACCCGGGCCGTCCCGGTCGAGGTCACGGTCGATTCTCCACTGCCGCCCGGCGTTCCCGCCGACCTCCAACTTGCGACCTGCCCGACCCATGAGGTGAATCCATGAAGCACAAGCGTCCGCCGATTCCGGTGATCATCGTTGTCGTCGTGCTGCTCGCCGGCCTGGGCGGTTGGTGGTGGTGGAGCGCCACCCGTCCCGCCCCGGACGCCGGCCTCACCTTGAGCGGGCAGGTGGAGACCGACGAGATCGCCGTCGCGCCCGCGATGGCCGGCCGGATCACCGCGATCAAGGTCGCCGAGGGTGACCAGGTGACGAAGGGCCAGGTGCTGGTCCAACTCGACACGGCCGCGCTGAAGCTGCAGCTCAGCCAGGCCAAACAGGGCGTCAAGGCGGCCAAGGCCGCCGTCACGAATGCGAAGGACGACGGCACCACGGCCGATGTGAAGGCCGCGAAGGCCCGGCAGGCGCAGGCCGAGGCGGCCGTGGAACTTGCCCGGGTGCAACTCGGCTACGCCACCATCAAGGCACCCGCCGCCGGCACCGTAGTCAATGTGGTCGGCAACGCCGGTGCCAACGCGGCGCCGGGACGCACCGTGCTCACCCTGACCGATCCGGCGACCCGGTTCATCCGGGTGTTCGTGCCCGAACCGCAGATCGGCCAGGTCGCCGTCGGCCACAGCGCCACGATCACCACCAACTCCAGTACCGAGAACTTCACCGGCACCGTCTCGTTCGTCTCGGACACCGCCGAGTTCACCCCGAACACCATCGACACCGCCGACCAGCGCACCAAGCTGGTGTTCGCCATCCGGGTGCGGGTCGACGACTCGTCCGGCACGCTCAAGTCCGGCATGCCGGTGGATGTGCGCCTGTCATGACCACCGATCCCGGGGTCGCGCCGGCCATCGAGGCGTCCGGCCTGCGGCGGACGTTCGGTGACATCGTGGCCGTCGACGGCGTCGAGTTGAGCGTGCCACCCGGCGCGGTGCTCGGCCTGCTCGGCCCGGACGGCGCCGGCAAGTCGACGCTGATCCGGATGCTCGCCACCGTGCTGCGACCGGACGCAGGCGACGCCCGCGTCCAGGGCTTCTCGGTCACTCGGCAGGCCGCCCAGGTGACGCCCCGGATCGGTTACATGTCGCAGAAGTTCGCGCTGTACCCCGACCTGACGGTGGCCGAGAACATCGAGTTCTTCGCCCGGCTGCGCGGTGTTCCCGCTGGTGAACGCGAGGAACGCTCGCACCAGCTGCTCACCGGCATGGGGTTGGCCGACTTCCTCGACCGGCAGGCTGGAAGGCTCTCCGGCGGCATGAAACAGAAGCTGTTCCTGGCCACCACGCTGATGCACCGGCCAGAGGTGCTGCTGCTCGACGAGCCGACCACCGGCGTCGACCCGGTGTCGCGGCGCGAGTTCTGGCGGATCCTCGCCGACCTGCACCGGGCCGGCACCACCGTGCTGGTCGCCACCCCGTACATGGACGAGGCCGAACGCTGTACCGACGTGATCTTCCTGGACGGCGGACGCGTCCGGCACCACGGCAGCCCGGCCCAGATCAAGGCGCTGGTGCCCGGCCGGCTGTTCGAACTGCGCACCGCCGAACCGCGGGCCGCGCTGGCCATCATCGAGGGTCTGCCCGGTGTGCTGGCCGCTCATCTGTACGGCGACGTCGTCCGGGTGGTGCTCGATGTTCAGGACGTCGCCCAGGCCGAGACCGTGTTGGCGCAGGCGGGCGTCAGCGGCGCCGTCCGAGCTGCTGAGGTGGACATGGAAACCGCGTTCGCCGTGCTGGCCGAGTTGAACCGCGCAGAACCGGATCGGGAACGGGTGGCGTGATGAACCCCTGGAACCGGATCGGTGCCCTGATCGCCAAGGAGTTCCGCCACCTCGGCCGGGACCGCCGCACCCTCGCGGTCGTGCTGGCCCTGCCGGTGCTGCAGATGATCCTGTTCGCCTACGCGATCAGCTTCGACGTGAAGAACGTCTCCACGATCGTCATCGACCAGGATCGGACGCCGGCCAGCGCCGCCTACCTGCGCAGCTACGCCAGCTCGGACTTCTTCCACGTCGTCGGCACCGCGGACGGCCTGGCCGACGTGGACCGCATCTTCGACCACAACGAGGCCCGGATCGCGGTGCTGGTGCCGTCCGGGTTCGGACGCAGCCTGGCCGCCGGCGAGCAGGCGACCGTCGCGGTCTACCTGGACGGCAGCGAACCCACGCCGGCCCGGGTCGGCCAGGCGTTCGTGACGGCCCTCAACCAGTCCTACGGACAGAAGGTCGCCATCGAGTGGGCCGACAGCCAGGGCCTTGACGTCACGGCCGCCGGCCAACTCGAGCCACGGGTGCGCACCTGGTACAACCCGGAGCGGCGAAGTTCGGACTTCCTGATACCGGGGCTGATGGTGGTGATCATCATGGTCGTCGCCGTCCAACAGACCGCGGTCAGCCTGGTGCGGGAGCGTGAACAGGGCACCGACGAACAGCTGGCGATCAGCCCGCTGGCCGGCTGGGAGATGATGATCGGCAAGTTGGCGCCCTGGACGCTGCTCGCCTTCGCCGAACTGGCCGCGATCACCGCGGTCGGGGTGTGGTTCTTCGCCCTGCCGCTGCGGGGCAGTCTGGGCGTTCTCGCGCTCGGCGCGGCACTGTTCGTGTTCTGTTCGCTCGGCCTGGGGTTGGTGATCTCAGCGGTGGCGCCGACCTTGGAGACGGCCAACATGCTGGGGTTGCTGCTGTCGATTCTGCCGGCGTTCATCTTGTCCGGGTTCGCCTTTCCGCTGGGTTCGATTCCCGTGGTGTTGCAGGCGGTGAGTTGGCTGTTCCCGGCCCGATTCATGGTCAGCATTTCGCGCGGGGTATTCCTCAAGGGCGCCGGAATCGACGAACTGTGGCCCGAACTGGCGGCGCTGGCCGGCTATGCGGTGGTCGTGATCGCCGTCGCGGTGCTGCTGTCGGCGAGGAGGAGGCGATGAGAAGCACCGGTGCGCAGACCCGCCGGCGGATCCGGCTGCTGATCTGGAAAGAATTCCTTCAACTGCGCCGCGACCCGCTGCTGCTGCGGCTGCTGTTCCTGATGCCGATCATGCAGCTGATCCTGTTCGGCTACGTAGTGGCCGCCGACGTGAAGAACCTCAGCACCGCGATCGTCGACCTGGATCGGACGACGACCTCGCGGGCGCTGGAAGCGCACTTCGGGGCGTCCGACTATTTCCAGGTGGTCGCCCACCCGGCCGAATCCGACCTGCAACAGCTGATGGACACCGGCACGATCGCCATCGCGATCGTCATTCCCGAGGGCACCCAGGCCGCGCTGGACCGCGGCGAGACCGCCCCGATCGGTGTCGTCGTGGACGGCTCCGACAGCCAGGTGGCCTCCGTCGGCAGCGGCTACGCCGCCCAGATCATCGCCCGGTTCAATGCCGAACGGATGAATACCCAAGGCGTCGACCTGGCTGCGCCGGGCATCGACGCCCGGGTCAGGGTGATGTTCAATCCCACGCTGGCTTCGGTGAACACCATGATTCCCGGTCTGGTGGCGGCGATCGTGATGTTGTCGATCATGGCCGTGATGGGTCAGGCGGTGGTGAAGGAACGTGAACGCGGCACGCTGGAGCAGATGTTCGTCACGCCGATCCGGCCCACCGAATACCTGATCGGCAAGGTCACCCCGTACGCGCTGGTGGCCACCGTGCAGTTGTGCCTGGTGGCGCTGGTCGGCATCTTCTGGTTCGGCGTCCCGTTCGCCGGTCAGATCTCGGTGGTGGCCGCCGGTTTGGCGCTGTTCATGCTCACCTCGATCGGGCTGGGGCTGCTGATCTCGTTGGTTTCACACACCCGGCAGCAGGCGCAGCAGCTGATGATGCTGTTCATGCTGCCCAGCTTCGTGCTCTCCGGCTTCATCTTCCCGGTCGACTCGATGCCGGCCGCGATCGTGCCGCTGACCTGGTTCGTGCCGCTCACCTGGGCGATCGAGATCCTGCGCGGCGCGTTCATCAAAGGCAGCGGCTTCGAGGCGCTGGCCACCCAGTTCTGGGTGCTCGCCGCGTTCGCCGTGGTGATCTTCGGCGCCGCCATCATCGCGACCCGGAGGAGGCTGACCGAATGACCGCCGGTGTTCCGCGACGTGCCTTTCCCGAGGATGGCCCACCCGACGATCGCCGGCCGTCCGAGCGGTTGCGGGGTACGCCGCCCAACCCGGACGCCGCTATTTCGGTGCGCGGGCTGACCAAACGCTTCGGTGGTTTCACCGCCGTCGACGGCATCGACTTCGACGTGCCGCGCGGCACCATCGTCGGCTTCCTCGGCCCCAACGGCTCGGGCAAGACCACCACGATCCGGATGCTCACCGGCACCAGCGCACCGACTGCCGGTCGGGCCCTGGTGCTCGGCGAGGACGTGGTTGCGCACCCCGAGCGGGTGCGGCAACGGTTCGGCTACATGTCGCAGAAGTTCGCCCTGTTCGAGGACATGACGGTCGAGGAGAATCTGCGGTTCTATGCCGGTGTCTACGACCTGAGCCCGGAACGGTTCGCCCAGCAGCGGGCCTACGTGCTGCAGATGGCCGATCTGCAGGGACGCGAGAACGAACTGACCGCCAACCTGTCGGTCGGCTGGCGCCAACGGCTGGCGCTCGGCACAGCCACCATCCACGACCCCGAACTGTTGTTCCTCGACGAGCCGACCGGAGGCGTCGACCCCGTAGCCAGACGGCAGTTCTGGGATCTGCTCTACGAACTCGCCGGACGCGGCGTCACGCTGTTCGTCACCACCCACTACATGGACGAGGCCAGCCACTGCAATCAACTGGCGTTCATCTACCGCGGCGGCCTGATCGCCGAAGGTGCGCCGGCCGAAATCCGCCACGACCTACTCACCGAGCGGGTCCTCGAGGTGCGACTGACGAATGTGGACGGCGCCCTGACCTGGCTGGAGAGCGCCCCCGGCGTCGAAGAGGCCTACCTGTCCGGCGCGTCCTTGCACGCCGTACTCGACCCGGACGCCGTCCCCGGCTTCGAGGAGCGCCTGCGTGAAGCCGGCTTCGCCGACGCCGCCGTCCGGTTGGTGGAGCCAACCCTGGAGGATGTCTTCGTCAACCTGGTGGCTCGGGCCCAGAACTGAGTCGAGGAATGGCACCATCGTCTATGTGATCGAGTCAGCAGATGAGTTCGTTCGCCTGTGTTGCTCGCATGACCCCGAGGACTATCGACGGGCCGCTTGGGAGGAAGCGTCGGTCGATACCTGGCTTGACGTGATCAAGCGTTTCCCTGACTGCGCTTTTGGGTCGCATGCAACAAGACCGTGCCACTGGAGGTTTTGGAGACACTCCGGCACGACGCCGATGAGCAGGTCCAGTCCATGGTGCGCAAGAAGCGCTCGTGGGCTCGGGTGCACCCCGATGACTCAACCCGACTGGTAAGCCTCAAGAACACGCGATCGAAGGCATGGAAGGCCAATCCTCTGCGCATCGAAGACGAAGAATCCTGAGATGTCGGAGGAACTGATTCCGTCGCGGAATCGGACGCCGGACGACCCTCAGTGGGAGCGCATCCAGAACGAGCTGCGTACCGCCAAACAGGACCGGTTGGCGCAGACTGCGACGAGGCGTGATCTGGTGGAGGCCATCTCTGTGGCGCTCTTCGAGGCCGACCCCATCGGCATCAACTTCGAGGCGAATACAGATGAGTACGACGCGGAGGCGGAGACGATCGTCATCGCCCTACCAAGTACGACGGATGCCAAGGACGTCCGAGCTCTTACGCACAAAGTGTTCGTGCAGTGGTTCGATGGACAGACAGCTGGCCCCATCGAGCGATACGACGCTGTTGCGAAGGAAATCTGGAAACTATGGAGTCACTACCAAGCCTGAGTTGCCGCCGAGAGGCTTGGGCTCCGAATCTGCTGGACGACGTTCTAGTCCCTATTCGTTCACGAAGACCAGGACGTAGCGACCCTCGGCTGATCTCCTGAGTTCCGCCTCGTACCGCTGCATGCCGCTTGCGTCGCGGGGCGGCTTCCAACCGTCGATGTCATGCAAGTGTGATTCGAGGCCGAGCCAGAGTCGACGCGCCTCAGATGGACTTACCCACTCGGTTATGCCGCCGCCACAGTCGACCTGCACCGCGTCCAGATCGCCGAGGGTGAGAAGGCGCTCGACCTCGACGCGGTCAAGACCACTTACTCGGTGGTATTCGACACCATCCGAGCCGAACAGTCGCGAGCCGCCGCCGGCCGCCCACAGCCAGCGTGGACTCCTCGAGATTTCAGATCTGGCCACGGGGCCAGTCTGTTCTATGAGGTGAATGGATTGACACCTCGACCGACAGTGTCGAGATGCGGAAGGTCTCACCGATGAGCGGCTTTCCTGACCGAGGACGAACGGCGCGATGTTGTGTCCGAGATTCGCCGGCGAATCGGCAGCAGGTGCGCCACGCGATGCGTCAGGTATGTAGGGCAGCGGCCAGCGCTTGGGTGTCGGCTTCCCCGGGCGGTCCGGCATAGCCGAGCTGAGTGATGACGACCAGGGATTGGTTCTTTGTCAGTGGGAAGCAGCGGGCCTCACGGCTCGGGGTTGCCCAGTCGACCGGAATAGGGGTGCCCGCGTCCAGACCCAACATCTGCGCTGCGGAAAGCCAGGGCTTGCCGAATGCGAAGACGAATGGGGTGTCGAGTTCCGCGATGGGGTCCAGGATGCGTCGCTTGAGCAGATCGGCTGGCGGTTTGATCGGCCCGGTGACTCGTTTTGAGTGGAACGGATAGAGCTCGACGTAGAGCAGATCCCGGGGCTGGATGGCCGGGTCGTGATGCAGTCGACGGGCGAAAGCAACCCGATTCTGGTGGTACTGGTTGCGGCCCTTGATCGACTCCCACGCCTGATCCGAGTAGGGGCCCGTAGCTGCCCACGCGCTATAGGAAGTCTGCCGGACGCGTTCGGTGTAGATGCCGTCGATGGCTTGGAAGCGTGGTTCGGCAGCACCTGGGTTGAGGCCGAGCATCACCAGCGCAGGGGCACGGTCGGTTGCGAATGGTCCGACATAGGGCTCGGGCATGGCGTTGAGGTCAACCGCGCCGTCTCCGCGTCCGGAATAGGCCGTTCGCCAGCGCTCAATATCGGAATGCAATTGTTGGTGGCCGTTGACCCAACGTCCGATCTCGGCGTCCCAGAACTCGACCACGTCAGAAAGGCTCGACACTTGGGAATCATTGCACGGCTATCTTTCCGATCGAGATCCACCGGTGGGAACGTGCGGGGTCGAGTTGCCGGCGTCGCCTAGCTCGGCAAGGTAGTGGTCGAGTTGGTCATCATCGATCTCGACGTATCTACCGGCGGTGAGGTCGGCGCAGCCTTCGTCAATGGCGGCACGTAGCGTGGCGAGCTTCGTTCCTGAGTCTGACTGCATGATCTGACAATGGTATAGATCGTGCCGCTCGACGGCTGTTCGTCTGAGGTGCGGCAATGGCTGCTTGTAGGCGCTGCCGAGCCGGCCGAGCCCTGCTACAGAATTACCACTTAATGGTACGATCTTGATCGTGAACAGGAGCGAGGTTCTGCGTCGCGGGATGGACTCCACCGGTACCAGTCAGGTGGAGCTTTCCCGGCTCACTGGCCTGCCTCCGAGCAAGATCAGCCGTTATGTTTCCGGCAAACTCGAACCCTCCGAGCCCACGCTGGAGTTGCTGCTGTCCGGACTGGGCTTGCAGGCCGGCTTCGATGTCTCGCCGGTTCCGATGGAACGCACCAAGCGACGTAGCTGGCTGCTGCACCGCCAGATATCCCACAAGCTCGGCGTCAGCGGCATCGACGATTCCGGGTGGGATCGCATGCAGCGCAACTTGGATCGGGTGCGTTCGAACACCCAGGGCTCTGTCCACGGGCGGAACCTGGATCGCTGGCAGCGCATCATCGACAGCCGAAGCCTGCGCAACCTCCAGCGCGTCCTCGTCGACACCTCGACCGACGGTATTGAGATGCGGGAGGTCTCACCGATGAGCGGCTTCCTCACCGAGGACGAGCGGCTCGGCGTTCTGGCCGGAATCCAGCGGTGAAACGGGAGTAGTTCAGAAGCTTGAGGCCACGCCCCCGTGTTGGCTGAGTAGACGTCGTAGACGCCCAGTGGATGTCACACAGCAGGCCCACAGACGACACACAGCGCGCGTCCGGGCTGACCCGCGACGATGATCTGGTCAGCTTGTACCCGTCCAGATCGGAACCGCCATGAGCACCCATCGCACCGGACCACCCAGTTACCAGGGGCGTCCGCTCACCCATCCCGATGAAGAGCTGGTCGACCAAGGACTCCAGTTCGACATCGGCACCCTGCTGAGCCGCCGTCGGATGTTCGGCCTGGCCGGCGTCGGCGCGCTCGGGCTGACCCTCGCGGCCTGCACTTCGACGACCGCCGCCTCCACAACCGCGACGGCGTCCAGCTCCACCGGGCTCACCGAGATTCCGGACGAGACCAACGGCCCCTACCCGGCCGATGGCACCAACGGGCCGGACATCCTCGAACAGAGCGGCGTGGTCCGCTCGGACATCACCAGCAGCTTCGGCACCAGCACCACCAAGGCCGACGGTGTGCCGATGACGCTGACCCTGACCATTCTCGACATGGCCAACGGCGGTGGCGCGTTCGCCGGCGTCGCCGTCTACGTCTGGCACTGCGACGCCGGCGGCAACTACTCGATGTACTCCCAAGGCCTGGAGAACGAGAACTACCTGCGCGGCGTCCAGATCGCCGACTCGGCCGGCAAGGTCACCTTCACCAGCATCTTCCCGGCCTGCTACTCCGGACGGTGGCCGCACGTCCACTTCGAGGTCTACCCGGACGAGGCCAGCATCGCCGACGCCGACAAGCGGATCTGCACCTCGCAGCTGGCGTTCCCCAAAGACGTCTGCGACGTGGTCTACGCCACCGATCGGTACTCCGGCTCCCAGGCCAACCTCGCCGGGGTCAGCCTGACCACCGACAACGTCTTCGGTGAGGACGGCGCCGCCCATCAGATGGCGACGGTGACCGGAAGTGTCGACGACGGCTACCAGGTGGCGCTCACCGTCCCGATCGACACCACCACGACACCGACCGGTGGGAGTGCACCGGGAGGTGGCCGCTGACGCTGATCAAGTCATTCGCTGTTGGGTGAGCCTGTTGAACCGCAGCCAGCGATCTCGACAACGTCGCCCCCAGGTCTCGACAGGCTTGACCGAACGACGAACAGCGTTTCCTTCGCTACACATTGCATCCCGAATCGGGACGCGCACCTTCGTCAGGCTGGTGGCGAGGGCTGAGGCACGCTGATCCCACCCAGTTCGACCCGTTCCCGAGCCCGCGGGAGTGGGCGGGTGGCGTCCAGCAATCGCAGCAGGGTGCCCATGCCGCCCGCGCAGACGCCGATCAGTGCAGAGACACCACCGGCGTAGGCGATCAGGCCGGTCATCCGGTCGGCGTTGTTCGGGTTGCCGTCCCAGACGATGTAGCCGGCGGCGATCGCCAGGGTGACACCGCAGATGCCCAGGGCCACCAGCAGCACGGACGCGGCGCCGGGGGAGTGCCGGACGTCGCGGAGCCGTCCGTGGCGTTCGGCCAGCCGAATCGCGGCCACCGCCAGATAGCCCCACGCGCAGGAGACCAGGATCGCCGCCAACACGTCCGAGGGCCGATGCCACTGGTTGACCAGGGTGGCCAGGCCGTAGGCGCAGACCGCCAGGGTGCCCACCACTGTGGTCAGCGATCGCAGCGCGGGCGGCACCACCAGCAGCAGGCCGACCAGTGCCGCCGCCGCGACGGTGGTGTGGCCGGACGGCAAGGTGTTCGTGCTGTTCCAGCCGCCGAGGTCGAGCAGGTCGTCCCGGTCGAAGACGCGGTACTTGAGGATCTGGGTGGTGACATTGGCACCCCCGACGGCGGCCGCGGCGGCCAGGCCCGCGACCCAGCGTCCGCGCACGATTCCGATCACCAGCACCGTGAGCAGGATCGCCGCCACCATCGGCACCGACACCGTGGACAGCAGTTGGTCAGCCTGCGCGTCGATCCGCCAGGCACCGATGTGTGAGCCCTGCATCGCCAGCGCTTCCAGCACCTGGCCGCGGTAGCGGGTGACGAACGCCCACCAGATCAGCACCACCAGAACAGCGGTCAGCGTGGCGGCCGCCAAGGGTGAGCCAACGCCGGGGAGCTCGCGGGCCGGGGGTGGCGGGGGTTGGGTCACGGACCAATGCTCTCAGGCCCGGGCAAGTATGGTCGGGAAGATGTTCGACCACACGCGGGTGATCCGCACCGAGACCGAGCGTTTCGCCGAGGCGATCCTCGCCGCCGACGCGACGGCTACCGTTCCGAGTTGTCCAGCCTGGACGACCGCCGACCTGCTCTGGCACCTCACCGAGGTGCACGGGTTCTGGGCACGGATCCTGGCCTCCGGCGCGCAAAGCGACGAGGACGCCGAAGCGATCCAGGAAGAGAAGCCGGAGCGACCCGACGATCCGGCCGCCGGCGTCGCACTGCTTAACGCCGAGACCGATGCCCTGTTGGCGCAGCTGGACAAGCGAGTAGATGAGCAGCCGGCCTGGACGTGGTTCACCACCGACCAGACCGTCGGCTTCACCCGCCGGATGCAGGTGCACGAGGCGGTGATGCACCGGATCGACGCCGAACTCGTCGCCGGCCGGACGCCGACCCCCATCGACCCCGAGGTGGCCGCCGACGGCGTGTTGCATGCGGTCGACGTGATGTTCGCCTGGTGGGGCACGCAGCCGGGTTTCGAGTTCGTGCCCTCCGATCATGTGGTCGCGCTGACCCTCAGTGACGCGGAACGCACCGTGCTGGTCCGCCCCGGACGATGGCGTGGTGTCGGCCAGTCCGGCAAGAGCTACGACGAGCCCGGCATGCTGCGGATCACCGACCTGCCGCCCACCGCGGGATTCGCCGGCACTTCCGAGGAACTCGACCGCTGGCTGTGGGGACGCGGCCCCGAACCCGAAGCGGACGGCGACCAGGCCGCCCTGGACGCCGTCCGTTCCGTGCAGGCGGCGGGCATCCAGTAGCGGTCCCCGTCATCCCGGGCTTGCCCCGGGATCTCAGCTCCCAGCGTTCCAGCGAGCGGAGATCCCGGCGTTCGCCGGGATGACGAAACACCTAGTCGCGCGGCACCCCCCGGGACGAAACACCTAGTCGCGCGGCACTTGACGCAGCTCTGCGAACGGGCGTGGCGCACCGTCGCGCAAGACTCCGGATTGTGGCTCGCTGTGCTTGGCCGGCTCGAGCAGCGTCCCGAGTTCGCCGAAGAACGCGGACGTCTCGGGTCGATACCAGTAGACCGCGGGGTCGGGGGCGTCCGGTGGCGCCGCCGGCGGATTTGGGTCGGCGTGGCCGGCCAACTGGTCGCGGATCGCGTCCAGCACGTCCCACGGCTCACCTGCGCCGGGAGCGGGAATCAGCCGCGCGTAGGCCTGCTCGCGCAGCGACACCCGCAGCCGGTCGGAGAAGCCGGCCAGACTCTCGGCGGCCACCCGCAGCCGCAGCCACTGCTGCCGTTCCCATTGCGCGTCAGAGGCGAACCTGCGCCGCAACCGCATGCCGGCGACCACCCCGCGCAGGGCGAGCGAGGCGATGTCGTCGGTGGTCATGAACAGGTTGTTGCCGCCCTCGTAGCTGCGCTGCCGGACCACCGCGATGCGGGCCTGGAAGGCCGGCATCCACAGTTGCGCGGTGTCGCGCCATTGCAGGCCGGTGCCGATCACCGCCGCCAGGAAGCTGCTCATCGCCCTGCCCAGCGGGGTGCCCAGTTCCTTGGCCGCGCCGGCGTCGCCGAGCAGGTAGACGTCCTGGTGGCCGGCGCCGGCCGGATGGCTGCCCAGGTCGATGCCGACGGTCGGCCACAGCGGCAGCGGTGAGTCGAACAGGTGGATCGGGAAGTTGGAGGTGACGCCGCCGTCGGTCAGCCACAACTCCTGAGCGACCTGGGCGGCGCCGTCCGCACCCGGCCAGCGCAATTCGGTGGCGCCCCGGCCGAGCCGGGCACCGAACTCGGTGCGCACCGGTGTGGAGCCTTCGCGCAGCTCGTAGAGCCGGACGGCCTGGAACAGGCCCGGCAGGGCGAGCGAGGCGCGGGTGGCGAACACCACCGGCAGATCCCAGGGTTGTGGGAACGGGTAGAGGCTGATCTCGGCACCGGTGGCTAGGGCACGCACCTGCAGCGGGGCGGCACCGTCGGTCATCGCCGCGATCACCCGGGCGGGGATCAGGCCGGCCAGGTCGTCCGGATTGAACCAGAGCTGCTCGCCGGAGGCTTCCACGGGCGGCAGCGGGAACCGGTACGGGGCGTGCCGGATCAGCTCGGTGCTCATCAGCTCGAGGTTGATCGACCGCAGCCGGGCGGTCGTGGCGGCGCGGCGTCCGCTGCCGTCCGGGTCGCCGGGGGTGTAGTCGCCGCCGGTCCACAGGTGGCCGAACCGCAGCACCTCGTCGGCGTCGAAACCGGCCAGGTCGGCCATCGCCCCGGTCAGCCAATCGGTCAGGTTCGCTTCGACGGTGGTGTCGGGCAGGACGCCGGCGGCGCTGTCCACCAGCCGAGCCAGCCGGCCGCGCCAGGTGCCCGCGTCCGTGGCCTGCCCGGAGCCGCCGATCAGTCCGAACCGGTGGTCCTTGGCGGTGCTGGAGAACCAGACCAGGCCGATGCCGAAGCCGATCAGCACGAAGGCCATCTCGGCGACCAGGAAGATCAAGGAGATCAGCAGGCCCACCCAGCCCAGCGCGTAGTGCGCGGCCAGCACCCAGGCCAGCGCGCAGACGACGACCAGGCTCATCATCCGCAGCCAGGGACGCCGCTCGGCCGGCGGCAGCTGCACCGGAACGGGTTCCTCGAAGCCGCTGGGCGGCTGGGACGGCGTCCGCTGCGGCCGGGTGAACCACAGCGCCACCAGCGGAATCGCCCAACCGAATGCGAGCCAGAGCAGCAGCACCGACCACCAGTAATTGCCGACGCTCAGCCAGCCGCCGCCCCACTGCCAGGGCGCAGCTGCCGACAGGGCCAGCGGCGCCAGCACGAACGGCACCAGGGTGAGGGCCAGCGCCTTCACGTCCAGGCTGACCAGCAACAGCAGGGCACCGCGGACGAACTGGCCGCGCATCGCTGCCGCCAGCACCCGGAACAGCGGCAGGCCGGCGAGGGTGGGTTTGAACAACTGGACCAGCCGGAACTCCTGGGGTCCGTTCGGGCGGTCCCGCTGGGTGAGCCAGGCCAGCACGTCGGAGAGCCCGGCGAAGCCCTGCCGCAGCCGGCCCTGGGCGATCTGCTCGGCGTTCCTGGTGTCGTCACGGACGGCGCCGGTGGCGCGCCGCGTCCGGCCCAGTTCGGCTGCCGCGGCCAGTGAGGCGGCGATCGCCCCGGCGGAGGCGCCGCCCAAGTTGCGGAAGCGGAAGTGCCGGGCCAGTTCACACAGTGCCAGCGGGTAGATCACGCCGCTGGTGGTGCCGCCCTTCATGGTGACGTCGAGGCTGCGCCGGCAGTACTCCTGCTGCTCGGCGGTGAACGGAGCCGTGCCGCCGCTGGTGTCGAGCATCAGGCCGGGCGATTCGTGCAACCGCGCCCCGGGGACGGCGTCGGCGAGGTCGTAGGCGTCCGCCTGCTGCAGCGGTGGCTGTGGCTGCTGCGCGTGCCACAGCCAGCCGTCCGGTTCGCGGATCTCGTAGCCGAGGTAGTCGACCAGTTCTGCGGGACGGTCGTGGTGTCCCTGGGTGAGCACGGTGGACAGGACGTCGATCGCGGCGTCGTTGCGTGGAACGGGCATGACTCCTCCAGCCGTCAGGACGGACACGGTGAGGAGGCCGTGGCCGCCTGAGTTAATACTCTCGCGGGCACGGCAGGATGGACCCTATGACTTCCGCCCAATCCGATGCGACCCTGCCCGCCGGCGCCCAGCGCGTCTCCCAACGGCTCACCGAACTCGGCCACCCCCATGCCCCGCGGATGCTGGCCGACTCGGCGCGCACCGCCCAGGACGCCGCGGACGCGCTCGGCGTCCAACTCGGCCAGATCGTGAAGAGCATCATCTTCCGGCGGCGCTCCGACGACGCCGCGGTGCTGGTGATGACCTCGGGCGACCGCCGGGTCGACGAGACCAAGGTGGCGATGAAGGTCGGCGAACTGACCCGCGCGGATGCCCGCTTCGTGAAGGACTCCACCGGTTTCTCGATCGGGGGAGTGTCGCCGGTGGCGCACGCCAAGCCGAGCGTCGAACTGATCGACACCGAGCTGTTCCGGTTTGACGTGATCTGGGCCGCCGCCGGTCATCCGCACGCGGTCTTCCAGCTCACCCCCGACGACCTGGTCCGGCTGACCGGAGCTCCGGTCGCCGACGTCACCGCGTGAGCGAAGCGGGGACGAGCGGCAGTTCGACGGCGGCGGTGAACCGGTCCTGATCGACGGTGACGGTGAGCCGTCCCGCCATCAGGGCGGTGAGCCGGTCGGCGATGAACAGGCCGAGCGCGCTGCCGTCACCGTGCCGGGAGGTGTCGCCGCGGACGAACTGCGCGGTCAGCTCGGCGGGCCGCACCAACAGCGGCTCGCTGGTCCGGTTGCTGATCCGCAGCCGGAGCCCGTGCGGTGCCCGATCCAGGTCGGCATGCACACAGCTGCCGGGGGCGGCGTACTTGGCGGCGTTGCCGATCAGGTTCTCCAGCACCCGGTACAGGTGCTCGCCGTCGGCCAGCACGACATCGGTTGCCGGCGGCGGGCCGACCCAGGTCAGCCGCCGGGCGTTCAGGGCGTCGTCGAAGTCGCCGGCCACCTGGCTGACGATCTCGGAGATGCCGATCGGTTGCAGCCGCACCGGCAGGTTGCCGGCGCTGGCGCGTGAGGCGTCCAGCAGATCGCCGATCAGTCCCTTGAGCCGGTCGGCCTTGCGGGTCAGCACCCCGGTGTATTCGGTCAGCCGCGGTTCGGGCAGTTCGAGCTTGGCGATCAGGTCGACGTAGCTGACGATCGAGGTCAGCGGCGTGCGCAGGTCGTGGGTGAGGTTGGTGATCAGCTCGGCGCGGAACCGTTCCTCGCGCAGCCGGGCCTCCACCGCCGCCTCCTTGGCCGCCGTGATCGACAGGATGCTGCGGCAGAGCACCGCCACCGCGACCAGGGTGAGGCCGGCCAGGCCGACCTTGGTGCCCCATTCCCCGATCAGCCACCACACCAGCGACAAGTCCCGGTAGGGGCCGGAGCGAACAGCGGCTTGGACGGCGGATTGGGCGCCGGTGGCCAGCACGAAGGTCGCGATCGCCACCACGGCCAGCACGAAGATGCCGGCGAACTGGTTGAGCGGCAGGGTACGGAAGACCTTGGGCCAGAAGATGGTGTCCGACAGGCTGCCGGCCCGGAGCCGCACCAGGATGGTCGCCCACAAGTAGCAGCCGGACGCCGCCAGCACGGCCAGGCAGATCACGTGCCAGTTCCACAGACCGCGACCCTTCTCGAAGAAGCCGGCGACCAGCGACCACACGGCCACCTCGCCGATCACCACGAAGAACCAGTCCAGCCGGTGGATTCGCTGCTGCGCCATCCGGTGCGCGCCGAGCAGGCAGGACAGGGTGGCCAGCGTCGCTGCCACGAGCAGCAGCACCGTCGTGACCCGGGGGTCCGGAAGGAACGGCGCGACACCGAACCGGCCCCCGTAGTAGCGGAACGGTTCGACCCGCTGGTACAGCATCGCGATCAGTCCCAGCGACGTCACCGTGAACGCGACTGCGGCGAACCACGACGACCCGATCACCCGCTTCATGGCAGCGCCACCACCTTGTAGCCGAGACCGTGTACGACGCGCAGATAGCGCGGACGGCTGGGGTCGGCCTCGATCTTCTCGCGGATGTGCCGGACGTGCACCGCCACCGTCCGGCCGGGGTCGTAGGCCGGTTCGCGCCACACCGCCTCGTAGATCTGGGCGGAGGAGAACACCCGGTCCTGGTTCGCGATCAGATGCCGCAGAATGCCGAACTCCAACGCGGTCAGCGTCACCGGGGCACCGTTCACCTGGACGGCCTTGCGGTCGTCGTCCAACTCCAACGCACCGGTGCGCCAGACCCGTCCGGGATCATCGGACGGCAACCCGCCGAGACGCGTGTACCGGCGCAACGCGGAGCGGATCCGGGCGGACAGTTCGGCCGGCGAGAACGGCTTCACGATGTAGTCGTCGGCGCCGGCGTGCAGGCCGAGGATGCGGTCGGACTCCTCACCCTTGGCGGACAGGAAGATGATCGGCACGTTGGATTCCTGCCGGATCCGGTCGGCGGCGCCGATGCCGTCCAGGCCGGGCATCATCACGTCGAGCAGCACCAGGTGAACGGTGTCGGAGCGCACTGTTGCCACCGCTTCGGCGCCGTCGGACGCTTCCAGCACCTCGTAGCCTTCACCGGTCAGGTAGATCCGCAGCGCACGGACGATGTCGGCGTCGTCGTCGCAGACCAGGATGGTGTGCCCGGTCGTCCGGGTGTCGTCGTTCATGCCCGCCTCACGTACTCCTCCAGCACCAGACCCTGATCGTGGCACGTCCGGGCCACCGGACGGCCGACATAGCGGTAGTGCCACGGCTCGTAGGCGATCCCGGTCAGCTCCTTCTTGCCGGGCGGGTAACGCAGGATGAACCCGTATCGCCAGGCGTTGCCGGCCAGCCAGCGACCGGCCCGGCTGTCGCCGAACTCGCCGTCGCCCACCCGCAGGTCGGCCAGATCCACCGCCCAACCGGTCTGATGTTCGCTATGCCTGGGGCGTTGCACGTACGACTTGTCCTCTGCCTGCTTCCACAAGGCTCGCTGCTCGGCGGCGGTGCGATAGCCGCTGGCCACATACAGCCTGGTCAGCCCCGCTTTCCGGGCTGCGGCGAAGAGTGACCGCAGCGGCTCGACGACCTCGGCCGCAACCTTCACCCGAGAACCGGACGCCGGAACCGTGCCGGCCAGTGTGACCAGTTTCGGCGTCCGGAAGTCATCGGGCAGCGGATGGTCGGCGTTGACCAGCAATACCGTCGGATGGTCGGTGTCCCGGTTCCGGCTGCCCGGACCTTTCGCTTCGCCGGTCGGCGCCCACAGCCCCGCCAGCCAGGCCATCAGCAGCGCCACCACGGCCAGCAGCGTCAGGCAGGCCAGCGTCCGCACCTGCCGCACCCGCCGGATGTCCCGAACTCCGATCGTCATGACGGCGATCGTTCCGGGCGCGGGTTAAGCCCGAAGCCGGAGTGTTCTTAAGGTTTGACTAAGCGGGTCGAGTGGAGACGTCAGCCTTCCACCCAGAGACAGAACGGGTGTCCGGCAGGGTCGAGGCAGACCCGGACGTTCGCCTGCGGCTGGTAGCGGGCCATCCGGGCGCCGCATTGCCGGGCGTGCTGCAGGCCGGCCTGTAGGTCGTCGACCTGGATCTCCAGATGTACCTGCATCTGCTGGTCGCCGGGAGCGCCCGGCCAGGTCGGCCGGACGTGGTTCTTCTCCAGCTGGCAGGCGATTCCGATGCCGCCGTCCGGGTTCCGCACACCGATCCAGGTCGGGTCGTCGGTGGGTCCCAGCGTCCAGCCCAGCAGGCGCGCATAGAAGCGCGCCAACGACACCGGGTCGGGCGCGCCCAGCGTGATCGTGGTCAGACGAATCCCCTGCATGGGCCAACCTTCCCACGGCTCAGACGTGGATCAACAGTTCCCCGTGCAGCACGCTGATCCAACCGTCGTCCTCGGCGACCCAATCCCGCCAGGCTTGCGCGACGGTCGCCAACTCGTCGGCGTCGGCCAGGCCGGACGCCACCAGTTGCGTCGCGATCGCCGAGTGCAGAATCCGGTCGGCCCAGCCCTCACCCCAGGCCGCCCGGGATTCCGGGTCGGCGTAACACCAGGTGCTCGACGTGACGGTCACGTCGTGGCAGCCGGCGGCGTGCGCCCAGCTGAGCAGGCGGCGCCCGGCGTCCGGCTCGCCGCCGTTGGCCCGCGCGGCGGCGCTGTACAGCTCGAGCCAGCGATCCAGGCCCGGGTTCGCCGGGAACCAGGTGAAGGCGCCGTAGTCCCCGTCCCGGACCGCGACCACACCGCCCGGACGGCACACCCGCACCATCTCGCGCAGCGCCTGGACGGGGTCGGGCAGGTGCTGCAGCACCTGGTGGGCGTGCACCACGTCGAAGGAGTCGTCCGGGAGGTCGAGGGCGTGCACGTCGCCGACCAGGTAATCGACGTTGTCGGCGCCGGTTTCTGTCACGCCGGCGCGGGTGAGCGCCAGGACGTCTTCGGAGGTTTCCAGTGCGACGACGCGTCCGGGCGCGACCAGCCGGGCCAGGTCGGCGGTGATGGTGCCCGGCCCGCTGCCGATGTCGAGCAGGGACTGCCCGGGCTTGAGTGCGCCCAGCAGATAGGCCGCCGAATTCGCGGCGGTGCGGGTGCGGTGGGAACGCAGCACGCTCTCGGCGTGCCCGTGGGTATAGGCAGGTGCCATAGCCGCGGACGCTACACCCGCCGGTTTCCGCTCTCCCTGCAATTCCAAGCTATAACCCATCGGGGGGCTTGCCGCAAGACCCCCACCCGGGGGAAGAATCGTCCGTCATGTCCCCGGTTACCACTGCTTTTCAGCTTCCCGAACGCCTCGCCGCCAAGGCCGATCCACGCCTGATCGACGCCGACGAACGGCATCTGGCCAGCATCGCTGATTGCATCGCCGAGCAGGTCGCCGAGGTCTCCGCCCGGCTCGACGAACTCCGGCTGGCGCCCGGACGTCGTGGCCGTCAGGCGCTCGACCGCGACCTGGAGATCCACCGGCTGAGCGCCCGACTGCGGCTGTTGCGCCGCTTCGCCTGGGAGGCATGCCTGGGCCGGATGACCTTCACCGACGGCAGCGACCCGGTCTACATCGGACGGGTCGGCCTGACCGATCGCACCGGACGGCAACTGCTGGTCGATTGGCGCACTCCGGCCGCGGAACCGTTCTTCGCCGCCACCCGGGCTCATCCGCTGGGGCTGGCCGGACGCCGCCGCTACCGCTGGATGGACGGTCGTGTCATCGACTACTGGGACGAATCCTTCGTCGCCGATGCCGCCGTCCCGAGTGCCGCACTCGACGACCAGTCGGCCTTCCTGGCCAGCCTCGGCGAATCGCGGACGGCGCGGATGCGCGACGTGCTCGGCACCCTGCAGGCCGACCAGGACGCCGTGATCCGGGCCGGCTCGTCCGGTGCGCTGGTGGTCGACGGCGGACCCGGCACCGGCAAGACGGTGGTCGCGCTGCATCGTGCCGCCTACCTGGCCTATGCCGACCCGCGGCTGGGCGGTGCCCGCGGCGGCCTGCTGTTCATCGGTCCGCATCAGGCGTACCTGGCCTATGTCGCCGACATCCTGCCCGGGCTGGGCGAGGAGGGCGTCCAGACCTGCACATTGCGCGACCTCATGCCTGAGGGCGCCGCCGCGGTGGACGAGGCTGACGTCGACGTGGCTCGGCTCAAGTCGTCGGCGCGGATGGCCGAAGCCGTCGAGCCCGCGGTCGCGCTCTATGAGGAGCCGCCGACGAAGACGCTGGTGGTCGAGACGCCGTGGGCCGATCTGCGCATCCGGGCCGCCGACTGGGCGGAGGCCTTCGAGTCGGTCGATGCCGGGACGCCGCACAACGAGGCGCAGGAGCAGGTCTGGGAGGCGTTGCTGGAGATTCTGCTCGACGCCTTCGACGCGGCGGTGACCGAGGACGAGGTGACCACCGACGACGTCCGTCGTGCGCTGGAGGGCAATGGGGTTCTGCGCCGGGAGTTCCGGCGGGCTTGGCCGGTGCTGGAACCGACCGACCTGGTCGCCGATCTGTGGGCGGTGCCGGCCTATCTGCGGCGCTGTGCGCCCTGGTTGAGCCCGGACGAGGTGCGGGTGCTGAAGCGTCCCGAGGGCTCGCCGTGGACCGTGGCCGACCTGCCGCTGCTGGATGCCATGCGGCAACGGCTGGGCGATCCCGAGGCGCCGGAACGCAACCGCCGCCGGCGCGTCGAAGAGGCGGCGGATCGTTCCTACATGAACGACGTCGTCGAGGACATCCTGGCCGCCGACGACGACCCCGAGTCGGGTTTGAAACTGCTCAACCGGGCGAGCATCCGGGATTCGCTGGTACACGACGATGCGTTGTCGTCGGCCGAGGCCGATCCGCTGGCCGGGCCGTTCGCGCATGTCATCGTCGACGAGGCACAGGAACTGACCGACGCTGAATGGCAACTGCTGCTGCGCCGCTGCCCGTCCCGCAGCTTCACCGTGGTGGGGGACAGGGCGCAGGCCCGGCACGGGTTCACCGAATCGTGGGCCGACCGGCTCGAGCGGGTCGGCTTCGCCGACGTCCGGGTGTCGACGCTGACCGTGAACTACCGGACGCCCGAAGAGGTGATGGCCGAGGCCGAACCGGTGATTCTGGCCGCATTGCCCGATGTCACGGTGCCGACCTCCATTCGCAGCACCGGGCGTCCGGTGCGGCACGCTTCGCTTGCTGAGCGGGAGGAGATTCTCGCTGACTGGCTTTCCGCACACCCGGACGGCATCGCCTGCGTCATCGGTGACCCCTCGTATTCAGGAACGGACCGGGTGCGTTCGTTGACTGCCGAAGGTGCCAAGGGCCTGGAATTCGACCTGGTGCTGCTGGTGGATTCCGACGCATTCGAACCCGGCATCACCGGTGCCGTGGATCGCTATGTGGCGATGACGCGCGCCACACAGGATCTGGTCGTGCTCCGTTGATCATTCACGTCATCCCGGGCTCCGACCCGGGATCTCAGGCTGGGGCAGATCCCGGAGCAAGTCCGGGATGACGATAGAAGGGCTTTGATCAGTGCATCCCCAAGGAAGTCTCGATCAATTCTGCTTCTCGCTGGCTGAGCTTGTCGAAACCGTTGCCATAGGGGTCTCGACAAGATCGACCGACGAGGATCGGCGCTTCCCCAAGCCTGACGGCACCGACTCTGCTCGGCCTGTGAACTCGCAGTTCATCGGTTCGGAATGGATGCAGATTTCCACCCGAGGGCCTCGCTTGAGGTGATTCAATGTCATTCACCCCCATCCGCACAGCGATGTGCGTAACCACAGGAGACCTTATGACCACCCCCTCGTCAGGATTCCGCGCACTCGATCACTGGTTGGTCGTGATCGACCCGCAGAACATTTTCGCCGCCCCGGATTCCGATTGGGCATCGCCGTTCTTCGACGACGCCGTCGCGAATATCCGGCGCCTTGCTCCGGCCTTCGGCGATCGGGTGCTGATCACCCGGTGGCTGCCGACCGCCGACCGTGACACGTCCTGGGGCGAGTACTTCTCCGACTGGCCGTTCGCCGATCGGCCGCCGTCCGATCCGATCTTCGATCTGGTGCCCGCCGTTCAGGACCTGACCACGCGTCCGACCCTCGACCGGCCGACGTTCGGCAAGTGGGGCCCCGACATGGAGGCCATCGTCGGACGCGGCGCGCGGGTCGTGCTGACCGGTGTCTCGACCGACTGCTGCGTGCTCTCCACCGCACTCACCGCCGCGGACGCCGGGGCATACGTGATCATCGCCGCCGACGCCTGCGCCGGTTCGACCGCCGAGAACAACGAGGCTGCCCTGCATGTGATGGGTCTCTATCCGCCCCAACTGACCATCTCGGACACTGCGTCGATCCTGGCCAACACGTGAGCGGAGGGCCTGAGCAGCTGCCCTGATACCACCACCCCCGGTGGCAATTCTGCGCTCTGCCGTCGGTCGGGGTTCGGCGCCTAGCGTCGGCCCCGACCAGGGAGGGCATCATGGCGGAACCACAGGTGTGGGCGGACGGCACGGCCGGAACGGTGATCGGCGCCGCGGTATGGAATGGGCGGACGGTACTCGCCACCGACTGGTCGGGCGGACGGCTGCACGCCTTCGGGATCGAGAACGGAGGCCTGGAACCCTGGGGTGACGGCTACCACCATCCCGAGGGCATCGCGGTCCGCGGTGACGAAGCGCTGATCGTCGAACAAGGTGGTGTCCTGCTGCGGCAGAACCTGCTCAACCCCGGACGTGCCGGCGCAGTCGAGGTCGCCACCGGGCTTGGCGCACCGCACGGCGTGGTCTGGTCGGAGGACGGCGCGTCCGCGCAACTCAGCGACCGGACCGGACGCCTGCTCACCGTCGATCTGGCCACGGGTGTCGTGGACACCGTCGCCGGCGGACTGGCCGCTCCGGTGGGGCTGGCCGTCGGCGCAGCGGGGGAGGCGTATCTCACCGAGCAGGGAACGGGTGCGCTCACCCGGATTGATCCGGACGGCACCCGCACCACTGTGCTCACCGGGCTGGTCGGGCCCTTCCTGCTGGCCTGGGCCGATGATGCTCGCACCCAGTTGCTGGTCACCGAACGTGCACCGGCTCATCGGGTCGGTCTGGTCGACCTCACCGCGCCGGCGCCGAGCGTGCAGCGACTGGTCGGCAGGGGCATCACCCAGCCGTCCCAGGCGATCATCTGCCGCGACCGGCTGGTGGTGACAGGTCAGAACCGGTTGCTCAGCCTCGACGCTGCGGCAGGCCTCGAACCCGGCGTCCGGCTGGTGATTCCCGATCAGCCGTTGTGGCCGGGTGCATGGGTCGACGCCACGATCGACACCGGCGTCACCGGCTACACCCGCGCCGATCTGGACATCGTGGTCGATCCGCCCGGGCTGGTCACCCTCAGCCCGCACCCGGCCGCCGACCTCGACCCGACGCGTCCGACGATTCGGCTGCTGGCAGGTTCCGAAACCGGCAGCACGCGGCTCGTCGCCCGCGAAACCGGTGGTGGGGCCGAGCTGGGTGTCGCCGACGTCGTGGTCGACTTCGCGCCGGTGCCGCCGCTGGACGGACCGCCGCAGTGGATCGACAACCCGACCGAACCACCGCTTCCGATGACACTGCTCAGCGCGGTGCCGGGTGTCGCCGATGCGGGCTCGCTGGTCCCCCGGGACGCCGCCGGCAACAAGCTGACCAACTGGCGGGTGGTGGCGGTGCTGGTCGACACCGACGACGCCAAGTGGCCCACGACGGTCACCCCGACCGAGCCGGCGCCGACGGTCGCCACCGCGCAGGCGTCCTGGCGCACCGTGTTCACCGGTGCGAGCGGCGTCGACGCGTTCTATCGCGAAATGTCCGGTGGGCGGCTCGGCCTCACTCTGGTCACCGGCGGTGTGCTGGGCCCGGTGCACCTGGGTGGCAAATGGGCCGACTGGCATCAGATGAACGGCACGCTGTGGGAGATCAAGGACGACATGCTGCAGCGCATCGCCACCGCATTGCAGGGCACCCCCGGCCTGACCTGGACCGACGTCGACGCGATCTTCGTGATCGTCCGCTCGGCCAGCTCCACCAACTTCACCTGGCCGTTCGCCAAGAGCCGGCAGGTGACCATCAAGGTGAAGTCCGGCGGCAAGGACGTCGATCACAAGGTGGCCCGGGTCTGCATGCCGCATGACCAGACCACCACCGTGAACTTCACCGATGTGGCGGTGAGCGCCCACGAGTTGGGGCACACCTTCGGGCTCGACGACCAGTACATGCCGGCCACCGACCCGAACTTCACCGACGCCATGCGGACCCGCGAGCTCGGTCAGCGCGAGCTGATGGCACACGAGGACAACCTTCCGCACCTGGCGGCGAGGCACAAACTGCTGCTCGGCTTCCTGGATCCGGGCCAGGTGCGCACCTTCACCCTGGGCGTGCCGGAGTCGAATCAGATCGTCGACCTGGTGCCGGTCTCGTCCGGATTGCCCCCGGCCGGACGCATGTCGGCGATCGAACTGCGGATCGCGCCCGGCCTGTCGTGGTTCTTCGAACTGCGGCAGCCGGTGCCGGGGCTCCTCGGCGACCTTCATGTGCCGACGTTCGGCACCGGTCAGGTGATCGGCTACGACGCGATCAAGTACCGCAATCCTCCGGTGGTCGCCGACAAGCGCAAGCCGATCATCATGCTGATCGACGACGGCGACGGAGAGGGAGCGGCGCTGACCGCCAGCCAGGACTACGAGAGCCTCGAAGAGCTCAGCCCGAACCAATTCCAGCAGTTCCGGCTCGAGGTGATCTCGATCGCCGCAGGCGGTGCGCGGGTGCGGGTGGATGTGGGCAAGGGCAACCGGCCCGACCCGGTGCTGCTCAACAACAACGGCGAGAAGGGCGACTACAAGAGTCCCGACATCGAGGTGCGGAATGCGCTCAGCGACGCCGACAAGAAGTTCCTGAACAAGCCGGTGGTGGGCATCGTCAACCGGGTGGTGGCGTTCGTGCACAACGAGGGCGGGTTGAACGCACCCACGGTCAGCGTCCGATTCAAAGCGCTGCCGATGAGCACCGATGACGCCGAATCGACACGATGGACGGACCTTCCCGGGCCGACCGGCACGCCGGCGGTCACCCATGATGTCGACGCCGGTGCGCGGGTCGAGTTCGAGGTGCAGTGGATTCCGACCGACCAACGGCACCACTGCGTCCAGGCCCGGATCGACCGCTACGTGAGGATTCCCGGCGGGGTCGATGAACCGGACGTCGACAACAACCTGGCCCAGTCGAACTACTTCGACCTGATCTCGCAGCCGAAGTCACCCGCCACCCGCGAGCTGTCCGTGGTCGACGTGCACAATCCCTTCCCGTATCCGGCCGATGCCTGGATCGAACTGGTGCAGGATTCGACCCGGTACCGCAGCTATGTCGACCATCGCTGGCTGCACCTGCAGCCCGGCGAGACCCGCAGCGTCCGGGTCGAGGTGGAGTCGAAAGCCACCTCGATCTGGGACGCGATCGAGGCGCGATGGCCGGACGGACGCACCTGGCTGCGCTCCTGGTTGCCCGGCGCAGGCTGCACCGCCAAGACCGGTTCCGGGGTCACCTTGGGCGTCTCCACGAAGGTCGAATCGCAGCTGCGGCTGGTCGAGTTCGGGCCAGGCGTACTGCAACTCCGGGTGGACGGCCCGCCGGGCGCACCGTCGCCGTCCGAAGGATCGGTGGTGGCACTCGTCGAGTACGAGGACGGCACGACCGAAACCCTCACCGCCGACCTGGACGGCTTCGGCAACGCCCAGCTGCGTCCGCAGCCGATCCCGGGCATTGCCCGGGTCTGGTACTCCGGCGCCCCCGCCTATGCGCCGGCGGACTCCTGGGAGGTGGAGGTTCGGGGCTGAAGGCTCACATCTCGTCGAGCGGCTCGTAGGTCTGCGGATCGGGCGGTGCCGGCGGGTCGCACGCGGTGACCTTCAGATGGCGTCGCCACATCAGGTAGCCGATCGCGGTCAGCGCCAGCGTGGTGCCGGCCAGCATCGGCAGCGAGAACGCCACCGCCGGGGCCAGCGCGCCGGCGATCAGCGCGTTGGCCACCAGCGAGACGAAGCTCTGCACCGAGGACGCCGCGCCGCGGTTGGTGGGGAACAGGTCCAGCATCGCCAGGGTCAGGATCGGGAACGCCATCGCGACACCGAACGTGTACACCGGCAGCAGCAACACCGCCCAGGGCAGCGTCTGCGCTGCGGGAATCAGCATCAGGGCCAGGTTGGCGGCGCCGGCGACCAGGCTGATCCAGTAGCCGATGGTCGCCAGCCGGCGTCCGCTGATCTGGCCGGCGAGGCGTCCGGAGAACCAGGAGCCGATCACCATGCCCGAGATCAGTGGCACGAAGAGCATCCAGAAGTCCTGTTCGCCCTTGCCGAGCAGGTTCACCACGATCATCGGGGCGGCCGAGATGTAGACGAACATGCCGGCGAAGTTGATCATCGCGGTCAGCGCCAGCCGGCGTCCGCCCGGGTTGGTCCAGACGCTCCACAACGAGCGGAACAGCGGGCCAACGCGCAGCGGCGTCCGTTCGGCCGTGGGGTGGGTCTCGGGCAGGAGCAGGCCGACCAGGAGGAGCAGCACCACCCCGACCCCGGTGAGGAACCAGAAGATGCCCCGCCAGTTGCCGTGGCTCAGCAGCCAGCCGCCGACGATCGGTGCCAATGCGGGCGCGAGGCCGAAGATCATCGCGATCTGAGACATCACCTTCTGCGCCCGCTCCCCGGTGAAGACGTCGCGGACCATCGCTCGGCTGATGATCTGCCCGGCGCCTGCGCTCAGGCCTTGCAGGGCGCGTCCGACCAGTAGCCAGCCCAGGCTCGGCGCGAGCGCACAGGCCAAGGACGAGAGCACGAACAGCGCGCTGCCGACCATGATCACCGGCTTGCGGCCCAGCGCGTCCGACAGCGGACCGTGGAACAGGCTCATCACCGCGAACGACAGCAGGTAGACGCTGATCAGCTGCTGCAGCGCCAGCGGCGAGGTGTCCAGGTCGATCGCCATCTGCGCGAACGCGGGGAACATGGTGTCGATCGAGAACGGTCCGACCATGCCCAGCCCGGCGAGGATGGTCAACAGCAGCCATTGCGGCGGCAGCGGTCGATCGGACGTCTTCAACACCCGCGTCATTGTGGCAGGCCTCACTCACAGGGACGGCTGGGGTTCGGTTCTGGAGGTGAGTGGGGGCACACTGCACGCTATGAGCGGCGCCATCCTGGGCAAGATCCGGGGCCTGCTGCGTGCCTACTCGGATGGCCTGTCGGCCGCGGGCTACCCGCAGGAGGTCAGCGGTAGCCCGAACACGGTGTCCATCGTGAGTGAGCAGTCGATGGTCGAGCCGCCGTCCGACCCCAGCGCCGAAGGTGGCGAGAGCCACGTCCACGTCGTCGACGCGTCGCCGGAAGACGATCCCGCCCCATAGCCAATGCCCCAACCACCGTCGTCGCCCACTGCCCGACGACAGCACCCCCTGCGTTCGTCCCCGTCGCCAAACGATCCTGGTATGACTCGTTCGCCGGTCTTGTTGAGGCACCCGACCGGCCGCCGCTCGCCGGCCGCTGATGGCTGAGGCCACTGATGGACTCCATCTGAGCGGACATGTCGTCACATTCGTGGAACGCGGGGACGGTTCTTTTCGTGCCACGGGACCTGTGTGCTGGGTCAGCTGCTGCGGGTTGGCAGCGAGCGCTCGGCCCTCGTGGGACGTGGGGACGGTTCTTTTCGTGCCACGGGACCCGTGCGCTGGATTAGCTGTTGCCGGTTGGAAGCGGACGGACGCCTCTGTCATCCGCCCGCATTCGTGATCCCCGCGGACGCGGGCTGCACCCGGCTGCCCCATCATCCCGGCGGATGCCTTCGTGGTCCCGGCGGACGCCTCTGCCACCCGGCGATCGCCCCGTGCTCCCGCGGACGCGGCTGCCCATCCTCCCGATGGATGCCTCGGTGGTCCCGGCGGATGCCTCTGCCACCCGGCGATCGCCCCGTGCTCCCGCGGACGCGGCTGCCCATCATCCCGACGGATGCCTTCGTGCTCCCGGCGGATGCCTGTGCCACCCGGGCGAATGCCTCTGTGAACCCGGATGCGGGGATCTCCACACGGTGGGTGACAGGGTGACCGACCTATGGGCCACCGGAGGCGCGGCAGCGATCTCGACATCGGTGACCGGTGGCGGGAAACATGTGCCGATTTCGTGCTGCAACCCGAAATCCGGAAGTTTTCCCGAAATCGGGTAGCGATCTCGACATCGGTGCACCCGAATTCTGGACGATCTGACCATCCGATGACTCGATGCCTCCGTTGGTCGAGCTTGTCGAGACCTCCTCGGTGGGGGTTTCCGCAGGCCGGTCTGGACGTAAAGGTGTTGTCACAGTGTTGTCAGAAACGACCCTGGTGTTGTCAGTTTCAGAATCCATGTCTGTGGCGGCAGCTGCTGACGAAAAGTGTCAGACCCAGCCTCTACCGTGGTCTTCATGAATCGGATCACCGGTGTGGCTACGGGATTTATCCCTAACCGATCGGTGAACGATTTCTGTCAGTGGCGACGTTTAGGGTCAACGGTATGAGCATCGAGGTAGAGCTGGGGACGACGGTGGCGGATTTCGCCACGGTGGTGGCTGGCCTGCTCGATGATCTCGACTACGGCCAGGTGGCGTTGTTGGCGGATCGGAAACAGCTCGACCTGGTCGCTGATCTGTTGCAGGTGCAGTCCAGGCTGGTCGGGGTGGTGCACACCGTGCTCGGCACTGTCGATCGTTCCGAGGCGGCGATGACTGCACATGGTGTCCCGACCGTCAGTTGGCTGGCGTCGGAGTTGCGTTACACCCGGGGCCAAGCCTCCGCGATGCTGCACCACGCCAACGACCTGCACCGGTTCACCCAGATCGGGGACGCGCTGCGCGACGGTGTCGCGAGCGACCGGCAAGCCCAAGCCGTCACCCAGGTGTTGAAGAAGCTCCCCACCGACCTGGGCGTCGAAGCCGAAGCCATGGCCCAATCCACGATGGTCGGTCATTGCGAGGAGTTCAACAGTCACGAACTTGCTGGCCTGTCGCGGTATCTGTTGGAGGTTGTCGCACCCGAGGTTGCTGAGGAAGCTGAAGCGAAACGCCAAGAACGTGAACTACGCGACGCACAGCAGGCTCGACATCTGAACTTTGCCGATGACGGGCATGGTTCCACCAGCATCAAAGGCTCCCTCCCCACCGCTGACGCGGCACTGATCAAGGCACAGATCGAAGCACTCGCCCAGCAGATGCACCGCACCGCCCTAGAACTACGCGATTCGGGTGT
>NZ_JASGEN010000155.1:0-16123 GCF_047606365.1 Micropruina sp. | reverse complement strand
GCTGCGAAGCCGCCTCCGCCGTCGCCCACCACTACGCCTGGCTCGGCGACCGGATCGCCCTGCACGACCTGGGCGGGCGAATCCCCACCCTGCCGTTCGGCACCGGCCGCAACCAGACTCGCCGCCTCCTCGACCTGCTCAGCCGACTCGACCGAACCACGTCCGATAAGCCCACCCTGCCCGCGCTCCGCGTCCGGCCCCACACCCTGACCTTCGTCTGCAGCCCCCTGCTCGCCACGCACACTCTGCAAACGATTGATGCCCTGCACCGGGCCGGCCACGAACTCGCCATCGTCGACACCTTCCCCACGCCCTTCAGCCAGCACCCGACCAACAATGCGAACGCGCTACGAATCCGCGCACTCGAACGCAGCCACGACCTCCGCCGCCTGCGCCAGCAAGGCATCCCGGTCAGCCGCTGGCAAGGCCAAGCCAGCCTCGCGCCGCTGCTGGCCGCCCTCGCCGCCTCCCGCGGACCACGAAAGGCCCGCCGATGACCACACAGGACCAAGCAACACCGACCATAGGGGTACCGGCGTGGATCCTCACCGCACTCCAAGCCACACTTCTGATCACCGCGACAACCGTCTGCTTCCGCGCCACCAACCACCAACACCCATGGATACTGGCGGCCGCAGCAGCAGCAGCCATCGGCTGGGCCCTCCTCCGGCCCGATTCCCCCGGTGCCGCAGCATGGATCCTGACCATGGGAGCCTGGTGGCTCACCGGCCTCGCCACTCCGACCCTCACCACCACCCTGCAGGCCGCACTGCTCGTCCTCGCCGGCCACCACCTCACCGCCGTCCGAGCAAGCAACCACCGAAACACACGACTCAGCATCGGCTACCTTGCCGCCAGCCTGTCTGTGCTCGCGGTGCTGATGCTCGCCACAGCACTCGCGGCACCACTGATCAGCCTCGTCAGCAACAGCCCCATCACCTCCGACCAGTGGACCATCGCCGCGACCTCGGCGGCCGTGGCAGCCCTCGCGGGAACCACCATCTGGCTCACCAAACATGACGATCACCAATCCGAACAGACCCGAGCCCAGAAATGACATGGGCTGAACTCCGCAGACCGAGGAGCGCTTCAAAGCCCGTCGCCTGCCCAGCCGACGGTCGGCCCATCTGCCCACGGCGACACACCTGCGCCCGAAGAAGGGCAGTCAGCACAAGGGCGTCGTCGTCACCCAGGATTCACCACAATGCTCACGCACGGCGGGCCCCAGCCTCGACAAACGGGTCAGTGTCTCCACCTGGCCCGTCCAATCAGCCGGCGAGACCTGGTCCAGGTCACCATCGACCAGCAACAGCACGGACCGGCAAACTGGGCATCAGGTGTGGGCGCTACGCCAACAGCGCTTCGACCGCCGAACTGACCCAGCAAGTTCGCGGTCCAGAGTGCCTTCGACTGCCTGCCACCAACGTCGCTCCGACAGACCCCATGCGCATCATCACCCATCGCCAATCGCACCGCGCCCGCGATGCTGCCGGCCCTGTCCGGCAGCTCCGCACAGCACGGTGGAGATATCGACTGGACTAACGGAGGACACGGCGTTCGTCCTGCGCGGAGGCGGGGCGAGACTGTCGAGACCTCTTACCGCATGGTGCTGGCGAGAGGTTTCGACAAGCTCGACCAGCGGGGGTCACGCTGATCATTTAGCTCAGCGGGCGATCAGCCGGGCCAGCCGGAGCAGGGTGGCCTGGAGCTGTTCCGGCGTCCGGTTCGGGACGCCGAAGCGCTCGATGTTCTCCTCCGAGGTGCCGGTCCAGTCGTAGGTCAGGGTCACCTCGGTGCCGCCGTCGATGGGGGTGAGGTCGTATCGCCAGGTCCAGCCCAGCGGCGGCCCGCCGACCAGGGCGGTCATCCAGGCGATGGAGCGCTGTGGGACTAAGATCGTGACGTGGTTGTCGGACCGGTATCGAGTGACCTCCGTACCGTCGTCCCAGCTCATGTTCATGGTGAACACCTGCCCGGCATGGCTGAGTAGATCCTCGGTGACGGGTGTGCCGACGGTGCCCGAGTCGTCCAGTCGGGTGTGTTGCGCCGGATCGACCAACACTGCCCAAATGGCGCCGGCACCGACCGGGATCGGCAGTTCGGCGGTGTAGACGGTGGTCATGCCGGCAGCCTACGGAAGCGCTGCGGTTCGTCGGTCGAGCGTGCCGCACACCGAGGGTTGAGCCTGTCGAAACCCGTCCGGAAGGGTCTCGACAAGCTCGACCGGCGGTGGGCTGGTTGGGGTCTCGACAGGCTCGACCGGCGGTGGCCCGGCCGGTCTCGACGGGCTCGACCGGCGGCGGGCACGGGCGAAGATCGTCATCCCGGCGAACGCCGGGATCTCGGCAGACAGCGGTTCAGAGACCCATCGGGTGCCAGACCGTCTTGATCTCCAGGAAACGGGTCATCCGGTCGAGTTCCGGTGTGGCGGCCAGGTCCTCAACACCCCGACGGCGTACCCGTTTCAGGTTGTCGGCGGCGGCGATCTCCAGGTCGCGGGCCAGGTCGGCGTCCGTCACCCCGGCCAGGTCGAGGCCGTTGACGTCCATGTGGGAGGCCAGCCACGGCCCGATCTCGGCGGCGTCCCCGGTCAGGATGTTCACCACCCCGCCCGGCACGTCGGACGTGGCCAGCACCTCGGCGAAGGTGATCGCTAGCAACGGCGCGGGCTGCGAGGCGACCACCACACAGGTGTTGCCGACCGCGATCAGTGGCGCCACCACCGACACCAGCCCGAGCAGCGGGGACTCCGGCGCGAGCACCGCGACCACCCCGGTCGGTTCCGGCGTCGACAGGTTGAAGTAGGGTCCGGCAACGGGGTTCGCGGCGCCGTCCACGTGGGCGATCTTGTCCGTCCAGCCGGCGTACCAGACCAGCCGGTCGATCGCGGCGTCCACCTCGGCCCGTGCCTCGGCCGGCTTGGCGCCGACAGCCGCGACGATCTCGGCCTCGAACTGGGCCCGCCTCGACTCGAGCACCTCGGCGACCCGGTAGACCACCTGGCCACGGTTGTACGCCGTCCGCGACGACCAGCCGCCGAAGGCGGACCGGGCCGCCTTCACCGCGTCCCGGGCATCCTTGCGGGACGCCTGCGACGCGTTCGCCAGCAGGTTCCCGGAGGCGTCGTTGACCAGGTAGGTGCGGCCCGATTCCGAGCGTGGAAAGGTGCCGCCGATGTACAGCTTGTAGGTCTTGCGGACGTCCGTGCGGCTCACTGCAGGTACCCTTCCAGCCCGTGCCGGCCGCCCTCGCGGCCGTACCCCGACTCCTTGTACCCGCCGAACGGGCTGGCCGGGTCGAAGCGGTTGAACGTATTGCTCCACACCACGCCGGCACGCAGCTGCGAAGCCATCCACAGGATCCGGGAGCCCTTCTCGGTCCAGATGCCCGCGGACAACCCGAACGGGGTGTTGTTGGCCTTCTCGACCGCCTCCTTCGGGGTGCGGAAGGTGAGCACCGACAACACCGGACCGAAGATCTCCTCGCGGGCGATCCGGTGCGCCTGGGAGACCCCGGTGAAGATCGTCGGCGCGAACCAGAACCCCTTGTCGGGCAGCGCGCAGGCCGGCGACCAGCGGCCCGCACCCTCGGCCTCGCCGATGTCGGAGAGCCGCCGGATCTTGGCCAACTGCTCGGCCGAGTTGATCGCCCCGATGTCGGTGTTCTTGTCCAGCGGATCGCCCAGCCGCAGGGTGGCCATCCGGGCCTTCAGCTTGGCCAGCACCTCCTCAGCCACCGACTCCTGCACCAGCAGCCGTGAGCCGGCGCAGCAGACGTGGCCCTGGTTGAAGAAGATGCCGTTGACGATGCCCTCGACGGCCTGGTCGATCGGGGCGTCGTCGAAGACGATGTTGGCCGCCTTGCCGCCCAACTCCAGGGTGACCCGCTTGTCGGTGCCGGCCACGGTGCGGGCGATCGACTTGCCGACCTCGGTCGACCCGGTGAACGCCACCTTGTCGATGTCGTGGTGGGCGATCAGGGCGCGTCCGGTCTCACCGGCACCGGTGATGATGTTGACCACGCCGGGCGGTAGGTCGGCCTGCTGGCAGATCTCGGCGAACAGCAGCGCGGTTAGCGGGGTGGTCTCGGCGGGCTTGAGCACCACGGTGTTGCCGCAGGCCAGCGCCGGGGCGATCTTCCAGGACAGCATCAGCAGCGGGAAGTTCCACGGAATCACCTGCCCGGCTACCCCGAGCGGCTGCGGGTTGGGTCCGAAGCCGGCGTATTCCAGCTTGTCGGCCCAGCCTGCGTAGTAGAAGAAGTGGGCGGCCGCGGTGGGCACGTCGACGTCCCGGGACTCCTTGATCGGCTTGCCGTTGTCGATCGATTCCAGCACCGCGAACTCCCGGGACCGCTCGGCCAGCAGCCGGGCGATCCGGAACAGGTATTTGCCGCGTTCGGCGCCGGACATCCGCGACCACGGGCCGAACGCCTTCCGGGCGGCCACGACAGCGGCGTCCACGTCGGCCTCGGAGGCCTCGCTGACCTGCGCCAACACCTCCTCGGTGGCCGGATTGATGGTGCTGAAGTCGTTGCCGCGCCCATCGACGAAATCGCCGCCGATGAACAGCCCGTAGGCGGGTTTGATGTCGACGATCGAGCGCGATTCCGGCGCCGGGGCGTAGTCGAAGCTGATGCTCATGGGTGTCCCTGGGTCAGTCGAGAGTGAAGTAGTCGGGGCCGGAGTAGCGTCCGGTGGCCATCTTGGTGCGCTGCATCAGCAGGTCGTTGAGCAGCGTGGACGCCCCGAATCGGAACCAGTCCGGGCTCAGCCAGTCCGGCCCGGCGATCTCGTTCACCATCACCAGATACTTGATCGCGTCCTTGGAGCTGCGGATGCCGCCGGCCGGTTTCACCCCGACCTGCCGTCCGGTGGCCAGCCGGAAGTCGCGGACGGCTTCCACCATCACCAGCGTCACCGGCAGGGTGGCCGCCGGCTGGATCTTGCCGGTGGAGGTCTTGATGAAGTGCGCGCCGGCCAGCATCGCCAGCCAGGACGCCCGGCGCACGTTGTCGTAGGTCTGCAGCTCGCCGGTCTCGAAAATCACCTTCAGGTGCGCCGTGCCGCAGGCCTCGCGGACGGCGGCGATGTCCTCGAACACCTCCAGGTAGCGGCCGGACAGGAACGCGCCCCGGTCGATCACCATGTCGATCTCGTCGGCGCCGGCCGCTGCTGCCTCGGTGACGTCGGCCAGCCGGACGCGACGCGAGGCGCGTCCGGACGGGAACGCGGTCGCCACCGCGGCCACCTTCACGTCGGAGCCCTGCAGCGCGTCCTTGGCGATGCCGACCATGTCGCCGTAGACGCAGATTGCCGCGGTGTGCGGGCAGGACGGATCGGCCGGGTCGGGACGCATCGCCTTGCTGCACAGCGCCCGCACCTTGCCCGGGGTGTCCATGCCCTCCAGGGTGGTCAGGTCGACCATGCCGATGGCCAGATCGAGCGCCCACTGCTTCGCGGTGGTCTTGATCGACCGGCTGCCCAGGGACGCCGCCCGCTGGTCGGCGCCGACCTGATCGACGCCGGGCAGGCCGTGCAGGAAACGGCGCAATGCCGCGTCCGAGGCCGTCACGTCGGCCAGGTTCGACTGCAGTGTCGTACTCACCCAGGCAGCATAGTGACCGGCTCAGACGGTTTGTTCATCCGAGTCGTCCGGGAGTCAGCTCGCTTCCGCCGCCGCCAGCCAGGCGGCGCCGACGATGCCGGCGCGGTTCTGCAACTGGGCCGGGACGATCGGCGTCCGCAGCTTCAGCTTGGGCAGGAATTTGTCGGCCTTCTTGCTGATGCCGCCGCCGACTACCATCAGGTCGGGGGAGAACAGGAACTCCACCGTCTCGTAGTAGCGCTGCAGCCGCGGCACGTACTCGCTCCACTTCAGGCCTTCGCGCTCTCGTGCGCTGGACGCAGCCCGCTTCTCGGCGTCGTAGCCGTCGATCTCCAGGTGACCGAGCTCGGAGTTCGGCACCAGCACACCGCGGTGGATGATCGCCGATCCGATGCCGGTGCCCAGGGTGGTGACGATGACCAGGCCGGGATGTCCCTTGGCCGCACCGAAGCCGACCTCGGCGACGCCGGCGGCGTCCGCGTCGTTGACCAGCACGATGTCGCGACCCAGGGCGTCTTCGAAGATCTGCTCGGCCGGACAGTTCACCCAGGACTCGTGAATATTGGCCGCCGAGATGGTGACGCCATGCTGCACGATCGCCGGAATGGTGATGCCGATCGGTCCGTCGCCGAGCTGATCAGCGAAGTTCTCCACGATCTCGCCGACGACGGCGGCCACATTCGCCGGGGTCGATTCGGACGGCGTATCGATGCGCAACCGCTCTGTCGCGAAGTCACCGGCCGTCAGGTCGACCAGGGCGCCCTTGATGCCCGAGCCGCCGATATCGATGCCGAGTGCAAAATTCGAAGTCATGACGGAACCCTAGAGGTTCCCCAGGTAGCCCTGTCGAGAGGACCGTCGCCGCTTGAGCAGTGTCTGGGAGACACCCGCCGCGAGCGGAAGGTTCCCGCCCGTCCGCTGGTGACCAAAAGAACCGTCCCCACGGTCACCGGGGACGGTTCCTTCGGTCACTGGGGACGGTTCTTTCGGTCACTCACGGCGTCGAGCTCCAGCGGATGAGCCACCGGTTGGGCGAGCGCGGCGGGGTTTGCCAGACTGTGACCGTGAGTTCATGGTTGGTGACCGGCGGTGCCGGATATATCGGTGCCCACGTGGTGCGCGCCTTCGCTGCGGTCGGCATTACCCCGGTCGTCTATGACGACCTTTCCTCGGGGTTCGCGGGCTTTGTTCCCGACGGCGTCCCGTTCGTGCAGGGCGACGTCCTCGACGTCGAGACCCTGACCGAGACACTGTCCGCGCACGATTGCGCGGGTGTGGTGCACGTCGCGGGCTTCAAATACGCCGGGGTGTCGGTGAATCGGCCGCTGCACACCTACAACCAGAACGTCACCGGAATCGCCAAGGTGCTCGACGCGATGCACCGCGCCGGAGTGAACAAGATGGTGTTCTCGTCCAGCGCCGCCGTGTACGGCACGCCCGAAACCGAGCTCGTCACCGAGGCTTCGCCGACCCGTCCGGAATCGCCGTACGGGGAGTCGAAACTGATCGGCGAGTGGCTGATCGCCGATGTGGCCCGGGCCTGGCCCGAGTTCGCCGGGGTCAGCCTGCGCTACTTCAACGTGGTCGGCTCGGCCAGCAACGAGGTCTACGACGCCAGTCCGCACAACCTGTTCCCGATCGTCCTTGAGGCGCTCATCGAGGGTCGGACGCCGAAGGTCAACGGCACCGACTACCCGACCCCGGACGGCAGCTGCGTGCGCGACTACGTCCACGTCGGCGACCTCGCGGTCTCCCATGTGGCGGCCGCCCAGGCGCTGGAGGCGGGCCGGCCGCTGCGTCCGGCGTACAACCTGGGCAGCGGCGACGGACTCAGCGTGCTGCAGATCATGGACGCCATGCGCCGCGTCACCGGCATCGAGTTCACCCCCGAGGTGGGCCCGCGGCGTCCGGGCGACCCGGCCCGGATCGTCGCCGACGGCCAAGCCGCTGCCGCCGACCTGGATTGGCAGATGCGGCACACCGTGGACGACATGGTCCGCAGCGCCTGGGACGCCCGCCGCGCCCACTAACCACCGACGCTCTTGTCGGTTGAGCCTGCCGAGACCTCTACGCGCCAGTCGGATGGTTTCGACAAGCTCAACCAGCGGTGGTTCGACAGAGCTCGAACAATCGGGGACGGTTCTTTCTCGTTCGAAACTCGCACGCCGGGGGACAGACCTCGCGAGAGAACCGTCCCTTTGACGTGCGATTTTCGCATCCGGAAGAACCGTCCCCCAATGTTCGAACCGCCCCAATGTTCGAAAGCACCTCGGTGGTCGAGGTGGTTTCGATGGGGTCAGGCGGCGGGTGGGGTCTCGAGCAGGGTGCCCAGTCGCGCCGTCCGGGCCCGTGAGGTTTCGTCGAGCAGCAGGGTGCGGGCCAGGTCGGACGAGATGTTCCGGGCCGCGCTGGTGGCCAGGATCTGGGTGGTGTGGAAGCCGACGGTGGCCAGACCGAGCCGCCGCCTGATCGGACCCTGCTCGACCGCGAGGGACTGGACGCGGGCGTGCGGCACGATCATCTGCACCCGGGTGAACCAGCCGGCGCGGGTGAGCAGCACCGAGTCGTCGTAGCCCCAGCCCACCCAGCGATGGCTGAACGGTTGCAGCCAGCGGGCCCGCTCGGGGGACGGCCGGACGTCGATGTCGTCCAGCTGTAGTCCCGGCCAGATGGTGCCCAGCACCAGTTCGACCTCGGCCCTGGTGCCGACCGGCAGCAGGATGCTGGTGGTGCCGGCCTGGTCCTCGTCGTGGGCCAGCCCGTGATTGCCCAGCACGGCCATATCCACCCGGTACAAGCCGAGCCGGCGCCACCACAGCGGCTGCGCGATCCGCAACGACTGAATGCGATGGCGCGGCACCGACTGGCTGGTCAGGCTGGTCAGTCCGCGGGTCACCTTCAAGCCCGGTCCACTGCGCAGGAACGCGTAGTTCCACTGCCCGATGACCCGGTGCAGGACGAAGCTCCACAGGCCGCCGAGCGCCGGCAGCAGCACACCGATCAACAGCCAGGGGCTGATCGCCACCGCCTCGCGGCCGCGTTCGTCGAGGGCGAGCGCAATGCCGATCAGCAGCAGCGGCACCGTCACCAGCAGCAGCTCGTGGGACAGCACCGCGCCCAGCAGCAGACGCTGCGGCGGCACCCGCACCAGCACCTCATCGGCCACGCCGTGGTCGGTGAAGACACTCGTCTGGACGTGCTGAGCCAAATCCACCGGACGGATGCCGTGGGCTCGGGCCAGCAGATAGTCCCGCACCGCCGCTGCCCGGGTGCGGGAGAGGTAGCGCAGCTTGTGTCCGCCCTCGGCACCGACGTCGATGGAGATCTCGGCCAGCCCGAGCAGCCGGGCGGCGAACGGCTCGGTGATGTCGACCGACTGGATGCGGTCGAACCGGATGCGTTGCGAGGTCTTGGTGAACACCCCGGTCTCGATCCGCAGCTCGCTGTGGTCGACGATGAACGAGGTGGCCCGCCAATCCAGGTAGGCGAAGCCGATCAGCACGAGCACGATCACCGCACCGACCGCGGTGAGCCAGGTGAGCGGTGGCAGCCGGAAGCCGTCGCCGCCGTTGAGTAGTTCACGCCCGACCGCCCAGGCCACCGCCACGACAAGCACCCAGGCGCGCACCAGCGGGGTGAGCGGGTGCGGCTTCTCGACCAGCTTGCCCTGGGCGCCGCCGGACGGCGCCGAAACAGCGGGAGCGTGGGCGCCGAACTCGGCAGCTCCGCTCACGCCGTCCGGGTTGGGTCGCCAACGCGTCAGGCGAGGATCGGGGACGCCGGAGAACCGGCTCGGCGGAATGCTCACAGGCCGTCCTGGTCGCCGATGCCGATCGCGGTCAATCGGTCGCGCAACTGCTCGGCCTCGTCCCTCGGCAGCCCTGGGATCTTGGCGCCCGACTGCAGGCTCGCTGTCACCAATTCGACGCTGGCAAGGCCCAATGATCTGGTCAGAGGCCCGCTTTCCACCTTGACGGCCTGCATCCGGCCGTAGGGAATGACCGTGAGCTCCCGGAACCACAGCCCATGGGTCAGGTACAGATCCTCGTCGCGCTCGACATAGCCCCAGGCCCGCACCCAGCGAGCCAGCCGGAACCACTGCCAGCCCGCCCAGATCAGGCCGACCGCGATCACCGCCGATCCCCAGCGCCAGTCGAGGAACAACCAGACCGGCACGGTCGCCACCCCGGTCATCACCGCCGTCGTCAGCAGCATCCGGACGCGCACCACCGTGGTGTAGGCGGGCGAGATCCGCAGCCATTCGTGCGCGGGCGGGGCGAACAGGGTGTCGTCCATGCGGTTCAGCTTAGGGATGCGCTGATCAAAGCTCGTCCATCGTCATCCCGGACTTGATCCGGGATCTCTGTCGCCCGAGAGCCCGGGATGACGTGGATGATCAGCGCTTTCCCAGGAAACAGCTGAATCTCGTCGGTCGAGCTTGTCGAGACCCCGCCGGCGAAGGAGGTTCGGCAGACCCAGCCAGTTGTCGTCCAGCCGGCCCAAGGACGAGGGGCGCCTCAGTCCTTCTTCTTCAAGCGCTTCACGCGGGCGTCGACGCCGCCGAACCCGACGAAACCGCGGAGCACGACCTTCGGGGCGCCCGGTGCCGGAGGGGTGGTGACCTTGGCGCCGGCGCCGCCGAAGACCGCCAGCGCCCGGTTCTCGAGTTCGGTCCCCTCGGGCACCAGCACCTCGATGCCGCCGAACAGGCAGAACACGTTGATCTCGCAGGTGTTGTCGGTGAAGATCGCCTCGCGGAGATCGAGCACCGTGCCGCCGAACAGGTTCAGCACGCTGAGGTTGCGGCGAGGCTGCCAACGGCCGCGCCGCTCGGTGGAGCCGAACAGGGTGACGATCAGTTCGGGTTCGGCGCCGGCCTGGCCGGGTGCCTGCGACCAGGACGGGGTGGGTGCGGACGGCGCATCCAGCGCAACCAGGTCACGGGTGAGTGGGACGAGGTCGTCGAAGGTCTCGGCGTCCGCCGCCGCCTGCATTCGCTCGGCATGTTCGGCGGTCGTGATCCGGCCCTCGGCATAGGCCGATTCGAGCAGGGTGACCACCTTGCCCCGATCGGTTTCGGAGACGGGTAGATTCCCGCCGACGGCGGGACCGACATCGCTGGGTTCGGGAAAGCTCATAAGGCTGACGCTAGTCCCGCCCGCGCCCGATGGATGGGGAGCCGGCCTCCGTCCAGGGTTGGTATCGGGGTCTCCCTGACCTCGGCGATGCATGCCCGAAGCCCCGGTCCAGAAGGTGACTGACGGGAAATCGCGCGACTGCCGCACTGCAGGGCGCCAGCGGCGTCCGTTGTGGTCAGTCAGCTCGCCCGAACCGCTGATTGTGCGCCGGACGGGGCGTTCGGGCTACACTGACCGGGCCGATCCGCGCGATCGTGCGGGCGTAGTTCAATGGCAGAACATCAGCTTCCCAAGCTGAGAATGCGGGTTCGATTCCCGTCGCCCGCTCCATAAATAGCCTCGCCAACGACGATTGGCTGTTCGATATGACAGCGGTAATCGGCAGGTTCCCGACCTGTATCCGCCATGTGCCCAAACGGAGGGGTCGCTTCGGGCCGTGAAGCCGGCCGTCCAAGGGCGCACTGCGTGGTCGGATGGCGAGGTGCGCGAGGCGCCAGGCCGCCCCGGGCTCGAACTCGTCGTCATCGTGACCTCCAGCGCCATGGGTGCGATATATAATCAGCCATATAGCTGACGAAGGAACACATCATGGCATTGACGAGCGTCGATCTGGATCCGCAACTGATCGCGCGTGCGCGCGCACTTACCGGCGAGAAGTCCAACCGGGCCGTGCTGGACCTGGCGTTACGCCGGCTGATCGCCGCCAAGCAGAAGGGCACGATGATCGACGGCATCGCGGAACTGTCCGATCTGCCCGGCGAACTCGGTGCGCCGATCGCGACTGACGTCTCCGCCGCCCAGTGACCGACTACCTGGTCGACAACTCCGTCTGGGCGAGGCTCGCCACAGGGGACCCGGTGATCACCGCGCGGCTGCGAGCCATTGAGCGCGCCCCGGCGGACCTGTTCGTTACCTGCCCGCCACAGGTGCTGGAGTTCTGCCATAGCGCCCGAACTCCCTCGGAGCACGACCGATATCGGGAGCGGATCTCCATGGGATTCCCGCTGGAGCACGCTCCCGACGAATCGCTCGTGCTGGACGTCCAGGCCGCGCTGTGGCGGGCCGGGCTCGTGCGCGCAGCCGGTGCGGCAGACATCCTCATCGCCGGATACGCCCTCGTGAACGATGCGACCGTGCTGACGGCGGACCATGACTTCGACCACATCGCGCGGGTGACGCAGCTGCGGCACGAATACATCGCGCCGGCAGACCCCACGGCGAACTCGCCGACGACGGAGTAGTCCGAGAGAGCTCGCGGCCTGGACGCCCCAATCAGTCGGCTGGGTCGTACTGCATCGCTCCGATCGCGTTCCCCGCGAGGTCTTCGAAGAAGATCAGGTGGCCGACGCCGCTGATCGTGAACCGCTCCATCAGGATTCTGCCGCCCGCCGCGACGACTGCCTGCGCGGTCGCATCGACGTCGCCGACGGCGAACGTGCACTCGGGGGTGAGGGTCGGCTTACCGGCGATGAGTTCGCGCCGCTGCTGCAATGCCCCCTGCACGCGAGGGCCCTCCTCGGTGCCGGTGTGGATGTGGTAGAAATCCGGCGGTCCCCAGGCGGTGAACGTCCAGCCGAAGACCTGCTCATAGAACGTCCGTGCGGCCGGGACGTCGTCGGCGTTGAGCGCGAAGTGCGCGAGCTGTGCTGGCATGCGCCCATGGTTTCAAGGCGACGCCTTGTCAGACCATCTAATGTGTGACGATATATGTCGAAAACACGACACGACGAACCATTGGTTCGCGGCTATGCCGTCACCCATCCGCCAGGGGCCGCGCGGCTGCCCGTCGCCGCCGGCTGGGATCAACTCGTCTACGCCGCGTCCGGGACGATGACGGTCTCCACCGCCGCCGGGTCGTGGACGGTGCCACCCGCGCGAGCGCTGTGGATACCGGCCGGGGAGCAGGTGCGGATCGTCAACCGGTTCCGAGTCGCGGTGCGGACCCTCTACTTCGCGTCCCGGCTGAACGCACTGCCTTCCGAGACGCGGATCGTCACCGTGACCGGTCTGGTCCGCGAGTTGCTGCTGCACGCGGTGACGCACAGCCCCCTCGACCTCGATGCTCCCGTCGACAGCGCTTTGCTGACACTCCTGGTCGACCAACTCCACCAGCTTCCCGACGAGCCGCTCTGGCTGCCGTCCCCGGCCGGCTCAGCCATCGCATTCACCGCCGCCGAGCTGATCCGGGACGATCCCGCACGACCCATCAGCAGTCTCGCCCGGACGGCCGGGGTCAGTCAGCGCACCCTGGAACGCGCGTTCCTCGCCGCCACCGGAATGACGCTCGGCGTCTGGCGACGACACGCCCGCATTCTGGCCTCACTGCACTACCTCGCCGCCGGCACGTCCGTCACCGAGACAGCGAGCGCCATCGGCTACAGCACACCCTCGGCCTTCGTCACCGCCTTCCGGAGCCAACTCGGTTCACCGCCGAGCAGCTACCTTCGGCACTGAGCACGCGGTTGTGTCCCGCAGTTCGGTCGACTCTTCGCCGGCGCGCTACAGTTGCCGCGGCGGTGGGGCTCGCCCTTATTACAGAACCGTTGCCACGGCAACCAACAGTCCCTACCTCGATGCACAGCGCGCCTGGGCACGGAGGTGGGGCTTTCCGCTCTCCCTTTTCGGCCATGCCTTCGCGCTCAGTCGCGCTGTTGCCGTCCGGGCTCCACCGTGGAGTCCGGCGCGACCGGAAAGGTGACGGCGATGTTCTTCGAGATCAATCACAGGCAAGTCCTGGTCAGGCCTGGCTCCGCAGCACCCGCGCGCGACAACGCGCGGCGGCAGGCGTCCGCTGCCGAAGGAGGTGCGCGATGACCAAGCGGGACACCTACGACGTCGACCCGGGTTACGGCGGCGCGGACCATCCGCATCCGCATTCGGATCCCGCGGTGGATCAGGGGTACGGCGGTGAGAACGCTCCGCACCGGCACGATCCGCGCTACCCGGGCGTCGACCCCAGCTACGGCGGGGACAGTTCGCCCGGTTACCTCCATCGGACCGGCCTGGACGAGGACGATGAGGGCTGAGTGCAGCTGACCAAAGACCGGCCCGTCGGTGAGACTCACCGACGGGCCGGCTTGTTGAAACACCCTTGTCAACGCGCTGTCGGGAGGGGTCTCGACAGGCTCGACCAGCGGTGGGTGGCGGTCTGCTAGCTGATTACTCACGTCATGCCGGGCTCTCAGGTGGGGAGAGATCCCGGATCAAGTCCGGGAAGACGACGGATCCGGGATGACGGTGAAGGGGGTTTGCTCAGCGCATCCCCAGGTGGAGGTCTCGACAGGCTCGACCGACGGCAAGGGAGGTCTCGCAGACTCCGGCGGTGTCTCGTCCGGTTCGAAAGGGACGTAACCTTGATTGGTAGCGCGCCGATCCCGCGGTCGGCGATGGATTCGCCGATGTGACGGGTTGCCGACACCGTCTTCCAACCAACCCGAAGGGAAACGCCGCGATGGGTGAGTCAGTCGTCAGCGAGAGGATGGCCAGCCTCTCAGTAGGACTGCGGCTGCTCAACGCGACGTCCGGGTCCACGACGGCGAGGGGTCTCTGATGGCGCTCAGCGTCTTGGACATGTTCACCATCGGGATCGGCCCGTCGTCGTCGCACACCGTCGGCCCGATGCGGGCGGCCGCGCTGTTCGTCGAACGACTGGACGCCGACGGCCTGCTGGAGCGGGTCGACCGGGTGCAGTCCGAGCTGTTCGGGTCGCTCGGAGCGACCGGGCACGGGCACGGCTCGGACAAGGCGGTCGTACTCGGCCTGCAGGCGGAGCACCCCGAGACCGTCGACACCGACACCGTCGATGACCGGGTGGCCGAGGTGAAGGCCGGACGCCTGCTGCTGGCCGGACGGCGTCCGATCGGCTTCTCCTGGTACGACGACCTCATCCTGCACCGCCGCCGCAGCCTGCCCGCCCACCCCAACGGCATGACCTTCCGGGCCTTCGACGGCGACGGGACGCCGCTGCGCGAGGCCACCTTCTACTCGGTCGGCGGCGGCTTCGTGGTCGACGAGCAGGCGATCGGCGTCGACCGTATCGTCGAGGACGCCACCCCGCTGCCGTATCCGTTCACCACTGGAGCGCAACTGCTGGCGATCTGCCAGGAGACCGGCCTGCGGGTCAGCGACGTGATGCTCGCCAACGAACTCTCCTGGCGCACTGAGGAGGAGTTGCGCGCCGAACTGCTGCACATTTGGGCGGTGATGCAGGAGTGTGTGCGGACCGGCTGCTCGCGCACCGAAGCGCTGCTGCCCGGCGGGTTGAGGGTGCCGCGCCGGGCGCCGAAGCTGCTCGCCGATCTGGAGTCCGCCGACGACCAGATCGACCCGATCCGGGCGATGGACTGGGTCGACCTGTTCGCGCTGGCGGTGAACGAGGAGAACGCGTCCGGCGGCCGGATCGTCACCGCACCCACCAACGGGGCGGCCGGAATCGTGCCTGCGGTGCTGCACTACTACATGAAGTTCGTGCCCGGTGCCGACTCGGACGGGGTGGTGCGCTTCCTGCTGGCTGCCGCCGCTGTGGGCATCCTGTTCAAGGAGAACGCCTCCATCTCGGGTGCCGAGGTGGGCTGTCAGGGCGAGGTCGGCTCAGCTTGCGCGATGGCCGCCGGCGGTCTGTGCGAGGTGCTGGGCGGGACGCCGACACAGGTCGAGAACGCGGCCGAGATCGGCATCGAACACAACCTGGGCCTGACTTGCGACCCGGTCGGCGGCCTGGTGCAGATTCCCTGCATCGAACGCAATGCGATCGCCAGCAACACCGCCATCAATGCGGCCCGGATCGCGCTGCGCGGCGACGGCAGTCACAAGGTGTCCCTGGACAAGGCGATCAAGACGATGCGCGAGACCGGCGCCGACATGAAGATCAAGTACAAGGAGACCTCCCGCGGCGGCCTCGCCGTCAACGTCATCGAGTGCTGATCGATGACGCCTCTTCCGACCGCATCGGATCGGTGGGCTGATGGCTGAGCCGGGCGTTCGCGCCGCAACGGTGCTGGTCATCGGGGCGGGACAGGCGGGCTTGTCGGCCGGTTACCACCTGACTCGCCGCGGCTACCGCAGTGCACTCGACGACCCCGGTGCCGGCCGCAGCTTCGTGATGCTGGACGCCGAGTCGGCGCCCGGCGGAGCCTGGCAGCACCGCTGGGAGTCGCTGCGGATGGCGACGGTGAACGGCATCTTCGACCTGCCCGGCTTCCCGAAACCGCCGATCGATCCGGACGAGCCCAGCCGCACGGCGGTGCCGCGCTACTTCGCCGCCTACGAACAGAAGCTGGCGCTACCGATCCTGCGTCCGGTCACGGTGGGTGCGGTGACTCGCGCGGACGCCGACCCCGAGGGCGACCTGCTGGTCGACAGCAGAGCGGGCCGGTGGCG
>NZ_JASGEN010000154.1:0-4392 GCF_047606365.1 Micropruina sp. | reverse complement strand
TGACCCGCGCGGGGCGAAACCAACTCACCACACCCGGCCGATGGCCCAAAAACGACAAATGTCTCGCGACATATGAGACACATGTCGCGAGACATCACAAGGTGGAGCTAAGGGGATTCGAACCCCTGACCTTCTCATTGCGAACGAGACGCGCTACCAACTGCGCCATAGCCCCAGGTGCTCAACGAGCAGGGACGACTTTAGCACCCCTGCGCCGATGGTTCATCTCGACCCGGACGGCGTCACTCCCCGACCGCGCGGCGCTCCTCGCCGTCGTCCTCGATCTGGCTGGGTAGCGGCTCGGCGGTGACCGGGACGTCGTTGGTCGGAATCATCGCGGGCGCGGACAGGTCGATGGTGCGGACGGTGCGCGGCGCCAGCGGCTTGGACACGTACGTCGGCGCGGTGATCGGGATCGGATCCCACAGCGAGCCGGGCTTGGCAACCGGGGCGGTCAGCTCGACGGAGGCCTCGGCGGTGTCCTCGTCCTCGGACAGGACGGCGATCGCGACCGTCTTCTCGTCACTGGCCTCACGGATGCGTCGCGCCCGGGCGTCCAGGTCGCGCCGCATGGCCCGGACGCTGAACCGTGCGACGACCAGGAACAGCAGCAGCAGGCCGGCCGGCACGATCGGTATCCACCAGGCGAGCAGGCCCAGGGCGGCCGGCACACTGACCGCGAACAGCACCAGTGCCAGCACCATCAGCACCCGGCGCCGGCGGGTTGCCGCCTGCCGGTCGATCTGGCTCAGCTCGTACAGCGCCGCGCGCCGAGTCAGCGGGGTCGACACCACCGCGGCACCCTCTTCGGCATCGGCCAGCGACACCCCGGGACGCACGATCGTCACGGTCGCCGAGAACGGCGCCGCCGGATCGACCTCGTCGAGTGCCGGATCAGTCTGCCGACGCAGAAAGTAGGGCACGAGATAGACCAACCATGCTGCGGCGATAACGCCGAAAATCACTCCCGTCAGGCCCACACCCGAACGCTACGGGGCACCATCGGCGTGTCGGCGGACCAGCGACGGAGTGTCGCCCATCACCGTAGGCAATCCCGCGGTGATCAGGCCTGATCGTCCAATCGGGCGACCAGCCCCGGCCCGACCTCCTCCACATGCAGGGCGAACATCGCATGGTCGCGCCAGTCGCCGTCCACATGCATGTAGCGTTGCCGGACGCCCTCGTAACGGAAGCCCAACTTCTCCACCACCCGCAGGCTGCGAGCGTTCTCGGGCCGGATGGCGACCTCGATCCGATGCAGCCGCAACGTGAAGAAGCAGTGATCGCAGGCCAGCGCGAGCGCCAGCGGAATGATCCCGCGTCCGGCCCATCGCTCATCGACCCAATACCCCGCTTGGGCCCACCCGGCTGAACCGTGCGCGATGCCGGAAATGGTCAGCTGACCGGCCAGTACCGGACGGCGCTGCTCGGGCGGCAGATACTCCACCGCGAACGGCAACATGGCGCCCTGCCGTGCCCGGCGGTTGAACTGCCGCACCATGCCGGCGAAAGTCAACGGCGATTCGACCGAATCCCGCGGCCGGGTGGCGTCCCACGGCCCCGTCCAGGAGGCGTTGCGGCGACGCAACTCGTCCCAGCCGGGCCGGTCCGCCAAGCGCCACGGGCGCAGGGTCACCGGACCATGACTCAGCCGCACCGGCCAGCCGACGGCACCGCTCATGTGCGTGCCGGCGTCAGCATCCAGACCTCGACATCGGAGTTGGCCGGCACCAGATCGGTGCCGGGCGGCAACACGATCAGGGCATCCGCCCGGGCCACGTCACGGGCCAGATCGGCACCCAGGTCGCCGGCCGGTTCCACGCCCCGGTCGGTGGTGACCGCCGGGATCAGTTCGGTGGCGCCGCGTCGACCGTGCAGCGCCACCCGGGCCGGCAGCACACGGCTGACCGGCAGTTCGTTCGGCTCACCCTGCAGCCGGTTGAGCGCCGGGCGGACGAAGGCGTGATAGCCGACGAAGGCCGGCCACACCCCGTCGGGCAGTGCGATCACCGGCGTCCGATCGTCGCCGACGACGGCGAAGGCGTGGGTGCCGCCCGGATGCGCGGTGACCTGCCGCTGCCTCAGTTCACCGAGCCGCGCGAGCACGTCGGGAAGTGCGCCGTCGAGACCGCCGACCACCACGATCAGGTCGGCGCGGATCAACTGATCGGTGAGCGCCTCGAGAATGACCGCCGCGTCGTCGGCCAGCGTGCCGGCCGCGAACACCTGGGCCCCGTCAGCCCTTGCCCCCGCGGCGATCAGGCTGCTGGTGGCGTCGTAGCGATGCAGCCGTGAGGTCAGCGGCAGGCCGGGCGGCACCAGGTCGGACCCGATGGTCAACACCGCCACCCGCGGCGATTGACGGACCAGCACCTTGTCGAGACCGACCTCGGCGAGCAGGCCGACCGCGCCGGCATCGACGATCCGTCCCCGCTCGAGCAGCAGGGTGCCGTCGGCGATGTCAGAGCCGGCGAGCCGCAGATGCTGCCCGACAGCCACCGAGGCGTCGATCCGCACCTCGGATTCGCCGCCGTCGGTCCGGTCGAGCGCGACGACGGCGTCCGCCCCCTCGGGAACGGGCGCGCCGAGCGCCACCCGGATCGCCGTCCGTTCCAGCAGGGGCGCGCCCCGGTAGGCGGGCGAGTCCAGGGTGTCGAGCACCGGCAGCCGGACCGGATCGGACGGCGTCGCGGACGCCACGTCGGCGGCACGTACGGCGTAGCCCTCGGTCGCCGCACTGGTGAAGGTGGGCAGCGCGATGTCGGAGACGATGTCTTCGCAGAGCCGGCGGCCGAAGGCGTCCAGAACGCTCAACCCGATCGGCCGCAACGGTTCGATCGCGGCGAGCAGTTCGGCACGATACTCGGCCATTCCGATCGACGCCGACGACGCGGGCACCTCCTGATCGGACGCCGTCTCGTCCACCTGCTCGACCGTAGCCGCAGCCTGCTTCTTCCGTCCGAAAAGCGCCATGGGACTTACCATAGGACAATGCCCACGGCCGACCCGTCGAACCCTCCGGACGGCACCGAGACCGACACATTGCGGGCGGCGAAAGCGGCATTGCGCACCCGGATCCGGGCAGCCCGGGCCGTCCCCGAGTCCGCCTCCGCCAGCAGTGCCCGGACGGCGTCGGCCCTGGAACTCTGTGCCGGGCACCGCGTCATCGCGCTCTACGCTTCGGCCGGCGACGAGCCGGACACCTGGCCGCTGATCGACGCGCTGTACGCGGAGGGTCGCACCGTCCTGCTTCCCCTGCTCGGACGCCGCCCCGACGGCTCGGTGCGACGCGACCCGGATTGGGCGCGGTACGCCGGACGGGACCGGCTGCGGCTCGGATACGCCTCCATTCCGGAGCCGGTCGGGCCGGGCCTGGGCACGGAGGGCCTGGCGGCCGCGACCCTGGTGTGGTGCGCGGGTCTGGCCGCCACCGTGTCCGGCGATCGGCTCGGCACCGGCGGCGGCTGGTACGACCGGGCCCTTCCCTTCGCCGCACCGGAGGCGCTGATCGCGGTACTGCTGCGGGACTCGGAGGTGCTGCCCACCCTGCCGGTCGAACCGTTCGACCAGCCGATCGGAGCGATCGTCACCGAGACCAGGGTGCTGCGGGCGGCCCGGGAATAGCGGTGCCGTCCCGGGGCGTTGGCTGGGACGGAACCGATCCCGCCTGCGGGGCATTAGAATGCCCTCGGTTCGCCTGCCGTCATCTCTGGAAGTTTGCCGATGCCCACCTATCAATACCGTTGCCAGGACTGCTCGTCGGAGCTGGAGGTCGTGCAGAAGTTCACCGACGACCCGCTCACCCGGTGCCCCACCTGTGAGGGCACGCTGCGCAAGGTGTTCAGCGCTGTGGGTGTGGTGTTCAAGGGTTCCGGGTTCTACGCGACCGACAGCCGGGCCGCGAAGAAGACGAGCAGCACGTCGTCGAGTTCCACCAAGACCGACAGCAAGCCGAGCGAGGCCAAGGGCGGCGACAGCAAGTCCTCGGGCAGCACGTCGAGCGGCGCCAAGTTGCCGGCCACGACCAGCAGCTCATCCAGCAGCGGAGCACCCGCCGCCTGATCCAGCGCTGCCCCGACGGACGTCCTCCGGGTTCCTTCGTCGACCGGCACTAGTCGATGGGACGTCGCGTCGTCCCTTGTCACCGCGATTTTGACCATTTTCGGCGGCTTGGGCGTCCACTGTGGACGTGAAGACCTTCCGAACACGGGTGCGGCGCGTGGTGCGCCGGTACCGACGGGTGTGCGCCGCACTGCTGGCCGGCCTGGCGGCGTGGGCGGCCCTGAGCGTGCTGCGGCCACCCGGGCCGGCCACCACGACGGCGCTGGTGGCCAGCCGCGCATTGCAGGGCGGACAGACCGTCACCGCCGACGACGTCAGCCTGCGACAGAT
>NZ_JASGEN010000153.1:0-11646 GCF_047606365.1 Micropruina sp. | reverse complement strand
TGACCCGCGCGGGGCGAAACCAACTCACCACACCCGGCCGATGGCCCAAAAACGACAAATGTCTCGCGACATATGAGACACATGTCGCGAGACATCACACGGTGGAGCTAAGGGGATTCGAACCCCTGACCTCTTCCATGCCATGGAAGCGCGCTACCAACTGCGCCATAGCCCCGTGAGGGCGGCTCGGTGACCCGAGCACGAGCAAGAACTCTAGCCGATCATCCGCCCGGTGCGCGAATCGGATCAGACGGCGGGGATGGTGCCGCTCGATCGGCCACCCGTCACGGCGGAATGCTGTCGACAATCAGTCATCAGTGATGACATCGCCGGTGACATGCCACGTCAATCGTTGTCTCCACGGCTGATCGTGGACGCCGCGGTCGCGATCGCGGGACGGCCCGGGGCGAGCGTCCTGTCCGGGCGGGCGCTCGGCGACGAGCTGGGGGTGGATCGTTCGGCGGTCTGGCGTCACTTCCCGGATCAGGACGCGCTGCTGCGAGCGGTGGGTGACCGGCTGTTGGAGTTGGCGCTGGCCGCCGTCCCGGACGGGCTGGATCCGGAGGTCCGGATGCGGGCCCTGGCTCGCTCGGTGGTGGCCACCTTCGTCGCCCACCCGCAGGTGGGCGCGCTGATCGCGGGTCGAACCACCCAGGGTCGCGGCGAGTTGGCGATGGTTGAGTTCACACTGTGCGCGCTCCGCGAGGCCGGTGTGCCGCACGACCAGGTCGGACGCCATCAACGCGTCCTGGCCGACACGATCCTGAGCTACGCCGGCATGCGGGCCGGCCGGGCGCTGCTCAGCGACGACCTCCGACGGCGTGACCAGCAGGCGTGGGTGGGCACCTACGCGACCGCGTCCGCCGAGAGCTATCCGGCGATCGCCGACCATGTGCAGGAGTTGGCGGCGGTCACCGACGATGACGTCCTGGAGTCCCTGTTGACCGCGCTGGCGGTGGGCGTCCGAGCCGTGGCCGATCAGCCACCCGCGCGGAGTGACGATCGTGGCGCCCGCTAAGCCCAGGCGTCGGTGGCTCCGCCGGCTGACTGTGCTCGCTGCGGTGGTCGGCCTTGCCTTCGGGACCACCGCGGTGCTCGAGATTCCGTCGCCGCCGGAGCTGATCCGGTTGCAGACCACCGACCCTTCGGCGCAGGGGACCGCCTTCGCCTCCCGTCCTGTGATGCCGTCGGGGCAGATCGGGGTGTTGCCCGCCGACCCCACCCGGCACCTCCCGGACGCGGTGCCCTGGAAGGGTGCGCGCATCCCGGTCTCGGAGATGCTCGAGATCACCCACAGCCGAGCCTTCGTCGTCCTGCATGAGGGCAAGCTTGTCCACGAGTGGTACGCCGACGGCGTCGCCGCAGACACCCAGTTGGCATCGTGGTCGGTCGCGAAATCGGTGGTGTCGCTGCTGGTCGGCCAGGCGATCGGACGCGGTGACCTCTCCGAGCGCGATCGGTTGGTGGACCTGCTGCCCGAGCTGCGGACCGGCGGCGCCTATGACGAGGTCACCGTGGGTGACCTGCTCGACATGGCGTCCGGTATCGACGTTTCGGAGAACTACAACCCGTGGTGGCCGTTCACCGGGACAGCTCGGCTGCTGTTGAGCACTGACCTGCCCGGCTACGTCGCAGACAACCGCGAACTGGCGTTCACGCCCGGCAGTAGGGCCGAGTACCGCAGCATTGATCCCCAGTTGCTGTCGATGATCCTGGCCCGGATCGATGGACGGCCGCTGGCCCGCATCCTCCGAGGATCTCTGGACACCGATGGGCGCCGAGGCCGGCGCCACCTGGAACCTGGATCGGCCCGACGGCATCGAGAAGGGGTTCTGTTGCCTCAACGCAACCGCGCGAGACTTCGCCCGGGTCGGTCAGCTGGTCCTGGACAACGGACGTATCGGGGGTACGCAGGTGGTGTCCAGCGCGTGGATCGAGCGGATCTCGACCCCGAGTCGGCTGAAACTCGGCGATTGGGGCTATTCGGCGCAGTGGTGGCATGCTCCTAGCAGCGATGACGACTTCACCGCGATCGGCGTCAACGGGCAGTACATCTACATCGACCCCGACGCCCACACAGTGATCGTGAAGCTCAGCGACCACGGCACCGAGCAGGACGAACTAGAGACGGTCGACGCGATGCGGGTGATCGCCGAGTCGCTGGCGGCGCAACGCTGACCCTCGCGGCCATGACCCCAACGCAGGGTCAGCCGTCGCGGGTGCCGCCGGCCAACTGGATGAGTCGAAAGGGTTTTGGCTACCGCGGACGCACCAGTTGGCCGACGATGTCGACGAACTCGGGACGCAGTTCGTTGATCTGAATGGAGCCTTCCTCGGCAGCGTGTCCGAGGAGGCCGTTGGCGAGGATGGTCAGCCAGGTGGCGACCCGAGCGGGGGCGAGATCGGTCCGCATCGTTTCCTGGGTTTGGCCGAGGGCGATCAGCTCGGTGAGGAGTTCGCGGACGAGCGCGCCCTCGGTCTTGAGTGCGGCTGCGACGCCAGGGTGGTCCGGAACGGCGCCGAGAACCGAGGCGAACCCGGGCAGGTTGTCGTCGGACGCCTCCTGCAGCACGTGCTCGCACCACAGCTCAAGCGCACCCTGGGCGTCCTGGGTCGCCGTCGCGCGAATCCGGGCGAACACCTCACGGGTGTGCTCCAGGCCACTCTCCAGGATGGCGACCAGGACGTCGGCCTTGGTGGGGAAGTAGTGGAAGAAGGTGCCCGATGACACGCCGGCGGCAGCGCAGATCTGAGCGGTGCTGGTGCGGTCGTAGCCGTCCTTGGCCATGCAGCTGTAGGCCGCCTCGATGATCGCGTCCCGTCGTCCGCCGCGCTTCTCGGTACTCATCGGATCACTCACCCCTTCCTTCCGCCAATCCTAGAGTCCCCGCTCTAGAGTATACACTCTAGAGCGGCTACTCTAGGGAGATGTCGAACCTCTCCAGCCGGTCGGCGATCCCGGATCAGAGCGCCTCATCCGTCGAAGGAGCCCGCAATGCCTGGTCGCTGAGCAGGCCACGGCTGCTGGCGTCACTGGCCCTCGGGGCGATCGTCATCGGGTTGGTGTACAAAGGCCCGCCGGTCGACGAGATCGCCGGGATCCACCTGTGGTTCGGCCTTCGGGGACCGATCTCGGGCGACCCGTGGAAGTGGATCGGGGTCGGACTGTTGTTGGCGATCGTGTTTGGCGTGGAACGCCTCGGTCTCGCCTCGCTGCTGATCCGCCGTCCGCGCTGGGTCGACATCGAATGGGCGCTGTACCTCTTCGGGGGCGCGATGACCTGGGCGTGGCTGGCTGACATGATCGCGCCGCAGGTCGGCAATGCGGGCATCGAGGTCGTGCTGCGGCTGGGGGTGCTGGGCATCCTGGTGCTGACGGTGACCGCGGCGGTCACCGAGGAGATCGTCTATCGGGGCTTCCTGGCCGAGCGGCTGGGTGCCCTGTTCGGCGCCCGGCGATGGGCGCCGTGGGTCGGGGCCGGGCTCAGCCTGGCGATCTTCGTGGCCCCGCATCTGGCCTTCTTCGGGCCGTCGTGGCTGCTGCACCAGTTCCCGACCGCATTGGCGATCGCGGTGATTGCAGTGGTCCGCCGCAACCTGGTGATCGCCATTCTGGTGCATCTGCTGACGAACCTGCCGATCCTGTTCCTGCTGTTCTAGTCGCTCTGCGTTCCCGAGTCGCCGGTGAGGGGTGTTCGGGCGAGTCGTGAGCTGCGCCGGGGCCGTGCTGCGGCATCGGGGGCTAGAACTGTCTCTGGTTCGACGTCGCGCCATCACGCAGACTGGTAGCTTTCAGGGCTTTGCCCCCCAAACCCCACTGATGAGAGGACGACATGGCGTCGGACATCAAGCACGTCACCTTCCGCAACCCCGACATGTACTGGGACATCGCTGCGGACATCTACTTCCCCGCGGGCTTCGACGAGAACAAGAGCTACCCGGCCATCGTCTGTGCGCACCCGATCGGCAGCTGCAAGGACCAGACCTCCGGCAACATCTACGCCAAGGCGCTGGCCGAGGCCGGCAATGTCGCGATCGCCTTCGACGCCAGCTTCCAGGGCGCCAGCGGCGGCACCCCGCGCTTCCTGGAGGACCCGGCGCAGCGCACCGAGGACTTCCGCCGCGTGGTCGACTACCTGGTCACCCTGCCCTACGTGGATGCCGACCGGATCGGCGTGCTCGGCGTGTGCGGTGGCGGCGGATACACCCTCAACGTCGCGATGACCGAGAAGCGGTTCAAGGCGGTCGTGTCCATCACCGGCGTGAACTACGGCCGCATGCTGCGCGACAACACCGGCGACGGGCTGCTCGACGCCCTGCGCGGCGTCGGCACACAGCGCACCGCCGAGGCCCGCGGCGCGGAGAGCGCGGTGAACGGCATGCTCCCGACAACCGCCGAGGGCGCCCAGCAGGTCGGCGACATTGACGTGATCGAGGCCTTCGACTACTACCGGACCGGACGTGGCGAGGCGGCGAACGGCTGCGTGCTGTTCGAGGCCGCACACGGGTCCACAGCGCTGGGCTGGGACGCCTTCCACCTCGCCGAGAAGCTGCTCGATCAGCCGCTGCTGGTCGTCGTGGGCGACAAGCAGGGCGCCTTCGGCGCCTACCGCGACGGCCTGGAGATCCACGAGCGGGCGGCGTCCAAGGACAAGGAACTGCTCGTCCTGGCGGGCGTGTCCCACTACGACCTGTACGACCAGCCGGTGGGTGCGGGCGAGGCGCTGAAGCGGGTCGTCCCGTTCTTCGCCGAGAAGCTCTGAGCGACAGCAGGACCTGACCAGGCATCCGGCCCCGACCCCGTACAGGGGTCGGGGCCGGTGCCTTGACTCCTGGCGGAGGTTGCCCTGAACTCGGCGGCCGAGCAGGCGCTGAGTGGGACACTTCTGGACCAGGATATAGCCCGTTCCCGGCGATAACCTATGGCTCGTTGTGTGAATAGCCAGCAGCGTCGTGGCTCCTCATGCGGCATTCAACCATTTATTTCGAAGCGGCTCATTCAGCGTACTTCGTCATCGCCAAGGGACATTTATGTCAGCATCGCATTCGTCGGCGGATGTCGCCGATCATCTCCAACCGCCGACGCCGCCCGGTATGGAGCCGTTCCGACTCAACGGCTTTCAGCGGAACAAGCTCTTCTTCTCGTTGATGATCGGGTTCTTCCTGATCTTCGTCTGCTACGCCAGTGTGGGTGCGGTCTTCCTGCCGGCCGCGCTGTCCGAACTGGACGAGGCCAATAAGGAGAACAACCTCGCCGCCATCATGAGCCTCACCGCGGTGTTCACGATGTTCGTGCAGCCGATCGTCGGCGCCGTCTCGGACCGGACCCGGTCCAGGTTCGGACGCCGCACGCCGTGGATGGTCCTGGGCGGCCTGTCGGGCGGCACCATCGTTATTCTGATGCAGTTCGCGAACACCTTCGCGTACCTGGCCATCTGCGCCATCCTGGTCCAGGTTCTGCTGAACATCATGCAGGGCCCGATCTCGACCATCATCGCCGACCGGGTCAGCTTCAACCACCGCGCGTTCGGCTCGTCGTGGGTCGGCGTCGGGCAGGCACTGGGCATCTCCGGCGGCATGGCGCTGGCCGGCAACCTGATCAACCAGATGGGCGTCGGCTACACGCTGTTCGGTTCGACGATGATCGTCGTCACGCTGCTCTTCGTGGTGCTCAACAAGGACAAGGACTCCACCGGACTGGTGCGGGACGCCTTCAGCTGGAAGGAGTTCGGCCTCGGCTTCGTGCGTCCGCTCAACTTCAGGAAGCACCCGGACTTCGTCTGGGCGTTCGGCGGGCGCTTCTTCATGGTGCTGGGCTACCAGGCGATCCAGGCCTACGGGCTCTACATCCTCACCGACTACATCGGCCTGCCGATCACCGACGCCGGCCAGGTGCTCGGCATCATGTCGATCCTGACCATGATCACCATGATGATCTCCACCGTGCTCTTCGGCCGGCTCTCGGACAGCACCGGACGGCGCAAGATCTTCGTCTTCGGCTCCAGCGCTCTGATGGCGATCGCGATCGCGGTGCCGATGGTGGTGCCGACCACCATGTCGATGTACATCTACGCCTTCCTGGTGGGCATCGGCTACGGCGCGTACACCTCGGTCGACCTGGCTCTGATGATCGACGTGCTGCCCTCGTCGGGCACCATCGGCAAGGACCTCGGTGTGCTGAACCTGGCCTCCAACATTCCGCAGATCCTGGTGCCGATCCTGGCCGCCTTCCTCATCACGCTGTTCGGAAACTATGTGGTGATCTTCGTCTACGCCATCGTCGGCGTGATCGTTTCATCGCTGCTGGTCTTCCCGATCAAGTCCGTGAAATAGCAGCGGCTGCGTCGTATTTCTTGCGACACGGCGGGCGGGCCGATTCAGGCTCGTCCGCCGAGCGGCGGCACCACGCCGTGCCCGATTCAGATACGCCATTCATTTCAAGGAGGAGATATGGCGATAAGCCCGCGATTTGAGAACTCGAGAATCCTGGTGTCGAATATGGACGCCTCGCTGGCGTTCTACTGCGACACGCTCGGTCTCGTCCCGGTCGGTGGATTCCGGGTCAAGGGGGAGACGCCGTTGCTGGAGATCTTCCTCGCCGATCGGGAGAACCGCCGCTGCCTCACCCTGCAGGAGTCGCCGCTGACACCGGTGGCGTCCGGGACGACCGGCTACCCGCCCTTCGTGATCACCGTCGCCACTGCCGCCGAGCACGAAGAGGCCGTGCGCGGCGTCCGCGAGGCTGGCTACGAGATCGCGGTCCAACCCCTGCAGCTCGGCGACACTGCCTGCTTCATGCCGGTCGATCCCGACGGCTATCTGGTCGAGGTCATCTATCAGCCGGGCGAGGACGACCTGGCCTGGGGCAACGTCGACGGCGAGTACCCGATCATCGAGGTCGAAGCCATGCCGGACGGCCTGCTCGGCCGCACCCTGAAGTAGCCCGGACGACGGAGCCGCGCCGACGTCGAACGAACTCAGCAACAAGTCACAACAGAGGAGTCATCTCATGGCAACGTTCACCGAACCCGTCCAGGGTGGATGGTCAGGACGTATCGCACAGCTGAAGACCGAGTACTTCGAGGTCGCGTCCGACACCTTCGGCGGCAAGCTCGGCGTGTCGGTGTCGTTCCCGAACGGCTACGACCCGGACGGCCCGGCCATCCCGGTCGTCTACGCGCTCGACTCCCAGTGGCACGGCGGCATCTACGAGAAGATGCACCTCGGCCTTACCGGCCCCGAGGGCACGCGTGCGGTGCAGGGTTTCGTCCAGGTCAACATCGGCTACATCGACGAAGGGGTGGACGCGCTCGCCGTCCGCAACCGCGATCTGGTGCCGCCGGGTGAGCCAGTTCCGCCCGCCATGCGCGACTTCATCACCGAGATGTTCGGATCACAGGAGGGGCTGGTGGAGCAGTTCTTCGAGTGGCTGGACAACCCGCACGCCGACCACTTCCTCGCTTTCCTCGAGGACGAACTGCATCCGTTCATCATGGGTCGCTACAACGTGACGGACGAGAACGCGGGCCTTTTCGGGTTCTCCTACGGAGGTCTGTTCGCGATCTACGCGTTGGCCCAGAAGTCGAAGCTGTTCGTCAACTTCGGCGCCGGCAGCCCCGGCATCCTGGTGCCCAACAGCACCATCTTCGACCTCTATCGAGCGTTCCAGGCCGACCCGGCCAGCGCCGGCCGGTCTCGGCATCTGCACGTCACCCTCGGCGACGGCGAGATCTCAGGTCCGCACGCGTTCTATCGCCAGCTGGCGATCGAGGTGCTCAGGTTTCTGGACCTGGTCGCCGGCGACCCGGTGCCGGGCGTCACCGTGACCACCAAGATCTTCGAGATCGAGGACCACGAGACCGGCACCATCGACGCCTACCGCAGCTTCGCCCGCACCTGCTACCCGGCGAGGTGACAGCGCCCGCCGCTGCTTGAGCGTGTCGTTGGTTGAGCTTGTAGTTGGTTGAGCTTGTCGAAACCCCTTGTCATCCATGCTTCGCCGGGATAGCGAGCCAATCCGTCATCCCGGATTCGATCCGGGATGTCGGCACCGGGGTGACGAGCCGAGCGGGCTCGACCGACAAGGGAGCGGTCAGGCCGAGGCAGCCAGTTCCACGAGCCTCTCCAGCGCCCGCTCCGAGTGCGAGCCGGCCTCGGCCGTCCACAGGATCAGCTCCTGGTCGGGATCGGAGACTGACGCGAGGGTGTCCCATTCCAGTCTCAGATCGCCGACGACGGGGTGCCGGATGAGTTTCGATCCGACGGCACGCACCGCGACATGATGGGCGGCCCACATCGTCCGGAAGCTCTCGTGGGAGGCGGACAACTCGTCGACGAGCTGAGCCAGCTCAGGGTCGTCGGGGAGGCGGCTCGCCGACATCCGCAGGTGGCCCAGGCAGGTGGCCGCCACATCGTCCCAAGCGGGGTAGAGGGCGCGCATCACGGGGGAGTTGAACAGCAGCCACACGTAGTTGCGCTCATGAGCCGGCAGCTGGCCGAAGTCCATCATCAGCGTGGCCGCCAAGGGGTTCCAGGCGAGGATCTCCATGCGCGGCCCGACCACCATGCCCGGGGTCAGGGTGAGCTCATCGAGCAACCGCCGCAATGCGGGCCGGAGCCGTTGTGGGCTGCGGCGCGGGGGATGGACGTCCTCCTTGCCGGCGAGTTCGAACAGGTAGGCGCGCTGATCCGAGTCGAGTCGCAACCCGCGAGCCAGCGCGTCCAGGACGCCGAGCGAAGCAGGCCGGCGGCCCTGTTCGATGCGGGTGTAGTAGTCGGTGCTGATCGAGGCGAGCACGGCCACCTCTTCACGGCGCAGGCCATGGACCCGGCGGCGGGCATCGCTGCGGGGTAGCCCCACCTCGGTGGGCGTGAGTTGTGCTCGCCGGGCCCGGAGGAAGGCGCCCAACGTGGTGGCGCGGTCCATGGCCGTCACGGTGCGGCCGCCTCCACGCGCCACGAGTGACCGATCACCGCACGAAGCTCCTTGCCCTGGCTGGTCGTCCGTCGGGATGACCTCCGAGTAGCCGCCAGGCAGAACCGGGCCTCCGTCAGGGCGCTGACGCCCTGATTTTACTCTCGTGGGCATGCCGCGACGTGGGCCAAGAGTGGCCCATGTTGGCGGCCGCGGGGCACGGGCTAGGGTCCGGAACATCGGCGACGAGGCCGCGTTCGTGCGCCGCGCCGCTCCACATCAACAGTTCGGCAGGAGACAGCCATGCCCCATCCCCACGAACCCTTGCGCCTGCTCGACGGGCTGATCACCGGGCTGCGGTTCACTCCCGAACAGGCCGGGGACGCCCCGACGATCGTCTACCTGCACGGCGGCGGCAGCCAGGCGTCCGAGGCCGTGGTGCAACTGGGCATCGCCGCCCGCAACGGCTATCCGGGGATCTCGCTGAACCGTCCCGACTACCTCGACAGCGCCTCGCTCGGCCTGCCGTTCGACCAGGACGAGGGGTTCTACGTAGCGAGTGCTGAGCGGCTCGATGACGCCATCGCCGACTACTGGGCACAGCACGCGGGCGAGTCGCGCGGAGTCGTCCTGCAGGGCTGCTCGGTAGGCAGTGCCATGGCCCTGATCATCGCGCAGCACTGGGCGCGGCAATCCGCCGCCGGAACGCAACGCTGGCCGCTGCTGGGTGTTGCGATGGCCGACATCGGCGCGCTGCCGTACCCGGAACGCGAGGATCTGTGGAAGACCACCCCGGTGGTGCACCGGGTGCTCGATCTCGGACCGTGGATCGGCCAGGTCGACTTCGGACCGGAGTGGGCCCGGTACACCGCGGGCCTGGGTGACGAGTCGCCGGGCGTGCCGCGCGCCGAGATCCTCGAATACAACGGCGGCTGGGCGCGCAACGCACTCGGCATCGCCGCCGAGGTCACCGTGCCGGTGCTCTGGCGGGTGTCGGAGTTCGACCCGTTCTGGCGCGGTGACGATGAGGCCGTGGCCGCCTTCCGGACGGCGTTGGAGACCTCGTCGCCGTACGTGGACGCGGGTGTGATGGCCGGTGCTTCACACGCCATCCACGACGGCCCGCGCGGACGCAGCTACCTGTTCTCGGTGCTGGCTTTCGTCGAGTTGTGTCGGACGGCCAGCATCACACCGCAGACGTTGGAGCGCCGGCCTCAACGCTGAGGTGATGTCGTCATCCCTAACTTGATCTCGTCCCGGACTTGATCCTCGTCATCCCGGACTTGATCCGGGATCTCGAATGCCCGCCCGAGCGCTCAGCGCTCGGTGGTGACCCGGGCGACGTGCAGGGCCAGGTAGGAGATCTCGTCGGGGGTGAGCGCGGCGCCGAGCCGCAGCTCCAGAATCCCGGAGAGCCGGACGGCGACGTCCGCGGCATCCGGGAAGCTCTCTCGGATCGCCTGGCCGACCATCGTCGGTTCGGAGTCGAGTTGCTTGTGGTTGTGGATCCGGACGAACAGGTAGCGCAGGTGCGTGATGAACCGTCCGACACTGACGCTGCCCGGATCGAGGGTGATGCCGTAGGCCTGCTCGATGACGGTCACCATCTGCTGGATCACCCCGGTCATCCGGTAGGTGTAGGACAGATCACCGGTGGCGAAACCGGCGTTCACCAGGTGCAGCGCCAGCCCGACCGCTTCGGTCTGCGGCAACTGGACGTCGCTGTTCTCATTGATCGTGGCCAGCAGAGCTTCGGCCTGCCGGTACTCATCGGTGTAGAGGTGTTGCACCTCGGCGAGCAGGGGATAGGCGATGTCCATGCCGAGGTTCACCCGGCGGATCGCGAAGCTGACGTGATCGGCGAGGGCGATCACCGCCGCGGGGTTGCGTCCCACCGAGTCCAGACCCACCGTCGCGATGGCGTGGCTGACCAATTGGATGTGCTCGGGTGGAATGCCGGCCAGCAGCTTGGCCAGGTGATCGGAATCGCCGCCGTCGGCCGGGACGAAGACGCGGGACACCTTGGCGGCGTCCACGCTCTGACCGGGCCGGGCCTGGAAACCCAGGCCGCGGCCGGTCAGGATGACCTCGCGCCCGCTCTCGTCCAGAGCGAGCACGAGGTTGTTGTTGAAGACGCGGAGAATCTTCATCAGATCAGAGCAGTGGCCGCCCCCACGAGGGGACGGCCACCGATCACTCCTTTCAGGCCTCGATGTCGATGACCGGGTCGCCCAGCGAAACGTCGCTCGGGCCGACCGGGGTGACCGACTTCAAGGTGGCGGTGTTGATCACCACGACCATCGTGGTGGTGTCGTATCCGGCGGCCTTGACGGCCTCCAGGTCGACCTTGGCGAGCAGATCGCCCTCTTCGACGCGCTGATCCTTGGCGACCTCGAGCTCGAAGCCCTTGCCCTCCAGCTGCACGGTGTCGATGCCGACGTGCACCAGCACCTCGACACCGTCATCGGTCTTGATGCCGTAGGCATGGCCGCTGTCCGGCACCGTCATCAGCACACCGGCCACCGGAGCGACCACATGGCCGTCCGACGGAACGATGCCGACACCGTCACCCAGGGCCTTGGAGGCGAACACCTTGTCGTTGACCTCGGCGATCGGGACGACCTTGCCGGCCACCGGCGCGGAGACCGTGCGGGTGGCGACCAGGGTGGCGACGCCACCGGCGGCGGCCGGGGCGGCGACAGCAGCGGCGGGAGCCGGGGCGGGAGCGGCGT
>NZ_JASGEN010000152.1:0-6200 GCF_047606365.1 Micropruina sp. | reverse complement strand
GCGAAGCTCTCGGCCAGCGCCAGGAACTCGCCCAGGCTGTCCCAGCGCAGGTAGTTCTCCTTGACCAGCTGCTGGACGTGCTTGGGCGCCGACCCGCCGGCACCGGTCTCGAACAGGCCGCCGCCGTTGATCAGCGGAACCACCGACAGCATCTTCGCCGACGTGCCTACCTCGAGGATGGGGAACAGGTCGGTGTTGTAGTCGCGCAGCACGTTGCCGGTGACCGAGATGGTGTTCTTGCCCTGCCGGATGCGCTCCACCGACACCTTGGTCGCCTCGATCGGGGAGGCGATGGTGATGTCCAGCCCGGTGGTGTCGCCGACGAGTTCCGGGTCGCTCAGGTAGGTCTCGACCTTGGCGATCAGGTTGCGGTCGTGGGCGCGGCTGTCGTCCAGCCAGAAGATCGCCGGGTCGCCGGTGGCGCGGGCCCGGGTGACCGCCAGCTTCACCCAGTCGCGGATCGGGACGTCCTTGGTCTGGCAGGCGCGCCAGATGTCGCCCGGCTGGACGGCATGCTCGATCAGCACGTCGCCGGCGCGGTTGACGACGCGCACGGTGCCGGCCTGGCCGATCTCGAAGGTCTTGTCGTGCGAGCCGTACTCCTCGGCGGCCTGCGCCATCAGCCCGACGTTGGGCACCGAGCCCATCGTCGCCGGGTCGTAGGCGCCGTGGGTGCGGCAGTCGTCGATGACGGCCTGGTAGACGCCGGCGTACGACGAGTCGGGAATGACCGCCAGGGTGTCGGCCTCGTTGCCGTCCGGGCCCCACATGTGGCCGCCGATCCGGATCATCGCGGGCATGGAGGCGTCCACGATCACATCGGACGGCACATGCAGGTTGGTGATGCCGCGGTCGGAATCGACCATCGCCAGCGCCGGGCCGTCGGCCAGTTCCTGCTCGAAGGACGCCTTGATGGCGGCGCCGTCGGGCAGCGCGTCCAGGCCGGCGAGGATGCCGCCCAGACCGTTGTTGGGGCTCAGCCCGGCCGCGGCCAGGGCATCGCCGTACTTCTCGAAGGTGGTGGGGAAGAACGCTCGCACCACATGGCCGAAGATGATCGGGTCGGAGACCTTCATCATGGTGGCCTTCAGATGCACCGAGAACAGCACGCCGGCGTCCTTGGCGCGGGCCACCTGCTCACCCAGGAAACGCTCCAGTGCCTCGGCGCGCATCACGGTGCCGTCGACGACCTCGCCGGCCAGCACCGGAACCGACGCCTTGAGCACGACCGTCTCGCCGCCGTCGGACGGCACCAGCTCGATCCGCAGCTCGTCGTCGGCCTCGACCACCACCGACTTCTCGTTGTGCCGGAAGTCGTCGGCGTCCATCGTCGCGACGTTGGTCTTGGAATCGGGGCTCCAGACACCCATCGAGTGCGGGTGCTGCCGGGCGTAGTTCTTCACCGACTCGGGGGCGCGGCGATCGGAGTTGCCCTCGCGCAGCACCGGGTTGACCGCGCTGCCCTTGACCTTGTCGTAGCGGGCCTTGATGTCGGCCTCGGCGTCGTCGGCCGGGGTGTCGGGGTAGGCGGGCAGGTCGTAGCCCTTGCTCTGCAGTTCGGCGATGGCGGCCTTGAGCTGCGGCATCGACGCGCTCACGTTGGGCAGCTTGATGATGTTGGCGTCCGGCGTCTTGGCCAGCTCACCGAGCTCGGCCAGCGCGTTCGGCAGCCGCTGCTCCTCGCGGAGCCGCTCGGGGAACAGGGCGATGATGCGTCCGCCCAGGGAGATGTCGCGGGTCTCCACCTCGACCCCGGCGGCCCCGGCGTAGGCCCGGATGATCGGCAGGAAGGAGTACGTCGCCAGCAGCGGCGCCTCGTCGGTATGCGTGTAGATGATCGGACTCATCGTGACCCTTCATGCCTGGAGGTTGCGGACGGCAGGAGACTACCAATCACACCCGGGCCCACTGCGCCGCTGGTCAGCCGTCGATCGTGCTCATGTCGCCGTACCGGGCGCCCGCCACCTCGTCGCGGGGGACGGCCTCGGTGAGCTCGGTGAGGTCGTCCTCGGACAGGCTCACCCGCAATGCGGCCGCGTTCTCGACCAGGTAGCGGACCCGCTTGGTGCCCGGGATCGGCACGATGTCGTCACCCTGGGCCAGTACCCAGGCCAGCGCGAGCTGTCCGGGTGTGCAGTCGTGCCGGTCGGCCAGGTCACGGACGCGGCTCACCAGCCCCAGGTTGGTTTCCAGCGCGGTTCCCTGGAAGCGGGGGAAGTAGGTGGTGTTGCGGCTGTCACCCGCGGCCAGCGACTCGCTGGTGACCCGGCCGGTGAGCAGCCCTCGACCCAGCGGCGAGTAGGGCACCAACCCGATGCCCAACTCGCGCAGCGTCGGCAGGATGACGTCTTCGACGTCGCGGGTGAACAGGGAGTACTCGGTCTGCAGCGCCGTGATCGGATGCACCGCATGGGCTCGGCGAATGGTGTCGGCCGACGCTTCGGAGAGCCCCAGGAAGCGCACCTTCCCGGCGTCCACCAGTTCCTTCATGGCGCCGACGGTCTCTTCGATCGGCACGGTGAAGTCGACCCGGTGCTGGTAGTAGAGGTCGATGTGGTCGACGCCGAGCCGCTGCAGGGAGGCGTCGCAGGCGGCGCGGACGTACTCGGGCCGTCCGTTGACTCCGAGCCGGGTGCCGTCCGGGAGTCGCTCGTTGCCGAATTTGGTGGCTAGTTGCACCTCGTCGCGGCGTCCGTGGATCGCCTCGCCGACCAGTTTCTCGTTGGTGAACGGGCCGTACATGTCGGCGGTGTCGAGGAAGGTGACGCCGAGATCGAGCGCGTGCTGGATGGTCGCGACGCCGCCGGCGTGATCGGGGGTTCCGTAGAACTCCGACATGCCCATGCAACCCAGGCCGAGCGCCGAGACGGTCAGTGCCGCGGCGTCCGAGCCGAGGGTGCGGGTGGGGATCTGTGTGGTCATGTCTCCAGCCAACACCCGCGGGGCCGCGTGAGGAAGTGGTACGGAGGGACGGTTCTTTTCGTTCCAGAATTGGGACGGGGGGACGGTTCTTTTCGTTCCATTCGGCACGAGAAGAACCGTCCCTGTGTGCCACTCAGCCGCCGAACGGCACCAGGAAGCGTCCGATGGCCACGAAGGCGGCCAGCACGAGCAGCACGGCAGCCGGGGTGAAGGCCTCGTGACGCCGCAGATGGACGACGACCGCACCGATCATGGTGGCGGTCAGGCCGAGCGCGGCGATCGGGACGAGGACGGGCAGGATGCCGGTGACGGCGGGCAGGATCAGCCCGAGCGCGCCCAGGATCTCCAAGCTGCCGATGGTCTTCACCATGCCGCTGGAGAAGTCCTCGGTCCAGCTCATTCCGGAGGCGGCGAGCTGCTCCTTGCTGCGGCTGAGCTTCATCGCGCCGGCGCCCAGGAAAGCGAGAGCGAGTAGTCCGGCAACGATCCACAGAGCGATGTTCATGGTTGTGATTCCTCGTTTCTAACTTTAAATATGAAGTAAACGGTACTGCCGGTTACTTCAAGCTTCAAGTCAATAGGAGGGCGCTGGGTGGCTGCCCGGGGGAGGCGTGCTGAGCTACCATGCCGACGTGGACGACACGGCCGAGGCGCAGTGGCTGGACGCCGAGGAGCGGGCGGCCTGGCTCAGTCTGGTCGGATTGCTGATGCGGCTGGGGCCGGCGCTGGACGCCCAACTGCGTCGCGATGCGGGGCTCACCCTGTTCGAGTATTCGGTGATGGCGGGTCTGTCCGAACAACCCGAGCGAACGATGCGGATGAGTGAGCTGGCGGCGGTGGCCGAGGGGTCGCTGTCCCGGTTGTCCCAGGTGGTCGCGCGGCTGGAACGCAAGGGTTTCGTGCGACGCGCGGCCGACCCGTCCGATGGTCGCTACACCCTCGCCACGCTCACCGACGACGGCTGGACGGCGGTGGTCGCGACCGCGCCGAGTCACGTCGCGGAGGTGCGCCGGTTGGTGCTCGACCCGCTCACCCGCGGCCAGATCAAACAACTCGGCGCGATCGGACGCCGGATCGGCGACGTTATCGACCCGAACGGAGCCTGCCCTCCCGCCTGACGCCCCTTCTGCCCGGAAGTGGACCAGTGGAGGTGGAACGAAGGGACGGTTCTCTTCGTACCGAATGTGGAACGAAAAGAACCGTCCCTCCGTCCCACTCTCAGCGAAGCGGGCGGACGCACCAGAAAGTGTCGGTGGCGGTTCTTACGCTCGCGGCCATGATCACCACGCTCGCCGTGCACGGCTATCGATCGCTGCGGGACGTCGTGCTGCCGCTGGAACGGTTGACGGTTGTCACCGGCGCCAACGGGGTCGGCAAGTCGAACCTGTACCGGGCCTTCCAACTGCTCGCCGACACGGCGTCCGGGCGGTTCATCGGCTCGATCGCGGCCGCCGGCGGCTTGTCGTCGGTGCTGTGGGCCGGGCCGGAGCAGATCTCCGCCGCCATGCGGCGCGGCGAAGTGCCGATCCAGGGCACCGGGTCACGCAAGGCGCCGATCAGCCTGCAGCTCGGTTTCACCACCGACGACCTCGGCTACCTGATCGATGTCGGCCTACCGGTTCCGGAGTACCCGCCGTCGATCTTCGGACGCGATCCGATCATCAAGCGCGAAATCATCTGGGCTGGTCCGATGCTGCGGCCGGCAGCCACCCTGCTGGAGCGGACGGCGCGCGGCGTCCGGGTCGCCGAAGATGCCGGACGCGCCTCGAACCGCGCCTCCGGTCACATCGAGGTGGGCCTGCCGCCGTGGGCGAGCGTGCTCGACGAACTGGTCGACCCGATCCACCGGCCGGAGGCGACCGCCGTCCGCGACGTGGTGCGCGGGTGGCGGTTCTACGACAGCTTCCGGGTCGATCCGGACGCCCCGGCGCGGCTGCCGCAGGTGGGCACCCGCACCGAGGTGCTCGCCGCCGACGGCCAGGATCTGGCGCCCACGATCGCCACCATTGTGGAATCGGCCTGGGAAGGACCGTTCCGGGAGGCGATCGCCGACGCCTTCGCCGGCACCCGGGTCGCCATCGCCGACCAGGCCGGGCGGTTCGAACTCGAACTCCACCAACCCGGCCTGCTGCGGCCGCTGACCGGGCGGGAGCTCTCCGACGGCACGCTGCGCTACCTGCTGCTGGCCGCGGCCCTGTTCAGTCCACGCCCGCCGGGCCTGATGGTGCTCAACGAGCCCGAGACGTCGCTGCATCCCGACGTGCTGCCGGCGCTCACCCGGCTGATGGTGCGGGCCGCCGAGCGCACCCAGCTGGTGGTGGTCAGTCATTCCCGGCCGTTGGTCGAGGCGTTGGCCGAGGCGGGCGCGTTGCACCACGAGCTGGTGAAGCCGTACGGGGAAACCGAGGTCGACGGCCAGGGACTGCTGAGCCGTCCGACGTGGCATTGGGGTCGTCGATGAGCGGCGCGATAGCCTCGCCCGGTGAGCGAGTACCCCGCGGTTTCCTACGTGATGCCGGTGCTGAACGAACAGCGGCACCTCGCCGACGCGGTCGCCGCCGTGTTGGCGCAGGAGTACCCGGCCGAGGCCGAATTGGTGCTGGCGCTGGGAGCCTCCACCGACAACACGACGGCGATCGCCCACGAGCTGGCCGCCGGCGACGACCGGATCATCCTGGTCGACAACCCCCGCAACGACATTCCGGTCGGGCTCAATCTGGCCATCCGGGCCAGCCGGCACCCGATCGTGGTGCGGGTGGACGCGCACGCCGAACTGCCGGCCGGCTACACCCGCACGATGGTCGATCTGCTCAACGAGCACGGTGCGGTCAACGTCGGTGGTGTGATGCACGCCAAGGGACACACGCCGTTCCAGTCCGCGGTGGCCCGGGCCTACAACTCACCGTGGGGTTTGGGCGGCGGGCAGTACCACGGGGCGAAGAAGGCGGGGCCGTCCGACAGCGCCTACCTCGGGGTGTTCCGCCGTGAGGTGCTCGACCAGGTCGGCGGCTACGACGAGTCGCTGCGCCGCGCCGAGGACTGGGAGCTCAACTCGCGCATCCTCGCCGCTGGGCACCTGATCTGGTACACCCCGGACGTCGCCGTCACCTACTGGCCGCGGGCCACCCCGGCGAGCCTGCGCCGGCAGATGTTCGCCACCGGGGCCTGGCGCGGCCACCTGGTCCGCGAGCAGCGGTTCCGCACGCCGCTGAAGTACCTCGCCCCGCCCGTGGTGGTGCTGGCGCTCGCGGCGTCCGGACTGGTGGCGGTGGCCCGGT
>NZ_JASGEN010000151.1:0-40660 GCF_047606365.1 Micropruina sp. | reverse complement strand
GGCGGTGGTGCCGGCGCCGGCGAGACCGGCGAAGACGCCGCCGATCGCGCCACCCGCGACACCGAAGTAGAACGGCAGCTTGCGGGGCAGGTTCACGCCGTAGATGCCCGGCTCGGTGATGCCGGACAGGAAGCCCGAGAAGGCGGACGGCCCGGCGAGTTCCCTGGTGTCGTGGTCCTTGGTGCGGATCCAGACGGCGAAGGTGGCGGCGGCCTGGGCCAGCACGGCGCCGGCCAGCGGACCCATCATGATCGAGTAGCCGGTGGAGAGCTGCTGCACGATGAGCGGAATGAAGCCCCAGTGCAGGCCGAAGATCACGAAGACCTGCCAGAAGCCGCCCATCAGGGCGCCGCCCAGCCAGGGCGCGACATTGAACAGCCAGGTGATGCCGTCGGCGATCGCGTTGGCCGCGATGGTGGTGGCCGGACCGATGGTCAGCAGGATCAGCGGCACCATGATCAGCATGCACAGCAGCGGCGTGGTGAAGTTGCGGATCGCGCCGGGCAGGGTGCGCAGCAGGAAGCGTTCCAGGTAGCCCTGCACCCAGACGCCGACGATGATCGGGATCACCGAGCTGGAGTAGCTCATGATCACCAGCGGAATGCCGAAGAAGGTCAGCGAGCCCTCCGCCGAGGTGAGGGCCACGATGCTCGGGTAGACCAGCGCACCGGCGATCGCCATCGAGGTGAACTGGTTGGTCTTGAACCGCTTCGCCGCGGACACCGCCAGCAGCAGCGGCAGGAAGTAGATCAGCGCGTCCGAGGCGGCGTTGAGCACGACGTACTCGGTGCTCTCGGTGTTCAACCAGCCGAAGGTGGCGAACATGCTGACGAACGCCTTGAACAGGCCGGCGCCAGCCAGCGGCCACAGGATCGGGTGGAACAGCCCGGTGACCAGGTCGATGAATTTGTTGAGGATGCTCTTGTTCGAGTTGTCCTCGACCTCCTCGACGGTGCCGCCGCCCTCCAGTCGCTCGGCGATGCGTGCGTAGACGAACGGCACGTCGTTGCCGATCACGACCTGGTACTGGCCGCCGGCCTGCACCACGGCCAGGACGCCCTTGAGTCCCTTCACCTTCTCGGTGGCGGCCTTGTCCTCGTCGCGCAGCTCCAGCCGCAGCCGGGTCGCGCAATGCCGAGCCGTCTTGATGTTTCCCAGACCTCCGACGGCGTCGACGATGTCGTCGCCCAAGGTCGCGAAGTCCACTGCCATGTGTTCCCTCTCATCCGGATCAGGGCAACAAAAAAGGCCTGAGGCGCGCTTACGCCTCAGGCCTTGCGTCCTCGCGGACTAACAACCCTGATGAAGAATCAATCTTCGCCTCGAAGGTAGCCCAATCGTCGCCCGCGGGGCAACCCGGACGCCGGCGCGCAGTCGGCGTCCGGCGCCGCTTCGCCGGCCGATCTGCGCCGCAACCCCCGACCGGCTCAGGTGAGCGCGTACTTCAGCGGCTCTCCGGCCAGCCAGCGGGCGATGTCGGCGGCGCCGAGTTCGGCGGCCAGCTGGGCGGATTCCCGGCTGGCACCGGCCAGGTGCGGGGTGACGATCAGCCGCGGCGTGTGCAGCAACCGGTGATCAGGCGGCAGCGGTTCGGACGGCAGCACGTCCGCGGCGGCGGCATACAGGTGGCCCGAATCGAGGGCGTCGGCGAGCGCGTCGTAGTCGAGGACGGGCGGACGCGAGCAGTTCACCACGATCGCACCCTCGGGCAGCAGCGCCAGCTGGTCGCGTCCGATCATGCCGCGGGTTTCGTCGTTCAGCCGCGGGTGCAGGGTGAGGATGGTGGAGCGCCGCAGCAGTTCGTCCAGATCGTCGAGCTTCTCCGCGTCCGGCATGTCGGCGGCTGCCACATAGGGGTCATAGGCGAGCACGTGGGCACCCATCGCGTGCAGCGTCCGGGCCACTCGGGAACCGATCGCACCGTAGCCGATCAGCCCGACCGTCGAGCCGCGCACCTCGGGCGCGACGTTCTCGTAGGCGTAGTAGTCGCCGCGCCACTGGCCGGCCACCAGCTCGTTGTGCCGGTCGACCAGTTGCCGCACCGAGGCGAGGATCATCGCGACGCTGTGCTCGGCGGTCGCGGTGGCGTTGCGTCCCGGCGCGTTGGATACCGTCACGCCGTGCTTCTTGGCGGCGTCCAGGTTGATGTTGACCGGCCCGCCACGTCCGACGGTGATCAGCTTCAACGTCGGCGTGGCTGCGGCGATCACCTTCTCGGTGAACGGCGAGGCGTGGACGAAGGCCACCTCGCAACCCTCCAGGGCGCGGATCAGGTCGTCCTCATCGCCCTCGGCCTCATGCACCTCACCGATGTCGGCGAACGGGGTGACCGGCCAGCTGCCTTTAATGATCGTCGTTTCGGCGTCCGGGACATGCCGGGCCAACGCCTCCAGCAGGATCTCCGGCAGGATGAACCGATCCCCGGCCACCAGCACCTTCACCACGTCGTGCCTCCTCGCATCTGTTCGTGCGGCGTGAGCGCCGCGCTTTGTCGCCCCAGTCTGGCCGGTCCGCTCCTCGCGCGGTACCGATTTCCCACGCCTGACTCAGATCGCCCTTCACCCCGCGAGAGGAGATCCCGGCGTTCGCCGGGATGACGAACCCCACCGTCATCCCGGATCTCTTCCCGCGGCCCGCCCAAGTACAGATCCCGGCGTTCACCGGGATGACGAAACTCACCGTCATCCCGGGCTTGATCCGGGACCTCAGCACCACGGCTACTCCAGCCAGTCGCTGAGATCCCAGCCGCGGCGGAACCGGGCGGTCAGGTACTCGCCGACCACCGCGCTACCCAGATCGGCCAGATCGGGTGACACCACCCGTCCGCCGGAGCGCCGGGCCAGCTGGCCGAGGAACCGCTCCAGCCCCGGGTCGTCGCCGAGCCGGAAGAAGATCGGGGCGGCGCCCAGCCGGGACGCCTTGTCCAGCTCGGCGACAGTCAGCGCGACCGTCTCGGGCGCGGTCGGCCAGTCGAACCAGGCGTCCCCGCCACCGGTCAGGTGCGCGGTCGGTTCACCGTCGGTGACGATCAGCAGCACCGGCTGCATCGACGGATGCTGCCGGAAGAACCGGTTCGCCAGCAGCAGGCCATGATGCAGGTTGGTGCCCTGTTCACGCACCGGCGGCAACGCGGTGAGTTCGGTGATCTCCCGCGACTGCGCCCATCGTCCGAAGCTGATCAGCTCCAACCGGTCGCCGCGGAACCTGGTGCTGACCAGGTGATGCAGCGCCAGCGCCGTCCGCTTCATCGGCACCCAGCGTCCCTCGGCAGCCATCGAGAACGAGGTGTCCACCAGCAGCGCCACCGCGGACGAGGTGCGCGCCTCAGTCTCAACCACCTCGACGTCGTCCAGCTGGATCCGGAAGCGCGGCGGGGTGACGCTTCCCGCGGCGTCAGGCGGCAGTCCGTCATCCCGGGCTTGACCCGGGATCTCCGTCGGACGCAAAGGTGAGGTGCGCGCAGACTCGGGGTCGCGCGTCGCCGCGTTCAGCATCGTCCGGGTGACGTCCCAGGGTTCGGAGTCGCCGAACTGCCACGGCCGGGACGCCCCCGTCGGCTCCCCGGCGGCGCCGGACAGCCGGGTGTCCCGGTTGCCCTGGCGTCCGGAGAGTTGCTTGGCGGCGTCCGCCAGCAGCGCCTTGCCGAGCCGGCGCATCGCCTGCGGCGACAACCGCAGGTCACCGGAGCCGTCGCGACGCAGGAAACCACCCTCGCGCAGCGCCTTCTCCAGTTCGGCCAGAGTGCGGGCGTTGACCGCCGCCTCGCTGCCCAACTGCCGGCTCAGGGCGTCCAAGTCGAGATCGTCGAGCCGGGCGCCACCGTAGTTCTGGCCGAGCTGCTCGGCCAGCGAATCGAGCTCGGCGAGGTCCTGCAGCACGCCGGTGCCGTCACCCAGGCCCATCCCCTCCTCGCCGGTGAACTGCTCGCCGCCCGTCCAGTTCTCGCCGGGACGCAGCGCCTGCAGCGAGGAATCCAACCGGTCGAGCTGCGCCATCAACTCGGGCGACCCGAACGCCTGCGCCGAGAGCCGCATCAGCTCCTCGCGCTGCTCGGCACTCATCGAGCGCATCAGCCGTTGCGCGGCGGCCGCACGCTGCGCCAGCGCGTCGATCAGCTCCTCGACGTTGCGGGGGTTCTCCGGGAAGAAGTCGCCGTGCTTCGCCATGAAGTCATCGAAGTCCTCGGGGGTGTCCTCACCGCGGCGATGCTTGTCGAGCAGCTCGTTGAGGTCGTCGAGCATCGCGTTGATCGCCGCCCGGTCGGAATCGGTGGCGTTCTCCAGTGCCTGCTTCATACCCGCGAACCGCTGGTCGAGCAGTTCGCGTCCGAGCAGGTCCTTGATCTTCTCGTAGTCCTGCCTGGCTTCGGTGGACGCCCAGTCGTAGTCGGTGAGCTCGTTCACCGCGGCGGCCGTCGAGGGCGACAGGTTGTCCAGCCGCAGCTCGCGGAAGGCTCGGTCGTCGTCGTCCATCATCGCGTCGCGGAGCAGCTGTTTCCGTTCGGCGTCGACCGCATGGTCAAGCAGCTCCTTGACCTGCTGCAGGGTGCCGTCCATCCGGTAGCGGCTGAGCAGGTCGCGACGGCGGGCGTTCACCCGGCGGGCCAGGTCGTCCAAGCCCTCGCGCGATGAGCTGCCGCGACGCAGATATTCGCGCAGCGCACGCTCGGGGGTGTAGCCGGCCATCACGTCGTCGCCGATCGCCGCCAGCGCCTCGCTCAGGTCGACCGGCGGCGCCAACGGATCCGGGCCGCCGGCGTAGCGGCCGTAACGCGAGGCGCGGTTACGAGGCATGGTGGTCCTAGCCGTAGATGGTTTCGCTGCCGTCGGAGTCCTTGGCGATCCGGCGCGCCAGGTAGAGGCCCTCCAGCGCCAGTTCGATCGCGCTGGCCCGGCGGCCGGCATTGTCGGCGTCGAACCGCTCGGCGATCTCTTCGTACACGTCGTCGGCGTCGGGCAGCCCGTCCAGGAACTCGGACGCGGTCACCTGCTCGCCGGTGATGATCGTGGTCTGGCCGTCCAGGGCCTCCACCAGCGGACCCAGGTCGATGCCACGGAAGTGGGCCCGGGCCGCCTCGGCGGTCGCGGTGCGCAGCAGGTGGCTGAGGATCGCCTCCTCACGCCCCTCCTCCCCTGCCTCGAACTCGACCTTGCCGCCCAGCACGTCGACCGCAGTCTCCAAGTCGACCAGCCGGGCCACCGGGTCGGTCTCGCCCCGGACCACCGCCCGGTGCAGCGCCGCGGCGGCCACGGTCTCGGCACCGGCGATCGCGAACCGGGCGGAGACGCCGGAACGCTGGTTGATCGCCGGCGACTCGCGCAGCGCCCGGGTGTAGCGGGCCAGGATCTCGAGCAGCACCTCGGGGATCTCGGCGACCAGCTGCGCCTCCTGGCGGATCACCGCCACCTCGTCGGCTAGTTCCAGCGGATAGTGGGTGCGGATCTCGGCGCCGAAGCGGTCCTTGAGTGGGGTGATGATCCGGCCGCGGTTGGTGTAGTCCTCGGGGTTGGCCGAGGCCATCACCAGCACATCGAACGGCAGCCGGAGCACGTAACCGCGGATCTGGATGTCCCGTTCCTCCATCACGTTCAGCATCGACACCTGGATGCGTTCGGCCAGGTCGGGCAGCTCGTTGATCGCCACAATGCCGCGGTGGCTACGAGGAATGAGGCCGAAGTGGATGGTCTCCGGGTCGCCCAGCCGGCGTCCCTCGGCGACCCGGATCGGGTCGACGTCGCCGATCAGGTCGGCCACCGAGGTGTCCGGGGTGGCCAGCTTCTCGGAGTAGCGCTCGGAGCGGTGCCGCCAGGCCACCGGCAGGTCGTCGCCGAGTTCGGCGGCCCGACGACGGGACTCGGCGGTGATCGGCTCGTAGGGATGTTCGCCGAGTTCGGCCCCGGCGATCACCGGCGTCCACTCGTCGAGCAGGCCCTCCAGGGTGCGCAGCAGCCTGGTCTTACCCTGCCCGCGCTCCCCCAGCAGCACCACGTCATGCCCGGCGATCAGGGCTCGTTCGAGTTGCGGCAGCACCGTGCGGTCGAAGCCGTGCAGGCCCGGCCAGGGGTTCTCCCCGGCCGCCAGCGCGGTCAGCAGATTGTCACGGATCTCCTCACGAAGACCCTTCTGAACGTGCCCGCTGGCACGCAGTTCTGCAACGGTTGCGATGGTGGGGCGTTCGGTCACGTCCTCACGCTAACCCCGGGCACAAGACGCCGCGACACAGGTGGTTCCACCTGGCATCCACCCGTAACAACGAAGTCGATGGCTCAGCACGCAACAACAGTCGGGATCGGGCACTGTCAGCCGTGCCCGATCCCGATCTTTGTTCAACCGATCGCCAATCGACAATGCTCACAGGGCTGGATGGGACCCTCCCAACCGCGACTCATCAGCACCTGCCCGACCATGAGCGCGGTTCGGCACGCTGCCACACCTGAAACATCGCCCCAGCCGAGCCGCAACGTCAGCAGACCGGCCCTCGCGTGATCGTTGTCCCTTGCCATGTCCCGGAATGCGGCACCACCCGTGTGATGCAGCTTGCTGTCCAGTTCAGCCAGCACGCCGAACTCGTGATACCAGGCGTCTGCGCGATGCCGATACCCGGCGCGTGCTTGTCGCACCGCCTCCGGCAGGCCGTGGGCACGTTCGACGTTGACCAGAAAGCGTCTTTCCAGCGCCGAGTGGGCACCCGTCTCGACGTCGCCGAGGATGTCGCGCAGCAATCGTCGGCTGGGTTGCCGTCGACGTTCAGAGAGTTCGGTCAGCAGTCGCTTCGCCGTGGTTCGCCGACTGCTGATCACGTCGGCGAGAAGTGCCGCCAACTCGTCCTCGTCGCGCCCGGCGCACAGATCAAGCACCGTGCTCTCCAGTCCGGTACGGGTGGGTTCGCCGCTGCCCGTTCGACTGGATCTGATGAATCTCCACCCGAACCTGTTCACATGATCCTCCGGCGTGAACACGGTGATCTCGGCGGGCTCGTCTTTGATCACTCCGTGCAGGTGCCCAGCGGTCTCCAGGCCGAGCACGGAACTTTCACCACCCAGCAGGAGGCCGGCCCAGGCTCGCCCAAGCCATGCTGAGCCCGTGCCCACCCGATAGATCCCCGGTGTCAGAGTGTCGACGATGCCATCGGCAAGGAACCGGGCAATCACCCTGCGGCTCAGCCCGTGGCCCAGCAGCTGGGGCCTGCTCAGCACGCCCGATTGAGCCTCGGCCAACGCACGCAACTCTGCATCGAGCACCATCTTGTTCTTCACATCCTCACCGTGCGCCCGCCGGCTCGAAAGTGTTCAAGACAACCATCGAGATCAGGCACGGTCAGCCGTGCCCGATCCCGATCTTTGTCCGCCGGACCCTGTGGGCCTCGGCGAAACCAGCAGCACCCAGCCGCCTCGCAGCCGAGTACGCTCGTCGCGTGCCGTCGCCCAAGACATTCCGGGTGCTGCTGGTGCGCCACGGACAGACACCGACCACCGGGCAGATCCTGCCGGGGCGTGCTCCCGGACTGCATCTCTCCGATCGTGGCCGGGAGCAGGCTGACGCCGTGGCCCGCCGGTTGGCCGACGCCGGGCTCACCGCGATCTACAGCTCACCGCTGGAACGTGCCCGAGAGACCGCCGAGCCCTCCGAGCGGAGTACCGGGCTGACCGCCGTGATCGAGCCCGCCCTGTTGGAGTGCGACTTCGGCGAATGGACCGGAAAGCAGCTCACCGCACTGGCCAAGCTTCGCGACTGGCGCACCGTGCAGCAGGCGCCGTCCACCTTCCGGTTTCCGGGCGGCGAGAGCTTCGTCGAACTGCAGACCCGGATGATCGCGCTGATGGAGCGGCTGCGGGCCACCCACCGCGGGCAGACGGTGGCCTGCTTCTCGCATGCCGACCCGATCAAGGCTCTGCTCACCCATGCGGTCGGCACCCACCTCGATCACTTCCAGCGGATGGACGTCGGCACCGGCTCGGTGTCGGTGATCGACTGGCCCGCTCACGGTGCACCCGTCGTCCGCAGCGTCAATTCGACCGACGGGCCGCTGGCTCAGTGAACACCGCCCAGCAGGAGGCGCTGCTCAGCGAGGGCACCATCAATCTCGTCGGCCGGGTGGTGGAGAGCAGCAACGCCACCTTCGTCGTCGAGGTCACCCGCGACGACGACTACACCTGGGCCATCTACAAGCCCGAATCCGGCGAACGGCCGCTGTGGGATTTCGAACCCGGGCTGTACCGGCGCGAACGTGCCGCCTACCTGCTGGACGCCGCCCTGGGCTGGGGGCTGGTGCCGCCCACCGTGATCCGCACCGACGCTCCGCTGGGAGTGGGTTCGTTGCAGTGGTTCATCGAGTGCGATCCGGCGATGCACTACTTCCGGTTGGTCCGCGAGTCGCCCGAGGCTCACGAGCGGCTGCGTCGGCTGGCCGTCTTCGACGTGGTCAGCAACAACACCGACCGCAAGGGCGGCCACGTGCTCACCGACGAACACGGCGGCATCTGGGCGATCGACCACGGCCTGTGTTTCGCCGCCGGCTACAAGCTGCGCACCGTGATCTGGGACTTCGCCGGCGAACCCATCGCCCCCGACATCCTGACTGACCTGGCGCCGCTCGCGGACGCCGTCCCCGATGAGATCGCCGAACTGCTCGACGAACGCGAGGTGCGCGCACTGCGGCGCCGAACCCAAAGGGTGCTCGACATGGGAATCCTGCCCATCGATGAGACCGGTCACGCTTGGCCGTGGCCGCTGATCTGACCCGGACGGCGACACGACGCCTCCACCGGACGCCAGGGGTTTGTCGCTCGCTGGAGAGGCCTCAAGAGCCACGCGCGGCACTGAACTCCGGCGGTGGGGAAACGCGCTCCGCCGAGGCAGCCGAACCGGACGACGCATCGTCCGCCCCGGGCATGTCCAGCGCCGAACCCGGCACCCCACCGCCGCTGGGGGGTCTTTCAGAATACCGCATCCCCCCTTGTCAGGACCAGAGTTGACGGGGTTGGATTTTCGACCAGCCAGCACCGACCTGCACCCCCGGCTGACCTAAGGAAGCGCTGATCATTCACGTCATCCCGGGCTCCGACCCGGGATCTCGGCTCCCCGGGATCTCGGCTCCCCGGGATCTCGGCCGGGAGAGATCCCGGATCAAGTCCGGGATGACGATGTCCGGGATGACGATCCAAGTCCGGGATGACGTGAATGGATCACCGCTTCTCTAAAAGCACCGCTGGTTGAGCTTGTCGAAACCATGCCCGTCGGCGGCACTGGGTCTCGACAAGCTCGACCGACCACAACTCGACGGGCGAGCAAGCGCGACTATCCGCCGGCGAACGGAGGCAGCACGTCCACCTGGGCGCCCGGTGCGATGAACTCGGTGCGGGAGCGGGCCGCCTGGCCGTCGATCAGGACGGTGGAGACGGCGAGCACCTTGGCCAGCCGCTCACGGTCGGAGCCCAGTTGCTCCACCAGATCGGCCACCGTCACCTCGAACTCGGCGTCCACGGTCTCCTCAGAGACACCCGCGGCATCTGCCGCGCCCGCGAAGTACCGAATCTTCACAATCCTCAACCTCCGATGGCGCTCATGGTGCGGGCCGGCGGCACGAAGCCCGGTTCGCCGATGCCGTGCGCGGCCGCCTTGCGGGCCTGCGCGCCCGCCCAGATCTCGGCGAGTTCGGCGTCTGAGGCGCCGTCGCGCAACGGGGTACGCAGGTCGGTCTCGGTGCGCGAGAACAGGCAGGTGCGCATCTGGCCGTCGGCGGTGATCCGGGTCCGGTCGCAGGCGCCACAGAAGGGTGCGGTCACCGAGGGGATGACGCCGATCCGCCCACCAGGCTGCGAGCCGTCGGCGGCCACCTCCCACAGCTCGGCGGGCGCGGCGCCGCGGGGCTCGGCGGCCGGCTGCAGGGTGAACCGCTCATTGAGCCGCTCCAGGATCTCGGCTTGGGTGACCATCTGCGAACGGTCCCATTCGTGCCGCGGCCCGAGTGGCATCTGCTCGATGAACCGCAGCTGATAGCCGCGCTCCAGACAGAACTGCGCGAGCGGGACGACGTCGACGTCGTTGACGTCACGCATGATCACGCTGTTGACCTTGACCGGCAGCAACCCGGCAGCCTCGGACGCGGCCAGCCCGGCCAGCACGGCGTCCAGCCGGTCACGGCGGGCGAGGGCGGCATAACGCTGCCGATCGAGCGAGTCGAGCGACACGTTGACCCGGTCCAATCCGGCCTCGGCAAGGGCGGACACTCGCTTGTCCAGGCCGATGCCGTTGGTGGTCAGGGACAGTTCCGGGGCATTGCCGGCGCGGGTGCGCAGGGTCTTGGCGTCGGCGACGATGTGTTCCAGCGACCGGCGCAGCAGCGGCTCACCACCGGTGAAACGGATCTTGGTGATGCCCAGCGATTCCACCGCGATCGCCATCAGCCGATGCAGCTCGGCATCGGTCAACACCTCGTCACCGGGCAGCCACGGCATGCCTTCAGCGGGCATGCAGTAGGTGCAACGGAGGTTGCAGCGATCGGTGAGTGACACCCGCAGGTCGGTGGCGACACGGCCATGCGCATCAGCCAACACCAGCGGTGTGCGCACCTCGACCGTCATGCCCACAGGGTACGCGAGAGACTCCGAGCCGGGGCGAAACGTCATGCACAGGGTGACCGGTGGTGACATCATGGAAGATGATGACCTCGTCCACCGTGCCTGACCATGGCTCGGATCGGCTCGGACCGACCCGACGGCGAGTTCTCGCGCACCTCCAGGAGCTGCCCGACCCCACCTCGACCGAGGTGCTGGCCGAGAGCCTCGCCCTCCATCAGAACACCGTCCGCTTCCATCTTGATGCGCTGCTCACCGCCAACCTGGTGCGCCGGGTGGTCGAACATCGCGGCGTCCAGGGGCGACCCAGGGTGCTGTTCACCGCCGCTCCGACCGTCCCGCCGGTCACCGACCATCCCTACCGTTCGTTGGTACAGGCGATCCTCGGCTACCTGCGCGACAACGATTCCCCCGACAATCCGATCGCCGAGCAGATCGGCGAATCCTGGGGCCGTTCCCTGGCCGACTCCGAAGCCGAACTGCCCGACACCGCAGCACTGGTGGCTGCCGTCAATTCGCTGGGCCTCAGTTCCCGTGTTGCTGAGGTGGACGGCGAGCGCAACCTGGAGATCGTCCGCTGCCCGTTCCGTGATCTCACCCTGGGCGGCGACACCACCGTGTGCCGGATCCATCTGGGCATGATGCGGGGCTATCTCGCCGCCGGAGGCGCCGGCGAAACCGTGGCCGAGCTACGGCCCTGGGTCGGGCCGGAACTCTGCCTGGCGCGACTGGCTCCGGTCTCGGACGCCGTCGTCGAATCGGCAGCGCACGCCTGAGGCCCCCGTCATCCCGGCGAGCGCCGGGATCTCTGGCGGACGCCGCGCGGGTCGGCGGGTGGAGATCCCGGATCAAGTCCGGGATGACAGCGAAGTCGCAGGCGCCAACGTGTCCGTTGGTCTCGGGCCAGCGGCTTGGGGAAGCGCGGACCTTCGCCGGTCGAGCTCGTCGAGACCCGGAACGTGCCGGCCGGCAAGGGGTTTCGACAAGCTCAACCAACATGTGACTGCGTTGATCGGCGCGTGCTAGATGCCGATGTCCTCCAGCAGGTCGGTGACCAGCGCGGCGATCGGTGAACGCTCCGAACGGGTCAGCGTGACGTGGGCGAACAGCGGGTGACCCTTGAGCTTCTCGACGACCGCGACGACGCCGTCGTGGCGTCCGACCCGCAGGTTGTCGCGCTGCGCGACGTCGTGAGTCAGCACCACCCGCGAGTTCTGGCCGATCCGGGACAGCACGGTGAGCAGCACGTTGCGCTCCAGCGACTGCGCCTCGTCCACGATCACGAACGCGTCGTGCAGCGAGCGTCCCCTGATGTGGGTGAGCGGCAGCACCTCGAGCAGGTCGCGGGCCATCACCTCTTCGATGACGTTGCGGTTGGTGACCGAGCCGAGGGTGTCGAACACGGCCTGCGCCCAGGGCGCCATCTTCTCGCCCTCGGCACCCGGCAGGTAGCCGAGTTCCTGACCACCGACGGCGTACAGCGGCCGGAAGACGATCACCTTCGAGTGCAACTGGCGCTCCAGCACCGCCTCCAGGCCGGCGCACAACGCGAGAGCCGATTTGCCGGTGCCGGCCTTGCCACCGAGCGAGACGATGCCCACCGCCGGGTCGAGCAGCAGGTCGAGCGCCACCCGCTGCTCGGCGGAGCGTCCGTGGATACCGAAGCAGTCGCGATCGCCCCGGACCAGCTTCACGGCGCCGTCCGGCAGCACCCGGCCCAGCGCGGTCGCGCCGGAAGTGTGCAGCACCACACCGCTGTGGCAGGGCAGGTCGACGGCTTCCGGAATGAGCGCGGTGCCGGACGCGTACAGGGCGTCGACGCTGGCCCGCTCCACCTCGACCTCGGCCATGCCCGTCCATCCGGTGTCGATGGGCTGCTCGTGCAGGTACTCCTGCGCCGCCAGGCCGACCGCGGACGCCTTCACCCGCAGTGGGACGTCCTTGCTGACCAGGACGACATCGCGTCCCTCACCGGAGTAGTTCAGCGCCACCGCGAGGATGCGTGAGTCGTTGTCACCGAGGCGGAAGCCGTGCGGCAGGACGGTCTGGTCGGAGTGGTTGAGTTCCACGTGCAGGGTGCCGCCGTCCTCGTTGACCTGCAGCGGCAGATCGAGCCGTCCGTTCGCCAGCCGCAGCTCGTCGAGGTAGCGCAGCGCCGTCCGGGCGAAGTAGCCGAGCTCGGGATGATTCCGTTTCGCCTCCAGTTCGGTGACCACCACGATCGGCACGATCACCTCATGCTCGTGGAAGTTGCGCACGGCGTGCGGGTCGCTGAGCAGGACGGAGGTGTCGATCACATAGGTCCGCACCGACGTGTCGGCGGCGGTGCTGACGAAGCTGCGGGAACTGCTTGCTGTACGGGGCACGAGCGGTCCTGTCCTGAGGCCGACGCTGCACCCCCGCCGGCCCACATAGTTGTGTCAGCCGGGAAGTTCGGGCCCTGGTAGTGGCCCGCGGGTTCGACCGGTGCGGGTCAAACGACGCATCGTTTCCTCCTGGACGGTCATTGGGGTGACCGCACTTGCACTGTAAGCAGCCCGCGGGCGATCCGGACGCGCGGCACGCCGGGCAGCGGAAGCCGTCATCCCCCGTTCACGTGGCCGACGCCCTGCCCCGGTCGCCCGCTGGTCGAGCTTGTCGAGACCCCTGTGAGGTGATTCGACAAGCTCAATCACCGATGGTCGGGCTTGTCGAGACCTTGGCCGCGCCGACGTCCAATGAGGTGGTCGACAAGCCTCATCGGCAGGCGGGCGCTCCTCGCCGCTTCCCTAGACTGCGATCCATGACGCTTCCGGACCGGTTGAGAATGCCCACCACACCGCTGGCGCCCGCCGAATCCCAGGTGCGCGGCGAGCGCTACCGGATCACGGTGCTGAGCAACGCGCTGTTCCGGCTGGAGTACTCCCCCGAGGGCCGATTCGAGGACCGCGCCACCCAGATGGTGATCAACCGCGACTTCGAACCGGTCGAGTTCACCGTCAACCGCACCAAGCACGGCATCGAGATCGTCACCGCCACCGTGCAGCTCAGCTACGACGAGCTGCCGTTCAGCCCGGGCGGGCTGTACGCCCACCTGGCGGGTGGCACCGGTCATCGTCGCACCTGGCGCTACGGCGAACGCCAGCAACTCTGGGGCGGCGGCGACGCCAACCTGGGCGGCACCGCGCGCACCCTGGACGAGGTCGACGGGCCCACCGACCTCGAGGACGGCGTGCTCAGCTACCTCGGCTCGGCGGTGCTCGACGACTCGACCACGATGGCACTGGACGCCGACGGCTGGGTCGCGCCCCGGGCGTCCGGCAACACCGACATCTACCTGTTCGCCCACGGGGAGGCCTACCAGCAGGCGCTGGACGACTTCCATCGGCTGACCGGGCCGCAACCGCTGCTGCCCCGCTGGGCGCTGGGCAACTGGTGGAGCCGCTACCACCCCTACACCGCTGAGGAGTACCAGGAGCTGATCAGCCGGTTCGCCGCCGCGCACATTCCGTTCAGCGTCGCGGTGCTCGACATGGACTGGCACCTGGTCGACGTCCCGCCCGAGTACGGCACCGGCTGGACCGGCTACACCTGGAACCGGGAGCTGATCCCCGATCCCGAGGGCATGCTCGCCTGGCTGCATGAGCACGGGCTGAAGGTGGCGCTGAACGTGCACCCGGCGGACGGCGTCCGGGCGTTCGAGGAGGCTTACCCGCGGATGGCGCGGGCGATGGGCATCGATCCGGCGTCCGAGCAGCCGGTCGATTTCGACATCGCCGACCAGCATTTCCTGGCCAGCTACTTCGAGCAGGTGCACCACCCGTTGGAGGACGAGGGCGTCGACTTCTGGTGGCTGGACTGGCAGCAGGGCACGCATTCCTCGCTGGCCGGGTTGGATCCGCTGTGGCTGCTGAACCACTTCCATTACCTGGACAGCGCGCGGCGCGGGCAGCGTCCGATCACCTTCTCGCGCTACGCCGGACCGGGTTCACACCGCTACCCGGTGGGTTTCTCCGGCGACACGATCAACTCGTGGGGCAGCCTGGAGTTCCAGCCGCGCTTCACCGCGACGGCCGCCAACATCGGCTTCGGCTGGTGGAGCCACGACATCGGCGGCCACATGTTCGGCTACCGCGACAACGAGCTGGTCACCCGCTGGTTCCAGCTGGGCACCTTCTCGCCGATCAACCGGCTGCACTCCACGCTGAGCCGGTTCATGGGCAAGGAGCCGTGGAATTATCCGGCCGAGCACGCCGCCGTGATGGTCGACTTCCTGCGGCTGCGGCACCGGCTACTGCCCTACCTGTACACGATGAACGAACGGGCGCACCGCACCAACCGGGCGTTGTGCCGTCCGCTGTATCACGTGCATCGGGAGGGCGACATCTACGTGCAGCGCGCCTACGGTTCGCGCAACACCTTCCTGTTCGGCTCGAAGCTGCTGGTGGCGCCGATCACCGCACCGGCCGATCGCGTCACCGGGCTGGGTGCGGTGACCACCTGGCTGCCCGAGGGCCCGTGGATCGACTTCTTCACCGACCTGCACTACTCGGGCGGACGGACGGTGCAGCTGCATCGGCCGCTGTCCGGCTACCCGGTGCTGGTCCGTCCGGGCGCGATCGTGCCGATGACCGGTCCCGAGGAGTACGGGGTGGGCAATCCGTCCGCGTTCGAGGTGCATGTGTTCGCGGGCGCGATCGGCTCGTTCACCCTGTACGAGGACGACGACGCGGCCGCGCCGCGGGCCGTCCGGACAACCGTGGAGTGGGACGACGACGCCGCCCGGTTCACCATCGCCCCCGCCGTGGGCGAGCTGGACGTGGTGCCGGCCCGGCGCCGCTGGACGGTGATCCTGCATGGCATCAGCGATGCCGCGCGCGTGGACGGCGGCGTGGCCACCCCTGGCGCCGGCCGGCTGACCATCGACCTCGGCGAGGTGAGCACCGCTGACGGCGCGACGGTGACGCTGACCGACCCGGTGCGAGGCGGTGGCCCGACCATCACCGAACGGCTGTTCGACGTGCTGAACGCGGCGCAGTGCGACTACGCGGAAAAGGAACGGGCCTGGACGATGATCAGCCACCCCGGCGACACGCTGGATGTGGTGCGCCGGCTGGACGGCATCGACCTGCCCGACCCGCTGCGTGCCGCGCTCAGCGAGATCCTGCTCTCCGACGGCTGACACCATCTCTCCCCTTGCCGCCGCCCATAAAGCCCTCCCTAACTACCTGTGCCCTCCCTCCAGAGGGAGGGCACAGGTAGTTAGGGAGGGGTCTACGGATCGGGACATGCACCAGGGCGAGGAAGGGGTCTCGACAGGCTCGACCAACCGTTTGCCGTCAGCGGCCGAAACGGCGCTCACGCTGGGCGTACGAGCGCAGCGCACGGATGAAGTCGACCTTGCGGAAGTCGGGCCAGAGCGCCTCGTGGAAGTAGAACTCGCTGTGCGCCGACTGCCAGATCAGGAAGCCGGACAACCGCTGCTCACCCGAGGTACGGATCACCAGATCGGGGTCGGGCTGCCCGGCGGTGTACAGATGGGACGCGATCTGGTCGATCTCCAGGGTGTGGGACAGCTCCTCCAGGCTGGTGCCCTTGGCCGCCTCGGCAGCCAGCAACGAACGGAAGGCGTCGCGCAACTCATGGCGTCCGCCGTAGGAGACGGCGATGTTGACGTGCATGCCGTGGCGACCCTCGGTGCTGGCGGACGCCTGGCGCAACCGTGCGGCCATCGTCGGCGGCAGCAGATCAAGGTCACCGACGACCTGCACCCGCCATGGGCCGTCGGCGGCGAGGTCGACCACCAGGTCTTCGATCACCTGCAGCAGCGGGGCGAACTCGTGGTCGCTGGACCGGTCGAGGTTCTCGGTCGACAGCACCCAGACGGTGACAGTCGGAATGCCCACCTCTTCGCACCACCCGACGAACTCCTTGAGCTTGTCGGCACCGGCGTCGTAGCCGACGGCGACGGGTTCATCGGGGGCGTTGCGGCGGGCCCAGCGGCGGTTGCCGTCCGCCATCACCGCGATGTGCCGGGGCAACTGGTCGGGGGTGAGCTCGGCGACCAGCCGCTGCTCGTAGGTGCGGTAGAGCAAACCGGTCGGATCGAGCGCCGACAGCACTCGGGCGACGCGAGTGGCCAACTCCATGCCGCTCAGAATACCGGCGCAACACCCCCTATCGGGTAGTGCCACGGTCCAACTCGGCGGACGTCTCCGCGACCCGGTAGCGCACACGAGCCAGGATCGCTGTCAGGTGAGCGGCTTGATGGCTGCCCGGGAGTGGGGAGCAGGGGTCATGCCCAGAGGTAGCGGTCGGCGTTCAGCGCAGCGTGACCAGGGCGATGGCGACGAAATGACAGATCGCGGCCACCACCGTGCAGGCGTGGAAGATCTCGTGATAGCCGAAGTAGCGCGGGGACGGATCGGGCCGCTTGAGCGCGTAGACCACCGCACCGCCGCTGTAGACGAAGCCGCCGACGGCGATCAGCACGAATGCGGGCAGCGGCGCGTTGGCCCAGAATTCACCGATCCAGCCGAGCGCCGCCCACCCCATCAGCAGGTAGAGCAGGGTGTGCAGCCAGCGCGGGGACGAGATCCAGACCAGGTTGAAGAACACCCCGGCGAGCGCGGTGAGCCAGACGAACCACAGCAGGGCGGCCCGGCTCGGCGGGCTGAGCAGGGCCAGCGCCAGCGGCGTGTAGGACGCCGCGATGAAGATGAAGATGTTGGCGTGGTCGAGCCGGCGCAGCATCAGCTGGGTCCGCTCGCCCCAGTGACCGCGGTGGTATAGGGCGCTGACGCCGAAGAGTTCCACGGCGGCCAGTAGCCACACCGCGCCACCGATCCGTCCCGTCTGAGTGGGTGCCAGGACGACCAGGGTGATGCCGGCGAGCAGCGCGATCGGGGTCATCACCAGATGCAGCCAGCCGCGCAGCAGCGGCTTGGGAACGGACGCCTCCGCCGGGGTCAGTGACTGTGCGCGGGTCGTGGACATATACCTACGGTACCGTAAGTTACGGAGCCGTATCAAACATTGGCACGGCCTCCTCCCCTACGGACGCACAAACGCCGAACGGCGTCCGAGCCCCAAGGATCGAGGCTCGGACGCCGTTCGGCGGCTGCGAAGGTCAGCGGTTGCCGGGCAGGCTGTTCAGCAGAGCCTTCACGTCGGCGTCCGGAATGGTGGTCGCCGAGGTCGGCTCGGTGATGTCCACCTTGTCGCTGAACTCGGCCACTGCGTTCAGCTTGAACTGCGCGGCCTGCAGGCGGCGCAGCGCCTCGTCGTCGGCGCCGTCCTTCACCTTGGGCCAGGTCTTGATGATGTCGGCGAGGTCGATGGACGCCTTGGTCAACACGCCACCCTCGATGGTCAGCGTGGTGTCCAGGTTGGCGCCGTCCTGCAGGTCGGCGATCGCCTTGTCCGCGTCCTCGGTGCTGAAGTCATCATTGGGGTCGACGTCGGCGAGGCCCTTGATCAGGCCCTTGGCGTCGGTGACCACCGTGTAGGTGGTGTCGTTCACCTTGGTCACCGTCGAGTTGGCGGTCACCACGTCGAGGTACTTGGCCGGGTCGGCGACCTGGGGCGCAGCGCTCTGCTGGGTCGCCTTGGCGGCCAACTCGTTCATCGTCGCGCCGTCGACCTGCATCCACTTGCCGTCGATCAGATCGTTCACCCACGGCTTGCCGTTCGCGAGGCTGGCCGCCATCATCCGCACCTGGCTGCCGGTGAACAGTCCGGTCTGCTGGCCGATGCCGTCCACATCGACCCGCAGGAAGCCCTTGTCGTTCACCTTCATGATCTCGAGCGGCTTGTCGCCGACCATCACCCGGGTGGCGAAATCGACCTTGTCGAGCGAGGTCGCCTGCTGCAGGGTGCCCTCGTGGGCACGGGTCGCGGTGCTGATGCTGACCATCGGGATCACCTTGAACGCCGCATTGAGCTGGGCGAGGCGGGAGGGATCGGCGTCCTGCTCCACGGCCTTCGAAATGGTGCTGAGATCCTCGGCGGTGGTGTCCAGGCGAAGCGTCGTGGTCGCCGCCTGTCGAGCGGTCAGGGCCTTGACCGCCTGGTCGACGGTCGGCTTCGGGTCGGGCGCCGAGCAACCGGCGAGAGCAATCGCGGCAGTCAGGCCGGAGGCGGCGAGAACAGGGGTGATTCTGCGCATGAGAATGATGAATACCTTCCAACTGATCACGCCCGGAGAGGTCACGGGCTCCGGACATCCTCTCATTGCCGGGTTCACTTCAGGGTCACCCGGGCGGATGACCACCAGGACGTCCCACAAGCCGGAATATCGGGACGGCTCGCGCTCTCTGCTCTTCCGGGCTGTCACATCCTCTTCCACAGCGCCGAACGCAACTCGCGCACGTCGGTAGCCGGGGTGAAGCAGACAGTTCCGCGACATACATACGCGGTGGTCTCCCCGCCGCGGGCGTCCCGATCATCGAAGTGGTGGGCGAAACCGGGAGTCCCGGCCGGTCCGGCGACCAGGGCGGTGCCGGCGGGCGCCATCCGGGCGGCTGCACGGATCAGTTCGGTCAGTTGGGCGCCGTCCGGGGTCACCAGCACGGCAACCGCGGGAGCGAGACGCTTCGCGGCCTGGTCGGTGATCAGTGCGTCGACGAACGCCCAGCCGGCGAAACGGGGCGCCGCCTGCAGGACGCCGCGCAGCGTGGCCGCCGCCTGATCGGCACGCGCCTCGAAGTCGGCCCGGTCGGCCAGTAGTCCCACCAGGCGCAGCGCGGCGACCAGGCACGCCGTCCCGGACGGGGTGGGGTTGTCGGCGGTGTCGCGAGCCCGGGCGAAGGGCCGGACGCCGTTGCCATCGGCCGGCGCGTCGTAGAAGCCGCCGTCGTCGGCCCCGAATCGCTGCAGCGCCGTCTCGAGCAGGGCGACCGCCCGCTCCAACCAGATCGCGTCACCGATCGCCCCGGCCAGCCGTGCGTAGCCGAGCGCCAGCGCCCCGTAGTCGTCGGCCATCCCGGAGGCGTCGCTCGGCACGCCGTCCAGGCCCGCGCGACGCAGCTCGCCGTCCACCATCAACCGCCAGGACGCCTGCGCGGCCCGCTCGGCGAGTTCCAGCCAATCCTGCTCGCCGAACACCAGCGCGGCGTTGACCAGCGAGTCGATCGCGAAGCCGTTCCAGGCGGCGACCAGCTTGTCGTCGCGGGCCGGCGCGAACCGTCCGGCCCGCACCTCGCGCAGCCGGTCGAGGACGGCGTCGAACCGGTCCCAGTCGGGGGTGCCGCGCAGTTGCAGGGTGGAGAGGCCGTGCTCGAAGGTGCCGCGCTCCGTCACGTGGAACACCTCGCAGGCCCAGTCGGAGTCGGCCTCGCCGAGGGCGTCGGTGAGCAGCTCCGGCGACCAGACGTAGTAGATGCCCTCGTGCACCATGCCGCGGATGTCGCACGAGTCGGCGTCCAGGCTGGCGGCGAAACCGCCGCCGTCCAGCTGCAGGTCATGGGTGAGGAAGTCGACGATGCCGCGGACGGCGCGCTCGAACAGCAGCCGCAACCCACGATCGTGATCGGCGGTACGGCACCAGGCGCGGGTGTAGCTGCCGAGCAGCAACGCGTTGTCGTAGAGCATCTTCTCGAAGTGCGGCACCACCCAGCCGGCGTCGACGCTGTAGCGGTGGAAGCCGCCGCCGACCTGGTCGTGGATGCCACCGCGCAGCATCGCCTCCAAGCTGCGCTGGGCGAGATCGAGCGAGGCCGGCTCGCCGGTGACCAGCAGGGCGTCGATCAGCCCGGGCGCCGGGAATTTGGGTGCACTGCCGAAACCGCCGTGCACCGGGTCGAAATCGGCCGAGACCTTTTCGTAGAGCTGGGCCACATCGAGACCGCCGGACGCCGGCAGCACGCCGAACTCGTCACTGAGATGGGCCACGATCGAGTCCGCACTGGTCAGCACCTCGTCGCGTCGGGACGTCCAGGCGTCCGCCAGAGCGGTGACCAACTGGGTGAAGGACGGCAGCCCGTGCGCCGGCTCGGGTGGGTAGTAGGTGCCGGCGAAGAACGGACGGCCCTCCGGGGTCAGGAAGACGGTCATCGGCCAGCCGCCCTGCCCGGTCAACGCCTGGGTGGCCTTCATGAAGACGGCGTCGACGTCGGGACGCTCCTCGCGGTCGACCTTGATCGCCACGAAGTGCGCGTTCACCAGGGCCGCCACCTCAGGGTCGGAGAACGACTCGTGAGCCATCACATGGCACCAGTGGCAGGCGGCATAGCCGACGCTCAGCAGAATCGGGACGTCGCGCCGCCGTGCCTCATCGAACGCCTCCGGCGTCCACGGCCACCAGTCGATCGGGTTCTCCGCATGCTGCAGCAGGTACGGGCTGGACGCCTCGGCGAGCCGGTTGGCCATTGTGATGAACTCCTGATCGGTCATGCGCATCCGCTTCCGATGACACGCGAGGGGAGGACTCGGGCCACCTCGCCCCGGCTTCACAGCCTAGGAGCAAACACGACGCCGACCCGGGGAGACCACCGCTTCACACAAGCGGGCAACCGAGGTTATCCGTTGCCGGAAGCCATTGGTTGCCATAGAGTAACCGTTGCCCATGAGTAACCAAGCCTATGCCGCGCTCGATGCACTCGGCGATCCGACCCGGCGCCGGATCGTCGAGGTACTGCGCGACGGCCCACAGGCCGTCGGTGCCCTCGCCGAAGCGCTGCCGGTGGGACGTCCGGCGGTGAGCAAGCATCTGAAAGTGCTCGAGGGTGCCGGGCTGGTCGAACACCGGTCGGTCGGCACCCGCAACCTCTACGCTCTCGCCCCCGACGGGCTGGACGTCGTCCAGCGCTGGCTGGTGGCGCAGTGGGATACCGCGCTCGGCGCCTTCGCCGAGCACGTCGAAAGGAATCGACGATGAGCCTTCCTCCACTCCGCCGCCAGGTGCTCGTCGCCTGCGATCAGGCCACCGCGTACCGGGTGTTCCTGGGCGAGATCGGCGCCTGGTGGCCGCTCGACACGCACGGGTGCTTCGGCGCGGGCGGCAATCTTGCGCTCACCGACGGGCGGATCGTCGAAACCGGACCGGCGGGCGACGTCGCGGTCTGGGGAACCGTCCTCGCCGAGGACGAACCGCGTACCGTCACCTTCAGCTGGCATCCCGGCCGGGACGCCGACGCGGCCACCCGGGTCACGGTGGCGTTCACCCCGACCGGCAACCCGGACGCCACTCTGGTCACCCTGGAGCACACCGGGTGGGAGGCGTACGGCGATCCCGAGGCCGCCCGCGACGAATACGCCGGCGGCTGGGTCACCGTGCTCGGCAGCTTCACCGACGTCCTGACAGCCGCCGACGACAGCGCCGACCTGTGGTTCGTCCTGCAGCACACGCCAGGCCCGGCCGCGCCGCCGGCGGGTGTCTTCGCCTCACCGGACTTTCCGAAACACCTGCGCTTCCTCGGCGAACTCCAGTCGGACGGCCTGCTGGTCGCCGGTGGGCCGTTACCCGACACGCCTGGAGCGGGCATGACCATCGTCCGGACGCGTTCGGTGGACGCCGCGCGCCTGCTGGTGTCGGCCGCTCAGACTCAGGACGGCAGCGTCGCCTGCGGTTTGCTGGAAGTCCGCGTCCGACCTTGGCGGGTTGCGATGACCGCCGACGAATAGGGAATCACCGATTCAACACACCCTTGCCCTGGATGAACTCGTCGTGACCCGTTGCCAGGGAGGTCTCGACAAGCTCGACCAACGAGGGTCGGCGCCGGCCTACTTCTCGGCGGGACTCTCCGGCGATTGAGCGGCGTCGCTTCGCGGCACCCGGATCTTGCGGATCTCGTGTCGCATGCTGAGGTAGAGCAGGTACATCAGCCCGGCGATGACGATCACCATCACCAGGGGGAACCAACTGGCGTCGGCTAGATCGAGTAGGACCATGTGTCGAGCGTAATCGGAGTTCGGGTGTCGATGCCCGCGAACAGGTCGTCCTCGGGCAGGGTGACCGGCACCATCGACTTGACCAGCTGGAAATCCTCGGTGGGCCAGCCCGCCTGCTGAATGGCCAGCGGCACCGCGAACCAGGGGCCGTCCGGGTCGATCTGGCTGGCGTGCGCGCGCAGCGCATGGTCACGCAGCGGGAAGTAGTCGCCGCAGGGCACGAAGGTGGTCAGCCGGTCCTCGACCTCGTCCCGCTCCCAGTTGTTCAGCCACTCCGCGTACGGGCTCTCCAGTCCGTGGGCGTGCATCAACTCGTCCAGCTTCGCGAACCGGGCCCGGTGGAAACCCATGTGGTAGTAGACCTTGAGCACCTGCCAGGCCGGGCCGTGCTCGGGCCAGGCGTCCGGGTCGGCGGCAGCCTCGACGGCCGCCATCGAGATCTTGTGGCACATGATGTGGTCGGGGTGCGGGTAGCCGCCGTTCTCGTCATACGTGGTCAGCACGTGCGGACGGAACTCGCGAATCACCTTGACCAGTGCCCCGGCGGCCACCTCGGGATCCTGCAGGCCGAAGCAACCCTCGGGCAGCGGCGGCAACGGATCACCCTCGGGCAGTCCGGAGTCGACGAAGCCGAGCCAGGTCTGGTCGATGCCGAGAATGGTCTTGGCGCGGGCCATCTCCTCGGTGCGCAGGGTGGAGATCCGCGCCCAGTTCTCTGGTGTGTCCATTCGCGGGTTCAGAATCGAGCCCCGTTCGCCGCCGGTACAGGTGGCGACCAGCACCTTGACGCCCTGCGCCACGTATTTGGCGGTGGTGGCGGCACCCTTCGACGACTCGTCGTCGGGATGAGCGTGGACGTGCAGCAGCCGCAGCGGCTCGCCGGACGCGTCCACGCGGATCGCGCTGGTGGTGGACATGGGCGCCATTGTGCCCAGCGTCGCAAACGGACGGCGTCCGATCCACTCGGCGGACGGGCAGAATGTCCGGGTGACCATCACCGCAGCAGACCGTGAACGGATCCGTCGGCGGTACCCGCCCAAACGCCTGTCGGCGGCCGCGGTCGCCGTCCTGGGCCTCGTCATCCTGGCCCTGATCGGCTACGTGATCTGGGTGGCGTCGCACAAGGCGAACCCGCCGGTGAGCGGACGGATCGACACCTTCGCCGTGGTCTCCGACAACGAGTTGAAGGCCACCCTCGCCATCGACCGTCCCGATCCGGCGCAGCCGGTGAAGTGTTTCCTGGTCGTCCAGGCGGTCAGCTACGAGCGGGTCGGCGAGCGCTGGGTGGAGATCCCGCCGGGCACCGAGCGGGTCACCCAGGTCGAGGTCAGCCTGCGCACCTTCAAGCGCGGGACGGCGGTCACCGTGGACAGCTGCGGGCCTTCCTGAAGACCTTCGAGGAAGTTGGTAGGCTCGCTCGATGGCTGACGAGCAGGTTGACACGGTCTGGCTGACCCAGGAGGCATTCGACGCCGCAACGGCGGAACTCGAACACCTCAAGGGCGCCGGCCGCGCGGCGGTGACCGCCAAGATCGCGCGCGCCCGCGACGAAGGAGATCTGAGCGAGAACGCGGGGTATCACGCGGCTCGCGATGAGCAGGGGCAGCAGGAGCTGCGGATCCGGCAGTTGGAGTCGATGCTCCGACATGCGCAGGTGGGTGAGGCCCCCGCCGGCGATGCCGACCAGGTCTCCCCCGGCTGCAAGGTCACCATCTACTACGACGATGATCCCGACGACACCGACACCTTCCTGCTGGGCTCGCGCGAGTTGATGGCGCTGGCCGGCAACACCGAGGTCGAGGTGTTCTCGCCGCAGTCCCCGCTGGGTTCGGCGATCATCGGCAAGAAGATCGGCGACACCGCCAGCTACTCGGCACCCAACGGCAAGCCGATCGACGTGACCATCCTCGAAGTCGAGCCCTACGTCGGCTGACGCCTTCACCCATCCGCTCTCCACGGGGACGGTTCACCGCAGCGAAGCTCGGGAGCCGTCCCCTTCGCACGTCCGGGGACGGTTCTTCCGCATTCGCTTTTCGCACGCCCGGGGACGGTTCTTGCAGGTGTCAATTTCGCACGCGCGGGGACGGTTCTTGCAGATGCGAATTTCGAACGCGGAAGAACCGTCCCCCGACGTGCGAATTTCGCACGTGAAAGAACCGTCCCCGAAGATGCGAGATTCGAATGTGGGAGAACCGTCCCCGGGTGTCAGGGGAGGCGGGCGAGCAGGGCGGCGGCCTTGTCCGGGGCCAGGATGCCGGCGGCGACCTGGGCGAGCACCTGTTCGCGGGTATCGGACGCGGCCGCGCCGGCGGCGTCCGGCTCACCGGCCATGCCCAGTTTGACCAGCAGGTCGGTGAACCGGGAGCGCGCCGTCGGGTAGGACACCCCGAGGTGTTTCTCGACCTCGCGCATATTGCCGCGCGAACTGAGGAAGACGGTGAGCAGCTCCAGCTCCTTGGCGTCCAGGGCACAGAACGCGCAGCGGGCGAAGTGGCCGGACAACTCGGTGCCGCAGCCGGGACAGCCGAGCCGGCTGGTGATCAGCTCGTCACCGCACACCGGGCAGTCAGTCGGCGGACGCAGCCCGCTCACCGCAGGTCGGCCTTGATCGTGGCCCAGCCCATCACAACACCCACGTCGAGCCGCGCCGCCCCGTTGCCGAGCACCACCTCATCGACATTGTCGTTGTCGGCGCCGGCCCAACTCACCTTGCCGAGCTGGACGTCGGTGCGCACCGTCACGTTCGACCGCTCACCCAACTCGATGTCGAGCGAGCCCGATTCGCAGCGGATCCGCGACCGGCCGGACGCCAGGTCGCCCCGGATGCTCGCCGACCCGGCCTGCACCAGCACGTCGTTGGCCTCGGCCACCCGATCCAGCGTCGCCCCGCCCGCGGTGACCCGCACCTTGCCGAGGAACGGGACACCCTCGGTGGTCAGCATGCCCGCGGTCACCTCGGCGTCCACCGCGATGGTCGGGTTCACCCGGACCAGCAGTTCCTTGCCGAGCCCGAGCGCCCGCAGGTCGTCGAAGCTGCGCGGCGGACGCAGGATGAAGCCGTCCAGGCTGGGGCCCTGATCGCCGTCGCTGGTCACCTCGAGCACCGACCCGCTGCGGCGCAGCACGTGCGGCCCGTCCACGGACGCCGTGGCCACGCTGCTGTCGCCGACGATCCGCACCCGGCGGGCCACCGCACGCACGCTGATCCGGTCGACACCCTTCGCTCCGCTGGCCCGGCGCTGGCTGGGCGGCACGTCCTGCTCGACGAACGGCGGCTGGCTGAACACGCCGGCGGAATGCTGCGGACTGTCGGCGGCGACCTCGTCGGCCACCTCGGCGTCGGACGGCTCGGCGGCCGGTTCGGCCTGTTCCGCTTGCGCGGCGGCGGCCTTGAGCGCGTCGATGCGCCGTGCTGCCTCGGATGCGTCGATCCGGCCGGCGGCCAGCTCTTCGAGGATGTCGGTGAGGTCAGGTTCAGTTGCCATGAAGCAAATGTAAACCCGACTTTCTAATCTGGAAAGAGCCAGGGGCTCAGGGCTTACCCTTACTCTCCACGCTACCGACGGGCATGCCCCGCAGATGACGGATGAAAGCCACCCCGAACGCCATCACCGGAATCACCACCAGGGCACCGACGATGCCGCCAACGGTCGCACCCACGGCGATGCCGATCAGCACCGCGAGCGGGTGCAACGAAGCCGCCCGGCCCAGCAGCAGCGGCTGCAACAGGTGCGACTCCAGCCACATCACCGCAATGGTGCCGCCCAGCATGATCAACGCCGCCACCCAGCCGTGGGTGATCAGCGCCAGCGAGGTGGCCACTGTTCCGGCGATGACCGCGCCGACGACCGGCACGAAGCAGACGACGAAGGTCAGCGCGAACAGCGCCAGGGCCATCGGCACACCGATGATGGCGGCGATGATCGCGACACCGGCCGCGTCCACGGCCGAGACGATCACCTGGGCGCGCATGTAGCTGACCAGGGACGCCCAGCCGCGGTTCGCCGCGGCGTCCGTCGAATTCTGGTAGCGCGCCGGCATGATGCCGACGAATCCCTTCCACAGATGCTCGCCCTCGGCGAGGAAGAAGAAGGTGGCGATCATCGCGATGGCGATGCCGGCGAAGAAGTGGCCGACCGAGGTACCGATCTTGGCGGCGTAGCCCGCGATCAGTGCCCGCGAATCGGAGACCCAGGTGGTCAGCGAGGTCATCCAGCTGTCGATCTGCGCCTGATCGATGTACAGCGGGTCGCCGGCCAGCCATTGCATCAGAGCGTTGAACCCGGCGACGGTCTGGTCGACCAACTCGGGTGCCTGCCGGGCCGCGGTGGCACCGATGCCCCAGCCGATCACCACGACTACCAGCACCATCACCAGCAGACCGCCCGCGGCGGCGAGCAGCGGCGGCCACCGCCACTGCTTGAGCCGATGGACGATCGGAGCCAACAGCGCCGTCAACAGGAAGGCGATCGCCAGCGGGACGGTGACTCCGGAGAACTCCGACAGCAGCCAGCCGATGCCCCAGACCAGCGCGGCGAGGACCAGCGCACGCCAGCCCCAGCCGGCAGCCGTCCGGACGCCTTGCGGAATGCGATCCTCGGTGGACTCGGTGGACGGCTCGACGACCACCACCTGCGGTTCGGTGATCCGTGCCGGCACCGCCGGTCGGCGGCGCGGACGACGGAAGAGACTGAATGCCACGCACCCGTCCTTTCGTGGGGTAGCCGCCAGCTTAGATGCTTCACAGGTAAGGCCTTGGCGTCCTGGTCAGAGACCCTTGCTTCGCCCGCTGGGGCTCCTACTGTGGAGGGGCCACGGCTCGCGCGGACGCCGCCGGGCGGAAGGGGGCGCCATGAGCGCCGACCGACAGCAGGCCACACGGCTGCGGGCCGCGACCGCGGGCGTTCTCGCGATGCTGGGCGGGTTGGCCGCCGGACACCTGGTTGCCGGCCTGATCGCACCCGAGGCGTCCCCGGCATTGGCGGTCGGCAGCCGGCTGATCGACCTCGCACCCACCCCCGTCAAGGACTGGGCGGTGGCCACCTTCGGCACCGCTGACAAGCCGATTCTCGTCACCGGTGTGGTTCTGGTGACCTTGGGCATCGGGGCGGCGACCGGCCTGGTGGCCGTCCGGCGTCGCGGGCTGATCTGGGCGATGCCGGCCGTTCTGGCGGTACTCGGCGGTGTCGCGGCGACGTCGGCGGCGTCGGCTTCGACGGTGTCCACGACGCTGGGTGCGCTGCCGTCCGTGGTGGCCGGCATCGTCAGCGGAACCGTTCTGGGCTGGCTGCTGCCCCACGCACCCCTGGTGCCGTCCGCTCCCGGCCAGCCGGACGGCGCACCGCGCGCCATGCCACGCCGCGCCTTCCTGGTCGGTACCGGGGTGGTCGGTGGTTCGAGCGCCGTCGCGGTGGTCACCGGGCAGTGGTTCGCCGATCGGGCCCGGATCGCGACCGACGTGGTGCTTCCGAAGGCGTCCCCGGCCCTGCGGGCGCTGCCTGCCGGCCTCGACGTGTCGGGTTTGTCGCCGTGGGTGACACCAGCGTCCGACTTCTACCGGGTGGACATCAACCTGCTCGTGCCGGGCGTGGATGTCGGCACTTGGCGGCTCGACATCGACGGGTTGGTGGAGCGTCCGTTCAGCCTCAGCTGGGACGAGTTGACGGCGCTGCCGGTGATCGAGCGCGACATCACGCTGAACTGTGTCAGCAACGAGGTGGGCGGACCGTACATCGGCGGCGCCCGCTGGCTCGGCGTCCGGACCCGCGACCTGCTGGAGCGTGCCGGGGTCCGGCCTGAGGCGGATCAGGTGCTCAGCCGGTCGGTGGACGGCTTCACGGTCAGCACGCCGGTGCAGGCGCTGCTCGATGACCGGGACGCGCTGGTCGCGATCGGCATCAACGGCCGTCCGCTGCCTGCCGAGCATGGGTTCCCCGCACGGCTCATCACGCCCGGGCTGTACGGCTATGTGGGCGCCACCAAGTGGCTCACCCGGATGACACTCACCACCTACACCCAGCAGGCCGCCTACTGGACCGCCCGCGGCTGGGCCGAGCGCGGGCCGGTGAAGCCGTCCAGCCGGATCGACGTACCCCGTCACCTGTCCCAGTTGTCTGCCGGGACCGTGACGGTCGCCGGCACCGCGTGGGCCCAGCAGATCGGTGTCGCCCGGGTGCAGGTCCGCGTCGACGAGGGGGAATGGCAGGACGCCACCATCGGCCCGGACGCCGGGATCGACTACTGGCGGCAGTGGCGATTCAGCTGGCCGGCGACACCCGGGCAACACACGCTGGAGAGCCGGCTGATCGACGACCGCGGCACTCCGCAGTCGGAGCAGGTCGCCCCGCCCTTCCCGGACGGCGCCAGCGGCCTGCACCGGGTCACCGTCACCATCAACTGACTCGGCTGGCCGAGCCGACCCCCGCCCGGGTCTCTGACTCCCTGGCGTACTCGCGAGTTGGTCTGAAATCGACCCCAGAGTCGCTGACGGAGACGCCCAGTGACGGCTTAGCAAAGACGACAAGCTCCCCATCTCTGGGGTCGATTTCAGACACTTGCCCGATAGCCAACATGTCCGGTCCGGGCAGACGGTCGAGGTTCGGCCGACGACGGGCGTCCATTAAGTTGACTCGGGTGAAATGGACGCTGCGGACGCCGTTGCCACGCACCGTGGTGATGCTCGCGGTCGCCGCGTTCTTCGTGGCCGTCGGGTTCGGCGTGATGATCCCGGTGCTGCCGATCTTCGCCGCCTCGTTCGGGGTGACGAACTTCATGATCGGCCTGGTGGTGTCGGCATTCGCCGGCATGCGGCTAGCGATCAGCCCGTTCTGCCGGCGCATCTCGGACCGGATCGGTCATCGCCGGACGATCGGCATCGGCATGTGGATCGTCGGGGCGTCGTCGGCGTTGTGCGGCCTGGCCGGCAGCTACTGGGAACTGCTGCTGTGGCGGGCGATCGGCGGGCTCGGTTCGGCGATGTTCACCATCTCGGCCACCGCTCTGCTGCTGGCCAGCGTCGGCCCGGAGCTGCGCGGCCGGGCAAGCGGGCTGTACCAGGGCGGCTTCCTGCTCGGCGGGATGGCCGGCCCGGCGATCGGCGGCCTGCTGGCCACCGTGTCACTGACCGCGCCGTTCTACTTCTACGCCGGCACCCTGGTGGTTGCGGGCGCGATCGCGTTCAGCCAGTTGCATGACCCGCCGGGGATGGCCGAGGCGGCCGCCGTCGCCCCGACCCGATCGTTGCGCGAGGTGGTCGCCGACAGCCGGTTCCGTGCCGCCTGCCTGATGAGCTTCGGTCAGGGCTGGCAGAGTTTCGGCGTCCGTTCGGCGCTGGTGCCGCTGCTGGTGGTGGGTGCCCTGGGGTCCGATCCGTCGTGGGCCGGCATCGCGTTCGCGATCGCCGCCATCGCCCAGACCGCCGCGCTGCCGGCCGCCGGACGCGCCACGGACACGCTCGGACGCCGTCCGGTGATGGTCGTCGGCGGGTTGCTGGCGGCGGCGTCGACGCTGGCCACCCCGTTCGCGCCGAACATGCAGCTGCTGATCGTGCTGCTCTGTGTCTACGGCGTCGGTGCCGCCGCGCTGGGCACCGCGCCGACCGCTGCGCTGGGCGATGCGGCCAAGGACGCCGGTAGCCAGCCGGTCGCGATCTATTCGATGGCGGGTGACCTGGGTTCGATCCTCGGTCCGCTCGCCGCGGGCGTGTTGGCCGACAGTTGGGGAATGGGTGCCGCATTCGGCTCTGGTGCCGCCATTCTGTTGGCGGGTGCCGTGGCCGCCGCGCTCATCCCGGCACGGCTGGACAGGAGGAACAGTGAACCCGAAACCGTTGGCTGACCTGGTCGCTCCGGACTGGGCGGAGGCGCTCGCGCCGGTCGCCGGCCGGGTGGCGTCGGTGGGCGACTTCCTGCGCGCCGAGATCGCCGCCGGACGTGGCTACTTCCCGAGCGGCCCCAATGTGCTGCGGGCGTTCAGCCGGCCGCTGTCCGGCGTCCGCGTGTTGATCGTGGGGCAGGATCCCTACCCCACCCCGGGCCATGCCGTCGGGTTGTCGTTCTCGGTGGCGCCGGACGTCCGGCCGCTGCCGCGATCGCTGGCCAACATCTACGCCGAGCTGTCCACCGATCTGGGCATTCCGCCGGCCGTCCATGGCGATCTGAGCGGCTGGTTCGATCAGGGCGTGCTGCTGCTCAACAGGGTGCTGACGGTTCGTCCGGGTGCCCCGGGATCGCATCGTGGCAAGGGCTGGGAGGAGGTCACCCAGTGCGCCATCGAGGCGCTGGCCAGCCGCGGCGGTCCGCTGGTGGCGATCCTGTGGGGGCGGGACGCGCAGAATCTGCAGCCGATGCTGGGCGACGTCCCGGTGATCGCCTCGCCGCATCCTTCGCCGTTGTCGGCCCGCTCCGGTTTCTTCGGCTCGCGTCCGTTCAGCCGGGCCAACGCCGCGCTGGTCGCCCAGGGCGCCGAGCCGATCAACTGGGAACTGCCGGCGCTGAGCTGAGCCGGACGGCCTGGCGAGTCGCCGGACGGCTGTGTCATGGTGGGCGGGCCCCCACCCCTGGAGCTCCCGATGTCTCGAACGCGCCGCGGCATGCTTACCGCCGTCCTCACCCTGTGCAGTCTCGCGCTGGTCGTCACCCCTGACGCCGCGCACGCCATTCCCACCGTGCCGTCGGCGGTCAACGACGATGCGCTGGCCACCAAGGTCGCCAATGTCCTGAAGGACTCCCGTGCAGCCAAGGCCACCGTCGGTGTGGTCGTCGCCGATACGGCCAGCGGCACCGAGTTGTTCAGCAAGAAGGCCACCACCGCGCTGAAACCGGCGTCGAACATGAAGCTGCTCACCTCAGCCGCCGCCCTCGATGTGCTCGGACCTGACGCGAGGTTCAGCACCGAGGTGTTCGCGCCCGGCGCACCCACCGGCAACGGCACGGTGAGCCGGCTCTATCTGCGCGGCAACGGCGATCCGACCCTGCGCGAGTCCGATCTGAAGTCGTTGGCCGAGCAGGTGAAGGCGTCCGGCGTTCGGCGGGTCACCGGTTCGGTCGTCGGCGACGGCGGGTTCTTCGACAACGACAAGTACAACAACTACTGGAACCCGGTCGACCAGAACTCCGCGTACGCCGCCCAGATCTCCGGGCTGACGTTGTCGCCGACCTCGGCGTTGCGGGTCGGCACCATCAACGTCAGCTACAAGCCCGGTTCGAAGGCCGGCAAGAAGGCGGTGCTCGGGGTCGTCCCGGCGTTGGCCACCGGGTACGTGAAGCTGGTCAACAAGACCACCACGAAGAAGGCCGGCAGCGGCGCCGCGATCAGCCTGCGCCGCTCGGGCAACACGATCACCGTGTCCGGCCGGGTCGCCCTCAAGCGCTCGAAGACCAGCGCGGTGATCACCATCAGCAAGCCGGCCGGGTACGCGGCGTACGTCTTCACCGGCATGCTGCGCTCGCTCGGGGTGGCGGTGGACGGCGCCGCCACCACCGGCAGCACCCCGAAGACACGGGCGCGGCTGGCGTCCGACACCTCGGTGCCGCTGAGCACGATCGTCGGGTTGCTGATGAAGCCGTCCAACAACGGCATGACCGAGCACCTGATCAAGACCATGGGACGCACCGGCGACAAGGCGGGCACCTGGGCGGCCGGTTCGGCGCGCGTCCTGAAGTGGCTGAAGACGACCCAGAGCGTGCCGTCGACGGTGCGCATCGTGGACGGCTCGGGCTTGGCGCACACCAACCGGCTGACCGGACGGGTCATCGTCCGCGTGCTGCAGTACGCCCGCACCCGTCCGTGGTTCGGCACCTTCCGTGACGCGCTTCCGGTCGCCGGCAATCCCGACCCGGCGGTCGGCGGCACGCTCACCGACCGGATGGTCGGCACCGCCGCGCAGAACAATCTGCGCGCCAAAACCGGCACGCTCAGCGGCGTGACCGCACTCAGCGGTTACGTCACCGACAAGACCGGACGGACGTACACCTTCTCTATGCTCGGCAGCTACAAGACGAACTCACCACGGGTCGTGTTCGACAAGGTCGGCGCGACACTGGCGGCCTGGGCCGGCTGAGGAATGCCGGACGGCCCACCGCGGTTGCATCTGCCAGGAGGCCAAGCATGCTGTTCACCAAACCGACCATGGTCGATCCGCGCGTAGCGCTGCCCGGACGCGAGACACCCGTCCTGCGGCAGCCATTCTTCCATCGGGTCTTCGGGCACCGGATCGACCGGGTGCCGGAGGGCGCCGAGGTGGCGGTGCTCGCGCTGGGCTGTTACTGGGGCGCCGAGAAGCTGTTCTGGAACACGCCGGGCGTGGTCAACACCGCCGCCGGGTATGCCGGCGGCTACACCCCGAACCCGACCTACGAAGAGGCATGTTCGGGCCGCACCGGGCACGCCGAGTCGGTCCGGGTGGTCTACGACCCCACCAAGCTGAGCTACGAGGACATCCTGCGGATCTTCTTCGAGAACCACGATCCGACGCAGGGATTCCGTCAGGGCAACGACCGCGGCACCCAGTACCGCTCGGCGATCTTCCCGCAGAACGAGGATCAGGCCCGTCGCGCCGAGGCCGTCCGGGATGCCTTCGCGCCCGAGTTCGCGGCAGCCGGATACGGCCCGATCACCACCGAGATCATCCCGACGGAAACCTTCTACTACGCCGAGGACTACCACCAGCAGTACCTCGACGCGAACCCGAACGGCTACTGCCCGGTGCACGCCACCGGGGTGACCTGCAACCCGGGCAGCCGCGCCGGCTGAGCCAGTACCGTCGCTGGTCGAGCTTGTCGAGACCTCGGACGTGTTCGCGCCGACGAGGGGTTTCGACGGATCCGGCCAGCGGCGGGTGCGTTGATCGGCGGTTCTCTCGCGGGGGAGGCACAGCAACCAGCTGGTTGGTGAGCACTATTCTGAGCGCCATGATCGACGCCGACCTTGCCGGCCGTCTGCGGTCGGCGGGGATGCCCTGGCGACCCAGCAGCGGCGACCGCTTCACGATCCCCGGTGGCGAGCTGGCCGATGAGATCTTCGTCATCGCCGAGATGGTGATTCAGATCCAGGACGTCCCGGGCGGCTCGAGCATCTTCAAGTTCAACGGCACCACCGAGTGGGCGTTGGATTCCATCGACCAGAACCGGGTGCTCTGGCTGCCGCGCGAGGACCAGTTGCGCGATGCCCTCGGCGATCATTTCCGGGAACTGACTGCGGTGCCGGGCGGTTTCGCGGTCGTGCTGGCCGATGAGAGCAGGCATCTCGACATCGACGCCGAGCGGGCCTATGCGCGCGCCGTCCTGCATGTGCTGGGTGAGCCGTGAGCGTACTGATCCCGCACCGATTCCGCGGGCCCAACACCTCCGGCAACGGCGGGTACAGCGCCGGCACGGTCGCGGCGGCCCTGGGCCGTCCGCTCGGACCGGCCGAGGTCACCCTGCAGCTGCCACCTCCGCTGGACGTCCACCTGCCGGTCGCGACGGACGGCGACGGCGTCCGGATCGATTCGGACGCGGGTACAGTCGCGCTCGGACGTCCGGCGCCGTTGGAGTTGGAGGTTCCTGCCCCGGTCAGCTTCGCCGAGGCCGAGCAGGCCAGCCGCGACTGCCCGTGGTTGGTGAACCATCCGTACCCGCAGTGCTTCGTCTGCGGCACCGACCGTCCCGACGGTCTGCACATCTTCCCCGGCCCGGTCGCCGGACGCCGGGTCGCCGCCGCACCCTGGGTGCCGGACGCCACAGTGGGTGCCGACGACGGCACCGTGCTGCCCGCCGTGGTGTGGGCCAGCGTGGACTGCCCGTCGCTGTTCGGTTACGGCTGTTTCGCCGAATGGCCGACGCTGATGCTGCTCGGCCGGTTCACCGCCCAGGTGTACCGACTCCCGCAGGTCGGCGAACCCTGCGTCACGATGGGCTGGGCACTCGGCCACGAAGGCCGCAAATACGACACCGCCGCCGCCCTGCACAGCGCCGACGGCGAACTCCTCGCCGCCAGCCGCGCGCTCTGGATCACCCTCAAGCCCGCCACCCCACTCACCACCTGACTGCGTACGTGACCAAAGGAACCGTCCCCAGTGACCAAAGGAACCGTCCCCGGTGACCGGGAGAACCGTCCCCACGCATGCGATTAAGGTGACGATATGACGGATGCGACACAGACCCGGCCGGCCTGGCAGCAGCAGGACGTGATCGATCATTTCCTCGACCAGGCCGAGGTGTGGGCGGTGGTCGGGCTGTCCGGCGACCCGGACAAGACCGCGTTTCGCATTGCCCGGCTGCTGCAGAACAACGGCAAGACGATCGTGCCGATCCACCCGTCGGCACCGACCGTGCTCGGCCAGCAGGGGTACGCCTCACTGGCCGACGTACCGTTCCACGTGGATGTGGTGGACGTCTTCCGCCGCTCCGAGGCGGCCGGGCAGTTCGTCGACGAGGCGATCGCGATCGGCGCCGGCGGGGTCTGGTTCCAGCTGGGCGTCGTCGACCACGACGCATTCGCCCGGGCACAGGCCGCCGACCTGCCGATGGTGATGGACACCTGCCCCGCGATCGAATGGCGCGAGCGCGGCTGAACCGTGGACGACGAGACGTCGGCGGCGGACGTCCGAGACCGCTACCGGCTCTTCGCAGAACTGGAGGGCGACCTACGGAGCCCGCGGTACGCCGACTGGGCGCGAGGAGTTGCGGCGGACGCGGAGTTGCCGGTCAGGCTCGGCTCGCTGCCTCCCGTCAAACAGCAACCCAATCTCGTGCTGGCCGCCTTTCGAGCCTGCGGCGTCCCACTGGCACCTTGGCCAACGATCCGAGATCTGGTGATCGAACGCTGGGACCCGATCCTGGCGACCATCCGACGACGGTCGACGCAAACCAATGAGGCGCGCCGGCTGGCCACCCTGCTGCCGGCGTTCGCGGCGCTGCCGCAGCCACTGGCGTTGATCGAGGTGGGTGCGTCGATGGGGTTGTGTCTTCAACCCGGACGCTGGTCGTACAACTACAACGGGTTAACCGTGGGAGACCCCACCGGGCCGCGGCTGTCGGCCGATCTGGACGGCCCGCTACCCGCCGCACCGCAGGTCGCCTGGAGTGCCGGGCTCGACCTGAACCCTCTGTCCGCGGACAACCCTGCCGATGTCGCCTGGCTGGAGGCTCTGATCTGGCCGGTGGGCGACGGCGAGGTCGACACTGCACGCGTCCGGAGGCTGCATGAAGCGGTGGCCCTCTCTCGCGAGTTCGGCCCCACAGTCCGGCGCGGAGATCTTCTCGAGGACACTTGGGCGCTGATCGATGAGGCTCGCGAGCGGGCGGCGACAGTCGTCGTATTCCACACCGCCGTGCTGGCCTATCTGAAGCAGGACCATCGCGACCTGTTCGCCGAACGGATGCGGAACAGCGATGCTCACTGGATCTCCAACGAAGGTCTCCGGGTGCTGCCACGAGTGCGCGATCGGCTCGCGCTGTCGGGGATCCAACCCGCTGCAACGGACTTCCTGATCGCCCTCGATGAGCAGCCCTTCGCGCTGGCCGACGCACACGGGAGCTGGGTCCGGCTCCTCCGCTGAACGGGTCGCCCTCAGCGGCGTCCGACCGCCATCGGTTCGGCAGCGCGCGTTGCGGAACGGACGGCGTCCGACTCGGCGAAGACGAAGCTGCGCTGGACGCCGTAGCTGGCCAGGAACAGGGTGGGTTCGACCACCAGCTTCGCCAGGGCCAGCGCCATGCCGATCCCGGTCAGCACCGACAGCAGTCCGTAGTTGGCGAGCAGCAGCACCGCGACCAGCAGGTAGTAGCGCATCAGGGTGGAGCGCAACGGACGCCGGGAGGCGAACACCATCCGCCGGTTGATCAGGAAGTTCACCGCGGAACTCACCCCGCGCGCTGCCACCACCGCGGCCAGTAGGTTCCCGCTCAGCGCGTTCACCACCAGCAGCACCACGAAATCGACCGCGAACGCGGCCAACGACGATGCCGAGAACACCAGCAGCGGCAGATAGATCCGCGCCGAATCCGCCAGCGGCCGGAAATGCGACGACGCGTTGTCGGCCAGATACACCGTGTCGATCGGCAGTTCCTCGATGGTCCAGCCGGCGCCGCGGGCCCTCAGCAGCAGGTTGAGTTCGTATTCGAACCGGTCGCCCGGCACGCTCAGCAACCAGTCCAGGGCTGCCGCCGGATAGCCGCGCAGGCCGGTCTGGGTGTCGCTGACCGAGATCCCGGTGGCGGCCCGGAACGCCCAGCGGGTGAGGGTGTTGCCGAGCCGGCTGCGCAGCGGCACCCGTCCGGTGAAGGCCCGGACGCCGAGCGCCAGCGCACCGGGCCGGACGGCGCGTCCGACCCGCAGGATGTCGCGGACGGTGTGCTGGCCGTCCGCATCTGCACAGACGACGTCCTGTCCGGGATAGTGCGCCGCGATGTGGGCGAAGCCGTGCTTCAGCGCCGCCCCCTTGCCACGGTTGGCCGGGAAGCCGATCACGTCGGCGCCGAGCACCGCGGCGTCGGAGAACACCGGCGCGTAGCGGGGACCGCTGCCGTCGTCGACGATCACCACGGCCAGCTCGGGCGCGGCGAGCGCCAGTTCACGCAGCAGCGCCAGCAGCCGGCCGTCCGGTTCAAAGGCGGGAATCAGCACGATCATCGCTCAGCCCGCCAGGTAGAGGATGTCGGAGGTGCCGCGTTCCTGGCCGCGGCCCAGCGGATTGTTGACCAGTGAGCCGTTGAACACCATCGCCGACGAACCACCGCCGTCCAGGTTGTAGGCGACCGTTGCGCCGCGGTCCAGGAACAGCTGCGCCAGTTCGGTCATCGTCATGCCGCGGCTGTAGCCGGTGCTGCGGCCGTCCACCACGACCCACAGCAGCCGGCCGGGTTCGATCAGGCCGATCGCCGTCCGGGGCTGGCTGCCCTGGATGGAGTGGTTGCCGAAGTTGGTGTCGATCTCGATCGAGTCGATGCCGGCGATCGCCTTGCCGTTCTCAACCAGTCCCGGGCCGAACGAGAGCGTGTGGTAGACGCCGTCGTCGATCAGCGCCGCCGCGTTGGTGGCCGTCTCGTCATAGAGGGACGCCGACCCGTCCCGATACAGCGCCAGACCCTGCCGGGCGCCCTTGTCGCGGTACGCCACCCCGTTGCGGACGACGATGCCGGTGTCGCGAAATCCGTAGTAGTCGCCGTTGATCGCCAGCACCGCGTTCTTGGTCGCCGCGATCGAGGACGGGTAGTCGATGATGTTGGTGCCGAAGGAGTCCTTGGCGAACGCCGACCTGATCAGCGTCGCGTCGGTCGTGGTGAGCTCGGCCGCGAAGTAGGTCACGGTGTCCGAGCCGGAGCCCGTCGTCACCTTCTCGATGCCGACCGTGGAGGTGGCGCTGGTGTAGCCGTTGTCGGTGAAGCTGCCCTGGGTCGCGGCCGCCGTGGTGGTATCGGCAGCCGACGCCTCGACATGCTCGATCACGTAACGGTTCAGCGCCCAGGCTGTGCTGCCGCCCAGCCCGGCCACGCCCACCGCGCCGCCCAACAGCAGACGGCGGGACATGCGCCGGGCCAATGCGGAATCGCTCATGCATCCGTTGTACGGAACCGGTCTGTGAGAACTCTGTGCCCTGGCCTCGATCCACCGATGGGCGACACAGCCGCGCTGCTCGCGCGGTCGCCGCAGATCGATGCAGCGAGGGCGGGCGTTGCGTCAGCCGGCATGGGCCAGCGCAGCGCAGCGGCGTACGCTGACCGCATGTGCCGCAACATCCGTCCGCTGAACAACTTCGAGCCGCCGGCCACCAACGACGAGGTGCGCGACGCCGCGCTGCAGTTCGTCCGCAAGGTGTCCGGGACGACCAAGCCGTCGAAGGCCAACGAGCAGTACTTCAACGAGGCCGTCGAGGAGATCGCCCACATCACCCGGCATCTCCTGGAGCACCTGACCACGTCCGCTCCGCCGAAGAACCGTGAGGTCGAAGCCGCCAAGGCCCGCGCCCGTTCGGCCGCCCGCTTCGCCAGCTAACCCCCTCGCGCTGAGCCGAAAACGTCAGCGGGCGGACCGGATCACCGGCCCGCCCGCTCCGTCAACGAGTTCAGCTTGCGGCGGCGATCCGCTCGAGCGCGCTCTCCCAGTGCTGGGTGATGGCGTCGACGTCCCAGCCGCCCGGGATGTGCTCGTGGCGGATCTCGACGACGGTCGAGTCCTCGGACTGCTCGACCAGATGCAGATCCACCAGGGATTTGGGGGCGTCGGGCTCAGCATGCCAACTGAAGCGGATCTGCTCCAGCGGATGGTAGCTGCGCACCACGCCATAGGTGCCGTCGTTGGAACGCCAACTGTCGCCCTTGTCGCCGAGGGAGCCGCCTTCGCCCAGCAGGGCTTCTGCTCCCGTCGGCGTCACCAGGAGACGCCAGACTTCCTTCACAGGTTGGGACACCGACCGCTGCACGACCACGGTGGTGTCCTGGGACTCCTCGAGCGAGTCGCTCGCACTCTGATCTGACATTGAAACCTCGATCCGATCGGTCCGAACCCGGTCGACGGTGACCGGTAGCCACACCATACCCCCGGCCCTGATGCCCTGTACGGCGTGTCGATGGAGACGTCTCAGAGCTTCATTTCTTCTCGGTGACGGCACCCGCTCCGCGGCCCAGCCGGGGGCTCGCCCGGTACGGCGAAACGGTCGGATCGCCGGCCAGCCAGAACCGCCACGGACGCGTCGCGGCCACCGACACCCCCACCCGGGGACCGGTCGCGATCGGCCCGACCTCACCGGTGCGCGGCAGCAATTCCAGCTCGGGATCGCCCAGCCGGCGTCCGGAATCGTCCAGGGTGAGCGCGAGCGCCTGGCCCAGGCAGCCCGGACCACGGGCCAGCCGGACGTCGGGGACGCCGGGACGGCGGGCGCGGGCGATGTCCAACCCGTCGACCACCTCGCCGGCCCGCAGCAACACCGCAGAACCGCTGCCGATCGGCCCGCAGACCAGGTTGGCGCAGATGTGGATGCCGTAGGACCGGTAGCAGTACAGCGTTCCCGGCGCTTCGAACAGGTGCCGGGTGTGCGGACGCCAGCCGCGGTAGGCGTGCGCCGCCGGGTCGGCCGCGCCGTGATAGGCCTCGACCTCAGTGATCCGCAGGGTGACCGCACCGACCCGCAGCCGGGTTCCGAGCAGTTCGGGAGCCACCGTCAGCGAGTCACGGGTCAGGTCCATGGGGTCAGTCTGCCCTGAGCGGGCGGTAGTCTCGCCTGGTGCGCACCCCAGCCCTGGCAGCGGCGATCGCCGTGCTCAGTCTGCTCGCTGGATGCACCCAACCCGCTCCTTCGCCCAGCCCAACCGCCAGTTCGTCGGCGGTCGCGCTCGACCTGACCGCCCCCGGCCAGGCTCGTGCGATGGTCCGGCGGCTAATCGCCAAGGCCGGGACGCAGCGGCTGATCCAGGTCGAGATCACCAAGGAGTGGGCCGCCATCACCGTGGTCAAGGACGACCAGCCCGAGACCTGGGCGTGGCGCGACAACACCATCAAGCAGGTCGACACCGACGTCGCCTATGTGCAGCAGACGGTGTTCTCGATCGACGACTTCCACATCAACGACGTCGGTGCGTTGTTCCGGGCCGCCGCCGGCATCTCGGGTTCGGAGAGCGACCAGGAGTTGCAGATCGTCGACTCGTCCGCCGGCGAGGTTTTCATGAGCGTCTCGACCGTTCCCGAGTCACGAACGGTCTTCTTCTACCCGGACGGCAGCCTGCTGCCGACGCTGGACTTCACCACCGAGGGCGGCATCGAACGCGGTCTGGCCGACGTGCTGGGTACCCGGACCACCGCGACCGCGGTCGGCGTCCAGTCGACGCTCGGCGCCTGGGTCGACTTCCCGGGAAGCACCACGACCACCATCCGCCGGCTGCGCACGTCCACCGTTCCGGTGACCATCAACGAACGGTCGCAGAAGCCCGACCTGCCGCCGTTCGCCGTCGCCAGGGTGCGGTCCGCGTCCATCTGGCGGGTGCTCGCCGAGGCCCGCGCAGAAGGCGAGTTCACCGCCGACACCCGCTGGCAGGTGACCGTCGACGACCGGGCCCGCACCGGCGTCCCGCGGATGTACTTCACCATCGGCACGACCTCGCTGGTGACCGATCTGGACGGCCGCGAGATCACCCCCTGAGCGTCGGCCAGACCCGAAAAGCCCTCCCTAACTAGTTCAGCCCTCCCGTCGACGGGAGGGCTGAACTAGTTAGGGAGGGCCCGGCGGACCTCGGGGAGTC
>NZ_JASGEN010000150.1:0-12901 GCF_047606365.1 Micropruina sp. | reverse complement strand
TCTGGTAAGGCCCCCGGAAGACCACCGGGTTGATAGGTCGGATGTGGAAGTGCAGCAATGCATGGAGCTGACCGATACTAATAGGCCGAGGGCTTGTTTTTCTACAAAGATGTTACGCGTCCACTGTGCGGTTCCCGAGTAACGGTCGGGAAGTCCGATACGTAAAACTCCATAGAGTTACGGTGATCATGGCGAGCGGGAAACGCCCGGCTCCATTCCGAACCCGGAAGCTAAGCTGCTCAGCGCCGATGGTACTGCAGGGGGGACCCTGTGGGAGACTAGGACGTCGCCGGACATTCAAAACACCCCCGTGGCAGTCAACATGTTTGACTCCCACGGGGGTGTTTTGCATACCCCACAACACCCAAGGCAAACTTGGACGGGTGACCAATCAGCAGCATTCGGCCGGCGGCCAGGGACGGCGCGAGCCGGATCGGCGCGGCGACCGCGCGGGTAAGAGCGGCGGCTATCGCGGTAATCAGGGCGCAGGCCGAAGCGACCGTGCCGGCGGGGCCCGGGGAGGCTCCCGCAGTGGCGGCGGACCCCGAGGCGGCGACAGCGCCCCGCGCGGAGACCGCAACTGGAAGTCAGATCGTGGCGGCGAAGGCCGGAACTCGGCTGGCAACTCCGGGGGCGGACGCGGCAGGAGCGACGGGCGAGACGCTGCGAAGAGCGGCTCGAGCTCTCGCGGCCGCTACCAGGACCGGGACAAGACATACTGCGGTAGGGGCGAGGGCGCCGATCGTGGACCGGAGCGCGACCGTCCAGGCGGTTCGAGGTCCTCTGAGTGGAGCGGCGAGCGGCCACGCTCGACCGAGGGACGACGGCCAGCGACGAGCGACGGCGGACGAGGGCGACCGCGTAACGGGGACCGGAGTCCGGCGGGCGGCTACGCACGCGGACGGGGCGCCGGAGGCGGCGGAGGCGCGAACGCGGATCGGCGTCGCCGAGATGGGGACCGCCGAGAAGAGTGGCGGCCCGCGGGCGAACGGCGCGAGGCCGGAGACGGAAGAAGCGCGGATAGAGGACGAAGCCGTTACGAGGGCGGCACCGATCGTCGTGGGTCGGGGTCGCGGCCCTATCAGCGAACCGACGACCGAGACCGTGCAGGGCGTCCGGAGCGGCGATACTCCGGGGATGACCGGTCGGGGTCAGGGCGCTTTCAGCGGAGCGACGACCGGGGTGCTGGTTCGAGTCGCTACGGCAATGAGCGCCGCGACGACCGAGACCGCGCAGAGCGCCCGGAGCGGCGATACTACGGGGACGACCGCTCAGCTCGATCGAGCGAGGGGCGGGGCGCACGCGGCCAGGACGGGCCACCCCGTCGCGGCCCGGGGGCCGGTGCCCCACGCGGTGAGCGGGGCAGAGACGTCCGGCCGCGACGCGATGCCGAAGAGCAGGAAAGAGAACCCTTGCATCCGGGGCTGGAGCCCCGGCCCGACGAACCGGAGACACCCACCGAGGTGAACCTGGAGTTGTTGTCGCGCGGTGTGAAGGCCGAGCTGCGGGGGTTGAGCCCGGAGCGTGCCGAGACGGTGGCCGCGCATCTCGCGGCGGCCGCGGAGTTGATCGACGTCGACCCGGCCCTGGCCTATGCGCACGCCGAGGCCGCCAGGCGTCGGGCCGCCAGGCTGCCCGTGGTGCGGGAGGCTGCAGCCACCACCGCCTACGCCGCGGGTGAGTACGCGGCGGCACTGAACGAGTTCCGCGCACTGCGGCGGATGACCGGCAGCGCCGAGTTCCTGGCGGTGATGGCCGACTGCGAGCGCGGACTCGGCCGGCACCAGGCGGCGTTGCGGCTCGTCCGGGAAGGCTTGGAGAGTGCCAACTCGGTGGCCGGTCGGGTCGAGCTCAAGCTCGTCGAGGCAGGCGCCCGAAGCGCGCTCGGCCAGCAGGATGAGGCGGTCCGACTGCTGCGTCAGGAGATCGAACTGATCGGTGCGCGAGGCCCCAAGAACGCCCGCGCGCGGCTGCGCTACTACTACGCCGAGCTGCTCGGGGCGTCCGGTGACACCGCCGGCGCCGAGCAGTGGTTCGCGGCGGCTGTCCGGCTCGACCCTGAGAACGAGACCGGGGCTGCCGACGCACTCGCCGAACTGCACGGCGTCACCATCGAATTCGATGACTCCGAAGATGATGACACCGCGGATGACGACACCGCGGAAACCGCGGACACTGAGGATGAGGAGACCCGATGACCGCCCCCATCATCGACGCCCACGATGTCGCCTTCTTCGACCTCGACGGCGTGATCTACCTCGGGCCGATCGCGGTGCCCGGTGCGGTGGAGGGCATCCGGGACGTCACGGCGTCCGGTGCCCGGGTGATGTTCGTCACCAACAACGCCGCCCGCAGCGCGGCCGTGGTGGCTGAGCATCTGAACAGCCTCGGTTTCGTCGCCGGCCCGGACGACCTGATCACCAGCGCCCAGGTCGCGGCCGGGGTGCTCGCCGAAACCCTGACCGCGGGCAGCCTGATCCTGGTGGCCGGCACCCAGAACCTGGTCGACCTGCTGGTCGAGGTCGGCTTCCGGACCACCGACAGCGCCGACGACAACCCGGACGCCGTGGTGCAGGGCTACAGCCCGAACATTCCCTGGGCGTTGCTGGATGAGGCCGGGATCGCGGTGCAGCGTGGTGCCACCTGGTACGCCACCAACGACGACGCCACCCGTCCGACCGATCGCGGCTTGGTGGCCGGTCTCGGTGCGCAACTGGCGGTGGTCGGCATGACGGTGCGGCCGCGCAAGCCGATCGTGTTCGGCAAGCCGCATGCACCGATGCTGGATTTCGCGGTCAGCCACACCGGCGCCGAGCGGCCGATCTTCGTCGGCGACCGGATCGACACCGACATCATGGGTGCCAACCGTGCCGGAATGAAGTCGCTGCTGGTGTTCACCGGTGCGCACGGCAAGCACGACCTGCTGGCCGCCGGTCTTGGTGACCGTCCGAACTACATCGGTGCCGATCTGCGGGCCCTGCTGGAGCCGGCCCGCGTCGCCACCCAGGAGGGGCACTCCTGGCGTTGCGGCGCGGCGCGGGCGCAACTCCATGACGGCCGGATCCAGCTCGACGGTGATCTTGCGACGCAGGCAGGTCAGCTGGACGCGCTCTGGGCGCTGGCGAACCTGTCCTGGGCCACCGACGCCGACCCCGCCGACTCGCTCGCGAAGCTCGACCAGTTGCACTGACGAATCCGCGTCCGGGGCGTGGGCATTTGACGTGCCGCAAGAATGCCTGCGCGGTCGGCGCTATCCTGCGAGGGACCGCGGTAACGGCGGTCCCGACGACCGAGGAGCTACCGTGTCAGCCGGCAAGCAACCCACCACCGATCTCGCCCTGATCGCCGTCTTCGCCGCGCTCATCGCGGTGTTCTCGGTGGTGCCCGGGGTTCCGGTCGGACCGGTGCCGATCACCCTGCAGACGCTCGCCGTGATCCTGTCCGGGCTGGTGCTGGGCCCCTGGCGCGGCTTCGCCGCCGCCACCCTCTACCTGTTGGTCGGCTTCGCCGGACTGCCCGTGTTCGCCGGTGGCACCGGCGGGCTGGGCGTCCTGGGCAAGCCGAGCATCGGCTATCTGCTGAGCTTCCCGATCGCCGCCCTGCTCGCCGGTGCGTTCGCGCGTTGGCTGGCCGGTCCCGAGCGGCGGGCACGCTTCCTGTGGTTGTTCCTTTCGGGCTTCGGGGCGTCGGTGCTGATCGTCCACCCCGCCGGGATCCTGGGACTGATGGTGGTGGCGAAGATGGGCGTGAACGCCGCGATCGCCACCGACCTGGTGTTCTGGCCGGGCGACGTGGTGAAGAACCTGGTCGCCGCAGCGATAGCGGTTGCCGTCCACAAGGCGTTCCCGGCTCTGCTGGCGGCCCGAGCACCGGTCGCCGCCTGACGTGATCACCCTCACCGGGGTTGTCGTTCGGGCTCCGGCCGGCGGTCCCTCCGGGCCTGCGGTGCTGCTCGACGGCATCGACCTCGTACTCGACCAACGGCGGATCGCCCTGATCGGTGCCAACGGGTCGGGCAAGTCCACCCTGCTGCGGCTGCTGAACGGGCTGGTGCTGCCCAGCGAGGGTGCCGTCCTCGTCGACGGCCACGACACCCGCACCGCCGCGTCCACCGTGCGCAGGCTGGTGGGTTTCACCTTCACCGATCCGCTCAGTCAGCTGGTGTTGCCGACCCCGGCCGACGACGTCGAGCTCAGCCTGCGGTCCCGCGTCCGGAACCGGGCGGAACGGCGGGCGCTGGCCCTGGACTGGCTGGCGCGGTATGGGCTGGCCGAGGTCGCCGACCACAGCGTCTACGACCTGTCCGGGGGAGAACGTCAACTCGCGGCGCTGGTCAGCGTGCTCGCCGTGGAGCCGTCGGTGCTGGTCTGTGACGAGCCCACCACACTGCTCGATCTGCGCAACCGCAACACAGTGGCGAACCTGCTGGCCGAACTGCCGCACCAGGTGATCGTCGCCACCCATGACCTGGAACTGGCCGCCCGATCCGAACGGGTGCTGCTGGTGGACGGCGGCCGGATCGTCGCCGACGGCACACCCGAGGAAGTCACCGCCCACTACCGCCGGCTGATGGCATGAGATCGGCGTCCACGCTGTTCGGCAGCTATCGTCCCGGCACCTCGCCGTGGCATCGGCTCGGGGTCGGCTGGAAGTACCTGGTCGTGCTGACCCTCACCCTGGTGGCGCTGGTCTGGCAGCAACCCGAAGTCACCGCGGTCAGCCTGCTGGTGACCTTGGCCTGCCTGGCCACCACCCGGCTGCCGGCGCGGGTGACGCTGGCCGTTCCGTGGTCGCTGGTGGTGCTGCTGGTCGTGCTGGCGGCCTTCCAGCTACTGGTCGGGCAGCCGGCGGCGGCATTCGTCGTCGCCGGCAACGTGCTGGTCGCGGTACTGGCGGCCCGGCTGATCGTGTGCACCACACCCGCGTCGGTGCTGATCGACGCCCTGGTCCGCGGTGCCGACCGTCTGCCGTTCGTCGACGGTGAGCGGCTGGGTCTGACCGTGGGCATCATGCTGCGCAGCATCCCGTTCCTCACCGGTGCCTTCTACGACGTCCGGGACGCCGCGCGCGCCCGTGGGCTGGAACGGCATTGGCTGGCCCGGTTGTCGCCGGTGGTGGTGCGCGCGGTGGGTTTCGCCCAGGCGACCGGTGACGCCCTGGCCGCGCGAGGTCTGGGCGAGGGCAGCCGGCACCGCCCGCACTAGGATGCTCGCCGTGAGTACCCCCGACGCGCCGCCCGTGACCGGTCACCCGAGGGTCGACGCGGCGCTGGCCGAACTCGACCTGAGCGGCCCGGTGGAGCAGCATGCGGACGAGATCCAACGGGTCCACCAGGTGCTGCAGGACGTCCTCAACCCGAGCCCGCAGCCGTCCGGGCGCTGATGCGTCTCGACCAGGCACTCGTCCGGCGTGGCCTGGCACGGTCGCGGGGTCAGGCGTCCGAGGCAGTGCGTTCCGGCGGCGTCCGGGTCAACGGGCGTCCGGTGAACAAGCCGGCCGCGACCGTTGCCGACGGTGACCGGATCGAGATCTCCGCAGCCGACCACTACGTGTCGCGGGCCGCCCACAAGCTGCTCGGCGCCCTGAGCGACAGCGGTCTGGCGGTGAGCGGACGGGTGCTGGATGCCGGCGCGTCGACCGGAGGATTCACCCAGGTCGCGCTCGAACGCGGTGCCGAGCGGGTGTATGCGATCGATGTCGGGCACGGGCAGTTGGCGGCACCGGTCCGGGATGACCCACGGGTCGTGGTGCGCGAAGGCCTCAACCTGCGCGAGTTGAGCCTCGACGACCTGGACGGGCAACCGGTCGATCTGATCGTCGGCGACGTGTCGTTCATCTCGCTGAAGCTGCTGCTCGGCCCGCTGCTCGCCGTCCTGAAGCCGGACGGGGCCGCGCTGCTGCTGGTGAAACCGCAGTTCGAAGTCGGCCGGGGCGGACTGGATGCCCGCGGCGTTGTCCGCGACGAACAGGTACGGCAACGCTGCGTGGACGAGGTGGCGCAGCAGGCGCGGCGGCTGGGCTGGCCGGAGGCGTGGCGCGGGGTCAGCCGCACCGTCGGAGCGTCCGGAAATGTCGAGTGGTTCCTGCTGCTGCGTGGACGCCCGGTGGATGAGGGTGGCCACGGATAGGGTGAGCGTCGTGGGAACCAGTCGCTTCGTCACCGTGGCCCTGCACGGCGGCAGGTCAGCAGCGTTGAGTGCGGCGTCCGGATTCATCGCGGGCATGACCGCTCACGACATCACCTGCCTGCTCGCCGAGGAACACTTCGACACCTTGCAGTCCGCGGGCCAGGTGAGAGCGCTCACCCCCGAGACCGAGCGGCTCAGCGAGCTGGTCGTGGTGTTCGGCGGTGACGGCAGCATTCTGCGGGCCGCGGAATGGGCGCTGCCGCTCGACCTGCCGGTGCTCGGCGTCAACCTGGGGCATGTCGGCTTCCTGGCCGAACTCGAGTCGCACGAGGCCGGGTCCCTGATCAGCCATGTGGTCGAGCGCAACTACACCGTTGAGGAGCGGATGACGATCGACACCGTCATCACCGACCGCGACGGCGCCGAGGTGTGGCGCTCGTTCGCGATCAACGAGGTGTCCATCGAGAAGCTCGCCCGGGAACGGATGATCGAGGTGCTGGTCCGGGTCGACGGCCGGGCGTTGTCCCGCTGGGGCACCGACGGCGTGCTGCTCTCCACGCCGACCGGATCGACCGCCTACGCCTTCTCGGCGAACGGCCCGGTGCTGTGGCCCGACATCGACGCCCTGCTGGTGGTGCCGCTGTCCGCGCACGCGCTGTTCAGCCGTCCGATGGTGATCGGGCCGCACTCGACGGTGTCGGTGGAGATCCTGCCGGGCAATGAGACCCAGGCGGTGGTCTGGTGCGACGGACGCCGCACCACCGACATCTCCGGCGGGATGGTCGTCACCGCCGAGGTGGGCGAGCATCGGCTGCGGCTGGCCCGCATCACCGAGCGTCCGTTCGTCGAGCGACTGGTCCGCAAATTCGCGCTGCCCGTGGACGGCTGGCGCGGAGTCGCGGAGCGCAACAACCATGCTGACTGAGCTGCGTATCGCCGACCTCGGGGTGATCGCCGAAGCGGTGCTGGAGCCCGGCCCGGGGTTCACCGCGGTGACCGGTGAGACCGGTGCCGGCAAGACGATGGTGGTCACCGGCTTGTCCCTGCTGCTGGGCGGCCGGGCCGACAGCGGCCTGGTCCGGCACGGGGCCACCCGCTGCGTGGTGGAGGGCGTCTGGACCATCGACGGCGCGACGGCGGACGAGTTGGCCGAGCTGGGTGCCGAGGTCGAGGACGGCGAACTGCTGGTCGCCCGTCAGGTGGGCCGGACGCGCTCCCGGGCGCTGCTCGGCGGTGTCGCTGTGCCGCTGGGAACCGCCGCCGACATCGTCACCCGCTGGGCCACCATCCATGGTCAATCCGAGCAGATCCGGCTCGGCACCGCCGATCGGCAGCGGGAGGTGCTGGACCGGTTCGCCGGCGCCGAGCACGCCGTCCTGCTCGAACGGCACGCGGCCGCCTACGCCGAACGGCGAGCCGCGGCGTCCGAGGTCGAAGAGCTCACCGGCGCGGCACGCGAGCGGGCCCGTGAACTCGACCTGCTCACCTTCGGACTCAACGAGATCAAGCAGGTCGATCCGCAACCCGACGAGGACGTGGCGCTGGGCGCGGAGGCACAACGGCTGCAGGCCGTCGACGAACTGCGACTGGCCGCGCACGGAGCCGGGCTGGCGCTCAGCGGCGACCCCGAGGCCTGGGACGACGCACCCACCGTGCTGGGCCTGCTGGCGGCGGCCCGAAAGAGTCTCGAGGGTGCCGTCGCCGATGACCCCGAATTGGTGCCGCTCGCCGCGCGGCTCGCCGAGGCGTCCGTGCTCGCCGCGGATGTGGCGTCCGAGCTGGCCAGCTATGCCGACCGGTTGGAGGCCGAACCGGCCCGGCTGGAGTGGATCGCGGAACGTCGCGCCGCGCTGCAGCAGCTGACCCGCAAGTACGGCGCCTCGGTGGCCGAGGTGCTGCAATGGGCCGCGGACGCCGCTGAACGCGCCCGGGACCTCGAAGCAGGCGACGACCGGATCGCCGAACTGCAACAGCGGATCGCGGTCTTGGACGAGGAGCTGGCACAGACCTCGGCGGCCATCACCGCGGCACGCTCCGAGGCGGCCGCCGTGCTCGCCGCGCGGGTCAAGGGCGAACTGAGCGCGCTGGCGATGCCGCACGCCCGGATCGAGTTCGAGCTGACCCCGGCTGCGGTGGGTCCGCACGGTGCCGACCAGGTGACCCTGATGTTCACCGCCAACCCCGGCTCAAGTCCGGCGCCGCTGGCCAAGGCGGCGTCCGGTGGTGAGCTGTCCCGGGTGCGGCTGGCGCTCGAAGTGGTGCTGGCCGGGGGAGCGACCGGGCAGACCTTCGTCTTCGACGAGGTGGACGCCGGCGTGGGTGGTGCCGTCGCGTTGGAGATCGGACGCCGGCTGTCCCGGCTCGCCGAACACGCCCAGGTCATCGTGGTCACCCACCTCGCCCAGGTAGCGGCGTTCGCCGACGACCACTTCGTAGTGGCCAAGGCCAGCGACGGCCAGGTCACCACCAGCGGCATCAACCGGGTCGACGGCGCCGCCCGGCTCGATGAGTTGGCCCGGATGATGGCCGGCCTGGAGGGCTCCGTGAACGCCCACGCGCACGCCGCCGAACTACTGGCGGCTGCCGGGCACTGAGTTCGCGCGACGCGCGTGCCGGTTCGCCGGGGCGGCGTCTGCACCTATATGGTGGAATCCCGTGGGGAACGGCACCAGTACCAAGCACATTTTCGTCACCGGAGGCGTTGCCTCCTCGCTGGGCAAAGGCCTCACCGCCTCAAGCCTCGGCAGTCTATTAGTGGCCCGCGGGCTACGGGTCACGATGCAGAAGCTCGATCCGTACCTGAACGTCGATCCGGGCACCATGAACCCTTTCCAGCACGGTGAGGTGTTCGTCACCGAGGACGGCGCGGAGACCGATCTCGACATCGGTCACTACGAGCGCTTCCTCGACGTCAACCTGAACGCCGATGCGAACGTGACCACCGGCAAGGTCTACTCCAACGTGATCGCCAAGGAGCGCCGCGGCGACTTCCTCGGCGACACCGTCCAGGTGATCCCGCACATCACGAACGAGATCAAGGACGAGATGCTGTCCATGGCGACTCGTGACGTGGACGTGGTGATCCACGAGATCGGTGGCACCGTGGGCGACATCGAGTCGTTGCCGTTCCTGGAGGCGGCCCGTCAGGTGCGCCGCGATGTCGGACGGGAGAACGTCTTCTTCCTGCACGTCTCGCTGGTGCCGTACCTGGGGCCGTCCGGTGAGTTGAAGACCAAGCCGACCCAGCATTCGGTGGCTGCGTTGCGTCAGGTCGGCATCCAGCCGGACGCGATCGTCTGCCGCTCGAACCGGGAGATCCCGGACGGCGTGAAGCGCAAGATCTCGCTGATGTGCGACGTGGACGAGGAGGCCGTGGTCTCCTGCGCGGACGCCCCGTCCATCTACGACATTCCGAAGGTGCTGCACAACGAGGGCCTGGACGCCTACGTCGTCCGCCGGCTCGGGGTCAGCTTCCGCGACGTCCGGTGGAAGAAGTGGGACGACCTCCTCGACCGCGTGCACCACCCCAAGGAGGAGGTCACGATCGGGCTGGTCGGCAAGTACATCGACCTGCCGGACGCCTACCTGAGCGTCTCCGAGGCGCTCCGCGCGGGTGGTTTCGCCAACCGCGCCAAGGTGAACGTGCGCTGGATCGCGTCCGACTCGTGCGAGACGCCGGCCGGTGCCGCCGAGCAGCTGGGCGACCTGGACGGCATCGTGGTGCCGGGCGGTTTCGGCATCCGCGGCGTCGAGGGCAAGCTGGGTGCGCTGAAGTACGCCCGCGAGAACCAGATCCCGACCCTCGGCCTGTGCCTGGGTCTGCAGTGCATGGTGATCGAGGTGGCCCGCGACCTGTGCGGGCTGGAAGATGCGGCATCGACCGAGTTCGAGCCGGACACCCAGGCGCCGGTCGTGGCGACGATGGCCGAGCAGGTCGCGCACGTCTCGGGCGAGGGTCAACTGGGCGCCACCATGCGGCTCGGTGCCTACCCGGCCGACCTGGTCAAGGGCTCGCTGGTGGCACGGCTGTACGGCAGCACCCGGGTGTCCGAGCGGCACCGGCACCGCTACGAGGTGAACAACGCCTACCGCGACGAGTTGGAGGCCGCGGGGCTGCGCATCGTCGGCACCTCGCCGGACTCGACGCTCGTCGAGTTCGTCGAGTTCGATCCCGAGCGGCACCCGTTCTTCGTCGCCACCCAGGCCCACCCTGAGTTGAAGTCGCGTCCCACCAAGCCGCACCCGCTGTTCGCCGGGCTTGTCGCCGCGGCACTGCGGCGGAAGCTGTCGGCTCGGCTGCCGGTCGAGGAGGCCTGATGTCGGCGCGGCTGCTCGGGCCGGGTGAGGCTGTCGACGTTCCCACCGAGTGGCCGATCCGGTCGCACCAGGTGCTCGGCGAGGGTGCCGTCTCCGACTATGTCGATGACGTGGTCGCCACCCCTGACGGCGCCGAGATGCACCGCCAGTATCTGCTGCATCCCGGTGCGGTCGCGGTGATCGCGCTCGACGAGGCGGACCGGGTGGTCGTGGTGCGGCAGTACCGGCACCCGGTCGGCTTCCAGCTGATCGAGCCGCCCGCCGGGCTGCTGGACGCGGACGGCGAATCCTGGCTGGCCGCCGCGCAGCGTGAACTCGCCGAAGAGGCGATGCTGGCCGCCGATGACTGGCGGCTGTTGATCGACATGTTCACCTCGCCCGGCTGCAACTCCGAATCGATTCGGTTCTTCCTGGCCCGTGGGTTGCGCGACGTGCCCCGTCCAGACGGCTTCGTGGTCGAGCACGAGGAACTCGACATGGAGATCTGCCTGGTGCCGTTGGCCGACCTGCTGGACGGCATCTACGCCGGACGGGTGCAGAGTCCGACGGTGGTGGCCGGAGCGCTCGCCCTGGAAGCCGCGCGGCTGGGTGGGCGGCTGGATTCGCTGCGCCCTGCGGACAGCCCGTGGCCGGCGCGTGAGGCCCGGACCCGGCACCTCGAGGCGATCGCCGGACTGGCCTGAGCCGATGGCCGGGCAGGAGGCGCTGCCGCGGGCGGTCGGCTCGTTCCTCGACCACCTGACCGTCGAGCGTGGTGCCTCCGCGCACACTGTGGCCGGCTACCGGCGCGATTTGGCCCGCTATGCGGATTTCCTGGCCAAACGTGGGGTGACCGACCTGTCGGTGGTGACCGAGGCCGACGTGACGGCCTTCGCCGCGGCTCTGCACACCGGCGATGCTGAGCGTCCGGCACTGGCGCCCAGCAGCGTGGCCCGGGCGCTGAGCGCGGTGAAGTCGCTGCACCGCTTCGCCGTCGAGGACGGTGCGGTGCCCGACAACCCCGCGGCGGGGGTGTCGCCGCCGAAATCCGGACGCCGGTTGCCGAAGGCGCTGTCGATCGACCAGGTGCAGGCGCTGCTGGCCGCCCCCGACCTGGATACCCCGATCGGTTTGCGGGACGCCGCGCTGCTGGAACTGCTGTACGGCACCGGTGCGCGGATCACCGAACTGGTCTCGCTCGACGTGGATGACGTCTCGGTGCTCACCCACGATCCGGACGCGGCGCTACGGCTGTTCGGCAAGGGTCGCAAAGAGCGCATCGTGCCGGTCGGCTCGTATGCCCGTGCCGCCCTGGACGCCTGGCTGGTGCGTGGGCGTCCGGCGATGCTGGAGGGTGCCCGGGGGAGCACCCCGGCGCTGTTCGTGAACACCCGGGGCGCCCGGCTCAGCCGGCAATCGGCCTGGGCGGTGCTGCGCGAGCAGGCGGAGCGGGCCGGAATCACCGCCGAGATCGGTCCGCACACCATGCGGCACTCGTTCGCCACCCACCTGCTGGACGGCGGCGCCGACGTCCGGGTGGTGCAGGAACTACTCGGGCATGCGTCCGTGGCGACGACACAGATCTACACCCTGGTCACCGTCGAGCATCTGCGTGAGGTGTTCCTGGCCGCGCATCCGCGTGCCCGCTGACCCCACTCAGCCGTTCAGCAGCTTCTTCATCTGATCGATCTCGGCCTGCTGGCTGGTGATGATCGCGTCGGCGAGCTTCTTCACCTCAGGGTCGGAGCCCTTCGCCTGGACCTCCTTGGCCATTGCGACCGCGCCCTCGTGGTGCTGGATCATGCCGGTCAGGAACAGCTTCTCGGCCTCCTTGCCCTGGGCGGCCTTGAGGGCACTCAACTCCTGCTCGCTCAACATGCCGTCCATGCCGGTGTGGCCGTGATGATCCCCGTGGTCGGAGGCGCCCCAGGCCTTCAGCCAGCCGCGCATCTGATCGATCTCAGGCTGCTGGGCGTTCTTGATCTGGGTGGCGAGCGTGGTGACCTCGGCCGAGATGCCCTGCTTGGCCAGCATGGCGTCGCTCATCACCACGGCCTGCTCGTGGTGCGGGATCATCATCTGGGTGAACATCACATCGGCCGCGTTGGCGGCGCTCGACGCGCTCGCCGACGCCGACGGGGTGGAGCTGGGGGTCGCGGCGGGGGATTGGCAGCCGACCAGGGCAAGGCCGGCGGCAAGGGGGAGTGCAATACGAGCGAGGTTCTTCATGCGAAGGACTATACCCCCCATGGGTATACGCCGCAGGTGATCGCGATAGTTCGTCAGGGATCGTCGGTGTCCTCTTTGTGGTCGCGGTCCCATAGGTGCTGGTCGAGGGCTTGTTGGTAGGGTGAGGTTGACCCCGGAATCCGGACAGGTGGTTGTTTGGTCAGGCGGCTTTCGGGGCCGTCTGGGTGACCTGTCGGGCCAGGTGGTGCTCGTACTGTAGCGGGCTGATGTAGCCGATGGCGGAGTGT
>NZ_JASGEN010000149.1:0-21462 GCF_047606365.1 Micropruina sp. | reverse complement strand
GACGACCCGGAGCGCTGGGCGATCACCTACCGCGGCTACCGCCGCAAGTAGGGCCTGTGACCCAGCGCGGCGAGGCGATCGGGTTGCTGATCAACCCGATCGCCTCGCCGCGCTGGGTCACAGGCCGTACTTGCGGCGGTAGCCGCGGTAGGTGATCGCCCAGCGCTCCGGGTCGTCCAGATCGTCGTGACCGGCGTGGTGGATCGGCGTGTTGTACGGCGCCCCGGCAACCAGCTCCGGATTGTCCCGGGCCTCCTGCGCCACCGCGGCCAGCGTGTCGCAGTACTCGTCCAGCTCGGCCTGCGAATACGCCTCGGTCGGCTCCAGGGTGAACGGCTGCGGAACCACGAACGGGTGATGGCTCGACCAGTAGTGCATGCCGTAGTCGGCCATCCGGATGCCGACCTGGAAGGTGTCCACCCCGGTCTCTTCGTACAGCCCCTGCCAGGAGTACCGGACCTGCTCGATCCGCCGCTTCCCCGTGGCGTAGGGAGCGGACGCCCCCGGAATCGCCAGCACCCTGGACAGCACGTAGTTGTTGTTCAGCACCGCGATCTCGGCGACATCGCGCAGTCCCTCGGCGCCGAGCGCCCGGATCCACGCGTAGGAGCGGACCAGCACCGGCACCGTGCCGTGATGCGGCCCGATCTTGCCGATGGACTGCGGCCGGTCTTCGTCCAGCACGAACCGGACGCCGTCGCGGGCCGACTCGTCGTCCACCCGGTCGATCAGCGGATAGGGCAGGAACGGCACCAGCTTCTCGCTGACCGCGGACGCCCCGCCGCCCGGACCGCCACAGCCGTGCGGTGTCGAGAACGTCTTGTGCAGGTTGAAGTGGCACAGGTCGAAGCCGGCGTCCCGGGCCCGGGTGATGCCGAGGATGCCGTTGGCGTTGGCCTGGTCGTAGCAGGCCAGCGCGCCCACCTCGTGGACGGCGTCCACGAACTCGCGGATCCGTCCGTTGTAGATGCCGGTGTCCTCGGGGTTGGTGATCATCAGCGCCGCGGTCTGCGGGCCGATCGCGGCCTTCAGCGCGTCCAGATCGGGGTAGCCGTCGGCGTCGGGGTACAGCGTGATGACGTCGTAGCCGGCGGTCTTTGCCGCCGCCGCATTGGACGGGTGGCTGAAGATGGTGGTCACCACCTCGCGGCGCTGCTCGTCCTCGCCATTGGCCTTGTGGAATGCCCGGATCATCGCCACGTTCGCCCAGATCGCGCCCGAACCGCCGGAGGTCTGCATCGTCACCCGGGACATGCCCGAGACCTCGGCCAGCATCCGCTCTAGTTCCCAGATGATCTGCAGCACACCCTGGGCGGTGTCCGGATCCTGCGCCGGGTGCAGGTCACGCAGCAGCGGGGTGTTGACCAGCTGGTCGTTGACCTTGGGGGAGTACTTCATCGTGCAGGTGCCCTGCCCGATGTCGATGTTGAAGTCGGCGCCCAGATTCTCCTGAGAGAGCCGGACGAAGTGCCGCAGCACCCGCATCTGGGCCATCTCGGGCAGCTCCAGCGGCGACGTCCGGGCCAGGCCGGCGGGCAGCACCTCGTCCACGGTGCCGGTGGCGGCGACCACCTCCGGTTCGGGACGCGACACCAGGACGCCGCGCTCACCTTCGGCGGACAGCTCGAAGATCAGCGGCTCGTCCCAGCGGGCCTGGTGGAAGCGGCGGAGCGGCGGCTTGGGGGCCAGGGGCAGGCTCATGACAGGGTCTCCTCGATCACGGTGGACAGCCGATCGATGTCGGCCTGGCTATGCATTTCGGTGACGCAGACGGTCAGCTCGGACTCGCCGCGGACGATCCCGGGCTCGACGCCGCGGGCCTGGCAGCGAGCGACCAGCTCGGCCGCCGGGATCGGGGTGGTGATCACGAACTCGCGCAGGTGGAAGGCGTCGTCGGCCAGTTCGACACCGTCGATGGCGGCGAGCTTCTGCTGGGCGTAGCGGGTGCGCAGCGCCACCGTTTCGCCGAGGTCGCGCATGCCCAGGGGACCCATCAGTGCCAGGTAGACGCCGGCGGCGATGCCCCACAGCGCGGCAGCGGTGCCGACCCATTCCTTGCCCTCTTCACGGACGGCGAACGACGTCCGTTCGTAGGCGACGTCGCCGAACCCGATCTCGCCGGGGACGTCGGTGGTGGTCAGCCCGAACAGCCGGGATGGCAGCTCCATCACCAGCCGCGGATCGTCGGCGCAGGCCAGGTAGCCGGCGTGCGCGCCGCCGAACCACTGGCCCAGGCCGAGCGACTGGATGTCGCCGCAGGTGATGTCGGCACCCTGGGTGGCCGGCGGCTCGAGAATGCCGTAGACGACCGGATCGGTCCCCACCACCAGCAGCGCGCCGGCGCCATGGGCCAGTTCGGCCAGCCGCGGCAGCGCCTGCTCGACCGCACCGGTGGCGCTCGGGGTCTCCACCCAGATTGCCGCGACCTGGTCGTTAAGGGCCTCGGCCACCGCGTCCAGGTCGGCGACCGCGCCACGGGTCGGCAGCTGCTTCACCTCCATCGCCGCCACGAAGTCGGTGACCCGGCTCAGCTTGTCGGCGTCGGCGTCCGAGACCAGCAGCACGGTGCGCCGCCCGGTGATCCGGCCGCTCATCGCCAGCGCGGTCGAGGTGGCCTGGAACCCGTCGTAGGTCGGGATCGTCACCACGTCGGTCTGCAGCAGCTCACCCATCTCGGACGCGTACTCGAACAGCGCCTGGAACCGGCCGTGGTCCTCGTAGGGTTCGCCGGCGTAGGCGGTGAGGAACTCGCCACGGTTGATCACTTCGCCGACCACCGCGGGCACCGCGTGCGGGTAGGTGCCGCCGCCGAGGAAGGTGAGCCGGTCATCGGGGGAGGAGTTGCGGGCCAGCAGCCCGGCGACGTGGCGGCGCAGGTCCTCCTCGGCGACCAGCGCCGGCGGCAGGTTGAGCGGCCGATGCAATCGGAGATCGTCGGGTATGTCGGCGTAGAAGTCCTCGATCGAGTCCGCACCGGTCGCCGCCAGCATGGCGGCTTTGGCCGCCGGCGCGGTGTTGGGGATGTACGGGTGGACGCGCGGTTGGGTCATGTCATACCTCGATCGAATGGACGTGGTGCAGGGACGGGGTCGTGCTGGGCATCCGCAACACCGCCACCCCGAAGGGGGGCAACGTGATGCTCAGCCCGGAGGTTCGCCGGACGGGCGGGTCGCCGTCCGGTGCGAGCAGGACGTCGGCGTCGGCCGGCCCGCGGGCCTCTGCCGGCGTCGGTGCGTGATTGATCACGAAGACGTAGTCGGTGGCCCCGTCAGTGCGGGTGACCACCTCGACCCACGGGTTCGCCGACATCCGGACGTCGACCCCGGCCTCGGCGCACACCTGATGCAGCCACGGGGTCAGCGCATCCAGCGGCAGCCCGGCGCTGACGTAGTAGGCGGCACCCTTTCCGAGGCGCCGACAAGTGATCGCCGGCAGGTCGTGCAGCGGGCGTCCGTCGTAGTGGGCGACGACTTCGACGTCGTCGGACGGCTCGATCCACTCGGCCCAGAACCGGCCGACGGTGCGGGCCCCGGAGTCGAACTCGACGATCTGTTCGCCGGTCTCGAGCAGCGGCCACTGCTCGTCCACCTCGACGCCGAGCAGCTCCCGCAGTGGACCCGGAGGGCCACCGGCGTGCACCTGCTCGCACTCGTTCACCACGCCCGAGAAGGGCCCGACGACCAGCGTTCCGCCGGCCCGGACGAACGCCTCCAGCGCCTCGGCCTGGGCGTCGGAGGTGACGTAGAGCGTGGGTGCCACGACGACGGAGTACCGGGAGAGATCCGAGTCGGGCAGCGCGACCGAGTCGACGGCCAGGCCCAGCTGATGCAGCGCGGCGTGCTGCTGGTACGCCTCGGCATGCCAGGAGATCTCGGCGGGCAGCGAGGCGTCCGGACGCAATGCCCAGATGGTGTCCCAGTCGACCACCATCGCCACCGACGAGCGCACCCGGCTGCCGACCACCGGGGCCAGGGTGGCCAGATCGGCGGCCAACTGCGACGCTTCGGCGAAGCTCCGGCTGGCCTCGCCGCGGTGGCCCAGCACCGCCGAGTGGAACCGCTCCGGACCGGTGCGGGCGGCGCGCCACTGGAAGAACATGGCACCGTCCGAGCCGTGCGCGACGGCTTGCAGGGCATGGGCCCGCAGCTGGCCGGGCGCCTTCGGCACATTGACCGGACGCCAGCTGACCGCGCTGGGCGCCGACTCGATCAGCAACCAGGGCAGGCTCTTCAGCGACCGCATCAGGCCGTAGCTGAGCGCGATGTCGGTGTGGCTGGCGGCATTTCCGGGATCGGGGTAGGCGTCGTTGCTGACCAGGTCCTCGACGGCGGCGAACCGCCAGTAGTCGAGGTCGTGGAACAGCCCCATGAAGTTGGTGGTGCGCGGGACGCCGGGGGTCAGCTCGGCGAGAATGTCCAGCTCCAGGCGGAACAACTCCAGCACGTTGTCGGAGCAGAACCGCTCGAAGTCGAGCAGCCGGGCCGGGTTGTCCGGCCCGGGCGTCACCCGCGGCACCTCGATCTGTTCGACGTCGGTGTACACCTGCCCCCACACCTTGGTGCCCCAGGCCGCGTTGATGCCTGCCAGCGAGCCGTGCCGGCGCAGCAACCAGCGGCGGAAAGAAGCGGCGCAGACCTCGCACCAGCAGCGCGAGATGTGGTCGCCGTACTCGTTGGAGACGTGCCACAGCCGCAGCGCCGGATGGTCGCCGAACCGGGTCGCCAGCATCGTGGTGAGCGCCGCCACCCTGTCCCGGAACACCGGCGAACTCGGGCAGTACGACTGCCGCGATCCGAAATCGAGCCGGACGCCGTCCGCGCGCACCGGCAGCATCTCCGGGTGGGCCCGGACCAGCCAGGCCGGCGGGGTCGCCGTCCCGGTCGCCAGCGCGACGCCGATGCCGGCGGCGTCCAGGGCGTCCAGGATCTCGGCCAGCCAGTCGGTGCGGTATTCGCCCTCGGACGGCTCCAGTTGCGGCCAGGCGAACACCGGCAGGCTGAGCAGGTTCACCCCGAGCTGCTGCATCAGGGTGATGTCGTGCTGCCAGACCTCCCGGGGCCACTGGTCGGGGTTCCAGTCGCCGCCGAACGCCATCGCGGGAAGCGGCCAACGCTGCGGAACGGTCACTCCTTCACCGCCCCTCCGAGCAGGCCGGCCACGAACTGCTTCTGGAAGATCACGAAGATCAGCAGCATCGGCAGGGTGGTCAGCAGCGAACCGAGCATCAAACCTGAGTAGTCGACCCGGGAGAGCCCGACCATCGTGTTCAGGGCCACCGGAATCGTGTAGTTGGCTTCGGTGTTCAGCATCAGCAGCGGCCAGATGAACGCGTTCCACTGCGACATGAAGGTGTAGATCACCAGTGCCGCCAGCTGCGGCCGGGCCACCGGCAGGACGACCCGGAAGAAGATCCCGATGTCGCCGGAACCGTCGATCCGGGCCGCCTCGATCAGGGTGTCCGGGAAGCTCTCGAAGGCCTGCCGCATCAGGAAGATGCCGAAGGCGTTGGCCAGGAACGGCAGGATCACGGCTTGGAAGGTGTCGATCCAGCCCAGCGACGCCATGATCTGGAACAGCGGCACCAGCAGCACCTGCATCGGGATCATCATCGTGATCAGGATGAAGGTGAGCACCAGGCCGCGCCCGCGGAACCGGTACTTGGCCAGGGCGTACCCGCACATCGCCGAGACCGCGGCGGAGAACACCGTGTAGAGCACGGCGATGATCGCCGAGTTCAGGCAGACCTGCGCGAAGTTGGTGGTCTCTTGCAGCCGGACCAGGTTCGCCCACAGCTGGTCGCCGGGCAGGATCGGCGGCGGCGAGGCGAAGACGTCGGCGGTGGTGTGGGTGGCCGAGATCAGCATCCAGGCGAAGGGCAGGATCGACGCGACAGCACCGACCAGCAGGAAGAGATAGCCCAGAGCCTGGGCGAGTCCCGAAGTCTGCTTCTCCATCAGGCCTCCTTGTCGCGCATCAGCCAGTACTGGGCGATCGAGAAGATGCCGATCACCAGTACCAGCAGCCAGGCGATCGCCGAGGCGTAGCCGAAGTCGAACTGCCGGAAACCGACCCGGTAGAGGTAGAGCACCGGGGTCAGGGTGGCGTTGGATGGCCCGCCGCCGGTCAGGATGAAGTTCTCGTCGAACAGCTGCAGGGCGCCGATCGTCGAGGTGATCGAGGTGAAGATCAGCACCGGTCGCAGCTGGGGCACTACGACGTGCCGGAAGGTGCGCCAGCCGGTGGCGCCGTCCAGTGCCGCCGATTCGTACTGCTCCCTGGGAATGCCCTGCAGGCCGGCCAGCAGCAGGACCATGTTGTAGCCGGTCCAGCGCCAGGTGATCGAGCCGATGAGTGCCACCCGGGCCCAGAACGGATTGTTGAGCCAGTCGATGGGAGGAATGCCGACCACTCCGATCAGCTGGTTGATCACGCCGCCGTCGGCCTGCAGCATCACCCGGAAGACCAGCGAGTACGCCACCAGGGTGGTCACCGCCGGCAGGAAGTGGATCATCCGGAAGGTGGTCCGGAACTTCAGCCAGCTTTGGTTCAGCACCACCGCCAGCAGCAGCGCCAGGCCGATCATCAACGGCACCTGGAAGATCAGCAGGATGCCGGCGTTCATCAGGCTCAGCCAGACCAGGTCGTCACCGGCCAGCTTCTCGTAGTTGGCCAGGCCGCCGAAGCCGGCCACCCCGTCCTGGGTGACCTGGAAGCTCTGCATCAGCGAGGCGACCAGCGGGTAGGCGAAGAAGAATCCGAACAGCGCCACGGCGGGCGCCGCGAAGAACCAGCCGAACCGGGAGGTCCGGCGCTCCAGGGCCCCGGGACGGCGGCCCTGCCGCGGGGCGCCCGATCGGCGTCCCGCGGCTGTCGCGGCGGACATCTACCCGAGTTCCCGGTTGGTCTGCTTGGCGATGGTGGCCGCCGCGTCCTGCAGCGTGGCCTTGGCGTCCTTGCCGTTGAGGATCGCCTCGACGGTCGCGTTGGCGACGATCTCGGACGCCTTGGCGTAGTCACCGGTGTAGGAGATGGCCGGGATGGTGCTGGTCAGGTCGGCGAAGACGCGCATCGCGGGCTGCCCGCCGAAGTACGGATCGGGCTCGGAATAGACCGGGCTGGCCAGCGCCGGCAGGTAGGAGGGGAACAGGCCCTCGTCGGCCATCATGCTGTTCTGGTTGTCGGAGTTGAGCAGGGCGAACGCGGCGAAGTCGGCAGCCAGGGCGGGGTTCTTGGCCTGCGCCGGGATGGCCAGGTTCGAGCCGCCGTTGTTGGACGTCTTGGCCTCGCCCTCGGCGAAGGTCGGCAGCGGCTGGACGCGCCACTTGCCCTTCAGCTCCTTGGCCTCCGACGTCAGCGTGCCGGTCCACCAGACCGCGTTCGGGCTGAACGCCGACTTGCCGGCTTTGGCCGCCGACACCCGGGCGTCCCAGCCCTTGGTGTTGTTGATCAGGCCCTTCTGCTGCAGGCCCTGCAGGAAGGTCAGCACGGCGACGGCCTTGTCGTTGTCGAGGATCACCTTGCCGTTGGCGTCGAAGATGCCGGTGCCGCGCTGCTGCAGCAGCTGCAGGAACATCGCGCCGGTGGACAGGTCGGTGTCGAAGGCGGTCTTGCCGAGCTTGGCCTTGACCTGCTCGGCGGCCTTGGCGAAGGCGTCCCAGGTGGTCAGCGTGGCCGGGTCGATGCCGGCGTCGCTGAGATAGTCGGAGCGCAGGTAGAGCGCCATGGTGCCCGAATCCCACGGCATCGCCAGGATCTTGCCGTCCTTGCCGGTCGCCGCGGCGAGCTTGGACGGGTCGAGGTTCGCCTTCTCGGGTTCGACCCGGCTGGTCAGGTCGACGAAACCGTTGGGGAAGTTCTCCAGGAAGCCGGGCAGCCGATCGGTCTCCAGGGTGAGCAGATCCGGCAGCCCGGTGCCCGCCTGCAGCCCGACCGAGATCTTGTCGTAGGCGTTGTCGTAGCCGACGTCGACCACCTTGATGGTGGTGCCCTGGTGCGATTTCTCGTAGTCGGTGGCGAGCCGCTTCAGCGCGGTGGCGGCGACATCCCACGTCCAGACGGTGATCTCGCCGGTGACTGGGCCGGTGGAGTTCTCCAGGGTGGGGGCCGCCTTCGGTGCGGGCGCGCCGCCCATGGCGCATCCGGTGAGCGCGAGAGCGGACGCCAAAACGCCCGTGATCAGTGTGCGAAGTTTCATGACGTCCCCTCTGACGTGGATTTTGTATACCGTACACCGAGCACGAGCAGCGCATCAAGACCTTCGCGGGGTGCTCGATGCCCGCCGATCGGGGTGCTGGACCTGGGCTGAGCGGCAGTGCACGATGTGCAATATTGATGACGGCCGGCCCAATGCCGGTGTCCCGAAACCCCAAGCTGGAGCGACCATGGTGATCAAACGGCGCTCATTGCGCGCACAGATCCGCGAGGAGCTCCTGCGACGACTCCGGGACGGCTCGATCGAGGCCGGAGCCGGCATCAACGAGGCCGAACTGGCCAACGAACTGGGGGTGTCCCGGACGCCGCTGCGCGAGGCGCTGATCGGCCTGGAGACCGAGGGTTACATCGAGTCCGAGATCGGCAAGGGCTTCCGGTTCGCCGTCCTGGGCAGCGCGGAGTTCGAGGAACTCGCGCCGGTGATCGCCGCGCTGGAGTGCCTGGCGATCGAGCTGACCCCGGCGGCGCGGCTCGCCGAACTCGGCGTCCAGCTCGTCACGCTGGCCGAGGACTTCCCGGAGTCGGTGGCGACGCACCGCGAGATCATCGAGCGCGACGAGCAGTGGCACGACCTGCTGACCAGCGCCTGCCCGAACGGACGGCTGCTCTCGCTGCTGGCCTCGATCAAGGGTGCGGTGCACCGCTACGAGTTCGAGATGGTGCCCTCCGACGCGCTGATCGAACGGGTGGCCGCGGAGCATCTGGAGATCGCTACCGCCCTGGTGGCCGGTGAGCTGCCGCGGGCCCAGGCCGCGCTGCGGCTGAACTGGATCAACGGGACGGCCCGGCTGATCAACCATTCCCAGCGCTGAGGCTCCCCGCGCTGAGCCGGACGGCGAGGTCGACGTAAATCGCCGCCGTCCAGCCGAAGAACGGCACGGCACTGCGTGACGGGGCCCCGGTCTCGGCGTCGAAATACTCGTAGGGGCCGCCGGCCTCGACCAGCCGCATGCTGCTCGCCTCCACCTGCGCCGCGAGGTCGGCGAAGCCGTTGGCCCGCAACCCGGTGGCGAGCAGCAGGTTGGTGTTGAGCCACACCGGGCCGCGCCACAGCCGTCCGGAGGAGTAGGCCGGCTCGCGCCGGGACACCGTCGCCACCGCGACCGGTCCGCCGAACTGGGTCGGGTCGGCGAGCGCCGCGGCCAGCTCGGCTGCGCGGGCGGGGGAGAGATCCCGGCGTTCGCCGGGATGACGATTACCGGGTCCGGGATGACGGTGGTCGGGCTCGGGGTGGTGGTGGTCGAGCTCGGGGTGGCGGTGGTCGGGCCCGGTGTGACGGTGGTCGGGACCGGTGTGACGGTGGTCGGCTTTCCCGGCGAAGAGTGCGAGCAGGTCGATCACGGTCGCGGCGCCGGTGCGGCCGGAGAGCCATTGCGCGGTCCGTGCCCGGCGGCCGGGATCCGCCGCCTCCGGACGCAGTCGCTGCAGCACCTGGTCGGCGGTGATCAGGTAGGCGGCCAGGTCGGGGGTCGGGCCGGCGAGGGTGTCGAAGGTGGGTGAGTCGTCCAATCCCGACGAGTACGGATGCAGATAGCAGGGCTGCGAATCCCGGACGCTGTCGCGGTACCACCAGTCGTGATTGGCCCGTGCCCGGTCGATCATCTCGGCGAGGAAGGCCTTGTCGGGTGCCACCGCGTGCAGCTGGTCGACGGTCCAGAGCAGCAGCGGTGGCTTGGTCAGCGGCACCTCTGCACCGAGATAACTGGAGCCCTGTTCCTCCAGCCGCCGCTGGTCCGCGGCCGGCAGGTCGCGTCCGTTGGCCAGCACTCCGGTGTCGTGGACGACGTCCGGCAGTTGGCCGTCCGCGTCCTGCGGCCCGGTGACCAGGCGCACCTGGTCGCGGGCCAGTTCGGGATGGCCGTGCCGCAATCCGAGCGCGATGAAGTAGGCGTCCCACTGCCAGGCGCCGACATAGCCGAACAGCGACGGCACCACCGCCAGCCGCTCCGGATGCGACCGCAGCCGCACTGTGTTCAGCCCCAGCGTGCGCCAGCACAGCCGAGTCGTCGCGGCGAAGCGTTCGTCGACCACCGGGCAACGGGCGTCCCAGTCGGCCCAGCCGGCGGCCTGGGCCGCGGCGGCCTCGACGTGCCGGCGCAACTCCACCGGGCCGGAGCCGCCGCTGAGGTGCCAGCGCCAGGCGTCCGCTCCCGGATCCGCCCGCCGAGCCTGGCCGTCTGGGTCGCGCCAGGTCAGCGTCCCGGTCGCCGCGACGCTGACCCCGGTGTCGTCGACGGCGACCTCCGGCGGGCCGTCGCCCCGCAGCCCGGTGAAGAGCACCGACTCGGCCAGTGGCCGCTCGTACTCGGCGGCGTACGCGGTGAGACCGTCGGCGTCGGTGACGACGAAAACCCGCGAACCGATCGCCGAGAGCGGCAGCGTGGCCGGAGTCGGCGCCGTCATTTGCCGCCGAGCCCCGAGGACGCCATCGAGTTCAGGATCTGCCGCTGGGCGACGATGAACACGAGCAGCATCGGAATGGTGGACAGCGCGGACGCCGCCATGATCAGCCCGTAGTTCACCCCCGCGTACTGGCCCTGGAACTGCGACAGCAGCAGCGGCACGGTGAACAGCTCAGGGCTGTTCAGCAGCACCAGCGGCAGCAGGAAGTTGTTCCAGGCGTCCAGGGCGGTGATGATCGCCAGAGCGCTCAGCCCGGGCCGCAGATTGGGCAGGATCACCGAGAAGAAGATGCGCAGCCGGCCGCAGCCGTCGATCAGCGCCGCCTCTTCGAGTTCGATCGGCAACGACAAGATGAACTGGCGCATCAGGAACACCGCGAACGGGTTGACCAGCATCGCCGGCACGATCAGCGACAGATGCGAATCGACCCAGCCCAGGGTGCTCATCACCACATAGGTCGGGATCAGGGTGACCTGCTTGGGGATCATCTGGGTGGCCAGGAAGATCACGAACAGGACGCCGGAGCCGCGGAACTTGATCCGGGCGAAGGCGTAGCCCGCCATGGCCGAGGTGATCAGCGTGCCGACCACGCTGAGCACCGCGATGTAGGCCGAGTTCCAGTACGCCAGCGGGAACGCCACCGCGTTCCAGCTGTTGATGTAGTTGTCCCAGGTGAACGGATCGGGCAGCAGCGACAGCGGTGCGTTGAGCAGCTGACCGAGGGTCTTCACCGAGGTGAGCACCATCCAGATGAACGGGAAGACCATGGCCAACGCGGCGATGATCAGCCCGGCGTGCATGACGATCGGGCCCCAGCGGAGGCTGGAGCGGCGCGACATCGTGGCCTCAGAGGTCATAATTCACCAGCTTCTTCTGGGCGGCCAGTTGGATCATGGTGACCACCAGGGTGATCAGCAGCAGGATCACCGAGGCCGCACTGGCCACGCCGAACTTCGCCGACCGATAGCCCACGTCGTAGATGTGGTAGACCATCGTCCGGGTCGCGTTGTCGGGGCCGGCGTCGTTGGTCAGCACGTAGACGATGTCGAAGGTCTGGAAGGACGAGATCACCGCGACGATCGTCGAGTAGAAGATGATCGGGCTGATCAGCGGCATCTTGATCCGGAAGAACTGGCTGACCGGGCTCGCGCCGTCGACGGTGGCGGCCTCCAGCACGCTGGGCGGAATGTTCTTCAAGCCGGCCAGGAAGATCACCACGTTGAGGCCCATCGACGACCAGATCGCCACCATGCAGACCGCGATCAGGGCCAGCCGCGGATCGCCCAGCCAGTCGGGCGGCGTGATGCCGAACACTGTGGCCAGGAATTCGCTGATCATGCCGTCGGCGCGCAGCATCTGCTGCCAGATCATCGCCACGGCGATCGACGAGGTGACCACCGGGGCGAAGAACATCACCATGTAGATGGACCGGGTCTTCAGCTTCTCGAGCAGCGTGGCCACCACGATCGAAGCCCCCAGGCCCACCGGCACGGTGATCAGGGCGATGACGAAGGTGTTCACGATCGAGCGCAGGAAGACCGGATCGGTGAGCTGGTCGGTGTAGTTGCTCATGCCGATCCAGCGGATCGGGCCCAGGCCCGACCACTTGGCGAAGGACAGCGCGAAGGTGAGTGCGAACGGGATCAGGACGAAGACGATCATGCCGATCGTCTGCGGTGCGACGAAGAACCAGCCCCACCAGCGGTCGCGGCGCCGCCACGAAGGCGGGCGTCGGCGGGCCTGAGACAAGCCCGCCGACTGTGCGGTCACGTTACTTCGCCTTCGCGATCAGATCGGCGACGCCGTCCAGGGTCTCCTGTGCGGTCGCCTTGCCCTGGTACAGCGGCAGGAACTCCTTCTCGGCGATGTCGGTCGACAGGCCGGGCACCCGGGCCTCGGCGGCGTAGTTCACGAAGCCGCGGTCGCGCATGTCGAGGAAGGTCTGCGCGTGCTCGGGGTAGCCGTCCAGGACGACGTCGTCGGCACCCTTGATCGACGGGACGGCGTTGCCGCCGCCGGCCAGCCGGATCTTCTGGCCCTCGGCGCTCAGGTACTCCGACCAGAACAGCTTGGCGGCGTCCGGCACCTTGGTGGCCGCGTTGATCGCCAGGTATGAGGCGGCCAGGCCGGTCGACGGCGGGGTGCCGTCCGGGCTCGGCCAGTCGACGATGTCGTAGTTCTCAGGCTTGCCGGCCTCTTTCAGGGTGCCGATCGTGTAGCGGCCCTGGGCGAAGAACCCGGCCTTGTGGCTGATGAACACCGAGTCGGCGCCCGCGCCCTGCGGCAGGGTGTCGGCGACCACGAAGGTCTTGTCCTGGAACAGCTTGCCGAGCTGGTCGACCGCCGCCACCGACTTCGGATCGGTGTTGGCGACGAAGTTGTCGCCGTCATAGGCCTTGCCGCCCTGGCTGGAGATCCAGCCGTAGTGGGTGGCCCAGTAGTTCCAGAACATGGTGCCGGTCTTGCCCTTGGCCTTGAGCTTGGCGTTCATCGCCAGGAAGGTGTCGGTGGTCCACTTGCCGGCGGCGGCCAGGGTGGCGGGATCGTCGGTGATCCCGGCGTCCTTCAGCGCGGTCTTGTCGTACCACAGGGCGTCGGGGTTGACGTCGTTGGGGGCGGCGAAGATGCCGTCGTCGTTCGTCGCGGCGCCGAAGGTGGCCGGGTTGAAGGCGTCGTAGGGGGCGACGGCGTTCGGGGCCTTGAGCACGTCGGTGACGTTCAGCAGCGCGCCCGAGTCGACGAACTGGCCGATCTTGTCGTCGCCGACGTAGAAGACGTCGGGGGCGGTCTTGGAGGTGAGCTGGGCGAGCAGCTTGGCGTGGTAGTCGGAGTAGGAGGGCACCGACTGCAGCTTGACGGTGATGTTGGGGTGCTTCTCCATGAACTTCTTGTTGAAGTCCTCGTAGCGCTTCAGCTCCGAGGGTGAGCCCCAGGTCGACCAGACCACGGTCGCCGGGGCGGTCGTGTCTCCCGAACTGGGGGCCGGCTGTTGCCCGCTGCTACCGCTACAGCCGCTCAGCATCAATGCCCCAGCCGCTGCCGCGGCGAGGATCGTGGACCGTTTCGAGGTCATCTGTGTGCTCCAATCGCCGTCGATTTGGTACAGGGTATTTTGTATACTGTAGATCGCGCAAGAGTTTGGGGGCACAGCTCTCGATTTGGGCGCCCCGCCGTCCTGCACTAGACTCAGCTGTCGGTCACCTGTGTCTCAGGTGCGTCCACGTTCAGATTGGGAGCAATGGCGAAAAAGGAAGGTGCCCTCGAGCTCGAGGGCCAGGTCGTCGAAGCACTGCCGAACGCGATGTTCCGGGTGGAACTCGCGAACGGCCATCGCGTGCTGGCCACGATCAGCGGCAAGATGCGGCAGCACTACATCCGTATTCTCCCGGCCGACCGAGTCGTCGTCGAGTTGTCTCCCTACGACCTGACCCGTGGCCGCATCGTCTACCGGCACAAGTGATCCGCACGACATCATCCACCACCGGTTCCGGCCGTTGATCCCCGAGCCTTTGTGTCCGGGGACAGTTCTGTCCGGAGCGACGAGTCAGAAAGTTGCTCGATGAAGGTTCAGCCGAGCGTCAAGAAGATCTGCGACAAGTGCAAGGTCATTCGCCGGCACGGTCGCGTGATGGTGATCTGCGACAACCCGCGGCACAAGCAGCGCCAGGGCTGACCTGGTCTGCGCCGTAACGGGCCGCAGCACCGGACGGCGCGCCGTCCACCGCCCTCGTCACCTGATGACGGGGCGGGCCAACAGAACAACGTGATCGCACCAGCCGGAGCAATCCAGCTGCCACCCCCGGTCGGAGGCCGGGGCCCACGCCGAGGCGGCGAGGGGACGCATCACGCCAGACACCTCCGCGGACCGGGCCGACGCCCCGTCCGGAACTGAAAGGAAACGCCTCATGGCACGCCTCATCGGGGTCGATCTGCCGCGCGAGAAGCGCCTCGAGATCGCCCTCACCTACATCTTCGGCATCGGCCGTACCCGAGCCGCCGAAACCCTGGCCGCCACTGGTCTCAGTGGCGACATCCGTGTCCACCAGCTGACCGACGAGCAGCTCGTTGCGCTTCGCGATCACATCGAGGCGAACTACGAGACCGAGGGCGACCTGCGCCGCACCGTCGCCGCCGACATCCGGCGCAAGATCGAGATCGGCTCCTACCAGGGCCGCCGCCACCGCATGGGCCTGCCGGTTCGCGGTCAGCGCACCCGGACGAACGCCCGCACCCGCAAGGGCAAGAAGAAGGCCGTCGCCGGGAAGAAGAAGACCCGCTGACGCGGCGTCTCACACGAGATACCAGGAGTACTGAGAACACATGGCTACTGCAGGCCGCACCAAGGCTCAGGCAGCTTCCAAGACGAAGCTGCGTCGCAAAGAGAAGAAGAACGTCACCGCCGGCCAGGCGCACATCAAGTCGACGTTCAACAACACCATCATCACCATCACCGACCCGACCGGTGCGGTGATCTCGTGGGCCTCCGCCGGCACCGTCGGCTTCAAGGGCTCGCGCAAGTCGACCCCGTTCGCCGCCCAGATGGCCGCCGAGGCCGCGGGTCGCCGCGCCATGGAGCACGGCATGAAGCGCGTGGACGTGTTCGTCAAGGGTCCGGGCTCCGGCCGCGAGACCGCCATCCGTTCGCTGGGCGCCGTCGGCTTGGAGATCGGCCCGATCTCCGATGTCACCCCGGTGCCGCACAACGGCTGCCGTCCGCCCAAGCGCCGTCGCGTCTGAGCCCGAGCAGAGAGAAGGACACCAACAATGGCCCGTTACACCGGACCCATCACCAAGAAGTCGCGTCGGCTCGGCACCGACCTGGTCGGCAACGACAAGTCGTTCGAGCGCCGCGCCTACCCGCCCGGCGTCCACGGCCGCGGCCGGACCAAGGAGAGCGAGTACCTGCTGCAGCTCCGCGAGAAGCAGAAGGCCCGCTACGCCTACGGCGTGCTCGAGAAGCAGTTCCGCCGCTACTACGAGGAAGCCAACCGGCTGGCCGGCAAGACCGGTGACAACCTGCTGATCATCCTCGAGTCGCGCCTCGACAACGTCGTGTACCGCTCCGGCCTGGCCAACACCCGCCGGCAGGCCCGCCAGCTGGTCGTCCACGGCCACTTCCTGGTCAACGGCAAGAAGGTCAACATCCCGTCCTACCGGGTGAGCGCCTACGACATCATCGATATCGCGCCGAAGTCGCTGAACTCGCTGCCGTTCGTCATCGCCCGCGAGACCCACCACGAGCGTTCCGTTCCGGGCTGGCTCACCGTGCGGCCGAACAAGGGCCGCATCCTGGTGCACCAGCTGCCGGTCCGCGACCAGATCACCATCGACGTTCAGGAACAGCTGATCGTCGAGCTCTACTCCAAGTAAGACCACTCGGGGACGCCGGTACGCCGGCGTCCCCGAAGCCCGCCCGGGACCGACTCGGGCGGTCACGCCAGCACTGCCGTCATATAGCGGTCGGCAGGAAAGGAAACACAACTCCATGCTCATCGCACAGCGTCCGACCCTGACCGAAGAGGTCATCGACGACCACCGCTCCCGCTTCGTCGTGGAGCCCCTGGAGCCCGGTGTGGGCTACACCCTCGGCAACTCGCTGCGCCGCACGCTGCTGTCGTCCATCCCGGGCGCCGCCGTGACCAGCATCAAGCTCGAGGGCGTCCAGCACGAGTTCTCCACCATCGAGGGAGTCGTCGAGGACGTCACCGAGGTCATCTTGAACCTCAAGGGCCTGGTGCTCTCCTCCGAAGAGGACGAGCCGGTCGTCATGTACCTGCGCAAGGCCGGCCCCGGTGAGGTCACCGCCGCCGACATCGCGCCGCCGGCCGGGGTCGAGATCCACAACCCCGAGTTGCATATCGCCACCCTGAACGACACCGGCAAGGTCGAGATGGAGCTGGTCGTCGAGCGTGGCCGCGGCTACGTGTCGGCCGCCCAGAACAAGAACCTGGACGCCGAGATCGGCCGGGTCCCGGTCGACTCGCTGTACAGCCCGGTGCTGAAGGTCACCTACAAGGTGGAGGCTACCCGCGTCGAGCAGCGCACCGACTTCAACCGGCTCACCCTGGACGTCGAGACCAAGCCGTCGACCACCCCGCGCGACGCCGTGGCGTCGGCCGGCAAGACCCTGGTCGAGCTGTTCGGGCTGGCCCGCGAGCTGAACGTGGACGCCGAGGGCGTCGAGATCGGCCCGTCGCCGGTCGACGAGCAGCTGGCTGCCGACCTGGCGCTGCCCGTGGAGGAGCTGAAGCTCACCATGCGCAGCTACAACTGCCTCAAGCGCGAGGGCATCCACACCGTCTCCGAGCTGGTGTCGCGGTCCGAGCAGGATCTGCTCGACATCCGCAACTTCGGTTCGAAGTCCATCGAAGAGGTGAAGCTGCGGCTGCACGAGATGGGCCTGTCCCTGAAGGACAGCTCGCCCGGCTTCGACCCGCTGGCCGCTCTCAACCGTTACAACGACGACGCCGACTTCGGCGACGAGTACTGATCCGCGAATAGGAGAAACCCGAAATGCCCAAGCCAACCAAGGGCCCCCGGTTCGGGGGCTCGCCGGCCCACCAGCGGATCATCCTGGCCAACCTCGCCAGCCAGCTCTTCGAGCACGGCAAGATCACCACGACCGAGGCCAAGGCCAAGCGGGTCCAGCCGCTGGCCGAGCGGCTGATCGCCAAGGCCAAGCGCGGTGACCTGCACAACCGTCGCCAGGTGCTGACCACCATCACCGACAAGGGCGTGGTGCACGTCCTGTTCACCGAGATCGCCCCGAAGCTGGCCGATCGCGACGGTGGCTACACCCGGATCACCAAGATCGGCCCGCGCAAGGGCGACAACGCCCCGATGGCCGTGATCGAGATCATCACCGAGTCGGTCGAGGAGTCCCGGAAGAACAAGGCGAAGGCCAAGCCGGCCGCCGCCGCTCCGGCCAAGAAGGCCGACAAGCCCAAGAAGGCTGAGAAGGCTCCGAAGCGGGCCATCGTCGAGGAGGAGTCGGCCGCGTCCGCGCCGTCCGCTCCTTCGCCCGAGTCGGCTCCGTCCGCGGAGTCCGCTCCGTCGGCGCCGTCCGCCGATGAGGCTGCCAAGGCCTGAGTGCCGTCCGCTCGCTGCCCGGTCCCGGAAGGGGCCGGGCAGCGTTGCGTTGGGTGCGGGGTCGACGTCAGCGTCTAGCGTGAATCGAATGCAGATGTCGTCGTGGAGGGATCTCGGATGACCGACTCGAAGGTGACGCCGGCGACCGTCGTGCTGCTCGGGGACGGCAGCGCCGACCTGGATTCGCTGGTGGAACTGATCGGCGAAGAGGCGCCCTGTCATCGCTATCGCGGTGGGTCGCCTGCGATCGACGACGACGTCGCCGGTCTTGATCGACAACGCGAACAGTGGGGGCTGGCGCGGCTGGTGCTGATCAGCCACGGTGCCGACGGCGGCGCGCTGGCGTTGGCCTACGCCGCCGCCCATCCCGAGCGGGTGAGCGTGATCGGTCAGCTGAGCGGCGCCGGCATCGGCGAGAACGCTGCCACGGACGGCACCCGGTACTATGCGGACGCCGACCTGATCGGCTGGGCGGCCGGCACCCAGTGCCCGGTCTACCTGGTCCATGGCACGGCCGACCCGCGTCCGGTGGACGGGGTGCTGCGGTTGGCCGACCGGATCCCGATCGCCCGCAAGCGGATCGTGATGGACGCCGGGGACCGGCCCTGGCTCGACCAGCCGGACGCGGTGCGCGAGTTGCTGGCCGAGATCATCGGCAGATGACGGGCTACGGCAGCGCCACCTGGACGATGTGCGGGCGTTCTCCGCGGCGGACGAAGCGGCCGCGTCCGGGCGGGAAACGCTCGGGGTAGACCCGGGGCAGGATCTGGCCCTCGCTGCGCTCGCCGGACATCAGCAGCAGCGAACCGCCGGTGTCCCGGGTGACCTGCAGCACCCGGTCGTACATCGCCCGGGACGCGCCGGCGACCGGGCGGGTGATGATCAGGTGCAGCTTCAGGTCGCGGGCGCTGGGCAGGTGGGCCAGCAGCGGTCCGAGCGGGTCGGTGCCGCCGGCGCTGACGATGTCGTAGTCGTCGACCAGCACCACGATCCGCGGGGAACGGGCCAGTTCCTCGGCCGAGCGCCCGGGGCGCTGCTCCAGTTCACCGGCGATGGACGCCGCCAGCGCGCGGGCCTGCTGGGCCGTCCGGGCATGTGCGGCCAGGTACTCGTCGGCGATGACCGACGGCACATGGCCGCGGGTGTCGATCACCGCGATGGCCAGTTCGTCGGCGGTGAACCGCTCCATCAGCCCGGCCGCCACGGTGCGCAGCAGTGAACTCTTGCCGCATTTGGCGTCGCCGAGCACCAAAAGATGCTGGTCGGCGCCGGTGAAGTCCCAGAGTGCGGCCTCCATGGTGTCCTGGCGCAGGCCGAGCGGGACGGCGTCCGGCTCGTCGAAGCGGTCCGGCAGCTCGCTGGGGGAGAGCTCCAGCGGCAGCAGCCGGATCGGTGCGGCGGCCGGCCCGTTCCACGACCGGGCGGCTTGCGCGGCCAGCTGCTGCAGCTCGTCGGCGATCTCGGTGTCCGGCACTTCGTCCAGTACCGGCAGTGCGATCTGGGCCAGGTTCTTGTCGGTGAGCAGGGCCCGTCCGGGGGTGTCGGCGGGCAGCACTGCCGACAGCTTGCGGTCGATCCCCGAGTCGGCGGGATCGTTCAGCCGCAGCTCGATCCGGTTGCCGAACAGCGCCTGGTGGGCCAGCCGCAGCTCGCTGAACCGGGTCAGGGTCAGCACCAGGTGAATGCCGTAGCTGGACGCCCGTTGCATGATGTCGACGAACAGCTCCTCCAGTTCTTCGAAGTCGCTGCGCAGCGCGCCGAAGCCGTCCACCAGCAGCACGATGTCGGCCGCCGGCAGTTCCGGGACCCGGCCCTGGGCGTGCAGCGTCCGCAGCTCGACCAGCGAGTCGATGCCACGGTCGGCGAACACAGCCTCACGCTGGGCCAGCATCACCGACAGTTCCTCCAGCAGCCGGCGCAGCTTGTCCCGGTTGCCGCGGGTGACCACGCCGCCGACGTGCGGGAAGTCCTCCAGCCGCTGCAGCCCGCCGCCGGTCAGGTCCATGCCGTAGATCGCCACCTGGCGCGGGGTGTGGGTCAGGCAGGTCGACACCGCGAGGGTGCGCAGCAGGGTGGACCGCCCCGACTGCGGTGCGCCGACGATCACCAGGTGCCCGCCGGCCCGGGTCAGGTCGAGCCTCAGCGGCGCCTGCGCCTGCTTGGTGGGGTCGTCGGTCAGCCCGACCACCACCTGCAGCGGCGGCGGTGTGGCGCCACCGATCAGCGACCCCAGCGCGAGTCGTTCCGGCAGCGGCGGCAGCCACACCGGCCGGGTCAGCCGGTCGTCGTCGCGCAACTCGGCGACCGAGGCCTCGACGAACGTCACCCCGGTGTCCGGACGGCGCAGCTCCAGCGGCCGGTCCGGCTCGTCGGCGTCCGCCTTCACCCCGTTGTAGACGGGCACCAGCAACGGTCGCGGCCGGACGTCGGCGACCGGCGCCCGCACCACCTGCGCGGACGGCCCGGAGACGTAGCCGGAGCGGAACCGGGTGTAGACGGTGGTGTCCACCTTCAGGTAGCCGTAGCCGGGCAGCGCGGGCAGGTGGAAGGCGTCCGGGGTGTTCAGCACCACCTGCGATTCGGCGTCGCTGAACGTCCGCAACCCCAGCCGGTAGGACAGGTAGGTGTCCAGGCCACGCAGCTTGCCGCCCTCGATCCGCTGGCTGGACAGCAGCAGGTGGACGCCGATGGAACGGCCGATCCGGCCGATCTGCAGGAACAGGTCGATGAACTCCGGCTCGGCGGTGAGCAGCTCGCCGAACTCGTCGATCACCACGAACAGGTGCGGCATCGGCGGCAGGTCGGGGCGCTCGTCGGCGCGCAGCTGCCGGTAGTGGGTGATGGACGGCGACGAGCCGGCGTCCTTGAGCAGCTGCTGGCGGCGGACCACCTCGCCGGCGATGGACGCCCGGGCGCGGGTGGTCAGCTGCGGGTCGTCGGCCAGGTTGTCGATCAGCCCGGCCAGGTGCGGCAGGCCGGCGAACGGGGCGAACGCGGCGCCACCTTTGTAGTCGACCAGGATCATGCTGAGGTCTTCGGGCGGATGCGCCATCGCCAGGGACAGGATCAGCGTTCGCAGCATCTCGGACTTGCCCGACCCGGTGGCCCCGATGCAGATGCCGTGCGGGCCCATGCCGAACTGGGCGCTCTCCTTGAGGTCGAGCTGGACGGGGTTGCCGTGGTCGTCCAGGCCGAACGGCACCCGCAGGAAGTCGGCCGGGACGCGCGGACGCCACAGCCGCTCCACGTCGATCTGGTCGGGGCTCTCGACACCGAGCAGGGCCTCGAGTTCCATCACCGCTTCGCCGGAGTCGTCCTGTCGTCCGGCGATCCGGGACAGCCGCAACGCGGCCAGGCCGCGGGCCAGTCCGCTGAAACCTGGCTCGCTGAGCGCGTCCGGGGTGAAGGTGACGGTGGTCGCGGCCGACGTTCCCGGGGCGACCTCGAGCGTCGCGGAGTCCTCGCCGAGGGTGATCCGGGCATCGACGTCGTCGGGTTCGTCGAGCCGGTCGGCCAGCAGATGCAGCAGGGTGACGCCCAGTTCGGCCGCGCTCTGTCCGCCCGGCACCCCGGACGCCTGCGCGCCGTGCTCGTCGGCGACCACCAGGAGGCGCGGCGGGGCCGAGCCGGTGGTGCCGGTGCGCCGCGAGGTGTGGGCCTGCTGCAGCCGGTCGGTCAGGGTCTGGCCGAGCACCTGGCCCAGCGCCGCCATCGACTCGGCGACCCGGCGGGCGGGCACCGGACCGTCGAACAGCTCGG
>NZ_JASGEN010000148.1:0-4330 GCF_047606365.1 Micropruina sp. | reverse complement strand
CGCGGACCGCCCCGGCCCGGCGGGCGGGCAACGGGTCGTCGGCGGGCACGGCACTCATGCTAATGGTCGAGAATTACATGCCAGAAATGGTCCAGACCAGTTTCTGCGCCTCACGACACCAACTGCCGGCTCGACCGGCATGCGATTCTCGCGATGGCCGGGTCGGCCCGCTCTCCGGGATACCCGGCGCCGGGCCCGACTGCCCCTAGGCTTCGCCCATGAGCTCAACGATCGAGTGCCTCGCGTCGCTGTTCGACGAGGCGACGGTGGTCGTCCCGGCTCCCGCCGCCGGGCCCGGCAACTGGTCCGGGGCGCCGGCCGCGCTGTACGCCGACGGCGCCTACTGGCTCGCGTACCGGGTGCGGCGGCCACTCAGCGCCGGACGCGGGGTGGCCACCGTGGTGGCCCGCTCGGCCGACGGCCTGGCGTTCGAGACCGTCGCCGAGGTGCACCGTGACGCGTTCGGCGCCGAGTCGTTCGAGCGGCCCGCCATGGTGAGGCTGCCGGGCGGCGGCTGGCGGCTGTACGTGTCGTGCGCGACCCCGGGCTCGAAGCACTGGTGGGTCGAGGCCATCGACGCCGACACCCCCGAACTGTTCCCCTCCGGCCGCCGCACCGTGGTGCTGCCGGGCAGCGCCACCGTGGCGATGAAGGATCCGGTGATCGTCACCGACGGCACCACCTGGCACCTGTGGCTGTGCTGCCACCCGCTGGACGTCGCCGGCGCCGAGGACCGGATGACCACCCGCTACCTGACCAGCACCGACGGGCTGGCCTGGACCGACCGGGGCGTCGCGATGGCGCCGTCCGGGACGGGCTGGGACGCCCGCGGCACCCGGGTGACGACCGTGCTGTCGCTCGACCCGCTCGAGGTGCTCTACGACGGCCGGCGAGACGCGGCGTCCAACTGGTTCGAACGCACCGGCCTGGCCCGGGCGGCCGGCGACGGCGTCCGGCTGCAGCCGGCCGGCGACGGGCCGATCGCCGGCTCGCCCGCCTCGGACGGTGCCCTGCGCTACGCCGCCGCGGTCCAGGGTCCGGACGGCGCCACCCTGCTGTACTTCGAGGCGGCCCGCCCCGACGGCGCGCACGACCTGATGGTCGCACCCTGGCACGGCTGAGGCCGGGAGGCCTCAGGCGACGCGGTCGGCGGCGGTGCGGCCGGCGAACGAGCCGGCGCTGGAATCGGCCCGCCAGGGCGCGAACGACTGCCCGGTGACCGACTCGAGCAGGTCGATGTCGTCCGCGAACTGCCGCACCAGGCGCAGCCGCGTGGCCTTCTCCAGCCTGGGCCGGGCGGCCGCACCGCGGGACTGCATCAGCGCCGTCAGGGGCGCGCTGGCCCGCCGCCACACCTCGGGCGGGAACCACGACCCGGCGACGGCACCCGCCCGGATCACCCGGGACAACACGGCGGTCGACGGTCCCGGCCCCACGTAGCTGCGCGAGTTCTCCCGCGGGATGCTCGTCACCAACCCGGTCTCCAGCCCGAGGAAGCCGGCCACCCGGTCGAGCAGCCCGGCCGGGTCGTCGACCAGCTCGCGGTAGCGGATCAGCAGGACGCGCTCGGCGTCCACGTGGTTGTACAGGTCCTGTAACTGGTGGCCGTAGAACCCCTGCCGGCGATAGTGCCAGAACGGCGCCCAGCCCCTCGCGATCCGCTCGTGCTCCAGGTTGAACGCGGTCTCGAAGTCGGCCACCGGCTCCAGGCCGTCCGACCACAGGTGCATCCAGTTCGAGTACGCCCGGTCGACCGGGTCGCGGACGACCACGACCAGCTTCGCCTCGGGCAACTCCTCGGCGATCCGGCGCCGGGCGTTGCGCAGGTACAGGTAGAACGGCGTGCTCTCGATCCGCAGCTGATCGTCGCGCGCCGGGACGAACAGGGCGTCGTACGCCTCGCGCCGCCAGATCCACTCCTGCTGGCTGTGCGCGTCACCGGGGCCGTTGTAGGCCGGCGGCGGGGCGTCCGCGCACAGGTAGTACTTCGGCTCCTTGGGTGTCGTGGTGAACACCCGGGGGTGCAGCGCCAGGGCGGCGTGCAGGGCGCTGGTGCCGGCCTTGGGGGCTCCGATGAGCAGCGCGTCCGGACGCGGGGTGCGGGTAGCCATGGCGAAACGCTAGGGCGTCGCGGACGCCCCGAAGGGGTACATCTCGACATATAACCCATAAAATCGGTAGGAGAAGTTCCGCTAGGGCTCCGCGGCCGCTCCGCGAGCACGGTTCCGGCCCCGTCGCGCGGTGCCGCGTAGGTTGGAACGGGTCGAAGCGGAGGTGACATGAGGTTCGCGCGCCCGACGGGGCGATACGCCGTCGGCACGGTCAGCCGGCACTGGACCGACCCGGCCCGGCCCGCGCTGTTCGACGCCGACCCGGCGGCGCGACGCGAGCTCATCGTGCAGCTGTGGTACCCCGCCCGGGTCTCCCCCGGCGCCGCGCCGGCGCCCTACGTCCGCAACGCACCCGCCCTGGCGCCCGGGCTCGCGAGCCTCGCACAGCAGAACGCGCAGCGGCTGTTCCCGCGGCTGCGGGTGCCGGTGCCGAGCGCCCCGCTACGGATGCTGGGCCGGGTGCGGACGCACGCGGTCGCACGGACCCCGGTGGCCGGGGACGAGGCGAGGTATCCGGTGCTCGTCTTCCTCGAGGGGCTGAACGGCCTGCGGCAGATGAACACGTTCCAGGCCGAGGAACTGGCCTCCCACGGGTACATCGTCGCCGCGCTCGACCAACCCGGCACCGCGGCCGCGGTTGTCCTCCCCGACGGTCGCACGGTCCTCGGCCGGACCAAGGACCAGCTCGAGGCCGTCCTGCAGCAGAGCATCGCCCCCAGTGCCGGCGTCCCCGCCCTCAACGGCCACCCGCTGCCGGACGGCATCGTCCCGCACCTCGCCCAGGACGCGGCCTTCTGCCTCGACCGGCTCCGCGCGCTCGACGAGGCCGACCCCACCGGCATCCTCACCGGACGCATCGACACCGACCGCGCGGGAGTCTTCGGCGTATCCCTGGGCGGCATCGTCGCCGCCCAGGCCGCCCACCGCGACCCGCGACTGCGCGCCTGCCTCGTCATGGAGGCGCCGATGCCGCACGACGTCGTGACCGACGGCCTGCGGCAGCCGACCATGTGGATCGCGAGCGACGCCGACACCTGGCGGATGCAGCGGTGGACGGACCGGGACATCACCCAGCATCACTCCATGCGCGCGGTCTTCGAGAAGTCACCGGGCGGCGGGTGGTACCTCGAGCTGCCGCGCGTGTTCCATCTGAACCTCACCGACGTGCCGCTGCTCATCTCCCAGCCGATCGGAAGGCTGCTGCGCCTGCTCGGCCCGGTCGATGCCCGCCGGGTGCATCGCGTCGTCAACGACTACACGCTGGCGTTCTTCGACCGGCACCTGCGGGGGCTGCCCGCGGCGCTGCTCGACGAGACACCGTCGCGGGGCGTGCGGATCGAGAGCCGCCCTCCCCGCCACGGGTGAGGCGCCCACCCGGTCTCCACCCGGATCTCCACCCGCGGGAGGGCGTCCATCGACGCCTCGCGCACCAGCCTTGAGGCATGGATCTCAACGTTCTCGGCAGTATCGGACTCGGCATCCTCATCCTGGTGTGGGTGGGGTACCGGCAGACGACGTGGCGCCCGGTCGGGGCCACCATGTGGCGGTTGCCACTCATTCTGGGCCTGGTCGGCATCGCCTCAATGCTCGGCAGCGGAATGCCGCTCAGCGGAATCGACCTGGCGGCGCTCGCCATCGAACTCGTGGTGTCGGCCGCCACCGGCGCCTGGATGGGTGTCCTGGCCCACTTCCGTCCGCTGGCACCGTCCGACGCGACGTCCGCCCGGTGGGAGAGCCGGACGGGCTGGTGGGGCCTGGCGTTGTGGCTGCTGGTGGTCGCGGTGCGGGTCGGCATCGACATCGTCGCGGTGCAACTGGGCGCCGGCATGGTCACCTCGACCGGGGTGATCCTGCTGGTGCTGGCCGCCAACCGACTGGTCCGGGTCGGGGTCATCCTGAACCGGGCCGGACGGCTCGACGCCGGCACCCCGGTCGGCCAGCCCACCCTGGTCTGAGTCCTGCTGCACCGATGGACGGCTGCGCAAGGATGGGGGCGTGAACCGGCGTCCAGGACCGACCAGCATCGCCCTCACCGTGGTGGGGGCGTTGCTGCTCGGCTGGTGGACGGTGCTGCGCGAGTACGCCCACCAACCGGCCTGGGCGCTGGTGCTGTTCGCTCTGGCGCTGCTGTGCTGGGTGGCCAGGACGGTGCTGGCCCGGACGGCATGGTCGCGCGCCGCCGCCGCGCTGGCGGCGGCAGCGGTGGTGCTGGGCGCGGT
>NZ_JASGEN010000147.1:0-8694 GCF_047606365.1 Micropruina sp. | reverse complement strand
CTCGATCTGGGCTGCGGCTCCGGGTCGAGCAGCAGCTCGGGTGCCTGGTCGAGGCGGTCGGCCAACCGGCGGGCGGCGGCGTCCAGATGGCGGTGGTAGCCGGGGTTCATTCCGGTCAGCAGGTCGTAGCGGCGGGCCGCGCGGTCGAACGCGTCGGCCAGGTCCGCAGGGGTGTCGGGTTCGCTCATCCATGCCTCCTGGTCGTGCTGCGAGCCTGGCAGCCGACGGTCGGCCGGACAACCGCCCGGCAGGGTGGAGGAGTGGCCCGATGAGCGGACCGAACCGTCGCCGCGCTTCTCGGGCGGGTGCGCGGGACGCCCCGCGGGTCGAACATGTCGACGGTGTCTGGCGCATTCGGTCGTTGGCGGTGGCCCGGCAGGTGCTGCGCGCCCGGCACGCCACCACCCAGGCCGGTTTCACCGCCGAGGCGATCCCGAAGGGGTACTTGCGGCATCACCCGATCCTGGTGTCGGATGGTCCGCTGCATGACGAGCAGCGCAGCAAGGTGGCCCGGTTCTTCGCGCCGAAGGTGGTCGAGGAGCGGTACGCCGGAATAGCCGCGGCGTGCGCCGATCGACTGCTCGGCTCAGCGGTTGCTGCCGGTGCGTGTTGCCTGGACGACTTGGCGCTGCTGTACACAGTCGAGGTGACCGCCGAAGTGGTGGGACTCACCCATGCCCCCGCGTCGCGGATGGCGCCACGACTGGTCAGCTTCTTCAACCAGCCGCCGGTGGACGTCACCCGCCCCGACTTCGGCCGCACGAAGGCGATGTGGGCGAAGGCGGCGGTCAACGCGCTGGTACCGATCGGCAGGTTCTATCTCGCCGACGTCCGGCCGGCGATCCGGACGCGTCGCCGCCAGCGGCGCGGGGACGTGATCAGCCATCTGCTCGACGAGGGCTACACCGACGCCGACATCCTGGTCGAATGCGTCACCTACGGCACCGCCGGCATGGTCACCACCCGCGAGTTCATCGTGATGTGCGCCTGGCATCTGCTGCAGCATCGCCCCTTGCTGGAGCGATATCGGACAGCCGGGCAGACCGAGCGTTTCGGCATCCTGAACGAACTGATCCGGCTGGAACCGGTGGTCGGCCATCTGTACCGGCGGACGTCCGAGCCAATCGAGGTGACTGAGGGCGACCAGTCGTGGACGATCCCGCCCGGCGACCTGGTCGACGTGTGCATCCGGCCGACCAACGCCGATGTCGCGGCGGTCGGTGACGATCCGCTCGACGTCTGCCCGGGCCGTCCAGTGACTGCCGGGGTGAATGCGGCAGTGTTGAGCTTCGGCGACGGAGCGCACCGCTGCCCGGGCCAGCCGTTGGCGCTGCTGGAGACCGACCTGTTGCTCACCCGATTGCTCGCGCTGAACCCGCGGATCGTCGCCGAGCCGACGATCGGTTGGGACAACCTGATCGAGGGTTATCAACTGCGCGGGATGACGCTGGAGTTCGGTGAGCATGGCGAAGCCTGAGGTTCGTCGCAGCTTGGCCCGAATCGCTGCAGCGGACGCGCTGTTGGTGGTCGGGGTCTTCGTCCTGGCGTTCGCCGTCCGGCTGGTTCCGGTGTTGGCCGGTGGCGGTTTGGTCGGGGCGACCAACTACGACCCGTCGGTGTACTACGCCTCCGCCGTCGGGTTCTTCGAGGGCAGGTTGCCGTACCGGGACTTCCTGTTGCTGCATCCACCCGGGATCGTTCTGCTGCTGCAACCGTTCGCGGCGCTGGGTGCGTGGCTGGGGGATCCGTGGGCGCTCGCATCCAGCCGGGTCGCCTTCATGGCGCTGGGTGCGCTGACTGCGGCATTGATCTGCGTGCTGCTCCTGCGCGGAGGGCGGGCGGCGGCGCTGGCGGGCGGGGGGCTGTATGCCGTCTACCCGGCCGCCGCGCATGTGGAGCGAGCGCCATGGTTGGAGGCGCCCGCCTCCTTCATGCTGGTGCTCGCCATGGTTGCGCTGCGACCTGCCGATGAGTCGGTCCGGCCGTGGCGGACGGCGGCCGCGGGCGCACTGCTGAGCCTGGCCATGCTCACCAAACTCTGGGGCGTGGCGCTGCTCGGGATCATCCTGTGCTGGGTGCTGCTGACCCGGGGGATCCGTCCGGCCCTCAGCTATCTGGTCGGAGCAGTGGGCGCCGGTGTCGTGGTGCTGCTGCCGTTCTGGGCGGGCTGGGCGCAACTGTGGACGGACGCGGTGACCGCCCAGGTCGCACGGCCGTCCGTCCGGGCCTCGGCCCTGTTGCGAATCGGCACCCTGCTGGGGCTGGACCAGGGGGATGCCGCGAGACTGCCCGGCGCGCTGACGGTCCTGCTGGCGGGTGGCGCGGTCGCCCTGGCTCTGGTTGCTGTCCGCAGTCGAGTCGGCCGGCTTTACCTACTGCTGCTCGCGACCACCGTGGCGACGCTGCTGCTGGTCGCCGCGTGGTACCCGAACTATCCGGCGTTCGCTGCCGCACCGTTGGCGCTCACGGTGGGAAGTTCGGTGTCAGTGATCTGCTCGCAGCAACGACGCATCGCTCGCGTGGGTGCCGCGCTGGTCGCCCTCCTCGTCGCCCTCGGTGCGATCCGCCAGATCGTCACGCCGACCGGATACTCGTTCCCGCGCGAGGAGTTGACTGCTGGGCTGTCGAAGCGGGACGGCTGCGTCACCACGGACCACCCCATCGCGCTCGTCCTCACCGATCGGCTGCGCCACGATCTGCGGAACGGATGCCGGCTGGTCGTCGACCTGAGCGGATACATCCACGTCGTTCCGGGCAGCGATCGGCGCAGCGACAACCCCGAATTCCAGACCGTGATGATGGACTACCTCGGCAGCGGGCACACCACCGTGGTGATGAGCGGCATCTGGCCCGGCGACTTCAGCCGAGCCAACCGCGAACTCGTGGAGAGTTGGCCGATGGTGGGTGCCGCGGGTGACATCAAGATTCGTGAACCCGATGGGTGAGTCGGGCGTTCTTATCCCGTCCTTGACGAACCACTCGGACTCGTCTCCCGGCGGGAAAAACCGGCACAGGAAGCGGTCGAAACGCGCCTGTCGAGTCCGCGTCAATGGTCGCGGCTCCGTGACCCCGTCCGGCCCGGCCGCCCGCGCAGAGTCCTTGATCGCCAGTTCCAGCGACCGCTAGTCGCGATCGCCAAGGGACTCAACCAACTCCGAGCAGCAGGCATCCACCTCACCTTCACCACTTCCACGGAAGCGGTGACCACCTAACTTTCACATCAGGTCAATAGGCCAAGGCCATATACTATCGGAATAGCGGCGGAATTGTCCTTGGCGCAAGTCAATACCTGTGGAGGCTGGAGCGCGTCATGGTGGAGCACTGCTAGCCAGCATTTATCTGGAGGATCGCGTCATGGTGAAGCGGATGTCGCAGCTGTCAATCGCGGTGGTGAGACGTGGTCGACAGGTGCTCTTGGTGCAAGAGCACCTAGAAGATGGCGGTCCGCTAGCGTGGTCTCTTCCGGGCGGTGGTGTCAAAGAAGGCGAGACCTTTGTGGCTGCACTCGCTCGCGAGCTGGAAGAAGAGGCGGGACTTGAGATGCTGGCGGTGAATCGACTCGCGTTTGTGGTGAACTCCAGTTCGCCCACACATCCCTCGGCGGTCGCGATTGCATTCGAGGTCGAATGCCACGAAGCTTCTACACCGAGTCCCCGGGATTCGGACATAGTGGCGGCAGAATTCATGGACGTTGACGATGCCATTGACCGGATTGCGCGAGTGGCCAGCATCGTGCAGAGGGATCCAATCGTTGGCTATCTCTCGGGTGCGGCAGTCCCCGGAACGATCTGGACATTTCATACCCGCGACGATGGAGTTGAAGAACTGGTTGGGCGCTTTTGAGCTTCGACTACGTGGTCCGATCTTTACGTGTCGCCGCCAGACGGAGGGACCGGTGTTTGGAGCTGGAGTCGAGTGCCGGCGTAAATCGTTGCTCGGTCGGGGTGAGCGTGGATACCCTGCGGCGACGCATTCGTGCCGGCAAGCCACTCGCGTATCGGTTTGGTGAGCGGCTCATCAAGATTCGTGTGGAAGACCTCGATAACCTCGTCCGTCCGATCCTGCTCGGGAACCGGCTGAGGCGCCGTCGCGCCTCTTGAAACGCCAGCCAGACGAGCTCCTCGGGGCGGCTCTCATGTCCATCAGTGGATACGAGACCCGCCCCGATTGCTGTGTGCCGACGCTCCGGCGCCCGGAGATTGGGGGCATATTCGGGGCATGAAATCTCGACCGGTGACACGCTCGGAGACGAAATTTCACCTATATGGGCTTGTGGAAGCCGTGTTCCACGTGGCGGAGGATACGAGATTCGAACTCGTGAGGGCGTGAACCCAACCCGCTTTCCAAGCGAGCGCCATAGGCCTCTAGGCGAATCCTCCGTCGGAGACGATACCGGGCCACCGCGACGGCGGCCAAACCGTGGCGGCGGCCCGGTGCGGTCACGGTCGGTAGCTGCGGGTCTGGCCGTCCGCGTCGATGTAGGTGACCTTGGTGATCAAACCGCCCTTGGGTTCGGCCGCCGATCGGTTCCGGGCGAGGAAAACCACGGCACCGCCGGGTTGCAGGGTGCCGGTCACCACTTCGGCGTTCTTGGCGGACGTGGTCACCCGCGGGTCGCGCGCGCCGTCCGACAGGATTCCCACCGCGAACTGCTCCCAGCCGTCGGCGCCCATCTCCCGCGCGATCTGGGTCTTCACTACGTAACGGGCCGGGTGGTCGTCCCGCATGCTGGTGAACCCCTGCCCTTCCTTAGCGTCGAAGAAGCTGACCACCTTGAGTCCCGGGTCGCGGTAGACGGTGAGCGTGGTGTCAGACAGCGACAGCACTGCGGTGTCGACAGTGGTTCCGGCGCTGCTGTGCAGGGTGCCGTCGGTGGCCCTCCAGATCGCGCCGTCGACCCAGTCCTTCGACTTCTGTTCCCGCTCGGCGGTGGTGACCACGACGGTCACGCCGACCGAGGAGATGAAGCCGTGCCGCGGGAAGTAGGAGGCGATGGAGGGGTCCTTGGTCTCCACATTCACCCAGTCGACCTGACCCGGGATCACCCACAGGGACAGCCGCGGTGAGATCGGGGTGCCGGTCGCCACTGCGGGGTTCAGCGGCACGGACGCCAGCTGCACCGGCGGATCGGTCTTTCGCTTCCGTGCTGTCAGCGTCAAGGTGCCGTCCGCCGCGGTGGCCGTGACGGAGGCGTACGGGAGACCTTGCACATTGCCCGGCTCGGAGTCGAAGGTGAAGAACGACACCGTGTTCGCCATCGTCGGGGTGGACGCCGGGTCGGGCACACCGGTCGTAGTGCGATGGGCGAGCCCCGCCCAACCGGCCAGGCTGACCACCACAGCCGCCGCCACCGCGGCCAGGCTCCGGCGTCCGGTGCGGGCGCGGCGCAGCCGGTGGCCCTGATCGAGCAGCTCGTCGACGTCCAGGTCGGCAGGCAACGTATCGGCGGCGTCGCGCAGGTCGGTACGCAGCAACTCTTCGAGATCGGACATCACGAGTTCCTCCCGTCCGTGGGTGTGTAGAGGGCACGCAGCGCCGCCAGCCCGCGGGACGCGGCTGATTTCACCGCGCCGACACCGATGCCGAGACAGGCGGCGGTGTCGGCCTCCGACAGGTCGTTGTAGTAGCGCAGCACGATGACGCGGCGCTGTTGCGGCGGTAGCGATTCGAGCATCCGTACCACCTGGTCGTGGTCGTCGATCCGACCGTGGCCGTCGTAGGGATCGGTGCGATCCGGAGTCTCGGCAGCGGTCGCCTCCCGGCGGCGCCACCGGTCGATGGTCAGATTCACCACGGTGCGCCGCGCGTAGGCGGCCGCTTCCGCTGACCGCACCCGCCGCCAGGCCAGGTAGGTGCGCAGCAGCGCCTCCTGGGTCAGGTCGGCGGCCAGTTCGCGATCGCCGGTCAGCAGGTAGGCCGTCCGCTTCAACGAGCCACCCGACTCGGTGGCGAAACGGGCGAACTCCGCATCCCGCTCCGCGGTCGACAGTCCGAACATGGCGCCCCTTTCGTGCTCCTCACCCTGTCTTACGAGATGCGACCCGGAAAGGTTGCCAACCCGCTCGGGTGCGCGGTGGCAGGCTGAACCCATGCGAATAGCCCTCGCCCAGTTCACCGCCGGCACCGACCCGGCCGCCAACCTCGAGTTGGTGCTGGAGCAGATCGGACGCGCCGCCACCGCCGGCGCACGGCTGGTGGTCTTCCCGGAGGCGATGAGCTGCTCGTTCGCCCGTCCTCGGATCGAGGCCGCCGAGCCGCTGGACGGCCCGTGGGCGAATGCCGTCCGGCAAGCCGCCGTGGACGCCGGCGTGACGGTCATCGTCGGGCTGTTCACCCCCGGCCGCAATGGCAAGGTGCGCAACACCCTGCTGGTTGCCGGGCCGGACCTCGACGCGCACTACGACAAGCTGCATCTGTTCGACGCCTACGGCTACCTGGAATCGGAGCAGATCGAGCCCGGGAACGCTGTGGTGACGGTCGCCGTCGACGGCGTGGTGTGCGGGCTGAGTACCTGTTACGACGTCAGGTTCCCCGAGCTGTACAAGCAGTTGGCCGCGGCGGGCGCCCAGCTGATCGTCGTGCCCGCCTCCTGGGCGCCCGGCGAGCGCAAGGTGGAGCAGTGGCGGTCGCTGGCCGTCGCGCGTGCCCTGGACGCCACCTGCTTCATAGTCGCCGTCGACCAGGCCGAACCGCCGTCCGACCCGGACCCGCTGCCGGGCGCGCGCCGTCCGACCGGGGTGGGGCACTCACTGGTGGTCGATCCTCTCGGCGAGATCCTGCTGGAGCTGGACGCCGAACCGCGACTGGCCGTCATCGACCTTGACCTGGACGCCGTCCGGACCGCGCGGGCAGCCCTGCCGGTGCTGGCCAATTCGCGATTCACCACGGAGCTCGGACGTCCGGACCGTGCCTGAACAGGCTTGTGGCAGCCGCCGGACGGCCCGTGGTCGGGGCACCAGTCGGCGTCCCCTACACTGGTGGCCAAGGTCCCCGCGCGGCGGTACCTCGCCCAACTCCCCCAGGGCCGAAAGGCAGCAAGGGTAAGTGAGCTCTTCCGGGTGCGCGGGGACCCCTTTCGTTGTCCGGACGCCTCACCCCGGCCGGTCGTGGATCGCGGCTCGATAGTTGTCAGCGCCAACACGTAAGGTGCCATCCGTGGACGACGAGCGCGAGGACGAGCTGTTCGACTCCGAGCTGTATGAGGAGCCGGAGCCGTTCGAGCAGGACGGCCCGGACCTGTTCGGTGCCGAACCGGACGTCGCCGCGTCCGACGAGCCGGTCGCGCTCGAGGCGCCTCCGGGCCCCGCCCCGCGGGAACCGGAAGCCGCTGTGGTCGAACGTCACGAAGCGCCACTGGCGCTGTACCGCCGCTACCGGCCGGACACCTTCGCCGACGTGATCGGCCAGGAGCATGTCACCGAGCCGCTGCAGCGGGCACTGACCAACAACCGGGTCAACCACGCCTATCTGTTCTCAGGTCCGCGCGGCTGTGGCAAGACCACCTCGGCACGCATCCTGGCGCGGGCGCTGAACTGTGCCCAGGGACCGACCCCGATTCCGTGCGGCGAGTGCCAGTCGTGCCGCGACCTGGCCCGCGGCGGGCCCGGTTCGATCGACGTGATCGAGATCGACGCGGCGTCGCACGGCGGCGTGGACGACGCCCGTGACCTGCGCGAACGCGCCTTCTTCGCCCCGGTCTCCAGCCGCTACAAGATCTACATCGTCGACGAGGCGCACATGGTGACCACAGCGGGCTTCAACGCCCTGCTCAAGGTCGTCGAAGAGCCGCCGCCCCATGTGAAGTTCATCTTCGCCACCACCGAGCCCGAGAAGGTGATCGGCACCATCCGGTCGCGCACCCACCACTACCCGTTCCGGCTGGTGCCGCCGAAGACGCTGTCGGCCTACCTGGGTTCGCTGTGTGAGGCGGAAGGAGTCGCGGTCGACTCCGCCGCGCTGCCGCTGGTGGTCCGGGCCGGTGCCGGCTCAGTGCGTGATTCGCTGTCGGTGCTTGACCAGTTGCTCGGCGGCGCCGGCCCCGACGGGGTCACCTACACCCAGGCCGCGGCGCTGCTCGGCTACACCCCGGACGCCCTGCTCGACGAGATCGTGGACGCCTTCGCCGCCGGCGACGCCAACGGGGTGTTCGCCTCCATCGACAAGGTGATCGAGGTCGGCCAGGATCCGCGCCGCTTCGCCGAAGATCTGCTGCGCCGGCTGCGTGACCTGATCATCGTCGCCGCTGTCCCGGACGCGCTGACCACCGGCCTGGTCGACGTCGCCGCCGACCAGGCGGAGCGGCTGCAGGGCCAGGCGAGCACGCTCGGACCGGGTGAGCTGACCCGGGCCGCCGAGGTGATCGCCTCAGGGCTGACCGAGATGCGCGGCACCACCGCGCCCCGGCTGCACCTGGAACTGATGTGTGCCCGAGTGCTGCTGCCCGCCGCGGACGTCGGCGACCGCGGCGTCCATGCCCGGCTCGACCGGCTGGAACGCCGGCTCGAGATGACCGCCCCCGAGGCCCTGGACGTCACGGCCCGCCCGGTAAGTCAGCCCGAAACTGCTGGTCAGCGACCCGCTCCGAGCCCCGTTCAGCCGACGACCGGCGCTCCGGCGGCCGCGCCGGCCAGCTCGCCCGAACCGCCAACCGCGTCCGAACCGCCGAGTGCGGACGTCGCCCCGGCCCGGCAACGG
>NZ_JASGEN010000146.1:0-6100 GCF_047606365.1 Micropruina sp. | reverse complement strand
GTGGTGCTGGATCTGGTCGGCCTCGACGCCCAGGTGGCCGGCGCCGCCCTGGTGATCACCGGCGAGGGCAGCCTCGACAGCCAGAGCCTGGGCGGCAAGACGCCCATCGGCGTCGGACGGCTGGCCGCCGCGCACGGCGTCCCGGTCGTCGGGGTGAGCGGACGCTGCACGCTGTCGGCCGACCAGTTGCGGGAAGCGGGCTTCTCCGCCGGATACGCCTTGGCCGACCGCGACCCGGTCCGCTGCTTCACCGACACCGCCACGATGTTGACCCAGATCGGCCGCGAGATCGGCGAACAGCTCGCCGGTTGAGCTTGCGAAACCCAGGAGCCCGCCCGTACCGGTCGCGGCAAGCTGAACCGACGATGATCTCCCTACCGCTTGACCTTCACCGTGCCGGCCGCCGCCGCCAGACCGGTCACGTCGGTCACGGTGCCGCTGCCGTCGCGGGCGTCCGCCTTGAGCGTCCAGGTGTAGGTTCCTGCGGCGACCTTCCTACCCTTGGCGTCGCGGCCGTTCCAGGTCGCCTTCCGCAGTGAACCCGACGCGGTGGCCTGCGTGGCGACGCTGCGCACCAGCTTCCCCTTCGATGTGCGGATCTCCAGGGTTCCGGCGTTGAGTGGCTTGCTGGTGTCGATGGCCGGTTTCCAGGTCTTCCCGGCCTTGAACGACGAGGGTGCGAGGACGCCGAGCAGCCGGGGCGCGGTGGTCGCCACGCCCTGGATCTTCGCCACCTCGATCGTGGTTTCGGTCGCCCAGGCAAGCTGTCCCACCCCGTCGGTGGCCAGTTCGTAGCCGCTCTGCACCGGAAGCACCTGGCTCTGGCCGGTGCGATACTTCCAGACGTACGCCGTCCGCACGTCGTCGTCCTCGGTGTGCGAGGGCTGGTAGCGCGCGATCAGAGCGTAGCCGTCACCGAGTGCCTTGATCTGGCCGGAGATCGTGTGCGATTCGCCGGTGCGGTAGTTCCGAACCAGCGCGGTCACCTGGTCGTGGTCGGGGCCGCCGAAGTAGGTGAGGCCGATCCAGTCGCCCCACATCAGCAGATCGGTGCTCCAATACTCCGGGCCCGCCGGCAGCGTCACCGTGATCGGTGTGGACGACGGCTTGGCCAGATCGCGCACCGTTATCGTCCGGCCCAGGTCGGGGATGGTAGCCACCAGGCTGCCGAAGATGGCGGGGTTGCGCAGGGTGCGATAGGTCACCCCGTCGAATCGCCGGACGTAGTCGCCGGTCGCCACGTAGGGGCCGCTCAACCCGTTCGCGTTGGCCTTCTGCCGCTGGTCGAACACCCGCTTGGCGTCGTCGTAGTACTTGGTCTTCAGCGAGGTGCAGCAGTCGACGACGGTACGCCGGCCGGAGGCGTAGACGCGCCAGCTGTTGTCCACCGGGCCGGCCAGCCGGGTCTCGGCGCCGACGGTCGTGCCCGAGAAGGTGCGGTACCACAGCGGCGAGGGCGAGGCGTCCACGAACGGACGGCTGTCGATGGCGGTCACCCGGTTCGGGGTGACGGCGAGGGAGGCCAGGTAGGCGGGCACCTTGCGGCTGACGATCGACCAGTCGACCTTCCCGTTGGGAGCCACCCGGCCATACACGTCGCCCTTGGCGGCGTGCTGGCCGTACACCAGCGGACGGGACGGGTCACGGAAATCGGTTCCCAGCAGTGCCTGGATCGTCGCGGTGGTGGTCACCTTCTTCACCGTGTTGCCCTTGCGCAGCCACAGCGTGGTGTGACGGGCCCGGTAGATCACCTCGTCGACGCCCTGGGACACGTCGAGTGTCGCGTCGACGTTGCGGCTGTCACCCTTGCGCAGGGTCAGGCAGCTGGGCTTTGTCGGGTCGGCCAGCGGTGCCCGGCAGATCGCCAGCTTGGACTTCGTCCCGACCAGGTAGTGCATCCGGTCGGCGGCCACCGCCGAGCCGATCAGGCCGGGGATCTCCATGGCCGGACGACCCGGCGTCCCGTCGGTGGGGGCGACCGCCAGGAACTGGCGCTCGGCCTGCTTCTTGGCGTCCCAGACCGTGCCGCGACCCAGCACAGTCGTGCCGTCCGCCGAGATTCCGATCGCGTGGGTGTTCTCGGGTGCCCCCTTGCCGAAGACGACCGGGAGCGACCGTGCGGTGCTGCCGGAGAGATCGAGGACCCGTCCGTCGGCCAGCACCACCCGATTCGCCACGGCGTCGGCAATACCGGGGCACTCGATCACGACCGCACCCTGCTCGGGGGTGACGTCCACCGTCCGGGTCGTTCCCTTGACCGGGTCCCAGATCGCGAAGCCGCCGGCCTTCGCGGAGTCGCAGTCTTCGCCGCCGTCGACGACGTCGTCCAGTTTCATCCGATAGAAGAGGCCGCGGTAGCCGATCAACGAGAAGCTGGCCACGCTCTGCGGCGCGGGCTTCCAGCCAGCCCCGTTGTTGAGCGAGTATTCGTACTCGTACTTCCGGCTGGCCGTCCAGACCGCCCGCACCACGACGTCCTGGCTGGCCGCGACCAGACTCGTCGGGCCGTACATCTTCGGCAACGGAATGCTGATGACGGGATCGAGCCCGGCCTCGGCCCGGGCCGACGTCGAGGGCGACCAGGCCGCCAGCGCAAGGACGGCGACGAGCCAGCTGACAACACGGCGCATGGGTACTCCTCGTTGAGCGTGGAAAGCTACCCATCCCTACGGTCGAGTGGTCGTGAGCGTGGCACCCGGCGAGGGGTTCTCATGAACCTTTCAGCTGTGTCGTCCGTCGAGGGGGCGCGGCGGGGTGTCCTTCCGAGGGGGGCCGGCCGAGCGACGCGCCGCCGAGGCGCAGGTGAGGACTGCACTACGGTGACGACATGGGATCGTTCGCCACCGCACTGGCCGACCGGACCGTGTTGCTCGACGGCGGGCTGGCCACCCGGCTGGAGGCCCGCGGTCACGATCTGAGCGACACATTGTGGTCGGCCCGGCTGCTGCTCACCGATCCGGGCGAGATCCGGGCCACCCACGAGGACTTCTTCGCAGCCGGTGCCGAGGTGGCCACGACGGCGTCCTATCAGGTCAGCGAGTCGGGCTTCGAAGCCGCCGGGTACACCGCCGCCGAGGCACGGCAGGCGCTGCGCCGCAGCGTCCGGCTGGCGCGTGAGGCGTCCGAGGCGTTCGGCGGGCCGCGCTGGGTGGCGGCGTCGGTCGGACCCTATGGAGCGACCTTGGCCGACGGCTCCGAATATCGCGGTGACTACGGGTTGAGCGTGGACGAGTTGCGCGCCTGGCACCGTCCGCGGCTGGAGATCCTGGCCGAGGCCGGGGCCGACGTGCTGGCCTGCGAGACGATTCCGTCACTGGCCGAGACCGAGGCGCTGGCCGCCGAGCTGACCGCCTTGGGGGTGCCGGCCTGGCTGTCACTGACCACGGTCGGCGACCGCACCCGGCGCGACGAGCCGGCGTCCGAAGCGTTCGCGATCGCGGCCGAGGTGCCGAACGTGGTCGCCCTCGGCGCCAACTGCTGCGATCCCGGCGAGGCCGCCGCTGTGGTGACGGCCGTCGGCGGACGCCGTCCGGTGATCTTCTACCCCAACAGCGGCGAGGACTGGGATGCCCGCGCCCGGCACTGGACCGGACATGCCGCGGTCGGCGACAGTGCCCGCTCCTGGGCGGACGCGGGCGTCCGTGCCCTCGGCGGCTGCTGCCGGGTCACCCCCGATCAGATCGCCGGGATGCGGACGGAACTCGACCGCCGCTGAGCGAGACCTTCATCGCGTCCGTCATCCCGGGCTCCCCTCTCGTCAGCCGGCCGCCCTCTCGTGATCCAGGCCGCCCTCTCGTCATCCCGGGCTCGACCCGGGATCTCATCTCGGCACCCACTGATCCCGTCCTCCCGGGCTCGACCCGGGATCTCGCGACCGGACAGCTCTCCCGATGCAGAGATCCCGGCGTCCGTCGGGATGGCGGAGGTGCGACGGGGCGACTACGCGGTAGGGCAGGGCTCGACCGGTGAGGCGGCGCAGATCGCGTCATCGACCACCCGAGCGAAGCCAGCGGCACCCGGCGAGGCCACGATCTCGGCACCGACCCGCTGCGCGGCCCGCGCATAGGACGGGTCGGCGAGCACGCGTCCGACCGCCTTGCGCAACTCGTCCGGGGTGGGCCGTTGGCTGCGCAGCTTGACGCCGACACCCGACCAGGCGATCCGGGCTGCCACCTCGACCTTGTCCTCCTTGCCGGGGGCGACCACCAGCGGCACACCGTGCCGCAGCGCGAACTGAGCTCCGCCGTAGCCACCGTTGGTGACCATCACCGAGGTCCGTGGCAGCAACTCCGCGTAGGGCAGGAACTCGGCGACCCGGACGTTGCCCGGCAGCGCGCCCAGACTGTCGGCCGGGGCGCCGCCGGTGGCGACCACGACCAGGGGCTCACGGTCGGCGAAGGCGTCGATGGTCGGCCGGATCAGCTCGTTCAGGTCGGTGTTGGCGATGGTGCCCTGGGTGACATGGACGACCGGACGGGTGCCGCCCAGTTCCGACCACCAGTCGGGAAGCGCGTGCTGGACGGCGCCGGAGACCGAGACCGGGCCGATGAACCGCAGGTGCCCGGCGACCGCGTCCGGACGCGGGTACTCGAACGACGGCACGCTGAGCTGGGCGATCGCATCGGCATGCTGCAGCCACTGCATGACGGAATGCGCGGCTCACGGCCGAGCGCGCGCCGGCCGATCTCGGCGCCGGCGGCGTTGACCGGGGCGAACAGCCGCGCGGTGAGCGCGTTCAGGAAGCCGTTGCGGATCCGTCCGGCCAGGCCGCCCAGCGGCGGCAGCCCCATGCCGAACGGTGCCAGGTCGGGCGCCGGCAGGTTCAGCGGCAGGACGCCACCGACGATGACCGGCGGACGCTCACCCACCGGCAGTTCGACCAGCAGGGCTCCGGCGGCGAAGGTCGGGTCGGTGACGATCGCGTCCGCGGGCTCCTGGGCGAGCAATGCGGTGAGAGCCTCGTACTGGGCGGCTCCGGGGCGCACGAAGATGTGCTCAAGGTCGTGCGCGACCGCCTTGACCGCAGACAGCTGCTCCCGCTCGGGGAACTGTGCGGTGACGTAGCGATCGTCGAAGTCGGCCTCGGCGGGCAGCGAGACGTGCTCGGCCCCGGTCGCCGCGACCACAGCGGCGAAGCGGGAGCCGGTCAGGAACCGGACCCGGTCGCCACGGGCAACGAGCTCGGCGGCCAGCGGCAGCAGCGGTGTGACGTGTCCGTGGATCGGAACGCTGGCGAAGATGATCGAAGTCATCGGGGTCCCCCCATCTGTGTGGTGTAGTGTCGAATACAGGAGTCGAGTATTCACTACTGTGATACAGGAATCAATATGGCAAAGCGTCGATATTCGTCCGAGCTACGCGAGCAGCAGGCCGCGGCCACCCGGGCGCGGGTGGTCCAGGCGGCCGCCGAGTTGTTCGCCGTCCGCGGCTACGCCGCGACGTCGCTGCCGCAGATCGCCCGCGAGGCCGGGGTCTCGACCGAGACGGTCCAGTCCCACGGCCCCAAGCTGCGGTTGCTGCAGGCGGCGATCGATCAGCTCTCCTTCGGCGGAGAGCCCGGCCAGGCGCTGATCGATACACCGGTCGGCGCCCAGTTCCTGCGGGCCTCCTCACCCGAAGAGGCCGCCGACATCGCATCCCGAGTCCTCGTCCAGGTCAACACCGCCACTCACGGGTTGTGGCTGGCATTCTCCGAAGCCGCGCGCACCGACAAAACGCTCGCCCAGGAGTTCACCGCCCTCGCCGTGCAGATCCGCGCCGAGAACCTGATCATCCTGCGGCTCTGGCGCGAGCGCGGCTGGCTGCGCGACGACGTCCCGGACGCCGTGTTGGCCCAATGGAGCGACGTCATCGCCTCCGTCGAGGTCTACGACCGGGTGGTCCGGGTCGAAGGAACCACCGTCGAGGAGTACCGCGAGCTGATCGCCGGCATGCTGTTGGAACTCCTCGTCCGCCGCTGATCCACCTCGCCGGGGACGGTTCTCTCGGTCACCGGGGACGGTTCCTTTGGACACCGGGGACGGTTCCTTTGGTCACCGGGGACGGTTCCTTTGGTCACCGGGGACGGTTCCCTTGGTCACCGGGGACGGTTCCCTTGGTC